>NZ_JAWRIS010000001.1:0-16935 GCF_040307845.1 Proteiniphilum sp.
TTAAATTAGTATGAACAATTACGAAACCGTTTTCATTTTGACTCCCGTTTTGTCTGATGCTCAGATGAAGGAAGCGGTTGAAAAATTCAAAACCCTCCTCACGGATCAAGGGGCCGAAATTGTAAACGAAGAAGACTGGGGCCTGCGTAAATTAGCGTATCCCATCGACAAGAAAACGACAGGATTCTATACTTTCCTGGAGTTCAACGCTGATCCCACAGTGATCGACAAGTTGGAAGTAAATTTCCGTCGCGACGAACGTGTGATCCGTTTTCTGACGGTAAAACAGGATAAATTCGCACTGGAATATGCCGAAAAGAGAAGGAAGAACAAAGGCGGCAAGAGACACGAAGCACATGCTTCAGCCGGCGATGCTGCAAAAACGGTAAAGAAAGAAAAGACCGAAGCTGTGGAAGCAGAAGTAGAACTTAACGAAAAGGAGGATTAAGAAATGGCTAAACAGACAGAAATCAGATATCTTACCCCACTGTCGGTGGATGTGAAGAAGAAAAAATATTGCCGTTTCAAAAAGAACGGTATCAAGTATATCGACTATAAGGATCCGGAATTCCTGAAGAAGTTCCTGAATGAACAGGGAAAGATCTTGCCGAGAAGGATTACCGGTACGTCATTGAAGTTCCAACGCCGGATCGCACAAGCAGTGAAGAGAGCTCGTCATATAGCTTTGCTTCCATACGTAACCGATTTAATGAAATAAAAAGGAGGAAGAAAAATGGAAGTAATTTTAAAAGAAGATATACAGAGTTTAGGCTACAAGGATGATGTGGTGAATGTAAAGAAAGGGTATGCCCGTAATTTCCTTATCCCCCAGGGTAAGGCTGTTATCGCCACTGATTCTGCCAAGAAAGTGCTGGCTGAGAATCAGAAACAACGCGCACATAAACTGGCCCAGATAAAAGCGGATGCACAGGCGCTTGCCGATAAGCTGGAAGGTGTTACCTTGTCCATTGGAGCAAAGACCAGTTCTACCGGAACCATTTTCGGTTCGGTAACCAACATTCAGGTTTCCGATGCATTGAAAGAAAAAGGGTATGAAGTAGACAGGAAACTGATCGTCATCAAAGACCAGGTGAAAGAGGTAGGAAACTACAACGCCGTGGTAAGACTTCACAAAGAGGTTTCAGTGGATATCCCCTTCGAAGTGGTAGCAGAATAAGGATTTGAATCGCGCTCAACGCACATAAAAAAAGCTTCGGAAAACTCCGAAGCTTTTTTTATGTGCGCCGTGCATGATTAAAAACTTGGTGGTGCAAGTCCACTACGGGTGTAGGTAGCGACCAACCGTTAGCCCAAGGCAAGGGTGTCCATCGTGAGGTGGAATCTGAAGGAAGCCGGCGGCAAAATCCCGGTCTGAGGAACACGAACATCATACAAGGCTCAAGCCTCAGGACGAGTTTGCTAAACAGAACAAAATCCAAAAGTTACCCGGATGTGGCAGAGTAAATGATGCAGATATATGGGATGAAAGTTTGATAGTCTTACCACGGGAGGTCTCACGGACGTGTGGACGTTTTTTTTCGGAAGCACGGAGTAAAGCTTGCCGTGAGAAGTCAGCAGAGGATACGCTGTGGCAGTAGAGCCGTGAAGCTCGGTTTTAACTAAAAAGAGGGCTATTTGTATCCATGTTTAACTTCCTATTACAATTTTCCTGCAACTTAGGTTAATTATAAATTCTATTACTAATAAACAATTTTTATTTTAAGATGTTGAATAAGTATACTGGAACTTCAATGATGTTAAACTGTTAAAACATTAAGATTATGAAAACTCAAAATTCAATCTGGTTTAGGTGAAAGGTCGTTGGCCTATTGTTTTTGTTTCTGGTTATTTTGCATTCATGTAATAAAGATAATATGAATGTTGAAGATTTTACCGATGTTGCTAAAGAAGAGCATATCGGCGATAATATTGTAATAAATAATATTGCGAAAATTTGCACCAGTAACAATGGGAGCGAGTGTTGGTTTTGCGGCTTGTTGGGGAATTGTTGTAAGCTTAATGTGCTAAATTTATGAACAGAACAAGTATTTTGCTATTATTCGTGATTTCATTTATTTGCATTCTTCTTTTATATTTTAATTTTTTGTTTGGTTTCTTAGGCGATAAGTGGGTATCTTACCTATTTTATTTCACTCTAATTATATATATAATTTTCGCTATTCAAATTATAAAGTACAGAGGTACTAGTAGAAAGAAAGAATAATGATGAAATGGTTTTTCACACTTGTATCATATTAATTTGATTACGCCTGAGGTGTTAAATGTTGTGCCTTAGGAATGAACATAATGAAGGATTACGTAGTACAAACTGGTATGGAAAGATGATTCTATTTTTGGAGAATGTATTGACGAGAAACAAGCATAGAGTCAAGTCAAGAAGTTCCATGATGCTTTGATTTTGCTCAGGCATTTTCGATAAAAGGTTAAATTCAGAACCGAAAAACGGATGAAATGGTGTCTTTCCCGTTTTTCGGTTCTTTTTTATTAGAGAATTAACTATGTATATAAATAGAAGGACTTTATGCTCTCTGCAAAATCTCTATCGTATCGTTGGCGATCGTCAACTCTTCATCGGTAGGGATGATGACCACCTTTACCCTGGAAGAGGGTTTGCTGATCACTACCTCCTTGGCCCGGACTGCGTCATTCAGTTCTTCATCCAGTTCAATTCCCATATATTCCATATTCCGGCAGACATCCCTTCTGGTGACGGCTTGATTTTCCCCTACACCGCCCGTAAATACCAGAATATCCACTCCTCCCAACACCGCGGCATAAGAACCGATGTATTTCTTGATACGGTAATTGTAGGTCTCCATAGCCAGCACCGCACGTTCATTTCCATTTTCAATGGCAGCACTGATCTCCCGCATGTCGGACGATAGCCCCGAAATACCAAGTATCCCTGAGAATTTATTCAGCAGGGTAGAGATACCCGTAGTTCCCATGTGTTCTTTCTCCATAATATAGGAGATTACACCGGGATCGACATCGCCTGACCGGGTGCCCATAATTAAACCTTCCACGGGAGTCATGCCCATGCTGGTATCGATCGATTTCCCGTTCTTGATAGCGGCAACGGATCCTCCATTGCCGATATGGGCAGTAATGATACGTTGTTCTTCGTAGGGAACGCCCAGAAATTCGCACGCCCTTGCCGAGACATAGCGGTGACTGGTGCCATGGAATCCGTACCGGCGTATAGCGTATTTTTCATATAATGAATAGGGGATTCCATACATATAAGCATAATCGGGCATAGTCTGATGGAAAGCAGTGTCAAAGACTCCCACCTGCGGGGTATCGGGCATCAGTTCCTGAATGGCATATATACCTTTCAAGTTGGGCGGATTATGTAAGGGAGCCAGTTCAATACATTCGTTCAATATCTCGATCACCTCGTCGGTAATAAGCACACTCTCATTGAAACGTTCGCCGCCATGTACCACGCGGTGGCCTACCGCCTCTATTTCATCTAATGATTGGATGCATCCATACTTGTCGCTCAGCAGCACGCCCAGGATATATTCAATACCGGCACGGTGCTCGAGGATCTCTCCTTCCAGCATTACCTTTTGTCCATCGGGAAGAGTGAACTTAAGGAAAGATCCTTTCATTCCGATTTTTTCGACGCCTCCCTGGGCTATCACCTCTTTGCTTTCCATCTCGAAAAGCTTGTATTTGATGGATGAACTTCCGCAGTTCAGGACTAATATTTTCATTTTATTATTTGTTACTTGTATATGAACCAAGAATCGATATACTAATGAGATTGAAGTAAATTGAATGAGATTGAAAAAGATTGAATTCCACACCTAAAGTATTGGTACTAAAAATCTTTATTCTTTATTCCTTACTCTTTACTCTTAAAAATTAAACAATATTCTTATTGATGGATACCGGGTTTCCGTCGTTATCGTAAATATAGAATCCTTTACCTGTACGTACTCCCAATTGATTGGACCGGTATAGTTTCCATAAAATAGGATTGGGCTTGTAATGCTTCGCCCCGAAATCGTTGAACATCGCTTCCATAAGGGTGACAAGGCGTTCGATGCCGATAATGTCGGCCATGCGGAAAATGCCGTAGCGCTGTCCGTAGATGATGGTGAAAGTCTCTTCAATGTCTTCTATGGAACTGACCCTTTCCAGCAATGTCTGGCACGCCTCATTGATCATCACCACCAGCATCCGGAGGCTTACGTTTCCATTACTTTCATTGATGCGGTGGGGCTTGTATTTGATCAGTCTGGCAAAGACCTCCATCTTATGGTACACCTCTTCAGAAGTATACATGCCACTCACGATCTCCAGGATGCGGGCATCCGGGTGCGACACGGGAAAATAGAGGCTCACACAACGCTCCTTGTGATTGAGGTCGGCGGCCAACTCGCTGATGATCACCGTAGATCCGTTGGAGGCAATAATCGCATCTTCATCAAGGATCTCTTCCAGTCTTTTGAAGATATTTTTCCGCAAGGGTGTACTGCGCCGGCCACTTTCCGAATATCGTGTACATTCGATCACAAGGTCGCAGCCTTCGAAATCTTCATATACAAGGGTAGGGGTAATACGGTTCATGATGATCTTCTTTTCGGAGGGTGTCAATCCCCAACTGCTGATCTTCTGATCCATAATCTTCTCCAACTCACCTATCACAAAATCGATCCGCTCTTGTGACTCATCCAGAAAAACCACCTCCATACCGGCTGTTGCCGCCATATTGATGATCGTCCGTCCCTCTTTTCCGGCACCTACGACACCGATCTTCGAAAACAACTGTTTTTTCTTGCTTTCTGATGATATGGTAAGCCCGTAATTTTCAATAGGTTCTATAATTGTTTCACTCATATCCAGTGGCTATTTATTTTTTAGTCCGATAGCCTGATTGGCTGTAATGGCTACCATATTGTAAATATCTTCTACTGAACAACCCCGCGAAAGGTCATTTACCGGAGCAGCCATACCTTGCAATACCGGTCCTACCGCTTCGGCGTTGCCCAATCTTTGCACCAGCTTGTAAGCAATATTTCCCACTTCAAGCGTAGGGAAGACCAGCACGTTGGCTTTTCCTGCGATAGTGCTTCCCGGGGCTTTGCCCGCACCGACAGAAGGAACGATGGCAGCATCTGCCTGTAGTTCCCCGTCGATCTGCAATGAAGGAGCAGATTCTTTGGCAATACGGGTTGCTTCGCGTACCTTGTCGACCATCTCGTGTTCGGCACTTCCTTTGGTGGAGAAGCTAAGCATGGCTACGCGCGGTTCCACGTTTACCATGCTTTTCATTGTTTGTGCCGATGCAACGGCGATAGAGGCCAGTTCTTCTGCCGTGGGATTGGGCATCACCGCACAGTCGGCAAAGAGAAGTATCCCATTTTCCCCATATTGCGGAGTTTGGGTAAACATGATGAACGCACCCGACACTACCTTTATACCGGGTGAGGTTTTAATAATCTGCAGGGCAGGGCGCAACACATCGCCGGTGGTGTTCTTCGCACCGGCTATCTCGCCGTCTGCATCACCCGCCTTGATCATGAGGCAACCCAGATACAGCGGGTCCTCTACCAGTTGAGATGCTTGTGCATAAGTCATCCCTTTCTTTTTACGTAATTCTGCAAGGAGTTGGGTATAGTTCTCTTTTTTATCGTGTGCTGTAGGATCTACAATTTTGGCTTTCCCGATATGGAGGAGCCCCGACTCCTTTGCAATTTTCTGTATTTCAGTAGGGTTTCCCAGCAGAATAATCTCTGCCACACCGTCGCGAAGCAGTTGATCGGCTGCTGTGAGTGTCCGCTGTTCGGTGCCTTCGGGCAATACGATACGTTGTTTGTTCGCTTTAGCCCTTTCGATCAGATCATCAAGTAAGTTCATTGCATATAGTATGTTTTGGTTCTTTAATTCTTGTCGGGTCGCGATTGCGATTGCAGAATATCCAATATTTTCCACAAAAGTACAAAAAAAAGAGCAGATGGAGTAACAAAATGTCAACAGTTTTGGTTATAAAAAATTGTGTGTTACTTTTGCCTTATGAAAGGTGGAAAGGTGTCTAAGTGATTAGGTGCCTAAGTGGTTAAGTGCCTAAGTGGTTAAGTGGTTAAGTGGAAGAGGTAATTAGTAATTAACTAATTGATAGGATGAAACAGTTGAAAAGGGAAGTGGTAGCGTATGCCGGCCTCACATTGATGACCGTGATCATCGGTTTTTCTTTTATCTTCGTAAAGATCGCGTTGCGGCATGCTTCGCCCATTGATTTGCTGGCACACCGCTTTACGGCGGCAACTGCCGGTCTTTTCTTTTTTTATCTGTTTCGTCGGAAAGGATGGCCCGTGATTGAACGGAAAAGTATATTCCATCTACTCACCTTGTCCCTGTTTTATCCGTTACTGCTTTTCTCGATGCAGACAATAGGTCTTCAATTCACCTCTGCTTCTGAAGCCGGTATTCTATCGGCGACTGCTCCCATCTTCACAGTTATTCTGGCATCCATATTCCTGAAGGAGAAAAGTTCGTTTTGGCAAATTATTTTTGTGTTGTTATCCGTGGGAGGTGTTGTGTACATAATGTACCGGAATGGATTGGGAGAAATAAGCAGTGAAACTTTAAAAGGTGATTTTTTCATTCTTCTCTCCGTGGTATCCATGGCTATTTATTTTGTACTGGGCAGAAAGGCCACGCAGCAGATCAACGCCATGGATATTACGTTTTTCATGACCGTGACTGCTTGTGTAATTTTTAACCTGATGGCGGTAATAGCCCATCTGAAGTTGGATACTTTGCCGCTCTATTTCGCTGCATTTAATAACAGTGAGTTCCTGTGGACAATACTTTATCTGGGAATACTTTCCTCGTTCCTGACCTCATTCCTGACCAATAGCGCCCTCTCCGTGATCCCTGCATCACAAGTCTCTATCTTTAATAACTTCAGTCCCGTGATCGCAGTGTTCAGCGGTGTGCTGTTTTTAAATGAAACTCTTCATGTTTACCATGTCATCGGCGGTATAATGGTACTGATAGGCATTATCGGTGTGAACGTCCTGAAAAAATAGGGCAGGGATTGGCGTAATATTAAGTGGAATTTTGCAATAGTGTATTGATATCCCATAGTCTCGAAAACTGATAATAATGGTTGAAATAATCAACATACTTCACCAAAGTATTATGTCGAAGAGAGGTAGGATGAATAAAAAAATATAACTTTGCCCTATAGATGAAAGCTCGACCAAACATAGAACTCAAATTAAGTACAACCGATGTGATAATCGAAATTATCGGTTGGCTGGCTGTTGCCGGAATCTGGATTTTGACATTCATCCATTATGAAAAATTACCGGAACAAATTCCCATCCATTATAATGGTGCCGGAAAAGCAGATGGATTTGGAGATAAAAATCAATTATTAATTTTACCAATTGTTGCGACATTATTTTTTATCGGACTGACACTACTCAATAAATTCCCCCGGATTTTTAATTACTTTATTCCTCTGGCACAAGAAAATGCTTTTTTTCAGTACTCCGCTGCAACACGGCTGATCAGGTTTGTAAAATTATTATTTGTAATAATTTTCGGGCTTGTTGTGTTCATGACCATACAAACTGCAAAGGGTACTGCGGGTGGGCTTGGAATATGGTTCTTGCCATTGATGATTGGACTTTTTTTTATTTTGATAATGTATTTATTTGAAAAGGGCAAGAAAGCATTGATTTCGCAATCTAAATTCTGAAATCCCTGGTTTTTTATTGCCGATACTCTGCTGTTGCATTACGTAATTTTTTGTAAGTTTGTGCAATAACTATTTCACACGACAAGCAAAATTTCGATAGTTGGATAGACAGGCACCTACCTGATGATTCCTGAAGCTTTCTCCATTTTTTTCTTGATCTCTTCCGTACAGAGGTTGCCGATGCTGCCGGCATGGGTATGATGTACTTCTTTTGGGGCGTGGAAAGAACCAGACTGTACCTCTTTTCCCACCTGCTGGTAAGCCTCTCTGAAAGGAACCCCTTGTAATACGCGGTTGTTCACCTCTTCTACAGTAAAGAGATATTCATACCGTGGATCGGAAAGAATATCTTTTTTGACAGAGATATTCTCCAGCATAAAACATGTCATCTGTAAAAGCTTATGGAGGGTTTCCAATGCGGGGAACAGTATTTCTTTTAACAACTGGTAGTCGCGATGATAGCCATGAGGCATATTGTTGGTCATCAGCGTGATTTCATTGGGCAAACTTTGCAGTCGGTTGCTGTGCCCCCGGATTAACTCCCATACGTCAGGATTTTTCTTGTGCGGCATAATACTGGAGCCTGTGGTCAGTGCGTCGGGGTAAGAGATAAATCCATAATTACCTGATAGATACATGCAATTGTCTGCTGCCAGCTTGTTAAGGGTAGAAGCGATATTCGACATACTTTGCGCGAGGATTCGTTCTGTCTTACCCCGTCCCATCTGTGCTGCGACTACGTTATAACTCATGGTGGCAAAACCCAGTTCATGGGTGGTCATCTCCCGGTCCAAGGGGAAAGAACTGCCATAACCGGCGGCGGATCCCAACGGATTCTGATCGGCTACCTGCCATGCAGCCGCAAGGGTATGCATATCATCCACCATTGTTTCGGCATAAGCACCGAACCACAACCCGAAAGAGGAAGGCATGGCGACCTGTCCATGCGTATAACCGGGCAGCAGTACTTCTTTATGCTGTTCGCTGAGCAATTGGAGCAGATTGAACAACTCTATGACTTCATCTTTTATCCGGAGGATTTCTTCTTTAAGATAAAGTTTGATATCGACCAGCACCTGGTCGTTGCGGGAGCGCCCGGAGTGGATTTTTTTGCCCATCTCACCCAGCCTCTCCGTCAGCATTGCCTCTACCTGAGAATGGATGTCTTCGGCATCATCATCGAGCCTAAAATGCCCCTGTTCCACTTCGGCCAGGATATTTTGAAGTTCGGAATGCAGCAATTTCTCTTCTTCTGCTTCCAGAAGACCGATTTTGACCAGCATTTTGATGTGTGCCATCGATCCCAGGACATCATGTTTTGCCAGGCGAAGGTCGAGCTCACGGTCGTTCCCAACGGTGAAATCTTCTACTCTCTGATTGGCATCGAAGCCTTTATCCCATATTTTTGCCATATCTTTTTAGTATTGTTACTTCATTAGATTCTTTATAAAACGGACGTATCCTTCGATTCCTTGTTTCAGTTCACCGATCGTCACGAATTCGTCCGGGCGGTGAGATCGTTCCGATTCTCCCGGTCCCATCTTCACCGCAGGACAGGTAACCCGCATCCAGTCCGAAGTGGTGGGGGAGGTGTAGCTTTCAATCCCCAGTTGTTGCACGCATTGCATCAACGGGTGATCAACCGGTGTGGCAGAGCTCCTGTTGGTCAGTGAGCGCGCTTTCAGTTCACTTTTTACTTTTGGTTGCAGTACATCCATAATCCCGCCGTTGGTATACATTTCCGTTGGGCGGATATCCACCACAAAATTGCACCGATCCGGTACCACGTTGTGTTGTATGCCGGCATTGATCTGTGTGACAGTTAGTTTTACCTCTCCCATCGTGGGTGATATTTTGTCGAATTTTATCGATCGCAGTGTGTAGATATCTTCAAGTGCAATATAGAGGGCATTTACGCCTTCGTTACGGGCCGCATGACCGCTTACCCCTTTTGCTTCACCGTCGATCACCAGTAATCCCCTTTCGGCTATGGCTGCCCTCATGCCGGTGGGTTCTCCGATAATAGCCATATTCACTTCGCCGGAGAGTTCTTGCCAAAGTAACGACATCCCGTTGGGACCGGAATTTTCTTCTTCTGCGGATAATGCCAGCAAGAGGTTGAAAGGTAATTCTTTCTCGTAAAAATATAGAAATGTTTGTAATAATGTCACGACACTGGCTCCCGCGTCATTACTGCCCAGACCGTAGACATGTGAATTGGAGTGGGGTGGGTTGAACGGGTCGAAAGTATACCCGGTATTCGGGCGGACGGTATCGAGGTGCGAATTCAGCATCAACGTTGGTCTTGATGCATCGTGATGGGGTTGGCGGACAATCAGGTTGTTGCCGATACGCTCTATGGAGATTCCTCTTTCACTGAAATATCCTGTTAGAAAATTGCTTCTTGGGTCTTCCTCCCCGGAGAATGATTGAATAGAAACCAGTTCCCTCAGCAATCCAGTCGCATTTTGTATATACGTGTCCATAAGGAGTTAAAAATTACTAATTACCAATTACCAATTACCAATTACCAATTACTAATTACCAATTACCAATTACCAATTACCAATTACCAATTAGGCCAAGTATTCAATCTTTCTCAATCTCATTGTCACATTAATCTTATTGGCATATTGGCACATTGGCACATTGAAATCATCACATCAGTAAATCATCACATCAGTAAATCAACACATCAACCTAAGGTTGTTCCTTTTCCCAATAACAGGTTCTTCGCGTGTAAAACCATCACTTCCGATACGCCTTGCTCAATTGCCCTGAAAGAATTATCCAATTTGGGAATCATCCCATCGACGATAAATCCCTGTCGTTTGTATGCTTCGTATTCTTCTTTGGTCATTGTGGGAATCAGGCTTTCCGGATCGTTTACATCTTTCAGCACCCCTTCTTTCTCAAAACAGTAATAGATGGTAACGCTATATTTTTCCGAGAGTGCTGTGGCTACCGTATAGGCGATGGTGTCGGCATTGGTATTCAGCAGTGAGCCGTTCCCGTCGTGAGTGATAGCACAAAAAACGGGCGTAATACCGCTTTCTATCAACTGTGAGATGAAAACGGTGTTGGTTTTATTCGGATCGGGATCTCCGGCAAAACCAAAGTCGATCGGCACGGGAGAGCGTCGTATCGCCGGAATGGTGTTGGCATCTGCCCCTGAAAGGCCGATAGCATTGCAACCCATCTTCTGCAGTAAGGCTACTATATTTTTATTGCCCCATCCCGCGTATACCATTGTGACCAGCTTCAGCGTTTCTTCGTCAGTAATACGGCGACCGTTCAGCATTTTGGTCTCGATACCAAGTTGTTTTGCCATCTTTGAGGCCATTACTCCTCCGCCGTGTACCAGCAATTTATGTCCTTCCAGTTGATGGAAGTCATACAGGAATGATTCCAGTGCCTCCGGATTATCTACGATATTTCCTCCTATCTTTACAATTGAAAGGGCTGTTTTTCTGTTTTCAATCATTTTTTATAGAATAGAGTTTATATTTAATAAATGATTATTTTATATGATTATCAATTGATTAAAGAATGGGATATTTTAAACAGTGCTGATTATCAGTTGTTTGGAAAATATAAATTATAACTCATTGATAATCATATCCCCCAAATCTTATTGCATATAATGTCTAATCATTGAATTGTTTATTTTACCTAACCACTTAGGCACCTAGTCACTTAGGCACCTACGATAGTCCCAGTAGTATCTCCCTCAACACCACCTGTGCCGAAACCACGCGGTTGGCTGCTTCAGGGATGACAATCGATTGCGGGCTGTCTATCACCTCGTCGCTCACGATCATATTGCGGCGTACCGGCAGGCAGTGCATGAAATAAGCATTATTGGTGAGTGCCATTTTTTTTGCGTCTACCGTCCATGCGCGATCGGTACTCAAAATCTTACCATAGTTCGGATCCTGGTAAGCTGCCCAGTTCTTTGCATAGATGAAGTCGGCATCTTTGTAGGCTTTCTCCCTGTCATATTCCACCACGGCATTGCCGACAAATTTTTCATCCAGTTCATATCCTTCGGGATGGGTGATCACGAATTCGTAATCGGTGGCGTTCATCCATTCGGCAAATGAATTGGGAACCGCCTGGGGTAATGCACGGGGATGAGGAGCCCAAGTGAGTACTACTTTCGGTTTCTCTGTTTTTTTGTACTCCTCGATTGTAATCAAGTCGGCGAAGCTTTGTAACGGGTGGCGTGTAGCTGCCTCCATGCTGAATACCGGTCTTCCCGAGTATTGGATAAACTGGTTCAGGATGACCTCGTTATAATCGGATGCCTTGTCTTCAAACTGAGCAAACGAACGCACCCCGATCACATCGCAGTAAGAGCCCATTACCGGAATTGCTTCCAGTATATGTTCAGGTTTGTCGCCATCCATAATGACTCCTTTTCCGGTCTCTAACTTCCAGGCGCCTTGATTGATATCGAGCACAATCACATTCATGCCGAGGTTCAATCCCGCTTTTTGAGTGCTCAGGCGTGTACGCAGGCTCGAGTTGAAAAAGATCATCAACAAAGTCTTGTTTTTACCCAACTCCTGATCGGCAAAAGGATTTTTTTTGACCTGTCCGGCTTTTTCGAGTGCAATTTTCAGGTCACCGATGTCATGCACGGAAGTGAAGTTTCTCATATCATTTTCTTTTTTAGTTCAGTGATAAATATATCAATTTCTCCTTTCGATATCGAGAGCGGCGGTAACAGGCGCATCACGTTGTTTTTTGCTCCGCCTGTAAAGATACGGCTTTCGAAGAGAAGCCGGTTACGAATAGTGGCAAATTCAGGAAGAAACCCGACACCCAGCATCAAACCCCGGCCACGGATCCCGGTGATACCCCCCCCTATTCCTGATAATTCCTGCTGAAGATAATTGCCCATCTTCTCCGCATTTTTTACCAGAGACTCCTCTTTTAAAACATCGAGTACCGCGATGGCCGCTGCACAAGCCAGATGGTTGCCCCCAAAAGTGGTGCCCAGCATCCCTTTCTTTGCCTCGAAACGGGGAGAAATGAGCAGTCCTCCGATAGGAAAACCGTTCCCCATCCCTTTGGCCATCGTGATTAAGTCGGGTTGTATTCCGGCCCATTGATGAGCAAAGAACTGACCGCTACGGCCATATCCCGATTGTATCTCGTCGAGGATCAATATTACCCCATTCTGGTTGCAAAGGAGCGACAGTTGCTGTAAAAATGAAACTTCCGGCATGAAAATACCGGCCACACCTTGGATTCCCTCGATAATGACCGCGGCTACATCTCCCTTTCCGATCTCCGCACCCACCGCTTCTACGTCATTAAGCGGAACAAAAGTAACTTCATGTCCTTTATTGAAAGGTGCTTGAATAGCCGGATTATCCGTGACGGCCACCGCACCCGAGGTGCGTCCGTGGAAAGCCCCGTGGAAGGCGATCACACGTTTCTTGCCGGTGTGGAAAGAGGCCAGTTTTAACGCATTCTCATTGGCTTCGGCGCCGGAATTACAGAGAAAGAGCGAATAATCGGGATAGCCGGACTGTTCACCCAGTTTATCGGCCAGCTCTTTCTGCAGGGAATTCTGTACTGAGTTGGAATAGAACCCTATCTTTTCCACCTGATCCTGCACTGCTTTTACATACTGAGGGTGGGAATGTCCGATAGAAATCACGGCATGTCCTCCGTACAGGTCGAGGTACTCCGTTCCCTCACTGTCCCATACATGGCAACCCTTGCCCCGCACCGGTTCAATATCCCATAAACTATATACGTCGAATAGATTCATTTTTTTGTTTAGAATAAAGAGTAAAGAATAAAGAATAAAGAGTAAAGACTTTTAGAGCCAAGAACCAAGACTTTTTAAATTAAAAGTGAAGAGTGAAAAGTGAAAAACTAATAGTGAAAAGTGAAGACCATTAATTCTTAGTTTTTAGTTCTTAGTTTTCATCTTCTCAACTTCAGACTTCAGACTTCTAATTTCTTCATTCATCTCATTGGCACATTCATCTCATTGGCACATTGGCACATTAGCACATTGGCACATTCGTCTCATTAGAAAGCGTTTCCTTTCAGTCGTAATCCCGTTGTCTCATCCAATCCGAACATCAGGTTCATATTCTGTACTGCCTGTCCTGATGCTCCTTTCACCAGATTGTCGATGATGGAGGTGATATGGATATAACCATTGTGGAACTCTATATGCAATAATCCTTTATTGGTGTTCACTACCTCTTTCAGGCTGATAGGTTGCCTGGAAACAAACACGAACGGGGATGACCGGTAATATGCTTCATAAAGATCGATTACCGCCGATTCAGATAGAGATTTGTTCCATTTTGTATAGACACTGGCGAAAATACCGCGTGTGAAATCGCCCCGCATCGGTACGAAATTGATCTGCGGCAGGTTATGGTTGCCGGCACTGGTCAATGTGTTGGCGATCTCTTCCAGATGCTGGTGCGTGAAAGGTTTATATACCGAGATATTATTGTCACGATAGCTGAAATGCGTGGTTTCGGCCGGTTTCTTGCCCGCGCCGGTGGAACCGGTAATAGCATGCACATGTATCTCGTCCGTTACCAGGTTTCTGGACGCCAGTGGTAAAAGGGCCAACATGATGGTAGTGGCAAAGCATCCGGGGTTAGCT
This sequence comes from Proteiniphilum sp., assembly GCF_040307845.1. GTDB lineage: Bacteria > Bacteroidota > Bacteroidia > Bacteroidales > Dysgonomonadaceae > Proteiniphilum. Next base: position 14,391 of record NZ_JAWRIS010000001.1, read on the forward strand.
ATGCTATTAGCTGTGCGGATTTGTTCCCGGTTCTGTTCGCAGAGCCCAAATACAAAATTCCTGTCGTTATACACCGGATCGTTGCGGAAATCATTTCCAAGGTCAATAATCCTGCATGCTGAGGGAATATTGTTATTGTTTAGAAAAGCGCGTGATAACCCATGTCCCAGGCAAAGGAATATCACATCGGGTTGATGGAAGGTTTCGCTGAAGACCAGATCCGTTTCTCCCAGCAGATCCCGATGCATCTCCACTACCGGCATTCCCACAGATGTAGTGCTGATGACCGATTCTATGTTGACTTCCGGATGGCGGAGCAGGATGCGGAGGAGTTCGCCTGCCGTATAACCTGTCCCGCCGGCTATGCTTACGTTAATCATTGTCGTGGATTGTATAATAAATTTTCAACGGGTTGGCGATTACTTTTGTGAATCCTACCACATCCTGTCCGGAGAACGATTTGTTGATCTCCCCGTATTCGCCGAATTTGGAGTTCATCAGGTCGTACTGGCTGGAACATCCTAACACTGCGAAATGGTAGGGGCGTAATTCTATCTCTACTTCACCCGTTACATAATGCTGGGTGTCGTCGAGGAATGTCTCGATATTGCGCATAACCGGTTCTAGGTATTGTGCCTCATGCATCAGTTGCCCGTACCAGTTGGAGAGCTGATCTTTCCAGTAGAGTTGTTGTTTGGTCAGTACATGTTTCTCTAATAGATGGTGCGCCTTGACGATAATCAGCGGAGCAGGAGCTTCAAAGGCAACGCGCCCTTTGGTACCGATAATGGTGTCGCCCACATGTACATCACGTCCGATACCATATTTCGAGGCGATTTCGTGTAACCTATGGATCAAGGTGACAGGCGGCATTTTTTCGCCATTCAGTGAGACCGGTTCACCTTTTTCAAAACCTAAAGTGACGCGTTCCGTACCCCCGTTGATCACCTGTGACGGATATGCCTCTTCAGGCAGCACCCCCGATGATTTTAATGTTTCTACACCACCTACACTGGTTCCCCATATCCCCTGGTTAATGGAATATTTTGATTTTTCCCATGAGAAATCGAACCCTTTCTCCTTCAGGTAGTCGATCTCCTGTTGGCGGGAAAGGCACAGCTCACGGATCGGCGCGATGATCTGCACTTCCGGTGCCAACACCTCAAATACCAGGTCGAACCGTACCTGGTCGTTCCCGGCGCCGGTACTCCCGTGTGCCACAAAATCGGCACCTACTTTCTTTACATGGTCCAACACTGCCATTGCCTGAAAGAAACGTTCGGAGCTGACCGACAACGGATAGGTGTTGTTTTTTAGTACATTGCCGAAGATGAGGTACTTGATGCCCCTGTTGTAATAATCATCCACTGCATCGATACAGGTATGGGTGGAGGCTCCCAATTGTAAAGCCCGTGCTTCGATTGATTTGGCTTCATCATCGGAAAACCCACCGGTATTTACAATCACGGTGTGTACTTCCAATCCTTTCTCATTGATCAGCCAGGGCACACAAAACGAGGTGTCGAGGCCGCCACTAAATGCTAATACTACTTTTTTTTTCATTTTTTATGCAATTTATTGGTTTTCTTTATTTTGATGACCGGTTTCACCACTTTCTTCGCGAAAGGGCTGGCCTGCATTGCTGCCGGCTGTACTTTGGGATCATAGAGTAAACCAGTGCAGAGGCACATTTTATAGTTATTACGTTGCAGGATATCGAAATTCCTGCAACCCTGGCATCCTTTCCAGAACTCCTCGTCGTCAGTCAATTCTGAAAAGGTAACCGGCTTGAATCCCAGTTCCGTATTCATTTTCATTACGGCCAAACCGGTGGTGATACTGAATATCTTGGCGCTGGGATAGAGTTTCCGGGAGAGATCGAAAATTTTTCGTTTGATCTTTTTGGCTAATCCCTGATTGCGGTAATCCGGATGTACTACCAGTCCGGAATTAGCCACAAAACGCTTATGACTGAATGTTTCAATATAGGCAAAGCCCACAAGTTTATCACCATCGAGGGCGATCACCGCCTTGCCTGCCTCGATCTTTTCAGCAACATATTCAGCACTCCGTTTAGCGATACCTGTACCGCGTGCTTGTGCCGACTCGTAAATCAGATCGCATATCTCTTGCGCGTAACTTACGTAGCCGCTATTGGCTATATGAATAATAACATCCATCCTAAAACAATAAAAAATTAGAGAGTTGATTGTAGAGTGTAGCCCGGAGGCGAAAAAAGATAAAAGGGAAAGGGTACGGAAACCGGGGTTCCCGCATAAGTCAAAAGCATCGTCGGACTAAGACTGCTGCTTTGGGGTAATGGATATGTGAAAAGTATATTTTCATCAGGCTGCAAAAGTAATCATTATATTTGTATTTGTCACCCTTTTCTTTAAAAAACTTACACTATTAACCGACTAAAAATAAAATTAGTCGGATTATTCTTATAACTTGCTTATTATCAATCTCTATTTTATTCTTTTAAAATCCTACCCTCTTGCGTCACAACTCCAGAGAGAGCTGTACGGCAGGACTTTTATTACGT
>NZ_JAWRIS010000002.1:0-7206 GCF_040307845.1 Proteiniphilum sp.
TTGCCGCGACAATTCCATTTGCAGGTCGATAATTTCTTGCAGGCGTCTGCTTTTGACCTCTTCCGGTACATTGTCTTCCAATCTTTTTGCAGCGTAAGTGCCCGGTCGCTCCGAATATTTGAACATGAAAGCCGAATCGAACCCCACTTCACGCATCATGGAAAGTGTCTCCTGGTGATCTTCTTCCGTTTCGGAATGGAATCCGCACATGAGGTCGGTAGAGAGGCCGCATCCGGGGATGATCCGTTTGATGGCGGCAATCCTGTCCATATACCATTCCCTGTCGTATCTCCTGTTCATCAACTTCATCATCCTTGAACTCCCCGATTGTACGGGAAGGTGGATATAGTTGCAGAGGTTTTTGTATTTGGCGATGGTCTCCAGCGTTTCATCATTCATATCCCTGGGGTGTGACGTGGTGAAACGGATCCGCATGCCCGGGGCTTCCTCGGCCACCATCGCCAACAGGGCGGGAAAATCAATCTTTCTGTTGCTGTCCGTGAAACGGTAGGAATTTACATTCTGTCCCAACAGGGTCACTTCCCTGAATCCCTTTTCACGCATAACACGCAGTTCATTCAGGATACTTTCCGGTTCCCGGCTGCGTTCCCGGCCGCGGGTAAAGGGCACGATGCAATAGGTGCAGAATTTATCGCACCCACGCATAATAGATATATATCCGGAAATGTTGCTCCCGTTTAATTTCAAAGGGATTACATCTTTGTAGGTCTCCGTTTTTGAGAGTTGGATATTGATGGCCTTCTCACCCCTTTCCGCAGCCCCCACTAAATTAGGAAGGTCGAGATAGGCATCGGGACCCACTACCAGATCCACATTGTGATCATCAATCAGGTCCGATTTTGCCCTTTCGGCCATGCATCCCAATACTCCCACAATAAGAGGTCCTTTGCGTTTTCTCTTCAGCGCGTTGAAATATTCCAGTCGCTGTACCACCCGCTGTTCTGCGTTATCCCTTATAGAACAGGTGTTCACGAATATAGCATCGGCCTCGCGATCATTGTCGGTAAGGCTGTAACCATCCATCTCCATGATCGATGCTACTACTTCTGTGTCCGCCACATTCATTTGACAGCCGTAAGTCTCTATGAATAGTTTTTTTTCTTTTACTCCGTTCGGATTCATTTTATTTTTCATTTCGCGTATGGAACCGTTCGTGGACGGCTTCATAACTTATTTATAAACTGTGATATGCACATCCCGAAATTCCGGGAAAAGTTAAAATGTCAAATTATCGACAGAAAAGTTGCAATATTCTTTTTCTTATACTAACTTTGCCTCAAGGAAAAATAAAAATTTTTTCATAGTTAAGGTTTTGGTTAATTGCTCGGGAGTGACTGTGAAGTTGCTCTCGATTTTTTTATATTGACCATGTAACCTCCAATTCAGAAAAAATCACTATTTTTGTCCGGTTGCAAAATTAATCAAAATATGGAATTTGGAGATATTATTTATTTTATACTTCTGGCCTTTTTCTTGATATTGGGTTTTTTTAATGATTCCCGCAAGAAAAAACAACAACAGAAGCAAGCGGAAGCTCAGAGACAACAGGAAATTGAATCTCGACCATTTTTTGAAGAAGAGGACGAGGAAGAGGTTATACCGCCTTCTTACCCTCAGACCAGAATGCGTAAAATTCTGCCGCCGCCCGTACCTGCCACTTATTCGGCAAAGGAAAGGTACGACAATTTTCAATCTTCACTTGATCTGGTATCCATTCACCAGGAACCATCCACCCTTTCGAGTTATACTTTTGATTATGATGTAAATTCATTTTATGAAGCGGATCCGGATTCACCCGATGCATCCGACAATACCCGGGAGGAAAAATCAAAGAAATCATTGCATCCGTTGCTTCAGGCTCTCCGAGGCCAAACAGGCCAGGAAGAACTTAAAAAGGGGTTGATTTACGGGGAGATCATGCAGAGAAAGTATTGATTTACATTGATTTTTATCTAAACACAAAATATTTACTTTTTTTATGGCATTACAATTTATCAGTGCTGAAGAGGCTGCGGAACTTATTAAGAATAACGACAACGTAGGCTTCAGCGGTTTTACTCATGCCGGATGTCCCAAAGTGGTTCCGGTGGAAATTGCTAAAAGGGCGGAGGCAGAGCATGCCAAGGGTAATCCTTTCAAGATCGGTGTTTTCACGGGAGCATCCACCGGCGACTCCATAGACGGGGCACTTTCCCGTGCAAAAGCGATCAAATTCCGGACACCTTACCAGACGAACAAAGATATGCGCGAGGCGATCAACCGGAATGAACTCGATTTTTTTGATATACATCTTTCCCAGTTGGCCCAGGAAATCCGTTACGGGTTTCTTGGAAAAATAAATGTGGCTATCATAGAGGCTTGCGAGGTGACCGAAAAAGGTGAAATTGTACCCACAACAGCCGTGGGAATTACACCTACCATCTGCCGGTTAGCGGATATCGTGATCGTGGAATTGAACAAACAAGTTCCTTCTAAATTACGGGGTATTCACGATATCTATGAATTGCAGGATCCCCCCAAACGACGGGAGATACCCATCTTCGAAGTACAGGCCCGGGTGGGGCTCGATTACGTGAAGGTGAATCCGGAAAAGATATTTGTAGTGGAAACCGACAGGGACGGGGAAGGACATGGTTTTGCCCCCGTGGATGAGGTCACGCAACAAATCGGGAACAACGTAGCTGAGTTTTTCGTTGCGGAGATGAAGGCCGGCCGTATTCCCGCCCATTTCCTCCCTATCCAGTCGGGAGTGGGAAATATCGCCAACGCGGTATTGGCTTCCATGGGCAGCAACCCCGATATTCCCCGTTTTGAGGTATATACCGAAGTGATACAGGATGCTGTACTCGACATGATGCAGAAAGGTTATATCTCATTTGCCAGCGGCTGCTCGCTTACGGTGAGCAATGATGTACTTCATCAGTTCTATAACGACCTTGACTTCTTTAAAAATAAACTGGTATTGCGTCCGTCGGAGATATCCAATAATCCGGGAATGGCGCGCAGGTTGGGGATTATTGCCTTGAATACTGCCATCGAAGTGGATATATTTGGCAACGTCAACTCCACCCATGTGAACGGTACCAAGATGATGAACGGGATCGGAGGATCGGGAGATTTTACCCGCAACTCTTATCTTTCGGTATTCCTTACACCTTCTACGGCCAAGAATGGGGCCATCAGCTGTATAGTACCTAAGGTGACCCATGAGGACCACAATGAGCACTCGGTGAAGATTGTGGTGTCGGAATATGGAGTGGCCGACCTGCGTGGTAAGGGGCCAAGGAATCGCGCTGAAGAAATTATTGAGAAATGCGCCCACCCCGATTACCGGCCATTGCTGCACGAGTATCTCAATCGTGGTGTGAAAGGGCATCTTCCCCAGGATATCTATGCCTGCTTCGCTTTCCATCACGCATTGAAGGAGACCGGGAGCATGCTGAATGTAGATTTCTCAAAGTATCAGGAGGCATAGGCTGACAACGTGGCATATGCTTAAAACTGAAATCAATAAAGTGTCCGGGCAGAAAAAACATTCTGCCCGGTTTTATACATCTACTCATCCTTCCGTAGGTAGTCACGCAATACATATTGCAGGATACCTTCATTTTTATAATATTCTATTTCGATTGCGGAATCGAAACGTGCTTTGACGTGGAAATCGGTGATCTTCCCGGAGGGATGCACGGCTCTTACCTCCACTATTTTATGAGGTACTAAGTCGGAAGCTAATCCGATGATGGAATAGGTCTCGCTGCCATCCAGATCCAATGATTCGGCATTCTGTCCATTGATGAATACCAACGGTGCCACGCCCATGCCTACCAGGTTACTTCTGTGGATCCGCTCGAAGCTCTCGGCAATCACCGCCTTCACGCCTAACAGGAAGGCGCCCTTGGCAGCCCAGTCCCTCGACGAACCGGAACCATATTCCTTGCCGGCCAATACAATCAGGGGCGTAGCGTCTTTCTTATAGGCCATCGCCGTTTCATAGACGGTTTTCACTTCTTTCTTCGGGAAATAGATGCTATAGCCGCCTTCCCTTTCGGTGATTTTATTTTTGATGCGGACATTGGCAAAAGTACCCCGCATCATCACTTCATGATTGCCACGACGCGATCCGTAGGAATTGAAATCGGCCCGGCTAACCCCGTGCTCCAGCAAATATTTACCCGCGGCACTGTCTTCCCTGAATGAACCTGCCGGGGAGATATGATCGGTTGTGACGGAATCACCCAGATATAACAATACCCGGGCATTGTGAATATCCTTTACAGGGTGTAATTCCTTACTCAATCCTTCGAAGAAGGGGGCCTCTTTGATGTAGGTGGAATTTTTGTCCCATTTGTAATTCTGACCCAAACTGACTTTCAGGTTTTGCCAATCGGTAGAGCCGTCAAAAATAGTATCGTAGACCTGTTTGAAATCTTCGACCTTCATGCAGGACTTGATCGTTTCAGCAATTTCATCCCTACCGGGCCAGATATCCTTCAGGTATACGGGATTGCCATTGGGATCATAGTCCAGGGGATCTTCCATGAGATTGACATCTATCCTGCCCACCAGCGCATAAGCCACGACCAGCATGGGAGACATCAGGAAATTCATCTTTACCTGCGGATGTACGCGGGCTTCAAAATTTCTGTTGCCGGACAATACGGCAGATACAACTAATTCACCCTTTTCTACAGCTTCAGCGATATGGGGGGGAAGCGGCCCCGAGTTTCCGATACAGGATGTGCAGCCATAGCCTACCGTATGAAAACGCAAGGCTTCCAAATCTGCATTCAGGCCGGAACGCTCCAGGTATTGTGTTACCACCTTGGATCCGGGGGCCAGGGAGGTCTTGACCCACGATTTGGTGCGTAATCCTTTCATGACCGCATTTCTTGCCAATAACCCGGCACCGACCATTACAGCGGGATTAGAGGTGTTGGTACAACTGGTGATGGCCGCAATCACGATACTGCCGTCACTGAGTACAAACTCTTTATTCTTGTGCTTGATCCTTACGGACCGAATCGATTCTTTTTCTACCTCATAAGTCGTGGGCGCATTGACAGGTACTTTGCCAAAAGTAAATTCGGTTCCGGAGCCGCCGTCGGCCAGCCATGCCGATTCACGCCTGTCATGCACCGGAAAATAAGAGCGGGCATATTCTTTTTCCAGCAGGAGCTCGAACTGCTTGCCTAAATCTTTGACCAGTATCTTGTCCTGTGGACGCTTGGGACCTGAAACTGTCGGTTGAAGTGTCGACAGATCAAATTCCACCAGAGAGGAATATTGTATATTCTCATTTCCGGTACGCCATAACAGGTTTTCCTTACAATAGGTCTCGACAATTTTCACCTCTTCTTCCGTACGATTGGTCTGGCGCATGTACTGTAAAGTGAGGTCATCAACCGGGAAATAGGTTACCGTACATCCGAATTCGGGTGACATATTAGAAATAGTTGCCCTGTCGGTAACTGTTAAAGTGTCCAGACCATCGCCAAATACTTCCACAAACTTACCCACTACACCTTTGTCTCTTAACACTTTTGTGATCGACAATACCATGTCGGTGGCAGTACATTGCTCCGGTATCTTTCCCGTTAACTTCAACCCTATCACTTCGGGACAGGTAAAGAAAATAGGTTGTCCGAGCATGGCTGCTTCCGCCTCGATACCACCCACACCCCATCCGATCACGCCAATGCCATTCACCATGGGAGTGTGTGAGTCGGTACCGACCAGTGTGTCCGGAAATAACCAACCATCACGGCGTATAATTCCTTTGGCCAGATATTCCAAGTTGACCTGATGGCAAATGCCCAATCCGGGAGGAACTACCGTAAAATTATGAAGGCCATTTTGTGCCCATTTCAGTAATTCGTACCGCTCACTATTTCGTTCATACTCCACTTGCACGTTCTTGTCATAAGAATAATCAGTGCCAAAATAATCGACCTGTACCGAGTGGTCGATCACTAAATCAACGGGAATGGCAGGATTGATCCTCTGGCCGTCTTTGCCATGCCGTACATATTCAGCCCTCAGTGAAGCCATGTCAACCACGGCAGGCACTCCCGTGAAATCTTGCATTAATATACGCGCCGGCATGAAAGGAATATCCTTATCTATAGGTATAGGCGACCAGTTAACCAATGTATTGATATGATCATCCGTGATGCTGAAGCCGTCATAATTCCGTAATACATTTTCCAATAAGATACGGATACTGAAGGGTAGATGTTCAATCTGACCATAAGAAAGGTCTTTCAAAGAACTATAATTATAATTCTTTCCGTTAACGGTAAGTTTCTGAACTGATTTTGATTTAGTTGTTTCCATCGCACAATCTGTTATTACTCTTAATTCAACTAACAACGAAAGGAAGCAAAAGGTTTACAGAAATAAATTGTATCTTTACAGTCTAAGCGAAAGAATATGACAATTCCGATTAATATAGAAAAACTTCTCTCCGGCCGTGTTGTTGAAAGCGAAAGGATTGAATATAAAAGAAGCTGGAATCCCGAAGCGATTTATCGGGCAATGGATTTGGTGAGTGGTCGGATGAATTACTTTAATTGTAAATACGCTGTATCACAGAGAACTATCTTCGTTTGTTAAGGAAAAGGGCATTGTGGAATTTGTAGGAGCACCTAAAATAGGCGGTTATTACTTTACTGAAAAGGTCAATAACCTATTGAATAAATAATACAATTTATAATTGAGAGCCGTGAGTAAGTATCTCTGTCAGTAAAAAAATCAGCCATTTACAAAAAGAGTAAATGGCTGATTTTCACTGTCGGGATGACTGGATTCGAACCAGCGACCACTCGCCCCCCAGACGAGTACTCTAAACCGGACTGAGCTACATCCCGTAAAAGTGAGTGCAAAAGTATCATTTAAATTTGAATTACGCAAATTAAATAATTGAGTCCCCTTTAAAAAGTAGTAAAAATTAGTATTCGTTCTCTTCGGGATGATTTTTTCATTCCGAAGAAGTCGATAAAAATAGAAAGTCGGTTTGAAAAACGGGATATTATCTTTTCGATATAGCCGTTGAACAACCGCTTGAAGGCGGCAAAAATGCCGTCAATGGTTCTTTGACTTGCTGTTATCAGGAAAATCTCCAGCCTCCGGCAGTTTATCCACATGCACCTGGCGTATGAGAACAGTTTCTGCTTGATCAATCCCCTG
>NZ_JAWRIS010000003.1:0-19636 GCF_040307845.1 Proteiniphilum sp.
AATATGATTATCCGCAATATGACCTATTGTAAATTTTCGATTTGAAATCGGGGCTGTACGAGACAGCGGCAATGACCAACCTGTCGAAAAGTTTGTCCGGGAAGAATCTCCGGTTAAACTTATAACAGAATTCATTGAGGTAGTATTGCAGGTATTCTGGTTTGAGTTTATTGTGGTGCACGTCCAGTAGCAGCCGTTTGACATTGCTGATTGCCGTGTGTACCCAGGGAAGCACCTTCTCCACCTCTTCGGGTTTGACAACTTGGGAGGTATGCGAATTTACGAGCTGTTCCAGCTCCACATAGGACGTGGAATCGTCGGTCGTCAGGTCCGAGTCCCCGTCGACACGCTCTTTGACAACTGATGTAATTGTACCGGAATTTAAATCGGGAATGACTTTCATCTTCAGGTGACCTGCTTTCTTGTCCTTGCGTCCCTTCTTCGGGGTATCCCGGGGAGTGCTTTCGCACATTACCAGCACTTTTGTCTTGCTTTGACTGCCCCGTCCCCTTTTCAGGGGTTTATCCTTCTGGTCTTCGGGAACTTCGGAGGTGAAAAAGGCGTCGTCGAGTTCGATCTGGCCGGCAAGCTTGTATTTGTCATCACGTTTACCCATTACTTCACGCAGTTTGCAAACCATCTCCCAGATGGGCTGGTATCGCTTGTGCCCCAATTGCCGGCGAAGTTCTTCCGTGGAGAATGATTTCCTGGTGCTTGTCAGCAAGTGAATGGTAATGAGCCAATAGCGGAAGGGAAGCTTCGAGTTCTCCATCACCGTACCTGAACGCAGTGAGGTACGCGAGTGGCATTTCTTGCATTCATAGCTTGACTTGTTCGCCAGCCAGTAGTGATCCTTACAGTTACACCTTTTGCAGACAATGCCGATCTTGTCGCGCTCCTCCTTGAATTTTTGGAGGCACGCGTTCTCATCGGGAAACTCTTGAATAAATTGAAGTAGGTTCATAATCTATTGATATTTAGACTATAAATATACTACTTTTCTATCATATGAGAAAATATATATCGTTAATTATCAACCGATTTTCCAGCAATTATCCTAATAAATGTTTAGGACTGATTGCGGATAATCATTATACTTTAAACAAAAATTAAAAAGTGATTGTTGTATATACTGTGGCAGGATTGGAATGCCTCAGAAATTAAATAATGTTTATGTAGAATCACTAAAACTTGAAGAAATGAAAAAATTTTTGTTTAGCACTTTATTGGTTTTTGCCTGTTCTATAGGTGTGGCTACTGCCCAACTCCAGAAGGGGAGTACCCTGGTAGGCGGTGGCATCGCGGATCTGAATTTAGGCTTGGGAGATGACGATGTTTTCCAGATTACTTTGACTCCACGTGTAGGTTATTTTATTCAGGATAATGTGGCTGTGGGAGGTAAGGTAGGGCTAGGTTACACTGCCCAACCCGGAGAGGATGCGTATGCCTATAATGTGAATGCATTTGGCCGTTATTATTTCGGAGAAAAAGAATTCAATACCTTGCTGAAGCAAGGCCGTTGGTTTTTGGAAGCCGGAGCGGGAATTGGTGGAGCGAAGGGTGCTGATGTTGGTTTTAATGTGAATTTTGGACCGGGTTATGCTTATTTCCTGACTGATAATATAGCAGTGGAAGGGCTGTTGCTTTATAACGGAATATTTGGTAACGGAAGTTCTAACGGCCTATCTTTGAATGTAGGATTCCAGATATATTTCCCCAGTTCAATGTATAAAAGTCTGAAATAAAAGGTTGTCAATTCGCAGGCAGAATCCTTGCATTCCTGCCTCCTGAATTTATCCTAAAACAAACCCCCATAAGTCAAAAAACTTTTGGGGGTTTCCACTTTCCCACCTAGGCACTCAATCACTTAGGCACATTCTTCATGCTCAACTGGATTCGTTTGCGTTCCAGGTCGATTGACAATACCCTGACCTTTACATGTTGGTGAAGGGATACTACATCGGTGGGGTTGGAGACAAAACGGTCGGCCAGCTCGGAGATATGTACCAATCCGTTTTCCTTGATCCCTACATCTACAAAACACCCGAAATTGGTGATATTGGTCACGATGCCCGGCAGTATCATTCCCTCTTTCAGGTCATTGATGGTGCGGATATTGGGGTCGAACTCCAGAACCTGGACCTGTGTACGTGGATCCCGGCCTGGTTTTTCGAGTTCCTGTAATATGTCGGTAAGCGTTTCTTCTCCTACTGTTTTTGTTTTGTAACGGTTAATGTCAATGGTTTCAATCAGCGGTTTGTTGCGGATCAATTCTTGTACCGTACATTGCAGGTCTTTGGCCATTTGTTCTGCAATCGCATAACTTTCGGGGTGTACGGCAGAGTTATCCAATGGGTTTTCCGCATCGGGAATACGGAGGAACCCTGCACATTGTTCGAAGGCTTTCTCTCCCAGGCGGGGTACTTTCTTCAGTTCCTTGCGTGAGCGGAACGGGCCGTGTTCGGCACGGTAACTCACGATATTTTGTGCCAGTGCCTCTCCCAATCCCGATACATAAGTGAGCAAGTGTTTGCTGGCTGTATTGAGGTTCACTCCGACGAGGTTCACGCAGTTCTCTACTGTCTGGTCGAGTGATCGTTTTAGTTTCGTTTGGTCCACGTCATGCTGGTATTGTCCCACTCCAATCGATTTGGGGTCGATCTTTACCAGTTCTGCCAGAGGGTCGCTCAACCGCCGTCCGATAGAAACCGCACCCCGCACCGTCACATCATATTCGGGAAACTCTTCCCGGGCTGTCTTCGAGGCAGAATAGACCGATGCTCCGCTTTCACTTACCACAAATACTTTCACCTCTTTCTCATACCGCAGGTTGGTGATAAAACGTTCGGTTTCACGGCTCGCCGTACCGTTCCCGATGGCAATGGCGTCGATCCGGTAGGTGGTGACCAGTTTCACTACTTTACCGGCCGATTTGGAGAATTCGTTCTGTGGGGGATGGGGGTAGATGGTTTCGTTATGTAACAGGTTCCCCTGTTCATCTAAACAGACTAACTTGCAACCGGTACGGTAACCGGGATCTACACCCAGGATGCGTTTCTGTCCCAAAGGTGGCGCCAGAAGCAACTGGCGCAGGTTCTCGGCGAAAACAGCGATAGCCGCTTCATCGGCCTGTTCCTTGGAGAGGTTGGCAAACTCTGTTTCTATGGAAGGTTTCAACAGCCTTTTATAGCTGTCGGTTACCGCATCTTCTACCTGGTCGGCCGATTCGGTATCATTCTTTGCATAGCGGGGCACTACCCTGTCGAGGCATTTCTCATCATCAGGAGAAATAGATACCCGCAGAAATCCTTCTGCCTCACCCCGACGGATCGCCAGGAGACGGTGAGAAGGGCAACGTGATAAGGGAGCAGAGAAATCGAAATAGTCCCGGTATTTCTCTCCTTCTTCCTCTTTCCCTTTTCCCACTTTCGAGGTGATGACAGCTTCACGCGCAAACATGTTCCTCACTAACTGGCGTGCGTTGGCGTCTTCGTTCACCCATTCGGCAATAATATCACGCGCTCCTTTTAACGCTGATTCCGCATCGGTTACGTTTTCATTGATAAACTGTGAGGCTTTTGTCTCCACTGAGCCATTCTGCTGGGTCATCAGCCATTTGGCGAGAGGTTCCAGTCCGTTTTTGCGGGCAATTTCGGCACGGGTCTGACGTTTCGGTTTATAGGGTAAGTAAATATCCTCGAGTTCCGTGCCGTCCCAACAACCGGTAATCTGCTTTTCGAGTTCGGGTGTCAGTTTTTCCTGTTCCGAAATCGATTTCAGTACATATTCCTTTCGTTTCCCGAGTTCTATATATTTTTCGTTCAGCTCTTTGATATTGGCTATCTTCACTTCATCCAATCCTCCCGTCACTTCCTTCCGATAGCGACTGATAAAAGGAATGGTAGCGCCTTCCTCCAATAGTTTGATACTGTTCTCTATATTTCTGAGAGGGAGATTCAGTGATTTGGCAATGAGGGTATGAATAACTGACATCTGTGTTTGCAATTTATATAGGCTACAAAAGTACAAGAAATTTCGCTATCTTTACCTTTCTAAACGACGACAATATGGCGAAACTGAAATCTGTCTATTTTTGCACCAGTTGCGGATATGAATCTCCCAAGTGGATGGGGAAATGTCCTGCATGCGGTGAATGGTCCACTTTCGTAGAAGAACTGGTCCGTAAGGATACCCCTTCGAAGCAGGAAGATACCCGTTCTTTCAGGGAGGTCAGGAGCGAACCGATGACGTTGGGTGAGATCAAAGCCGACGAACTGCCGAGGATCGATATGAATGACGGAGAGTTGAACCGTGTGCTGGGTGGAGGATTGGTGCCGGCTTCGGTGGTGCTGATCGGAGGAGAACCGGGTATCGGAAAATCGACATTGGTATTACAAACCATCCTGAAACTCGCCGGTGTGAGGTCACTCTATGTCTCAGGCGAAGAGAGTGCCGGACAACTGAAGCTGCGTGCAGACCGGATCGGTATACCGAATGATAACTGTCTGATCGTTTGTGAGACTAACCTCGATGAGATTTTTAAGCATGTGAGAAAAGTGTCGCCGCAGCTATTGATTATCGACTCGGTACAGACTATGTATAGTGAGGCGTTGGAGTCGTCTCCCGGTAGCATTTCGCAGGTACGCGAGTGTGCTGCCCTTCTTCTCAAGTTTGCCAAGCAGTCGGGCATACCGGTGCTGCTGATTGGCCATATCACCAAAGAGGGGAGCATCGCCGGTCCTAAGATACTGGAGCATATGGTGGATGCCGTGTTGCAGTTTGAGGGTGACCAGCACTATATGTACCGTATCCTTCGTGGCGTCAAGAACCGGTACGGAAGTACCGCGGAACTGGCCATCTATGAGATGAACCGGACGGGGTTACGTGAGGTAAGCAATCCCTCCGAGTTATTGCTTACCCAGAACCACGATGGCCTGAGCGGAGTGGCCATTGCCGCGGCGGTGGAGGGTGTCCGTCCTTTCCTGATCGAAACCCAGGCGTTGGTCAGTACTGCCGCCTATGGTACTCCGCAACGTTCTGCTACCGGATTTGATATCCGGCGGATGAATATGTTGTTAGCCGTGTTGGAGAAGCGTGCCGGATTTAAACTGGCTCAAAAAGATGTATTCCTGAATATTGCCGGCGGTTTGCGCGTGAGTGATCCCGGTATGGATCTCGCTGTTATCAGCGCTGTGCTTTCATCCAGTCTCGATATGACGATAGAAAATGATACTTGTCTTTGCGGTGAAGTTGGCCTGTCCGGTGAAATACGCCCTGTACATCGTATAGAACAACGTATTCAGGAAGCTGAAAAACTGGGCTTTTCCCGTATTCTTATTCCTTCCAATAATCTGAAAGGGTTCAATAAGAAGATGAAGATTGATATCCAGCAGGTGAGGAGGGTGAGTGATGCTTTCAGGCTGTTGTTCTCGTAGGAGAAAAAATGGGAAATCTTTTTTTTATCAAAAAAATATTCTACCTTTGCAGCCTAATTTAGGCTTTTGGTACCTTGGCCGAGTGGTTAGGCGCCGGTCTGCAAAACCGTCGACGGCGGTTCGAATCCGCCAGGTACCTCAAAATTAAAAATCCAACACTGCTTGATGGTGTTGGATTTTTTTCTCCTGTAAAAAAAACATTTTTCTTATTTTTGCGTTTATAATTAGATCACGAGAAAATATTTTCCACCAAAATATAAACACTAAATTGCCCCACTGATCAATATGGGCTCGATGATTGTCATCGGCTATTTTATCGGATAACTATTGGGCTGGTCAACGATGGACAGTATTTTCCTGGGTGGAATGCTTTCAATGTCGTCAACGACAATCATCATCAAGGAATTCAACGACATGGGATTGCAGAAAAAGAAGTTTGCAGGCATTGTTTTCGGCATGTTGATCGTGGAAGATATCGCTGCGATAGTGATGATGGTACTGCTCTCTACCGTGGCGATAAGCCAGCATTTTGAAGGCACAGAGTTGTTCAACAGCGTCCTGAAACCTCTTTTTTATTCTTATCTGGTTTGTTGTGGGTATTTATGTGATTCCTACTTACGCTTTCCATCGCGGTATTATTATTGTTCAGGAGCTTTTGTCTCTCCTTTCATCATGTCGTAGGTTCCGGATATATGGGGCCGCATCTTGTCGGCGTTTGCCACGCTGTTGGTTAGTCTCCTTATTGAGGAATGTGAAGTACCCCAATTATCCCCCAGTGCAGAAAAAACGCTTCGCGAGCTCGATTTTCGCGAACGGACGGGAGTCAATATCGTGGCAATTATCCGGGGATATTCTCTGGCTGGCCGGTGAAAAAAGCAAATTAAACCACTTTGAAGATAACATTAAATAATGCCTTAATTTCCTTATTGTTAGTTGTTTTCTGAGGGTTTTTCTTTTTTGAATGCTTCGTATACCTTGCCGTAATTCTCTTTCCATGCATCAGATACCGAGGCAAAGAAATTAGTGGCGCCTTCTTTTACCGCATCCCATTTGGAATCGGCTATCTGCTCATATTCGTCGAGTTTGGAGGAAAGATTATTTTTCATCTCTTTCAGTTTCTCCAGACGATCATTGTATTCTTCTTTCGCATCGTCGGCAATCTCTCCCGCTTTGTCTTCCAACTTGGTGATGTAGTCGGCCAACTCATTGATCACGTCGATTGTTTTCTGTTTGAATTCTTCTTTTTTCATTATAAGAGTGTTATAAATTATACTTCATAATTAATAAACAGATAACAAATAAATTGGTTCGATTTCAGGAACGTAAGAGATATTAAAAACGGAATCGGGACTGCCGGCAAAGAAATAAAAAATCGTATCTTTGCATCTTAACACAAAAACAGGGATGTTGAATATAGTAATTTTTGGAGCTCCCGGATCGGGAAAGGGGACACAAAGCGCGAAATTAGTTGAGAAATATGCACTCAAACATCTCTCTACGGGAGATATACTGCGCAGCGAGATTAAAGCAGGTACGGAATTGGGAAAGTTGGCGGATTCCTATATGTCGAAAGGACATCTTGTCCCCGATGAGTTAGTGATTGATATATTGGATAGCCTGATCGGCAAACATAGGGATGCCAAAGGATTTATCTTTGACGGATTTCCCCGTACGCTTGCCCAGGGTGAAGCATTGGGTAAAATGTTGGAAAAGCATGGTGAAGGTATAGACGCGGTTCTTAGTTTGGAAGTAGAGGAAGAAGAATTGATCGATCGCTTGTTGAAACGTGGACAGATTTCCGGTAGAACAGATGATAACCGTGAAACCATTGAATCGAGGTTGAAAGTCTACCACTCCCAGACCGAACCGCTCAAGGAATTTTACCGTACACACGGCACATTAAAAAATATAGAAGGGGTCGGTTCTATTGATGATATCTTTGGATCCATCGAGAAAGAGATCGACTGTTTAGAAAAGTAATAATGGCGGAAACAAATTTTGTAGATTACGTAAAGATCTTCTGTCGCTCAGGGAAGGGTGGACGTGGTTCAGCTCACCTGAGAAGGGAAAAATATATACCGAAGGGTGGGCCAGACGGAGGTGACGGAGGTGATGGCGGGAGCATTATTCTTCGTGGTAATCGTAACTACTGGACATTACTCCATCTTCGTTATCAAAGGCATATCTTTGCCGGGCATGGCGAAGGTGGATCGAAGGCCCAACGCTCGGGAAAAAAAGGAGAGAGCAAGGTCATTGAAGTCCCCTGTGGTACTGTTGCCTATGATGCACATACCGGCGAGTATTTATGTGACATCACCGATGACGGGCAGGAGGTGGTTTTGCTGAAAGGTGGCCGTGGTGGCCAGGGTAATGTTCATTTTAAATCGGCTACGAATCAGACACCCCGTTATGCACAACCTGGCGAACCGTATGAGGAACGGTGGATAATCCTTGAGTTGAAATTACTGGCTGATGTGGGATTAGTCGGGTTCCCGAACGCCGGGAAGTCTACTTTGCTTTCGGTAGTGTCAGCCGCAAAACCGAAGATCGCCAACTACCCCTTTACCACGCTCCAGCCCAATTTGGGTATTGTGGCGTATCGCGAAGGGAAATCGTTTGTAATGGCTGATATCCCGGGGATTATTGAAGGTGCCAGTGAAGGGAGAGGGCTTGGTTTGCGTTTTCTCCGCCATATAGAACGTAATTCTTTATTGCTTTTTGTTATTCCTGCTGATGCGGACGACATAAAAAAAGAGTACAATATCTTGCTGAATGAGTTAACCCAGTATAATCCGGAGTTGTTGGATAAAACTCACCTGTTGGCTATATCCAAAGCCGATATGCTTGATGAAGAGCTGATGCAGGAGATGTCATTTGACCTGCCCGACATCCCTTACCTGTTTATCTCTTCTATTACGGGATACGGTATTCCGGCTCTTAAAGACATGCTTTGGCGTGCACTTAATTCGGAAGAGTATGTCCCGATATCGGCGTCACGTGATGCATTGGTACATAGAAATCTCGATATTTCCAACTTCGAATTTGATCCGGAAGAGGAATTTTCTGATGAGAATGCCGGTTTAGAAGAAGATATGGAAGAGGATGAGGATGATTACTTCGAAGAGGACTTTTAGTATTTACCGATGAAACTCCATCCCCAATACAATAATCTGCTTTTGTTCGATCTGTTTGACAAAGAGGAGAATATTACACATTTCACTACTACCCGGGAGGGAGGAGTGAGTGACGGCACCTTTTCTTCCTTTAATATGGGGAATTTTTCTGACGATAATCCGTTAAATATCAGTGAGAATAGGGAAATACTTGCTCGTATGCTCTACACGGATATAAGACGGTTCATCATTCCACACCAGACACATGGAACCGGGGTATTGACGATTGACAGGGATTTTCTAAGTCTCGATCGGGGCAGTGCTGTTGAGACCCTGTATGGGATCGATGCAACTATTACAAAGGAAAAAGAAATCTTCCTTTGCATTACCACTGCCGATTGTGTGCCGGTGATCCTGTATGATAGACGGAATGGGGTGGTTGCAGCTATTCATGCGGGATGGAGAGGTACTGTAGGCCGGATTGTGGAAAAAACCGTCAGGGAAATGGGGCGGCAATTCGGCTCCTCCCCGGGGAATATGATGGCAGGTATTGGCCCGGCCATCGATATGGCGCACTACGAAGTAGGTGATGAGGTCGTAACCCGGTTTTATGATGAGGGGTTCGATCTTTCTGATATTACCCTCTTCACGAGAAAAACTCCCTCCTCCAGATACCATATCGATCTGAAGGAGATCAACAGGAGGGAACTGATCAGACTTGGTGTACATGAAAGCGCGATCGAGAAGAGCCCGTTATGTACATTTGAAAGGGAGGATATTTTCTTTTCTGCCCGCAGGCAAACGATTCACTCAGGAAGGATGCTTACTGGAATTATGATAAAGAGATAAAGAGAGATTGCTCTCATTTAATAACGAGCACTGACTACGTCCCAATCAATTATTTTCCATATTTCTTTCAGGTGGTCGGCGCGACGGTTCTGATAGTCAAGGTAGTATGAATGCTCCCATACATCAAAACCTAAAATAGGAACCAAACCGCTTGTAATCGGGTTGCCGGCATTGCTTTCTTTCAGGATGGAAAGTTTGCCGTCCTGGTCCTTTGCCAGCCATACCCATCCCGAGCCGAATACGGCAACTCCGGCAGCATTGAATTCTTCTTTAAATTTTTCGAACGAACCGAATTGTTCATTGATAGCATCGGCCAGTTTTCCTTTTGGTTCACCGCCACCGTCTTTTTTGAAAGAGGTGAAGTAGATATTATGGTTGAGAATTTGTCCTGCGTTGTTGAAAATAGCGCCGTCACTCTCTTTTACTACAGTTTCAAGATCTGCATTTTCAAATTTCGTACCTACCACTAACTTATTCAGATTATCCACATAGGCCTGATGATGTTTGCCATAATGAAGTTCTACTGTCTGTTTGCTGATAACCGGCTCTAAAGCATCGGTTGCATAAGGTAATTCTACTTTTTCGAATTTCATATTTACACTGTTTTTCGAATTGTCGTTTTCCTTGTTTTTTGCGTTTGAATTGTTACAGCTGATTGCTGACAACGCAAATAACCCTGCCAATAAATAATAATGAATTGTTTTCATACGACTAATTAATTTTTACCGGATATGTTGCCCCGGAACGATTAGCTTAATTGACGATTTGTTGATTAGTGACTATCAAGCTGACACTTTATCACAATTTGCCGTGATTTACCGTGATTATAAATGGACTTAATTGCCAATCGTCTATTATAACGAAAACAGTTTTGAAAATGTTCATTCACATGGGCAGTTTTCAATTTTTGTTACACTATTTCCAGCAGGAGGTACAGCTATTCTTCACTATTTCTATTCTCTTGTTCTTCTTTTTTATTTGGTGAACCGGGAATTGCCTTTTCTTCAGTATCAATGAATATATGATCTCCCGAACCGTGGGGTTTGGAAGGAAGGTGTAGGCCTTCGTCTGAAGATTTATCGTTCTCCAATATCTCCTGAGAGCGCGATATCCAGGGCCGTTTGCCGAATATTTTTTCCAGATCGTCGGAATAAATGATTTCCCTTTCCAACAGGATACCTGCCAATTGGTTATGTCCTGCTGCTTTGTCCTTCAGTATCTGTTTAGCCCTTTCATATTGCTGGTTGATCATTGCCTTCACTTCATTGTCGATCAGTTGGGCAGTCTCATCACTATATGGTTTTGAAAAGGTGTACTCCTGTCCCGTCGAGTCGTAGTAACTCAGGTTGGGCAGTTTTTCACTCATCCCCATATAGGTGATCATAGCATAGGCCTGTTTGGTTACACGTTCCAGGTCGTTCATAGCGCCGGAAGATATTGATCCTATAAACACTTCTTCTGCAGCCCTTCCGCCTAAAAGGGCGCACATCTCGTCGAGCATTTGCTCTTTGGTGGTGATCTGCCGCTCTTCCGGCAGGTACCAGGCTGCCCCCAGTGCTTTACCACGGGGTACGATGGTCACCTTCACCAACGGATTCGCATGTTCCAGGAACCAACTCAGGGTGGCATGCCCTGCCTCGTGGATGGCGATGGATTTCTTCTCATTCTGGGTAATGATCTTGTTCTTTTTTTCCAAACCGCCGACGATACGATCCACAGCGTTCATGAAATCCTCTTTCTCCACGAATTTCTTTTTGTTTCGCGCGGCGATCAGTGCTGCCTCATTGCAGACGTTGGCTATGTCGGCACCCGAGAATCCGGGTGTTTGGCGGGCAAGGAATTCCACATCCACCGATTCATCTATTTTGATGGGACGGAGATGTACTTTGAATATCTCCTTCCGGTCGTTCAGGTCGGGAAGTTCCACGTAGATCTGCCTGTCGAAACGGCCGGCGCGCAGCAGCGCTTTGTCGAGTACATCGGCCCGGTTTGTGGCCGCGAGGATAATTACCCCGCTGTTTGATCCAAAACCATCCATTTCGGTGAGAAGTTGATTCAACGTATTTTCCCGTTCATCATTCGACCCGAAGTTGGTATTCTTCCCACGGGCACGGCCCACGGCGTCAATCTCGTCAATAAATACTATACACGGCGCTTTCTCCTTTGCCTGACGGAACAGATCCCTTACGCGCGATGCGCCCACACCCACAAACATCTCCACAAAATCAGAACCGGAGATTGAAAAGAAAGGAACGTTGGCCTCACCCGCCACCGCTTTTGCCAGTAAGGTCTTTCCTGTTCCGGGAGGGCCTACCAGCAATGCTCCCTTGGGTATCTTTCCTCCAAGGTTGGTGTAATTGTTGGGATTCTTCAGGAATTCCACAATCTCCTGTACTTCCTCTTTGGCTTCGGATAACCCGGCTACATCTTTGAAGGTTACTTTCTGGCTGGAGTCCTTGTCGAACAGCTGCGCTTTCGATTTGCCTACATTGAAAACACCGCCGCCACCTCCGGCACCTCCCTGCATCCTGCGCATCATCCATACCCAGAATACGATGAGCAGGATAAAAGGTGCAAAAGTGATCAATATCCCCCAGAGTTCCGACGTGGTGTCGAAACGTACCTCAATATCATAATTTTTTTCAGTCTTTACATTATCTATAAAGCTCGTTATGGCATCGGTTGAAGGGATTTTTATCAGGATCAGAGGCGATCTCGCTACCTTTCCCGCATCCTCGCCGAAAACATAATTTACAGACTCTTCGCGTACGAGTGCTTCAGCAGTCTCTTTGTTGCTGTAAACTACTATACTTTTTATGCGATTATCCCTGACATATTCCTGAAATTCCGACCATTTTACCTCTTTTACAGTGGTGTCCTGACCGAAAAACCACATCCCCATGAGCAATGCCAATACTACAGCATATATCCAGTAAGGGTTGAACGGTCTCTTGGAATTGTTATTGCCGCCTATCTTAGGTCGCAAAGTAGGCTGTTTATCCTGTTTATTTTCTTTGTTCGTATTGTTCATTTGTGTGACTCTCTATTTCTTCTGAGTTATTGTAACAATTTTTTGAGGATTAAGTTTTAGTCTATGGATGGAATGCGTTCTGACCGGGCATCTTCCCAAAGGTTGTCGATATTGTAAAAGTTGCGCAGGTCGGGTAGGAATATATGTATAATTATGTTGCCATAATCCATCGCGATCCATTCGGCGAGTTGTTGTCCGTGCACGCGGATAGGATTTTCTTTGGTGTTTTTCTTTACGATCTCTTCTATTGAATCGGCCAAAGCGGATACCTGCGTAGGGGTATTGCCTTCGCAAATTACAAAATAATCACAGACAGCCCCCGGTATGCCTTTTAAGTGGATAGTACAAATGTTTTTCCCTTTCTTTTCCTGAATTCCTTCAATAATACTTTGTAAGAGTGCGCTTTTTTCTGTCATTCTTTATTTTAAGTGAGTTGAGCCTACAAAGATAGGCTCTTTTTTTTATATAAAATCGAAATAGGGTGAAAAGTGAAAAGGTGGAAAAGTGAAAAGGTGGTTAAGTGCTTAGGTGATTAAGTGCTTTAGTGGTTAGGTGGAAAGGTAGAAATCTGCGAGTCAGTGAGGGGGGAGATGGAAGACTGGGGGACTCGGAGGGTGGGAGAAGGATAGGATGGCGGATGGGAAAAGTAAAACCCTGTTCTGTATGCAGCACAGGGTTTTACTTTGGCGTGCCGTGAAGCGGGACTGAAGTAGCCGTTTTCCGGTAGCTTGGGTTGTCCGATATAATCTTACAATGTTTTTAACTGAAGGTTTCTCCATAACACTTTAATACCCCCACCGTCATGGATCTGCAATGCGATGCGTCCTTGTGCCTTACCGATCTTATCGTCGGTCAGATCGACCATTTCTTCACCGTTGAGCCAGGTTTTCACATTGTCTCCTTTCACCATAATACGCAGAGTATTCCAGTCGCCCTCTTTCAAAATCTCTTCTTTTTCATCGGGGATTTGTACGAGCCACCCGCGTCCATAGGATTCATAGATGCCGCCGGTATCATGTCCTTTGGGAGCTACTTCCACCTGCCAGCCATTTACAATGGCGCCCGGTTCCACGAATGAACGGATAAAAACCCCGGAATTACCGTCGGCTTCCTGTTTGAATTCGACAGTCAGGTCGAAATCATCGTAGTATTCACGTGTGCCAAGGTATCCATATTGTTTGTCCGGCCCGCTTTCACATACCAGAAGACCATCCTGTACGTACCACTTTTCTGTCCCGTAGATTTCCCATCCATGCAGGTCAGTTCCGTTGAACAGGTTTACTTCTTTAGTCTTACGGGGTAACTCTTTGATCTTTATATTACGGAACCATGCGGCTGAGCCGTGGTCTTGCAGGCAAATCACGCCCTTGTGTGCCAACCCGTATTCGGGAGCGTTTTCCCATTTACCGCTGTGTTTGCGGGTAAACCAGTCCTCCGTCCATGCTTCAAATTCAATCACCTTTTCACCATTGAGCCAGTGTTCCACATGTCCGTTGTCAAAAATAATTTTGGACGTGTTCCATTCTCCGGCCGGTTTGATGTTGGTCTTTGCCGGATCGGTGGTGTGCATGGCATAGTCGGCGCCCGTTTTTTGCCACTCTTCCAATGGTTCGGGGAACCCGAGGTCGTCGATCAATTGGTATTCCGGGCCGGTCACATAGGGAACGGCAAATTTCGGATGTTCTACCACATGATAGAGCATACCGCTATTGCCACCGTCTGCAATTTTCCAGTCCCATACCAATTCAAAATTTTCATACGTTTTCTCGGTAACGATGTAACCGTGTTCATCGGCACCTTCACCCTTGGCCTGTATCATGCCCTCTTCGGCAAACCAGGGAACGGTCAGTTTTTCACCGTTGTAATCGCGCCAACCGTTCATGGTGTTGCCGTCGAACAGTAGTTCCCACCCGTCGGCAATTTCCTGTTGCGTTAGCGTGTTGGACTTTGGTTCACCGGTGCAACCAGTCGCTACAATTATCATACTCATTACAGTAAATAAAATAAATTTAGAATTCATCGCTTCTTTTTTAAAGGATTAAACTTAACAGTGTGATTTTTTTGAATACAAAGGTACTGAAATGATGTTGATGTGAAAGTTTTTCAACTGATTTTTTTAACGATACATCGAACCGGGGTGAAGGATTAAGAAAAGAATCTTTCAATTTTAAACAATGCTTTGCCAAATTCGTTTTATATTCGCAGTTTAATACATAATTTACTCGATTTTGGAATTCATTGATTTAGCTGTAGGGAAAGAGACCGGTGATCTTTCATTTATAGCAACTGTAGGTTTTTTTGATGGTGTACATATTGGTCACAGACATTTGATCGATCAGGTAAAGAGGGAGGCGGCGAGGCGAGGATTGCCTTCGGCCGTGATTACTTTTCCGGTACATCCCCGCAAAGTGTTGCAAACTGATTATCAGCCGGCGCTTTTATGTGGGTTTGATGAGAAAATAGAACAGCTGGCTACCACTGGCATCGACTATTGTATCAGCCTTCCGTTCACGGTGGAGCTCTCGCAACTCTCGGCAAAGGAGTTTATGCAAAAGGTTTTGAAAGAAAAACTCCGTGTGGATACACTGTTTGTGGGTTACGATCACCGTTTCGGGCGTGACAGGGAGGATAGTTACCCGGAATATAGGCAATATGGAAAGGAGATAGGTATGCATGTAATTCTTGCCACAGAATTGCAAGTAGGGGATGATGATGTGAGTTCATCAGAAATACGCCGGTTATTAAAAGGGGGTAAAATCAAAGAAGCCAACGAACTGTTATCCTATAATTACAGGCTATCGGGGAAAATTGTGGAGGGTTATCAGGTAGGCCGTACTATTGGTTATCCTACAGCTAATATGCGGGTTTGGGAACGTTATAAGGTAGTCCCTGAATTGGGGGTTTATGCGGTAATGGTGCACTTACGTGATCTTATCTATCCGGGAATGCTTTATATAGGCAGGCGTCCTACACTGCATACGGACAATGAAATCAGTGTAGAGGTCAATCTTTTCGACTTTAACGGCAATTTGTATAATCAGTCAATGAGCGTGGAGTTTATTGATTTTATCCGCTCTGATCGTAAGTTTGATACCAAAGAAGAATTGGTAGCGCAGATCCATCAGGATAAAGAGTCTGTGAAGCAACGGTTGAAGAATAAAAAGTGATTGTTGCTAATAGAATATTCCCCTTGCATTCAACGCTCTTTGATATGCCGCCGCATTACGAGCGTGTTCGGCATGGGTGGTCGCGAAGTTGTGACGACCGGAGAGGTCGTCTTTTGCACACATGAAAAGATATCTGTGCTCCTGGGGTGACAAGGTGGCTTCTATCGCCTGTATGGAGGGGATGCGGATCGGGCCGGGTGGCAGCCCGTTATTTCTATAAGTATTGTAGGGTGATTCTACCTCGAGATGAATAAATAAAATGCGGCGAAGTGAGAAATCCCCCACTGCGAATTTTACCGTCGGATCAGCTTCCAATCGCATTCCTCGGGTTAATCGGTTGAGGTATAGACCTGCCACGATGGGATATTCATCTATATAAGTAGCTTCTTCTTCCACGATAGATGCAAGGGTAGAGACCTGCACCGGTGTAAGTCCTATTTTTTCGGCTTTTCCTTTTCGGCCTTCATTCCAGAACAGGTCATACTCTCTTTTCATGCGGCTCAGCAGATTGTCGATACTTGTATCCCAGTACACTTCATAGGTGTTCGGGATGAACATTGCGATGAAAGTATATTCGTTGAACCCGAATTTTTCAGCGTTAGCAGGGTCGTTGAGGGCGTTCAGCAGGGAAAGGCTGTCCATCATTAGCTGTTGCGAGATGCGTCCTGCCAGATTCTCCCTGAGGCGTATATTATTAAAAGTGAGATTTACCGGAGCCTGGTTACCCGACCGCAACCTGCGTATTACATCGGGCATTGTCATCCCATCTTCGATGGCGTATCTCCCGGTTTTTACCGCGTTGGGATAATTCATGCGCTCAGCCAGCAGCCGGAAAATCTTTTCAGAGGGAAGGCCCGCCTTTTCATTCAGTTGTCTGATTACATCTTCATAATCCTTTTTGCGGTCGATATGGATGTACGTTGTTTCCGTAAGTGAGAATGGCTGAAAAAGTGTGTTGTACAAGTAAACACCTGTTATAATGAGTGTCGCCAGCAGAAAGCTGATGACCACCAGAGCTGTTCTATTCCTTTTTTTCTTCTTTGTCGTATCCATATGTACATATGATTCATGAGAACCGCTACAAAAATAAAACATTTTCATTTTAAAAAGTCACCTTTTCTTTGACAAGTTAAAAACAAACTTGTATATTTGCATCCGATTTCAGGAATATCCATCAGGAAGTGTGGGTGAGTGGCTGAAACCACCAGTTTGCTAAACTGACGTACGGGTAACTGTACCGGGGGTTCGAATCCCCCCGCTTCCGCTGAAAGGTGTTTAAGTACTCTGAAAATGATTAGTTAAACCCAAAAGCGAAATTCGTAAGTGTCGTAATTCTAATGAGTTACGACATTTTTTTCTTTTTGTGACACTGGTTGCTTAGAGTAGCAACAGAGCATCGAAAATATCTCAAAAAGCTCACAATTGGCTACAATTTGGCTACAGAAAAAGAAACAAAATTAAAATTGTAGCCAAGAGCACTTTGAGAGTGTGTATAGATGACTATCAAATTGCTGTTATTCAAATAATTATCTTGAACTTTGCATCGGTAAGTTTAGAGAAAAAAGAGACAAAAAATCAACTTTTTTAATGGCGTTTTGGCTACAAAAAAGTGTCTGTTTTTTTATTCAAAACCTAAGATGCAACTAAAAAAAACAGTAATATGAAAACAATTTTCAGAACAGTCTTCTATTTAAGGAGCAATTACAAAAACAAAGACGGATTATCGCCCGTTATGATCCGCATTTACTTGAACAATGAACGGCTTCCGATCGGCTCAACAGGCATTGCAGTTAATGCAAAACTGTGGGATAACGACAAAAATAGACTAAAAGGGCGGACTAGCGAAACTCTTAGACTAAACCAGCAGTTAGATAATATTCGATCAGAACTTCAAGGTATCTTTCGAAAGTATGAACTATCAGAAAATCTGAGCCTTGAACTAATCAAATCTGATTTTTTAGGTAAAAAAGACGATTTAGACACTATTTTATCTTTGTTCGAAAAGCATAATAGTGATGTTAGGAGCCAAGTGGGCATCAATAAAACTGTAGCGACTTTGCAAAAATATGAAAATTGCAAGCGGCATTTCACCCATTTTATAAAATCCAAATACAAACGTACCGATTTAAGGCTTTCCGAAGTTACTCCAATTGTCATCCACCACAATCGGGAGACGTTGCCGGGGAATTCATCCAACTGACGGGCGGAGGCCCCCTGGTTCCCATACCTTCTTTTGCCGGCAGAAATGCCTCACAATGCAAATCGGGGAAACAGGGGAGTCCATCGAAGGAGATAAGTGTGGAGTTACGTACTTCCACCGGAACGCTGATCCATATCCGGGGAGAGTGATTTCATACAGGCGCAGGTTTACAAGAACAGCAAGAAGGTGTTCACCCGCAATACCGGTGTCATATATTACGACTGCACGAACTATTTCTTCGAGAGCGAACAGGAGAGCGGCCTCAGGCAGTACGGGGTGTCCAAGGAACACCGTCCGAGCCCGATCGTGCAGATGGGCCTGTTCATGGACATGGACGGGATGCCGCTTGCCTTTGAGATCAATCCGGGAAACACCTCGGAACAGGGAACGATGCTTCCCCTGGAGAAGAAACTCAACGGGAACTTCAAAATATCCAAAATAGTGGTCTGCACCGACGCGGGTCTCTCCTCGTACGAAAACAGGAAAGGCAACAACGTGGGCAAAAGGTCGTTCATCAGCCAGGCCAGTTACACCCCGGAGGGGGAACTGGCACCCATGACCAGCTATACCCTCGACATGGAGATGGTCGAACAGGAAGAGCGCTTTGACGGTTACTATGGCGTATCTACAGACCTGTCCGACAACGAACCCTCCATACTCAAGTATAATGGTTTCCGATGGAAGCTGGAGGATTGCTTCAGGGTACTGAAGACGGACTTCGAGGCCAGACCCGTGTTCCTGCAGAGGGATGACAGGATAAAGGCGCACTTCCTCACATGTTTCCTCTCCCTGCTGATAATCAGGCTACTGGAAAAGAAGGTCAACAGGGCCGGACAGAAGTTCTCCGTCAGGAAGATCAGCGACACCCTGGCCGGGATGGACTTCTGCAGCATACCGGGAGAGGGGTTCGTGCCCACATACACCAGGACCACGCTCACCGACCACCTGCATGCTTCGGCAGGATTCAGGACAGACTACCAGATAATCACCAAAAAGGAAATGAGAAAAATAATAGCATCCACCAGAAAAAAAGATGAAAATAATTATTGACACCGTTTATGTACCACAAAGTTGGTAAATTTTAAAGACCCAAAATCACCACTACAGCAACTCCAGGCCTTGATATTTGCAAATCCAACTGTCAAACTTGAGAATATAGCTGTTTTTTTTATTTTTATCAATACGTTTTGTGTTTTTGTGGTAAATTATCTTGTGTTTTTGTGGCGGATTATTTTGTGTTTCTGTGATAATCGCTTTGATTATTTTGTTATAATGAACTTCCTTTTGTGATATAAGATGTTAGATTTTAAATATACAAATTCAATTTATGTAAAGAAAACAGGCAAGCAAAAACCACCCGACCGGCGTAGTCCGCTCGACTTAATTTTTACTTGCCCCTTTTATGCCGAAATACTGCCAAATCCCGATAATTGTTCGTCTGCGGCACATCGTCCGATTTATTTGAAGCCGTTCAATCACTTCGTTTCAATCAGGCTCAAAAAATCAGCCGACAAGCCTTGACGAAATCGGAGATAGGAAAAAGAAAGCCCGATAAACGCCAAACTTGTTTGGCATTTATCGGGCTTATGTTTATTTTTCAAAAGATTATTTTCTCCCCGTTTTAGGACGAGATATGTAAAAGGCAAAAAATAAAAACGTTATTTCTATCTATTAATTCAACACTTCTTTGCCATTGAAAGAAATCCATAGCGCAGTGACCCCGTTCGCCAAGTCGTCGTTGACCCTCTAAAAATTTTCTATATTGCCCCGTATAAGTCCTGGCCGACGGGGTCATTTTAATTTTAGTTTATTTATTCTTTCCTGCCTTCATTTTGCGCACG
>NZ_JAWRIS010000004.1:0-156051 GCF_040307845.1 Proteiniphilum sp.
GTAGGTTCATAATCTATTGATATTTAGACTATAAATATACAACTTTTCTATCATATGAGAAAATATATATCGTTAATTATCAACCGATTTTCCAGCAATTATCCTAATAAATGTTTAGGACTGATTGCGGATAATCATAAAATAAAATAAACCGCTAATACAAGAAAGACGAATCCAAGAAGGTGATTCCATTTTAATTGGGTACCGAAGGCGAGGAAAGAGAAAACGACAAACACGACTAATGTAATTACCTCCTGTATCACTTTCAGTTGCAAGAGAGAGAAACTCCCCCCGTTCCCTTCAAATCCGATACGGTTTGCCGGCACCTGAAAACAGTATTCGAAAAAGGCAATCAACCAACTGAAGACAATCACGCCGATAAGCGGCAGTTTACTGAACCATGCATTTTCAGCCAACTTCAAATGACCGTACCAAGCGAAGGTCATAAAAACATTCGAACAGATCAAAAGCCCGATAGTAACCAGATAGTTCATCGTAATAACCTAAAAAGAACGTTTTCGTTAAGCCAAATGAACAGAGCCAAGCTTGCTTGAGCTATGCCATGGCGAGAAAACGACTGAATTAATTCGAAGTAAAAAAATTGCGCAAATGTACGCACAAGTTTCTTATCTTCCAAAGGCTAATACGACAACTGAAATATTTTCTTCAGTCCTTTATCTAATTCACTCAACTTTTTATCATCCAATTTTCCAAGAAGCCCTAAAACTAACTTTTTTTCGATTGTCACGAGTTTTGCCACCTTGATAATTGACACTCTTTTCAATCCATTATCAGATGACGGATCCAACTCTATATCAACCTGTTCTTTTCGATGTAGTTGAGTAGAAATAAAGGCTACGATTACATCAAGGGTACTTACCGACAAAACCAATGCCGGTCGAACCTTATTACCTGAAAAATCGGTAAACGGGAATGATACCAGTACTATATCCCCTTTTCTCATCAGTATAACTCTTTTGCGTCAGATAGATGATAAATATCTTCCTCTTCTCTCAGAAAATCAAACACATCCTGATCACTTACCGTACTGTAAATAATTTCTTGAATTTCTGTATTTTCTTGTTTCTGTAAGAGGAATTCAGCAAAATCGATTACTTCCTCCACCTTGCTTTGTGGAAGTTTAGATAAAGATGATACCGCTTTTTGTATAATCGCTTCTCGTGTCATTTTGAAAACGATATTAAATCACACATTTCTACAAAGATAGCTGTTTTTCACAAACCAAACCTCTCAAAGACAAGAAGTGTGGCCTGTTCCGTTGTTTTAATTTACCGAAAATAGTTCTTTTGTCGGTTTTACGCCGATACCGGGCAGGTCGGAAGCGATGATCTTCCCGTTCTCCAACGTAGACCCGTCGAAACAATCATTCCCTATCAGAAGCGCGCCGTCGAGGTCGGCAAAATCCATCCCGGCATAGAGTTGCGACGCCGCCGATATGGCGCAGGATGTCTCGGTCATACACCCGATCATCACCTTCATCCCCAATGATTGAGCCAGTTGGCGCATCTTCCATGCTTCATGCATGCCGGTGCACTTCATCAGTTTGATGTTGATCCCGGAAAATACGCCCTTCATTCGCTCCACATCGGAGAGTCGCTGTATCGATTCATCGGCAAAAACAGGCAGGGGACTCTCTTCGGTGAGGCGGGCGATATTGTCCAGGTCATGTTTCGGCATCGGTTGCTCCACCATCACAATCCCTTTTTCCTTCAGCCAGAAAATCATGTCGAGCGCCTGCTGCCGGTCTTTCCATCCCTGGTTGGCATCCACTGCCAGCGGCAGGTCGGTCTCCGAGCGAATGGCTTCGATCATCCGCTTGTCATCGGAACCACCCACCTTCACCTTCAGGATATTGAACCGTCCCAGCGCTTCACGGGTCTTTTCACGTACCACCTCATCCGTATCGATACCGATGGTAAAGGTAGTATCCGGCACATTGTATTTGTCCAATCCATATATCTTATACCACGGTGTGCCTTCTATTTTTCCCGCCAGATCATGCAAGGCAATATCCACGGCCGCCTTCGCCGCGGTATTTCCTTCGGCGATACCATCCAGATAAGCGATTACCTCTTCCATATCACGGGAAGGGGTGAAAGCCGAAAGATCCACCTTCTTCAGGAATTCGATGACCGAAGCCTGCGTTTCACCCAGATAGGGAGGCAGGGATGCCTCACCATATCCTTCCAGACCATCGTAATCTATTTTCACCAGCACCACAGGTGTGGTGTTACGCGAGAACCCGGAGATGGTGAAGGTATGGTTCAATTGCAGGTCGTAGGGTGTCCAGGATAATTTCATATTTGCGTTTGATTGATTTCTTCTTGCCGGTCTACAGTCGGAAAATAATGATGGAGCCGCCAAAGTTGCCGCAGCCATGGCTGATAATTTCAGGAAATGACGACGATTTTGCTTCATACGCTCATTGTTTGTAAAATTCATTGTCAAAAATTCTCTCAATGCCCGGGGTTCCCACCTCTCCAATAATCCGTTTGGTGCGAAGGTAACGGTTTGCGTTGAACTCATCGTATAGTGGGTCATCAGGATCGAGGCTGCCGATATGGATATAGTCGGAAGCATGGATAAACCGGTTGTGGCCGATATAAATACCTACATGGATTACCCGTTCTTTGGACTTTCCATCATTCGCCTTTGTGCCGAAAAAGAGCAGATCGCCCGGCAAGGCCCCACTGAAATCGCCCTGATCGTCAATCAGTTTTCCACTGTGAACCTGTTGGGATGCATCACGCGCCAGAATAATCCCGTGCATGAAATAGACTGTTTTGGTGAATCCGCTGCAATCCATCCCCTTGGGAGAAGTGCCACCCCAAAGGTAGGGTATTCCCGTCAACCGATAGGCAGTATTGACGATACTCTCGCCGGTCAACTCGACACCTTTCAACCATTTTCCCGTTTCCAAAGCGTCTGATTTCCGGACATAGCCTTCCCGCCCGTCGGGATATTCCACCTGATAAAGTTTACCTTTCGACCCTTTTACGACCAGCATATTACCCGCCACCAAATCGGAAACCGGGAAGGCATCATTCTTCGGTTTACTTACCGACTGGGAAGAAAAGGCTGTGATGATCACTTTCGGCTTTTGCAGATATTCCTCTAATTCCGGCTTTGTCATCACCTTCACCGACCCATTTATCCAACCGATATACTGGTCGGGGGTCTGGATTCTCCTCCAGCCGGCCCTTTTCTCCAAAATCCTCACCGGCATCCCCAGCAATCCCTGTGATACCAGTTCCGAACCGTAACGGGGCTGGGCGCGCAGTGTGCCTACCGAATTATAGATCACACCCCATGTTGCATCACCCAGTTCCGAAGCGGGCAAGAGGCGGATACTGTCTTTCAGTTGGCCATACAGGCTTCCGGCCTGCACGATCAGTTCATCATAAGCATCGCGATTAGTTGTCTCGCCTTTCAGTATCACTGTATCTTCCCTTTGTGTCGCCACTATATCCCATATCTCTACCCGGCTATCAGGTACATATTTCTCCTTTACTCTTTTTATAACAGATGAAATCTCACTATTTTGCGACATAACTGACAGCGTTGAAAAGACCAGACCCAATAAAAAAACCGTTTTTCTCATTTTAATTGGCGGTGATTGAATTTGTGCGAAATATACGACTTTTTATCGAACTACAAATTATATCCTGAAAAAAACCTATAAAATACAGAATATCATTATCTTTGTGTTTATCACATTGAAAATCACATATTATGAAACGAGGAAAGCAGCATTCCATTCCGGTGGTGATCATGATTGCCCTTTTCTGTACGGGGCTGGTCACCTGCGCATCAAACAGCTCAAAAAAACACCCACAGAAATCCAACAGCAACATGATAGAAAATCAGCAAAAAAACAACGAAGCAAAAAAACTGGCCCGGGAATTAAAGAAAAAAGGTATTTCCGACGAACGGGTACTGTCGGCTATCGCCAATGTCCCGAGACATTCCTTTATCGATAAAAAACTATCCGCTTATGCATACCAGGACCGTCCTTTGCCGATCGAGAGCGGGCAGACCATTTCCCAACCGTTCACGGTAGCTTGGCAGACACAACTACTGCAATTGAAACCGGGAGAAAAAGTATTGGAGATAGGTACCGGAAGTGGATACCAAGCGGCAGTACTATGTGAAATGGAGGCGGAAGTATACAGCATAGAAAGGTACTATAATTTGTATGAAAGCGCCAAAGAAACCCTGAACGGATTGGGCTATTATCCGAATCTCTTCTTTGGTGACGGCTACGAAGGGCTACCCGAACATGCTCCCTTCGACAAGATACTAATCACGGCCGCACCCGAGAAGGTCCCGGAAAAACTGTTGCAACAACTGCGTGTGGGTGGATGGATGGTCGCTCCTGTAGGTGGGAGGGAAGGACAAAAGATGACCGTTATAAAACGGGTAAGCGAGCGTGAATTCAAGGAATCGGAGCACGGTGATTTCATTTTTGTGCCGATGCAGGAGGGGACAATAAAGCAATAATCCCTGAGAAGGAGTGCAAGATAAAAGGGGTTGAAAAAAAGGACGTAAGGAAGACTATAAAAAGCTGCCGCGGGATTTCTCCGACGGCAGCAGGAAATTGAGCAACAGGGAAGTTTTATTTACCGACCGGTAAACGGCTCAACTGCCTTATATTTTCCGGATCGGAATAATCGTACTGGTAAATACCATCTTCCGCGATCATCATCAATACGTTATTAAAGGGAATCACGTCAAATCCCACTATATTCTTGAAATGTGCAAGGACATTGTCCTTATGCATAATGGTCCTCGGATCCTCCGCGTTATAGACCCTCAGGCCGCCGTCACAGACAAAAAGCGTTCCGTTGTCTATTCCCAGTCCCCGCGGGCTTTCCATATTATAGGTCACGATATGTTTGGGCTGCCTGACATTGCTCACATCCACAATAATCAGTTCATTGGCAGTCTGCCCACAGAAAGTGCCTGAACGGATGGTGACATAGGCGATATCGTTTTCCACCACCACAGGGTCACAACCGAATACATGAGTAATCCTGGATTGATATTCCGGTTTCAGCGGATCTTCCAGAGAATAGATGATCATCCCCGTAGGCGTCCCCATAAACATGCAGTTTTTGTAGCTGAAGATGGTCTCCACATCAAATCCTACATACATATCCTGCCCTATCTTCCTGGGTGTTTCATCCGACAGGTCGAAAATACCGAGGTAATTACTCATCACGGTATACAAGTTATCCTGATAAATGGCAAACCGCGACATGGAACCCACAGCTCCCACACCTCCTCCGCCGGAAGGAGCACTGCTGTATGCCATGTCTTCGCTTACACCGCCCCAGCTCCACCAACGGGGTTTATAAGTACGGACCAGTTCTTTTTTCTCCACCGTTTTCCATCCGATAACAATACCGTTCGACCTGTCCATCGATGTAGCGTAATCGATGCCATACCCATTTTCCGTCGGAGGAAATGCTTGCGGGAACACCTCTTCTTTCCGTCCTTTGAACTCCGGCTTGGCGGGATCGTCGATATCGAACCAGACCAGATCAACATAAGAATCGGCATACAACACACCATTACGAACATGCATATCCGCATTTCCCAACAATTCGACAAAAGCGATGTTTTTCGGATTCGAGGGATCACGGTTATCAATCACATGTATCCCTTCCTCCGGCTGGGAGACATAGAGGAAATCGTTATAAAAAACAATTTTCCCCTGTTTTTCAATGGGCCTGGGCTGTTCCACATCCACCGCGCTCCTGAACTCGGCGGTCGACATAAAAACAGGCTCATTCACTGTGTAGGTCACGTATTCATCCACATAATCCTTACATCCCGGTAAAACAAATACACCGGTAATCAATAACAAGAAAGTCAGCTTTTTCATGATTACACAATTTTCTATAATTAAAAGTTAATAATTAAGAATTAAATTTCCGAAACACCTAACCACTTAGGCACTCATTTTTCATTCTTCACTTTTCACTTAAACCGGAATCTTATCCCCATATTCAGTCCGAATATCAACGGATTTTCGGTACGGGCGCTCATCGGTTGGTTATTGTTGAAATAGTAGACAATCCGGGGCTCACCAAACAGGCTCAGATTGCCCTGCAACCGATAACTGAACCCGGCACCCGCTTGTGCGGAAAACTGGAAACCGTTGATGCTGCTACCTATTTTGGTATGGTACACGATGCCGCCATTATGTTCAATCTCCTGCTTGTAAATGGAACGGAGCCCTTTTTCAATGCTGGCCCCACCCAACAGATATACATCCCATGCGTCATTCTGCCATACGGTATACCTCAAGTTCAAGGGTATACCTATATAATGCTGTTGCAATGTGCCCCGGTAAATGAATTGATCATTTCGCCTGTAACGTGAGAATAGATAAGTGTATGACAATCCGGTCTCCAGGGTCATGTCTTTAGCTATCGGAAAATCGGCCGTCAGACTGAAAGATACAGGCAGACGATGGACTACATCGGTATAATCGCCCGGTGTAAGCAGATTGTAATCGCCGCCGGAACCTACACCGCTCCCGTCATTATAATCTCCACCCGGAAAATTGTCGTACACATTATCGGCACCATGCCCCCCCAATGAGAAATCCAGAGGAACGCCTCCACTACCCAGCGCGGCCATCAATGAGTGTGGTTTTTCAGTTTGGTCGGGTTCTGAAGATCCGATCTGCTCCGCAAAGGCTGTTGTTTGAACACTTTTTTCAAGTTTTGGGATTTCCTCCGGCTTTTGGTTTTTTTCCGGTTTTGAAGTCTTTTCCGGCTCTGATGTTTTTTCCGACTTTGATATTTTTGCCGACTTTGACATTTCGTCCAATTGTATAACTTCTTCCAATTTGGGAAATTCTTCCGGTCTTAGAAGTTCTTCCTGTTCTGAAGTTTTTTCCTGTTTGGGAATTTTCCCAGTTTCCCCGGTTTTTTTCAACATTCCCCTGCTATTACCAACAATCTGATCCGGATCCAATTTCTTACCTGTACTGTTTTTTATATCATCATGGATAATATCCGGTACAACCTCCCCTTGTGCTTTTTGTTTGGGAGATGGCGTGTGCTCCGTGGATTGTGTATTCTCCGTAGATTGTGAGTTCTCCGTAAGCAAAGGCCCGTCATCCACAGGATTCCACAAAAACAATATCGCCAGCACCACTACTGCCACACCGGCTGCCGTCCAATACCAGGAGCCAGAAACAGTTTTTTTGCGTGGCGGGAGCTTTTCCGCCAGCGAATCCCACACGTCGGGACCGACAGGTATCTGATGCGCGCGCAGCTTCTCTCCGACTTTCTTCGAAAAGTCATCCGGCTTATCTATGTATTGATCATCTGACCGCATCTTCTCTCCCTGTTATCTATTATACTCCAGTAACTGTGTAACTCTCTTTTGCAACAATTGCCTTGCCCTGAAAAAGAATGACCGTGACGTACTTTCGGGTATATGCAACAATGCCCCAATTTCCTTATGACTAAACCCTTCTACAGCAAATAAATTAAAAACCGTTCGATGAATATCCGGAAGTTCGCTGATGCAAAGCATTAAATCGTCAGCTGTGATATCTGCCATATCGGGGGTATTTTCAGAACATTCCATCTGAACGTCCGTTAACAGTTCCTTTTGCTTCAGCCGGTTCTTTTTTCGCATATAATCGAGTGAAGTATTCACAAAAATTTTTCTTATCCATCCCCCAAAAGAACCTTTTCCCGAATATTGCCCTATCTCTACAAAAATTTTCAGGAACCCTTCCTGCAACACATCCTTGGCATCTTCCACATCGGAGACATACCGCCTGCAAAGCGCCATCATGGACGGGGCGTACTGATCGTACACCTCTTTTCTCGCCCACAATTTTCCCTGCTTGCAAGCAAGTATTAATCGTTGTTCCGACATAAAATTTCCCTGTTTATTATAATGACGTTTGCTGAATGCAAAACGTTGCAGTAGAGATAAAAAATTTTCAGGTGATCTGATTTTGATGGAGATTGAAAGAAATTGATCGAAATTGATATTTGAAAAATCAAAATATTAAAAAAATTAGAGTCAAGAATCTGAACAACTCATAAATATTGTCTTGATTCCTGACTCTAAAAATCCTGGCTCTACCGTGAGGGGTTTATTCGGTTTCCTTGCTGTAATTCGGCGCTTCGCGCGTGATCATCACTCCGTGGGGATGACTCTCCGCATAACCTGCAGAGGAGATACGGGTGAATTTGGCCTCATGCAGCCTTCCGATATTTGCTGCTCCGCAGTAACCCATACCGGAACGTAGCCCCCCTACCATCTGATAGATCACCTCCTGCAGTGTTCCTTTGAATGGCACACGGGCTTCGATGCCTTCCGGAACAAGTTTCTTGATATCATCTTCCACATCCTGGAAGTAGCGGTCCTTGGAGCCCTGTTGCATGGCTGAGAGCGAACCCATTCCCCGGTAGGATTTGAATTTACGGCCATTGAAGATAATAGTCTCGCCCGGCGACTCTTCCGTACCGGCCAGCAAAGAGCCCATCATCACCGAAGAACCACCTGCTGCCAACGCTTTCACTATATCTCCCGAATAGCGTAACCCGCCATCGGCAATCACCGGAACCCCCGTGCCTTTCAGGGCAGTGCCCACTTCGTAAATAGCCGATAACTGGGGTACTCCAACCCCCGCGATTACACGGGTAGTACATATCGACCCCGGGCCTATCCCCACTTTCACGGCATCGGCACCGGCATCGACCAAAAACCTGGCTGCATCGGCAGTGGCGATATTACCCACCACCACGTCAATTTCGGGGAACGTCTTCTTTACTAATTTCAGCATCTCTCCTACCCCTTTGGAATGTCCGTGCGCGGTATCTATCACGATCGCATCCACACCCGCTTCAATAAGGGCGGTGGCACGCTCAATGGAATCATGTGTAACACCAATTCCCGCCGCCACACGCAGCCGTCCCTGTGCGTCTTTACAGGCAAACGGCTTATCCTTTGCCTTGGTGATATCTTTATAGGTGATCAGGCCGATCAACTTATTGTTGGAATCGACCACGGGCAGTTTTTCGATCTTATGCTGTTGAAGGATTTCAGCGGCATCTTCCAGATTGGCTGTCTGGCGTGTGGTGACCAAATTTTCTTTGGTCATCACCTCGCTGATTTGTTTCTCCATCGACTTCTCAAAGCGGAGATCACGGTTGGTGACGATACCTACCAACCTATTGTCACCGTCCACCACAGGAATTCCTCCAATTTTGAACTCCGCCATCATGGCCAATGCGTCGGACACTTTTCTGTCGGGCGTAATACTGATAGGATTCAGGATCATGCCATTTTCCGCACGTTTCACTGCCCGCACCTGCTTGGCCTGTTGTGCAATGCTCATATTCTTATGGATCACACCGATCCCACCCTCACGGGCAATGGCAATAGCCATCGTGGTTTCGGTCACCGTATCCATGGCAGCCGACACCATGGGAATATTAAGCGATATATTTCTGGAAAACTGCGTAGAGAGATCTACATTCTTGGGGAGTACCTCCGAGTAGGCGGGCACTAACAGAAGGTCGTCGAACGTCAACCCTTCCATGATAATTTTATTTGCAATAAATGACATAAGTTTTCACTTTAAATTTTTATTGCATACAAAAGTAAGTATTTTTTCGCGAACTAATCCGATCTGTGATGTTAATTTTGATGATACTATGGCAAGATATCCAGTTTTTTGAATATTTGGGTAATATGTTCAAGGGAATAATCTATCTGCTCCTTGGTATGGGTTGCCATCAACGAATAGCGGATAAGCGTGTCGCCCGGGGAAACCGCCGGAGATACGACCGGATTGACAAAGATGCCCTCTTCAAACAGGAGTTTGGTGACAAGGAATGTCTTATCGTTGTCACGCACATAGAGTGGCATAATAGGTGTTGCCGTCGGCCCCAGTTCAAACCCTCTCTCTTTGAATTGATTGATCGCGTAATGGGTGAGCTCCCACAAATTCTTCACCCGTTCGGGCTCCGATTTCAATATATCCAACGCGGCTGATGCGGCGGCAGTCGCAGCCGGAGTGATACTTGCGCTGAATATATTAGTCCGTGCATTATGGCGTAAATAATTGATCACAGGATAATCGCCGGCCACAAATCCGCCGATGGAGGCGAGTGATTTGCTGAAAGTACCCATCACCAGGTCCACATCACCCAGTAGCCCGAAGTGGTCACACACGCCACGCCCACAATATTTCCGACCCAGGACGCCCAGGCTATGGGCTTCATCCACCATGATATTGGCATTGTATTTCTTCGCCAGTTTCACAATCTCGGGAAGATTAGCCAGGTCGCCTTCCATGCTGAAAACCCCGTCTACCACAATTAACTTCACCTTTCCCTGATGGCAACGTTTTAGCTGCTTCTCCAAATGCGCCATATCGTTATGGCGAAATTTAAATTTTGTAGAATAGGAAGTACGCAACCCCTCTATAATAGATGCATGGTCCCTTTCATCCCAGATAATAAAATCATCCCTCCCGGTCATACATCCCAATACGCCCTCATTGACGGAGAAACCGGTAGAGAAGACAATGGCTTCATCCTTATTCATAAAGTTAGCCAATTTCCGTTCCAACTCGATGTGGATATCGAGTGTACCGTTCAG
The DNA here is from genome assembly GCF_040307845.1 of Proteiniphilum sp. Classification (GTDB taxonomy): domain Bacteria; phylum Bacteroidota; class Bacteroidia; order Bacteroidales; family Dysgonomonadaceae; genus Proteiniphilum. The sequence continues at coordinate 10,666 of NZ_JAWRIS010000004.1, forward strand.
GAAGCGGGAACCGGCCATCCCGGTACCATATTTTTTTGTGGCGGCAATGGCCGCCTCCTTTACTTTCGGATGATTGGTCAACCCCAGGTAGGCATTTGAACCGAACATCAACACTTTTTTCCCGTTGATGACGACCTCGGTATCCTGGTCACTCTCAATAGCCCGGAAATAGGGGTAGATACCCGCAGCCTTTGCACGCTGTGGAGCATCATATTTCATCATTTTCTCCCTTAAAAGATTCATCTAAAAAAAATTTAAAGAATAAGCCCCCACTTAAAAAGTACCGGAAGCATCTTTTCATGCATGAACGCAATCAATTTGCAAAGATAGCAATTAATTTAATTTCCGAAGTAGGGTTAATTTTGAAATATGGAGAATAGACCTGAAACTAAGTTTTCATAAACTTTTTGAATGATTCGTCAGTGAAATAGTACTTTCTATCCGCAGAATTGAATATTTTTGCAGGAGAAAAATCTCTGCATAATATGAATCTGTTCGAACCGGTTCCATTCTACTATGTACTAACTTTCGCGACTTCTTCCGTCATCATGGTGCTGGCCGCGATGTTGGCAGGCATGCATATCCCGCCGGATGAAAAGCTTTCCAATCTCCGGTCGGCAAGGTTTTACCTGTCGCTCTCCTACCTGGTACTGGGCATATCCGGATTTTTCAGTTTTTTCATACAACGCGAGACGGAAGACAAAATGCTGCTGGCCTCCTCTACCCTGGTCATCGCCTCTTACCAGGCATTGCTCTTCACCTACACCATATTGGCATTGATACAACCGCTTTATGTCAAACGGAGAATGATCGTGTGGCAGTTGGCAATTATTACTGCCGCGAGTGCTCTTTTACTGGCTGCCTTGTTGCTGCTTCCGCACTCTTCTTTCCTTATAGTTTTTGCCGTGGCGGTGACAGCCTATTTCTTCCAGATTACCTTTTATACCCATACCTTCAGGTCACAATATAAAGTGTGTCTCAATTCTTTGGAGAACTATTACGAAGAGGATGAAAAGATCCGTCTTCGTTGGACCCGTTTCGGATTTTACAGCGCATTGGCGGTCGGCATCCTCGCGCTGGTGTCACTGTTTATGGATTATTATTTTTATGCCCTGTTTTCCGTTATCTATACAATTTATTATGCCTATATGGCCGCCAGGTTATATAATTACCAGATAGATTTTCAATTCGCGATCCCTGTCATCACGCAAAGGGAAGATGAGGAGAAGCCTCAGGAGACAGTTGACGATGAGGAATCTGCCCGCCTTGCAGCACAAAGCGAACAGTTCAGGCGTGTGCTGGCGCGATGGGTGGCCGACAGGAAATTCACCAAAACGGATATCAGTGTCGAAGAAATAGCCCAATCGCTCGGCGTAAGCCGCAGTTTCCTACAATATTACTTCAGGACCTACATGCAGACCGATTTCCGTATATGGCGCTCAGGGCTGCGCATTGAGGAGGCACAATCCATCCTCAGGGACAATCCCGGCATCTCACTCGAGAATGTACGCGAGCTGGTCGGTTTCAATCATCGGGCGAACTTCCACCAGCAGTTTCAAAAAATCACGGGGCTAACCCCCACGGAATACAGAGAACAATACTTAAAACAACCGTAAACTCTTGGCTTGCCGGAACCTTGCAAATTGATTACTTTTTTGTTATTTTTTTGCGTGTATTTAAAAAAATAACCAACAAAAAATCACAGTTACGGGCAAACTGCATATATTTGCTACAGTACAGACACATCTTAATGTAAGTCCACTATAACGATGAGGTGCTATTACAGGAATTTTATTTTTCTATTTTTCATTTCGGCACTGTGCACTTACCCCGCCTTCCCGCAGGACGAGACGCAAGCTCCAGAAGATGTACCGCCCAATGCCACCCAACGCCGGGGTGACAGCCTGCTCAACAGCCTGATGGACAACCTGCGCATGAATCGTTTCGACAAAGTGGACAAACATGCGGGCAAGACGTTGGCATTCCTAAAGGAACATGCGCTCACCGACGCCATGTACATGGCTTACAAGCAACAGATACTCAGCTATTGCAGGAGGGGGGATGTACGAAAAGGCACTGGCGGAGATAGAGGAGGTATCCCGGCAGGCACACCGCCAAAACGATCATGAAGGCCGTTTTTACATGCAATACCTCATGGGCGTGACCTATATGCACCAGAACCGGCTTTCGGAAGCCGAAAAGCATTACCGGCAGAGTATTGAAGAAGCAGCGGGGATGAATAAAAGACCATTCGGGCTTATCGGGGTATATTTCGAATTGTGCAATATGCTGCAGGCCACCGGCCGCTTAGATGCGTTTTTCGAAATGGCGGGAGAAACTGAAAAGCTTCTGGATGAAATGACCGGGGAAAAACCTGACAACCCGCAACATACCAACAGAGTCAATTTATGGACATTGTATGCTTTTGCCTATAGCTTCATGGGCGATTTCGATAACGCAGAGTCCTATTGCGACCGAATCGACAACCTGCGCGAGGCCGATACCGTGTCGTTGGGAAACACCACCTACCTGCGCGCCCAGATATGGGAGGCGAGGGGCGATTATGACAAGGCGCTGACATATATCAACCGGGCCATTGAGATTGATCCCACCTACAGCTATGCCCGGTTCACCAAGGTGAGGATCTTGTCGCGCAAGGAGAACGCACCCCTGACCTGGGCGGAGACCGAAAAGACAGTGACCTACATCGACTCGCTGCGTGATGCTTCTTTCAACAGGCAACTCGACGAGCTTCATACCCAATATGAGGTAGACAAGCATATCGCGGAAAAAGAGAAAACACGCCAGTTGATGTATTTCGCCCTTGCCGGATGCCTCTTGTTGCTCGTCACCCTCGGCATCCGGATCTATTATAGCCGAGAGGTCACCAGGAAAAACAAGACGCTGGCAAAACAGATAAAAGAGATCCAGGCACAATATGAGAAGGCAGAAACAGCACTGCTCAATAAAACCGGTTTTGGCACGAAAAACGGGAACAATAACCTTCGCCCTGAAAAACGAAAAGAGCAACTATGTATGGACATCCGAGACACGCTTCTTAAAGAGAAGGCATACCGCGACCCGGGTATCACCCGCGACCGGCTAATCGCGGACTTAGGCACCCATAAGGATCTCTTTATCGAAGCTTTCCAGCAATGTTTCGGCATGTCGTTCACCGAGTATGTCAATTTCCTCCGCCTAAAGGAAGCCATTGCCCTGCTCGAAGAGTCGAAGCTCTCCATCGAGGAAATCTCCGAAAAGGTGGGTTTCGGGTCGGTAAGAACCCTGCAACGGCAGTTTCAGGTCAAATACAACATGTCACCGAAAGACTATCGAAAGGCGGCCATCGCATAAATTCCCCATATCCTACATCCCTTTTACATTCTATGTAAGACTTACTTAAGACCTACTTTGGTCTAATTTATTCGAACAAGGTACGAACAAGGTACGAGCGAGGTACGAGTAAAGTACGAGTGAAATAGGAGTGAAACAAGCCGGTTATGTCCACATATCTATGGCGGATTACTATAGTGTACTTAAAAAGTGTACCGGACGCAAAAAGTGAATTCAGTTTGTACAGTATCCTGTTATTTTTTGTCCGGAAAAGTGTTATTTTTATAAAAATAGATTCTCATACAATACTGGTAATCAGCGAAAACTAAATTGTCGTGTTTTTCGGACGAATTGTCGCATAAAATTCAGGCTCTCCGGAATATATTTGTACCAATAAAAACAACAAATGTACGCGAGAAGGAAAAGTGGAAAATAAAACAGACGCCAACAGAAATAACAATAATGAATCCAACCAGTATTTAACTAAAAAAAGAACAATGGAAACAAAACAAACCAATCAAATGCGAAATAACCTGCAGGAAGAGGTAATGGAAGCTTACGAGAAGCCGGCTATCGAAGTGATAGAGATGGAGATGGAGGGCATCCTCTGTGCCAGTGGAGACAACTTTAACCCCGGAGGAGGTGGTGGAGATTCCTGGGAATAACGTGAAACACAAACATGTATCAAGAAACCTAAACAATTTATTGAAGATGAAGAAAAATCATTTATTGCTGATCACAGCAACAGCCCTGCTCCTTGGCGCATGCAATAACGACGATATACTAACCGGACAACCGGAAGAAAAGGGTTCCGCCCCGCAAGTGGTTGCCACCGTGGAACAAATCCCGGACACCCGGGCAGGCGTAGTGGAAGACGCGGATTATACCAAAGGCGAACAGTTCTACTGGAGCAACAAGGATGCAACCACCGTATTTTTTAGAAACTCAAGCATGACGAATGCCATAGAATACAAAAGAACGGACTATGAAGCAAACGTTGCGCAAGGTGTACAAAGCAAGAACTGTACATTTGATGTTATCCAGTCTGAAAATATTGACAATGGGCAATACACAGCCTATGGCTTCTTCCCGACATCGGCTTGGAAACTCGCCCCTTATTTTTTAGATTATTTAACAGCAAACACACCTGCTCTCCAAACGCAAAACCAGCCAAACTCCACACATCTGGGGCAATACATGTTGATGAAAGCGCAAAACGATGTAACCATCGATGGTGAAAACTCCATTAATCTCAGTTACAAGCATCTGGCGTCGGTATTACGTTTCGCTGTATGGAATAATTCCGGAGACAATAATTTGAAGTTGACAAATATTAATGTAAAGTTAAGTTCTGGCAAAGCAGTTTTTGCTACTAATGCTAAATTAGATGATGCCGATGCTGTTTCACTCACCGTTACTAATTCTTCGAAAGTTCTGGGGTTGACTTTGCAATTAACGGGCGATGCCCGCAATTTTTCCACTAAAGACGGTAAAAGCCAGTGTGAAGGCTACATGGCTGTGTTGCCTACAGACGCGGACGCTTTCATAAATTCCGATAATGTAATCATTGAGCTATCCCTCACTGATGGAACGAATAATTACCTTGTCACTAAAACTTACCATATAGGAACTGACCTCGGTTTTCTTTCCAATGGTATTGAGCAGGGCAAAAGCTATTACTTCCGATTAAAAGTTGATGCTGACGATCTTCTTAACCCTCTGAGCGGTACATCTTATGCTGTGGGCGATTACTGGCCGGACGCAACCGCCCCCGAAGGTATCGTATTTTGGGTGAAACCGGGCAGATTTGGTACTCAAGGCAAAGTAGTGGGGTTGAATGAAACCTATATTTCGAAATGGGGTCCTGATAAGGATGAAGCCGCCGCCGGGGTAACAGGCATCCAAAGCTTGACAGACGGGGCCACGGCAACCAGGAGTATGATTGCCGAATATAAGAGTATCGGAACGTTTGCTGCTGATTATCCTGCATTCTACCATATTTATAATACGGTGAATGGAGGTAACGAGAATGGCGTTTGGTATCTACCTGCCAGGGATGAATTAAAAATGCTTTTCGCCGGATATAGCGGCAAAGTCTATGAAAGCATCACGGATTGGACTACCAATAACATGCCGGACTATAATTCGGTAGACTGCATAGCAGCCCGAACTGAATTCAACACAAAGCTCACCGCAAAAAGTGGAATGGCTATTAACGGCAGCGGTAATGAAGTCAGCCAATGGTATCTGTCTTCATCTGAGATCTCCGAGGATCAGTTTTATAGTTTGAACCTCGAAGAAGGCAAATACAGTAGTGACCCAAAATCCATTGATAGTAATATCCGTTGGATACGGGAATTTTAGAAGCGGAAAGGAAAAGTGGAAAATAAAACAGGCCTCAACAGAAATAACAATAATGAATCCAACCAGTATTTAACTAAAAAAAAGAAGAATGGAAACAAAGCAATCCTGTAAGAAACAACCCGCGGGAAGCGGGGATGGCGTTAGATGAAAAGCCGGCCATCGAAGTGATAGAAATGGAAATGGAGGGTATCCAGTGCGCCAGTGGAGACGGAGATCCCTCAAGTCTTCCCGGTCTTGGCGACGGCGGATCGGCCTGGTAAACGACAGTATAAACCCAACAACTTTCAAAAGAAAAAAGATGAAGCACAACGCACTTCTTTTTACAGCATTCGTGATGATATCACTGCTGTGGGCCTGCAGCCAGCAGGAAGAGATCATGGAAACGGTGGCCGCCGCCAAAGGCACCACCACAATCGTGGCATCCACCGGCAACGCCGCCGGCACAAGGATCGCCTTCACCGACGAAGGCGCTGACGGGGTAAAGCAGGCATGGGAGGCAGGTGACCAATTCTTGCTCTATGATGATAACGGGAATTACGCCGTCAACCTTACCGTAGGTGAGGTAGAACGTTCACAGGTGAATGCCGATGACATAAAATGGCGGGGCTACGGGCCATTCAGAAGTATCACCATCCGATAACCGGGCATCGTATGCAGGGGGCTTCCCAAACGGCTCACCTATATTTCAAGTAGCCGGGCACAATGCCCGGCTAACACCAGTATTGCGTTTTAGCTACCTATTTGTTGCATCAATCTTTCAAGCACCCAATAGGAACAATATAGCTCCCATCTTCGTCTCTATAAGCATAATTTCCGGTACCCGTCAATACCATTCGAAAGGACGGAGCTTTCATCTTTGTGGTGTCAATGACATCCGATAGCGCCTTCAACGTTTTCTTCCCATCGGCAATCAAGCTGTCTCCCCCAAGCTTTATCTCAACGAGGCCATACTGCCCGTTACGAAGGTGGACAACAGCATCGCACTCAAGGCCATTACTATCCCTATAGTGATAGAGGTTCCCATCAAGCGACTGGGCATATACCCTTAGATCACGCACGCATAAGGTTTCAAACAATAACCCCATGGTGTTAAGGTCATTGATCAAGTCATCGGGGCCGGCACCCAGAGAAGCCGTGGCAATGGAAGGATCAATGAAATACCGTGTGTCCGATGTCCTGATAGCCGCTTTAGAACGGAGGTTGGGGTTCCAGGCAGGAGAATCTTCTATGACGAAAATTTTCTTTAAGGCATCAATGTACGAACTGACGGTTTCCGCATGGATTGTCTCCACATCATTGGTCACAATATCTTCCCGGATAGTTGCCAAAGAGGTTTGAGAGCCCTGGAAACGGGCCAGAGAGCGCATGATGCGATGTGCCCGGTGACTATTCCGGTCTACTCCGTCTACTCTTGAAATATCATTGTTCACAACAGCATCATAATAGTTCTCCGCCTGTCGCAGGGCTGCCTCCCTGCGCATACCAAGTGTCCGGGGCCAGCCTCCCCGGCAAATAAGGAAAGCTAAATCATCGATATTCAACCCATTCTGCCCATCAATAAATACAGGTGCTTCAAACAAACTCCGCAAACTTACTTCGCCATTCGATTCACCGGACTCCCATAAGCTCATTGGCCGCATGGTTAACCAGGAAAAACGACCTGTGCCTGTATGATGCACTTTTGAACGGTCGGCCGGCACCGCAGACCCTGTAAGAATAAACTGGCCCAAGCTATCACGATGATCTACCGTAAATCGAATACTATCCCATAATTGAGGGGCAATCTGCCATTCATCAATCAAACGAGGGGTATCTCCTGCCAGCAATCGCTTTGGATTGATTTCTGCCAATTTAATATTTTGACCCATTTCTGCCGGATCATCCATATATATAATGCTCTTTGCATGTTGTTCGGCAGTGGTAGTCTTACCACACCATTTGGCACCTTCTATGAGTACAGCACCACTTGATTCGAGTTTTTGAGACAATATATTGTCCACTATCCGTTTTTTATATGCAGCCATATCCTATTTGAGTGAATGGATTATCATCAGCAAAGTTACAAGAATAATTTATAATTCCGCCATTTATAGCAATTTTATCTCGTCAATTGTAGATATTTTATTCCGTCAATTGTAGATATTTTATTCCGTCAATTGTAGATGTTTTATTCCGTCAATTGTAGATGTTTTATTCCGTCAATTGTAGATGTTTTATTCCGTTGTTTGTAGCGGACGCAAAAAGTGGTCATCCCTTTAGCAGCAGGGCAGAGGTTTCATCGTTATTGTCCAACGCTCCGAGCGATAGTACGATGAAAAGGCTGATAACCAATGCAATTTCACAGGGATTGATTGAGATGCATGGCCGTGGTCCCGCCACCAGATACACCCTTTCACCGCAAGCGCATGTCTCCATGCCGCTCGACATGAACAGCTATTTCGAAAAAGATGTGGACGAACGAAAGATACAAGATGCGTTCAATTTCACGCTACTCAAAAGCCTCCTTCCCAAAGTATCCTTGTTTACCGATGATGAAATGATTGTGTTGAATGCGGCACAGCAAACATTTCGAGAGCATATTGCCAGCATGACCGAATTGGAATATTTCAAAGAAATGGAACGCCTCGGAGTAGATTTATCATGGAAATCTTCGCAGATAGAAGGCAATACTTATTCATTACTTGAAACAGAACGGCTATTGAAAGAAAAGCAAACTGCGCAAGGCAAGACAAAAGAAGAGGCGATCATGTTGCTTAATCACAAAGATGCCCTCGATTTTGTACTTGCAAATCCCGATTATTTGAGAGAAATCACCATACGCCGGATAGAAGAAATCCATTCGCTTTTGACCAAGGAACTGGGTGTTGACCGGAATATCCGTCGTCGACGTGTAGGTATTACGGGAACCAATTACCGCCCCCTCGACAACGAGTCTCAGATTCGGGAAGCGCTCGAAGATAGTTGCGCGCTCATCAACACCAAATCAAATATCTTCGAAAAAGCGCTACTCTCCCTGGTACTACTCTCCTATATCCAACCTTTTAGTGATGGCAACAAACGTACGGCACGTATCACCAGTAATGCTATCCTGATAGCCAATGGCTATTGCCCGATTTCATTCCGCACGGTCGACTCGGTGGATTATAAGAAAGCAATGCTGATGTTCTATGAACAAAACAACATCGCTGCTTTCAAACGAATATTTATCGATCAGTTTGAGTTTGCCGTAAAGACCTATTTCTAATTTTTTTGGACTGAAGAATGAAAAAGTTTAATTAAAAAGTGGTACCTAAACAGGCACTAACACCAAAATTTTATCTACTTTTATTCCCTGAAGCATAAAACGAGTAGATATGGACAATAAATACAAAAAGCTGGTGAAGTGCTTATTGCTGGATGCCGTGGGTATGGCGTCATTAACCATTCCGGTCGTCGGGCCGTTCCTCGATGTGGTGTGGGCGCCCATAGCCGCGTCCATCAGCTACAAGATGTTCGGAGAGAGAAAAGGTAAATATACCTCGCTGATTACGTTTATTGAAGAGTTATTGCCTGCTACCGACGTGATCCCCTCCTTTACGATTTTCTGGTTCTTATTCGATTTCCTGGGAATAGGGAAAGAAACACAAAAAATAATTATATGAACTACAAAAAAATCTTTTTCGCTGTCACGGCGATATGCTTATTCCTCTCTTGTTCCACCGGTGCATCCACAGAAAAGGGAAACGCCCTGCTATGGAAAATATCGGGAAACGGATTGCAAAAACCTTCCTATATTTTCGGGACACACCACCTTGTACCTGTCTCCTTTCTGGACAGTATCCCCGGTATTGAGGCCGCTTTCGACGAGACAGAACAAACCGTGGGCGAACTCGATATGGGTGATATGCCGGAGATGCAAATGAAGATTATGGGCGAAGCCATGATGCCACCGGAGGTGACCTATGAGACCCTCCTTCCGCAGGAGGATGTAGCACTGGTGGACAGTATGCTCCGGGACATAATGGGTATAGGACTCACTCAGATGGGGCAGTTGAAGCCGGCCATGCTCTCCAACCTGATCTCGGTTTCGCTTTATCAAAAATATTATCCTTCCATCGCTTCGGCACAGAATATCGACCAGTACTTCCAGGAAGAGGCGCAGAAACGTGCACGTCCCGTGGTGGGACTGGAAACGGTAGAGAACCAGATTTACGTATTGCTCAACGCGCAATCACTGGAGCGACAGGCCGAGTTGCTGGCTTGCATGGTGAAACATCCCGAAATGCTAAGAGAGCAGATGGATAAACTGCAGGCAGCCTACCATGCACAGGACATCCAGGCTCTCCGTAAATTATATGAAGAGGAAACGCCGGATGATCCCTGCCCCTCCACGCAAGAGGAGATGAACCTGCTGAATGGCGACCGCAACAAAAAATGGCTTGCACAACTCCCCGCCATCATGAAAGAGAACTCCTCTTTTATTGCCGTCGGCTGCCTCCACCTCCCGGGCGATGACGGGGTGCTCGAAGGATTACGTAAGCAGGGATACCAAGTGGAAGCGGTGAAATAGATTTTTAGAATCAAGGCTTTTTGATCCAAGATTTTTCGGTCTGTTTTAATGGTGAACCTGTTAAAAGCTGACTGTCATACTTTCACCTGCACAATTGCCTTGAGGCAGCTCAATGGAGATATGACTGCCTCCATCAGCAGCATTCCAGATTGCCTGCCAATTATTTCCGCTCCCCTCGATCCTGGCAGAAACGAACAGGTTGAACCTCGTCAGTTCACGGTTGGGATCGGAGACGGAAATATGGGTAATCGCTCCATTTTTCATTTTCACCATTACAATCCCGGGATTATCGGAAGAGAGAGTCAGGTTGTCTCCTATATTTATTTCTCCTCCCTTGTAAAATACTGCCTGACAAATATTGTTCCCTGTATGCCTGACCGCCTGTATATAAGGGGTATTCACTAAAACATCAATATTTCGGGACGAATTATTTTGCCGCATTTCCTCTAAAGAGGTGGCGGGAACCACAATATATGCATAGGTAGCATCAGACGGTCTTCGGCCATGGTCGAGCCACAGTTTGAACACCTCCATGCTGACTTGCGATTTCGGCGTGCTGGTCTGCTTGTTGATATCCCACCATGAGCCGATCGCGCTGTTATTCTTCAAAGAGACCTTCGATATTCCGGGAAAGACGTATCCTATCCCGTCATGAAAGATCCAATCCACATTTTCATATTCTTTCTCCCCTTTGGCAATTACCGACTGTCGGTTTCCCGACGAAAGGGTTACATCACCCTTTAGTAAACATTGATTCAGGGTAGTGGCTACCGGCAATGGCTGCCTGCAGGAAATTCCGGCTCCCAGGCAAACGTATTCATCGTCAAAGAAAAACCATGATTTACGGGCTACCAGCGGATCATGCGGGCTCTTGAAATCAAAGGCAACAGCACCATACGTACCATCGGTTACCGCGCCCACAAAATCGGTCAGCCCAAGCTTCTGTATCTCCCCCGGGGGAGGGAGCGACTCTTTCTGCATGATAGTGGTTCCCGGAACCTTTTGATAGTCGAATACCGGAAAGATGTCATCATATTCTTTTCCGGTACGTGAAATATGGTTAGTCCCGTCGCCCCGGTGATGATTCAAAAGGCCCTCGCTGTTGTAACCCACCTCCATATTATATGTACGGGTAGAATACATCCTTACCGACGCATACCACTCCGGCCGTTGATAGGCGAAATGTTCCGTATTCCAGAAGAAAGTGGCATGCGACAGGGTGGGTTTGATTCCTTCATGAGCGCGGATATTGGCGATCTCCTGCAACTCTTCGGCCCGGTAACGGGTAGTCTTTAAAAGGTCCTCCGTATTTCGGGCGCTAAGCGGTCGCAAACTACCGCGACGGCTCACCTCCCGGTTTTTTGCCCCCGGGTCGGGGTACTTGCCAAAGGCTGCCATTTTACAAATACCATCCAGGTAATAATCCACCAAACGTGCTATCTTGTCTTCAGAAAAAGCATATCCGGTATCTGCCGTATACACAGCCCACTCGATAAAAGAATCGGCATAACTCAACCCATAGGAAAGGGTATTGTTCACCCCATCTGTCCTGTGATGGAAGCTATTCCCGTACTGAATGCCTCGTCCACCCGCAGAACGATTGGAAAAACCGCCCTCGTGCAGACGATAGGTATACCCATACTCACGGCCGATCCACTCTACATATTTAATTTCATTTTCAATTACTTCGATCACTTTCTCAAAAGTGTCTCCGTCCCCGGTAAATAACATGTTTTTGGCCTGGATGCCGGCGATCTTTATCCGGTCTCCGCCCGGCCGTGCTCCCGGGGCATCGATATGCGCCCTGCCTATGATCGGTTGCGCTTTTTCTACCAGATCTTTTGACAGATCATCCCCTGTAATCAGCATTAAGTTGACGAGCTGGGTAGGGGTACCGATTTCATTATTCCACCAGTTGCCGCAGATATAATCATTATCGACCCAATGTCTGAGTGCCAGCTCAATGGTGTTTTTTAATTTCCTGCTTTTATAAAAGTGGGATGGTTTCACCCGGTATGCCCGGGCAAGTAGCACCATGTTTTCCAAATGGCGGGTATGCTGGAAACCTTCATTCGACACATCTTCATAGTCAATATCAGGCCACATCCCATCATCACTGATGGTAGCGATCAGCCTTTCCACCTCACTACTGTTGTCATAAGGAACCATAAGTGATTTCAGTACCCGCTCTTTAATCACTTTTATATCGGCAGGGCCGGCAGGGTTACTGATCCCGCCAGTCATCGCCCCGCTGAACAGAAACAATAAACCCAGTGCGACTATTACTCTTCTTGTCATTATTTGTATTATTCAATTGTATAAAATCTTTTCTGACTACTGTAGTAATCCTTAATCGGTGAGCGAATAATGAATGATTGTGCCGTATACATCAATTTTTACGGGTTGATTGCCAGAAACCGAGTACTCATCTTTTCCATTGATCCGTACAAAAGCGGAAGTAGGAGTACCAAAAGCGGAACTACCGGCTGCATTCACTTTTACACCGTCATAAGCGATATGGTATCCTTCACCCAAATATAAGGACTCCAAATTCCCGTTCACATCTAATGAAATTACGCCAAAAGAGCCTGAGAAACTAAAATGATCGCTTTGAATACTTCTTTCCGCGCCATTGCCCTGAAGAATTATCTGGGAAGAACCATCGGCATGCCGGACACGAATTGCCGTATTTTCACCGTCACACAATTCAGCAATCCTTTCAACCGACGATATCGTGTTTTTGTCCTTAGACCCGGAAGGTTCAAAAACAGCGATAAATGGGTCTGTCCATGCCTCCTTCTCAGTACGGACGGTAAACAGCGGCAATGGCCGATTGAAATATTGCCGGCCACCAGTCCTGACTGCCGGTGATTTTGCCCGGTAGTAAGTCTTGTCTGAAGCGGGTAAAAAAACATGCATGAATATCTCCTCTCCCTGCCCGCCTTTAGCGGAAAACAAGCCTCTTACATTTTCCCTTACATCCTCCTTTTTCTCCACCTCAGTGAAAAATCTAAAACCGGGATGATCTTTTTCTACCACGGGATATTTGGCAGGCTCCATCTGTAAAGGGTTACCCGACTGATCTGAAAAAACGAAAGAATCACCGATATTATGATAGATATAATCATTCGACACCGGGTTATCGGAACGGAAGATATCGATATAATAACCGGTTGAGTCGGATGTGCGGATGATACCCATCGTACGGAGTTGATTGGTTTGCGTGGATATATCCAGATAGCGGGTATCAGTAAATGAGTGATAAGGTGAAACGCCATTCTTTCCTGCCAAAGGTTCCATGGCAGCCAACTCTACCTGGCCGATATTTTTCTTCCCGGCAGCGCCGCTGAAAGGTACAGAGCTTGATCTACCCGCTGCCACCACTGTATTATGGGCCGCCCATTGGCTGAAATAGCCCTGGTGCAAGGGGTGTTCATAATTCGGGCCGGTGCCGGCATCAATCCCCATCACTTCACCACAACCATATAACTCCATGGCCATGCCATTGCAATGATTATGGTTATAACTTGCCCCCTGCACACCATACATAAGTCCCCGCTTTTCATCCGTACCGTTCCTTTGGAAATAGAACCGGGCAAAATCCAACTCTCCACTGCGTGGCCATGCATAAGGCTGCGTCTCCACATCCGGGAAATCGGGCAGATAAGTAAGCAAACCCATCAGCCCGGATTTACTGCGATCATATATTCCATGGCCGGTAATCGTATTCATGGCTGCCATCATCCCCGGCACCTCCGGACGGTTATATCCCGCGGCAACCACCAACCCTGTTTCCAACGTCTCAGGGCTTTGGAAAGCTCTCCCGGTATCACCGAAGGCAGAGACATACAGATTGGGGAATGAGTATTTTAACATGGCATAGGTGGCGCCAAACAATGCAGGATATTGTTGAAATACCGGGTATCCATTCTTCTCCAGCGTAAAGGCAGCTTTGATAAGATTGGAGACAGGGAAGTTATGGTATCCTCCCGGTTCTTTCCAGTGTCCATCCGGGGTAAGCCACTCTTTTACAGTAGTGGCAAGACTCAAACGCCCGCAGGCCCCGTCAATGGTATCCCTTTCCAGCACGAACTGAAGGTAATAATCCTGTTTCTCTTTATCATCAAGGCTCAAAGTGGCATACACTAAAGTCGCGCTCACCGCCGCATACCAGTTATTATTCCAGAATCCCCTGAAGGTAAGGGTGGAGGCAAACTTTTCAAAGACATTCTGATACCGGCTCAACTCATATCCTTCTTTTTTCAGGAAAGGGTATAAAAAATCGTATGCAAGTATCAAACTTTGGTACCGGTTATCACCAAGCGTCTGGATATCTAAAAGTCCGGTCCGGCATGCGCCCACAATGGGTTCCTGATAATAGACACCTTGTGCCCATTGATCCAATATATCGGCGGCAAACCTTGCATAACTTTCATCGCCTTTTAGCCAGTAAATAACGGCAGCACTCAGGGCAAGGTCATTGATCTCCCCGTTGATTACCGATACAAATTGCTGAGGATCAATAAAATCTTTCTTGCCGGTTTCGGTATTCAACAACCACATATACATGGAAGTATCATTAGGAACCAACTCTTCAATGGATGGCATAACATAGGGAGCACCACTCTCGGTAACCGGATTCCTTTTATGGGTGGAGACCCTCACCGTGGGGACCGGCGCGTTTCCCGAGTATCTTACGATGCAATGGCCTTCCCCGTCATCATAAGCATGGGTATAGCGTTTTCCTTCTACCCGGTTCATAAGGTACCTGTCCAGTATCCACTCCGGGGCGCTCTCATGTCGCTTCACATAGGGGGTTACCTTATCATAATGCTCGTTGAATATGGATCTGGCCCATTCGTGCTGCTCTATTTTATCAAGAATATCTTTCTTCTCGGCATCTTTCACTAATAAACGGGGATGTCCATACTGATATTGATCCTGACCTATACTATAAAAAACAGACACACTCAGGATAAAGAGAAATACAACTACTCTGTTCACAATCTATAAACCTCTACGATAAATTATTTCCAAACTAAACTGATTCAAATAAACGAACCAAACTCTACAATTCCGAAAGCCTGATCTTTATAGAAGTTTTTCCATTGTCGATCTTCCATGCAGGCATCCTTAGTTCAACACGTTTCAAACCCTTCATCTGGCGGTCCAGTTGTAAGGGTGCAGGATAGAGGGATACCACCGACATAGCCAGGCCGGGATGGGAAATATTCTCCACTTTTAAACGCTTCCCTGATTGTCTGAGGATAACTCCATTATCCACCAGTTCTACATCAGATGTAGTCATTAACTGCCATGTGACAAGTTCTGTGGCATCGAGTGTCTCAATATGATCTTCAATCACAAGTGAAGTAGCAGAATCTTTGATGAATCTCCGCTTAGCCTCCTTCAACTGTCCCCGGAAGGCAGGTGTCAGGTCTATGGTGGCTTCCGGCATTGCTCCGTCTTTAAAATCTACAATAGTGGCCAATCCATCCACTGCATGTAACTGGTCGTTCACTGTCAGGGTGCTGTGACCAAAATTATTTTTGGTGAGCAAGGTCCATCGCTCACATTCCTGACAACGGTTCCATAAGTCGAAGCCGGTCTGTTCCAGTTCATGATAAGCCTGGTTTCCCGGATCCACCACCCAGCGCACACCATTTAACTCAAAGACAAACGAACCGCCATCCATATTTCCATGGTTGACCGTACCCCGCCCTCCTTTTCCACCAAAGTAGTAATCGTGGGTATCCCCCTTTTCGCCTGTAAAAATGACAACAGGATTAGCGCCTCCCCCTTTCCAGGCTGTGGGTATTTCCCCTTTCCCTTTTTCTTCATATTGGGCAATCCACACCAATGCAGCCCCGGCGAGTCGTGATAATTTCCCCATCTTGTCGGGAGGCATTAGAAACCGTTCTTTTTCGAAAAAAGAAGCATTCCCGGTTTTTGCCGCAAACCATGCGAGGGTTTCATCTCCCTGCACACTACGCCTGTCGCCGCAATCAGCAAAATTATAATACCATCCGGATGGCGCATTCATCAGCACCCTGAAAACCGCACTTTCCTTGAATCCGGGATAACCGGAATGCCCGAAGTCTTTGCCAAAAGCGCTTTCAAGCATGGCTACAGTCGTTACTGAAAAGCTGGTGCCATATTCCCAATAGGTAGAACCCTCGGGATATACCCCATCGGGCATGTATTCAACCAGTGAATGGGGAAGGCCGTCCAACGCTCTTTGAATAGTTTTCGCAGCCAGTTCGGGATCCTTCCCGGCAATAGCAATAGAGGCAGCGATCATCCCGCCGTTACATACCTGGTTCCAGTTGTTCGTACCGTAGGCCCAACTCGGATTTTTTCCATTTTCCGGCCAACTGGGACGAATACCCTTTTCAATAAGTGCATTTTGTGCCAGGTCAATAGTTGATTGCGGAAGATCACCCGCTGTCCAGTCGAGTCCGATAGCCACAGCCATCGCCATTTCCGCCACATCAAGGAAGTGGGAGGGATTCCAATCCCGGAAATTACAAACCGCTACCAGTTCCTCATTGATCCGGTCCAACACCTCCGGGTCTTTATCGATGCGGTACACCATTCCCAGCATGTTCATCCGGTAAAGCATCTCGCGGGAGACCGACAATAACCGCCGTCCGGTCTGGATCCTTTCCAGTAAAGGTTCCTCCATGACTTTTCCGGCATTCAAACGGATAGCCTCATACATATTCCGGGTAACCGGATCTGTTTTCAACTTTTGCCTGAGCGTCTTTTCCGTGAAACTATTCAAGACAAGACGGGGTTGGGACTTCCTCAGGTTTTTTTTCAGGTATTGCTCCGTCATGGGATTGACAAGCTTTGGTATATCATCCGTAACCGATGCTTTCAGTATACCTGACGGGGAGGTGGATGAAAGCAATATCAACCATAAAAGAGAGATCACATAATGATGCTTTGTCTTCATATCTGTCCTATTTATTCCATTTATTTTCCTAATTCTGCTTTCATCCGAACCTCAACCGGGATTCAGCATTTTACCGGACTTCCGGCACAACGGGTGCCCCGCTGGCCAGGCGTTCCCTGCGAACCAGGGACTCGATAAAATAGTAGTCACCATATATGATGGGCACATTAATCTCAGAACCGGCCGGCAAATGACCAGTGCTCGATATGGTCAGGAATCCGTGCTGCTCATGCAAGCCGGCACGGTACTTCTTCGAGACACTTTCAATGATCCGGTCTGCCATTTCCCGATAATAGCCACCTTTTTCCGCACTCATTGTGGAAAGTTCATATAAAGCGGAAGCGGTAATGGTTCCGGCAGAGACATCACGCGGTGCATTAGGAATATCCGGGGCATCGAAATCCCAATAGGGCACCTTGTCTTCCGGCAGGTTCGGATGGCTCAATATAAAATTGGCGATTCCCTCTGCCTGGTCCAGGTACTTCTTATCCCCTGTTTCCCTATAACACAGGGTATATCCATACAATCCCCAAGCCTGGCCTCTTGACCATGCCGATTCATGCGAATATCCCTGGTGAGTATGAAACTGGATCGCCTTTCCATCACCGGCCGTATCATAATCCACCACATGGAAACTGCTGTAATCAGGCCTGAAATGGTTCTGCATGGTCGTATTGGCATGGGTAACCGCTATATCGCGGTACCTGGGGTCCCCGCTCACCTTCGATGCCCAGAAAAGCAGCTCAAGGTTCATCATATTATCGATGATAACCGGAAATTGCCACTTATCACTATTATGGTCCCATGAACGGATACATCCGACAACAGGATTAAAACGGGAGATCAACGATTCGGCCGTTTCCAGCAGGATATCCTGATATCCCTCTACACCGGATAACCGCAAACCGTTCCCATAACTGCAATACATCATGAATCCCAGGTCATGCGTCCCCTTATAGCCTTTCAGCGATTCAAGGTAGCCCGTATGCTTCATTGCCGCTGTCTTCCAATAATCATCCCCGGTGAGTTCATACATATACCAAAGGTTCCCCGGAAAGAACCCGGAGGTCCAATCCCGGGCCCTTACCAACCGAAGCGAACCATCCGGTTCAATATTCCTTGGTGAGGGACGTTCTTCAGGAGTGGTACCGTTTATCTTGTGGGCTTCATCAATGGCTTCAAAGGCAAACTGAAGCTGTTGGACGGCAAATGCAAGATTATCACGTACCAGGTCATCCTTTATCTTTCCGTGGGGTGACGGTGAAGTGCACCCCACGAACAGGATCAAAAATAAGAATAAATAATCTTTTTTCATTTTCTACATCTTATAGCGTTTCACACTGACAGTCATTTCCGTGGCAGTCGCTTTATTCACATACACAAAAGCGCGGTAAACACCATCGGCCGTTTCAACCCATACGCCTGCCTCTTCTTTCAAAAGGAGTGCATGATGGATGGAACGGTCCATATTCACCGCCTGAAAATCCAGATCATCGATAAAATGGCTATACTGAAGGCCTGACAACTGCCTATCTCTCAACCCATAATCCTGAATCATCTTCGTCGCGTTCGAGAACCCCGACGGGAAAACCACATTCGGGCGGTATGCTTCCGGTGAGCCGGCCGCATAGAATGCATGCGAAAGGTCGGCGTTGGCATGGTAACCATACACGATATCAATCTGCGATGCAAGGGAAGGATCGGCAGCCAATTGGCTTTTCGAATAGATGACCGCTGCCTCCGCATTATCTCCGAATGAGATATAACACTGTTCATCAGGGGTAAGCGAAAGGTTACGGGTCATGTCCATCGTTGAAATTTTATAGGGACCCATCTTGTAATCCACAGACTGCCCGTTGCTCGCTTTCGCAGAGAAGGTAAATGAGACCTCTTTCCCACGGGCTTCCTCCGGAATAATATAGTAATACCGCAAGGTCGCGGCACAAGTATCCGCAGTAAACTGGGTTGAAGTAGTCGCCCCACTTGTCTGGCTCTCCGTCGCCACTAATACGGGGATATCCTGGCCACTGGCATTGGTGTGGTATGAATTGGGGTCGAAGTAAGTGCCTGATGCCCCGGGGATCGACGCAACCACCTGTGCAGAGGCCAGCTTACCCAGCTCTTTGGGCAATGCCATGGCATAAGCAAACTCAATCTCCTGTCCGACCAGATTTGGCGCAATGGGCAGGCTCCTTTTGATACAATCATTGGTCAGTTTCGTCACCGGATCACCTATCAATACAATGTCCTGGTCACAACCCACCATACTCAAATAGGCCAAAGTGAGTACGACAAAATATCTAATTTTTAAGTTCATACGCATATCTTATTCTTTTATTTGATGATAAATATACATTACATCCATATCAGTGCTATTGAAGAGGACGTTCTACGATAAGAAAAGTATACTCTTTCTTTATCTTGCGGTTCCCGGAAATCACCGTATACTTTTTTGCCGATGACGGGAATGAAGAGGGATTGGCTACAATCCTCTCACTCAACTGATTCGTAGCGCTCCCTGAGGACCAATCACCCTCCACAAAATCGATGGCCATTTTTGAACCGGAGAAATCAGTCCATCCATTGTAAGACGGGATCTTGGGGGTTAACTTGGCATCTTCACACAATGATATGCGTGGCCAAAGGGTGGTTAGCGGCGCACCAAAACGAACGTATGCAATAGCCACCTGCGCCAGCGTATCCACATAAGCGTTTCCAACCCGGATCGTCTGTCCATCGGTATGCTGTAAATCAAAATTGCTTACATAACATTCTTCCCGGTCGGTTATCAGCAAACCATCTTCATCTATCGGAAAATCATTGCTACAAGCACCTGCAAAAAACAGGAGCAGGGACAGGCATATAATTTTTATACTATACTCTTTCATACGATTATTTTATTTTTTTCAAATTTATGATGAACCAAATTTATAGCCAAGGCGTATTCTGTGTCAAATTCGGATTGCGGTTCCGTTCAGATTGCGGTATCTTGAAAATATAAATCCGTTGGTAAGTCAATAACGAAGTGTTATTGAAATAGGTATTCCGGAGTGCCCCGTGCGTATCATACATCCTGAAACCGGGTGAGGTTTGTGGCGGCAGGAAGGCACGTTCAATCGACCTCCAGCGACGGAGATCGAACATGCGGTGTCCTTCAGCAAATAATTCCACAATCCGTTCTTGCTCTATTGTATAAAAGAAAGTCTCTTTATCGGCATATTTTTCAGGTGCCAGTGCGGGAAGATTTCCCCGATGACGTACTTTGTTCACTACCTCCAGGGCAAGTCCACCATCACCGGTAGGACCATATACCTCATTGGCCGCCTCGGCATACAACAGGAAAACATCTGCCAGGCGCATCACCGGCCAATGGTAATTTCCGTCGGCACGTCCTTGTCCTGCATAGTTGCGTACAAATTTACGCATAATATATCCCGTCTGATCGGCATCTGCATTAATCGCACCATAGCCGTCCACCGTACCGGTCAACGTTTTATATTTGAATTTGCGGACCTGGTCAAAAGAGAGATTTAACATCGTAACCATGGTCTCCCCATCCCAAAGCAAAGTAGATTTCATCCTGTAATCTCTGCCCCTGTATGACTCCGGGTTCAAAGCGGAATTCTCACGTGTACGGGCATCCGCCACTGAGGGATTCACCGGTATGAGCGGTTCACAGAAATCACCCGTGATGGTGGACTGGTAGCGGTCAGCCAACTCGTAACGGGGTTGTCCCCATCCTTGCGAACCTTCAGTAGCCCGTGTGCCGAAATCGCGCATCAACTCCTCACCTTGCCCGGTACCTGTTCCACCATGGGTAAATCCGACCATCAGCTCGGGATCCGCATTGGCCGTCGGGATAAACAGGTAATAATAATTCGGCAAAACCTCACAGTCGCCCATTTCTCCCCATTCTCCCGGTTCACCGTTACGGAACAGGTTTATTCCCGATTCTTGAACCACCTTCTTCAGGTCGTCTGCCGCCGCCTTATAAGAAGCTACTGATTCAGCCTGATTGGGCGTGAAGGTCGTCAATTCGGGCCATCCTCCATTCGGTGCCACGGGGGTATTCCACGGCCATGAGGTACGGTTCCAGCTTGCCCAGTACAGATGCATCTTTCCCCTGAAAGCCAGGGCACCCCATTTGGTAAAACGTCCCAATGCGACCGGCTTATCCGGCAATTTCTCCCACGCATAGGTGAAATCGGCCAGGATAGCGTCCTTAATTTCTGTCATCGAGGTCCGGGTAATGGAAGCCACTTCGTCGTTACTGTTAATGATCCTGTCAAAATAGGGCACATCCCCCCAGAGGGAGATCAGACGGAAGTAGACCATACCACGCAACATGCGCGCTTCACCGATATAAGCTTCCAGTGTTGCCTTGGATGCTTCCGTCGTCGCATTGGGAAGCATAGCTTCCACATTCTGTATCACATAGTTGGCATGATTGATGGCTGCATAGGCATACTTGAAATAGTTATCGAAGGCATCTCCATAGGCTCTTGAAGGGTTGTCATAATAACCATCACGATAAGCAATGGCACGGTCCCCTGTCGACTGGCTTTTAGTAGCACGGCTCCGGAACCGGAGATACTCACCCAGTCCGTCGAACATATAATCACGAGAAAAGCACCTCCGCGTTGCACTATAAGCGCCATTCAAGGCATATTCCGCATCCGCTTCCGTTTTCCAGAAGAGGGGGGCGGACAACTCTCCTGCCGGCACCTGCTCCAGAAGATTGTCCCTGCACGAAGAGAAAAAGAACATACAACCAATAATACAAGCTATAAGCCCTATATAATTTATGTTGATTTTTTTCATATCCATCTATAATTTTTTCATTATAATTTAACATTTATCCCGGCGGAATAAGACCGGTTTATCGGGAACAGGTCTCTCGCATTGCTGGATTTCTCAGGATCAAGCCCGGGATAGTTGGTCAACGTAAAAAGATTTTCACCCGAGAGATATACTCTTACACTTGAGATACCTAACCAGTTTAGCAGTTTGCTGGGTATATTATATCCTACCTGCAGGTTTTTCAGTCTTATATATGACATATCATATAAATAGAAGGAGTTGTCGGAGCGATTCGTGCTCGAGCCAAGCCGGGGCCAGTCGGTATCCCGGTTCTCCAGTGACCAGGGTTTGTTCCAATGATCCCACGTGGATGCATAACGCCTGTCACTGAAAGCGGTATTATTATAATTGGTGACCCAGTAATCTTTCCTTCCGGCAGCACCATTAAAGAGTGCAACCAAGTCGAAGCCATTCCAGCCGGCGGTGAGGGTAACCCCTCCGGTCATCGTGGGACGGTCTCTTTGTATATTCTGATATGCCTTCCTGTCTTTACCGTCGATGATACCATCCCCGTTCAGGTCCAGGCGGATCACATCACCCGGTGATATACTCTGGGGGGTGTAGCTATACACATCCTCCCAGGTTTGGGCTATGCCCGCATCTTTATAGGTATAAAGAAAATGGTACGGCATGTCGATAAATACCCAACCACGTCCCAGGAATTCATTCCATTCTTCCAATATGGTACGGTTATACGCCCCGTTAAAATTCACGGAATAGTTAACCTTACCAATCTTGTCGCGCCAGGTGAGGTTGAGTTCCACCCCTCTATTACGCATCTCCCCGATATTTTTTCTCGGAGCGGAATACGCACCTGTCAACAACATCGACATCTCGGAAGGTCGGTTCATTCCACTGGTCACACGATTATAGTAATCGATTTCGGTAGTCAATTGCCCATTGATAAAACTAAGGTCCAGCCCCAGGTTTAGTACTTTGGACTCTTCCCATGACAGGTCCCGGTTGATCATTTTCCTGTTTACAAAACCCTTGACAACATCACCGGCCATATAGTTCATGGCTGTCAATGTTTCCATCTGCTCAAAACGGCCTACACCGGAGTTATTTCCCGTACTTCCATAAGAAGCCCTGATTTTCCCGTTAAAGAGCCACGAGGACAAGTAGGGTGTGAGGAATTCTTCCTGTGTAAATATCCAGCCTAAGGATGCCGAAGGGAAGAACCCGTACTGGCTGCCCTTGGCAAACTTGGAAGAACCGTCGACACGGAAGTTAAACTCGAACAGGTATTTGTCATATCCCACATAATTAAGACGGCCGATATAGGAGCGAAGCCCTTCGGAAGCGGAATTACCCGCATTACTGATCACATTGGTCAAGGCTCCATCGATTTCAGTGATGGTCGGGTGTAGCCGGTCGTTCCTGGATGCGTTGGTGGAACGTGTATGCCAGTATTCTTCACTGTACACAAACAATGCCGATATATCATGATCGCGGGCAATTTTTGTATGATAATTCAACCGTCCATTCAATTGCGTTTTATAGTTGGTCCTGGTATTATCACTCACATTGGCATTGTCAGCTACATAATTCCGACCCAGATTTTCTCCCGTCTGGAAATTATAGGCCGGGCCGGTAGGTGTATCCGCCCTTTTCTGGAAATAATTATTATAGCTCAAAGCGTAATCAAGGTGCGCAGTGAAACCTTTAAATGGCTTCCAGTCGATATACATGCTACCATTCGCCTGTTGTTCGGTTTGTTTTGGCCTTCTCGGGTTATAATAGGAATAAGGATTGAAAGCCTGGATATCTTCTCCGTATGCCATGGCCCCTCCATAACGCCCCGAAACGGGGTCATAGGGAAGCATACCCGATATGGCGTACTGGAAATCACCCCCGCTGGAGTCTGAAGAGTCATTATTGGTCAATCCATCCGCCCAGCCACTAAATGTGAAATCGCTCCAGTTCCCGTCGAAACGTGCCCCTACCGTAAATTTATCCGACAGGTCCGAGTCATAGTTGAACCGGGCATTGTAACGTGAATAATCGTTATGGATCTGTATCCCTTCCTTATCGAGCATCCCGATCGAAATATAGTAATTCGATTTTTCACCTCCACCCGAGGCGGATACCGTATAATTTTTCAAAGTGCCATCCCTGAAAACAGCATCATACCAGTCTGTGCTGGGGTATCGTAACGGGTCGATCATTCCCATTGCCATCCACTGGTCGATGGTTCCGTCCTTAAAGATATATTGATCCCGCAAAGTACCGGATGCCGCCCTGTATTGATGGAGCGTCAAGGCGCGGGGATAATCGGCCATGAATTCATAAGCACGGGTAGGTTTTTCCAAAGCCATCGAAATGTTGAAATTAATCTGTGCTTTGGAGGCTCTTTTCCCTGTCCTGGTCGTAATTAATATAACTCCATTTGCTGCACGGGAACCGTAAACGGCGGCTGAAGAGGCATCTTTCAGTACGGAGATATTTTCCACGTCCGCAAAATTGATACGGTTAATGTCCACGTCAGGCATCCCGTCCACCACGACCAATGGAGCAGCATTATTCACAGTACCCAACCCTCTGATCATCAGGGAAGCGCCATCCTTTCCCGCCATACTGGTGGTCTGGGTGACCTGTAGACCGGGAATCAGCCCCTGCAATCCGGTAGATACGTTCGACAAGGAGCGCCCGGTAATCTTCTCGTCCACGGAGACCGCTGCTACCGAACCGGTCAAATTGACCTTCCGTTGGGTTCCATAGCCGATCACAACTACCTCTTCCAACGTCTGGGTATCTTCCACCAATGTAATGGCAAAAGAACTCACTCCTGCTGTTTTGATCTCCTGTTCCAGGAAGCCGATATAGGTAACTTTTATAGTAGCATCCCCGGCTGTCATCAAGGAAAAGTTGCCATCCACATCGGTGATCGTTCCGTTGGTTGTTCCCACTTCCAGTATATTCACACCGATCAATGCTTCCCCCTGTTCATCGATGACTCTCCCTGTTATTCTCCTATTCTCCTGCCCTACTTTTTGTGCCACAGCAGTAGTGACTAAAATTCTATTCCCGCGGATTTGGTATTGCAAATTACGGGGAACAAATATTTGTTGTAAGATAGTTTCTAAAGACTGGTCCTGCGCAGATATAGTGACCTTCTCCTTTTCCTGTATATCCACATCCCGATAGGAAAAGCGATAGGTACTCTTTTTTTCGATTACATCGAAGAACTCTTTCAGAGTCACATCCTGCAAAGACAAGCTGATTGTAGTCTGTGCAGATAATATGGCGGGTAGCATAAGAAAAAAAACCAGAAAAAATATGCTTCGATAATTTTTTTCCTTAACTTTACCCACATAACTCTTGGTATTTATTTTTACATTCATATAAATCAATAGATTAGTTGATATTAGTTAAATTTACTTACTTTGTACTTATCATGAACTGATGTCGACGGTCAAGCCGGAGAATGTCCCAAATTCTCCGGTTTTTTGTATCATATTCGGTTATATTCTCATAGGCTGAAAAATTTAGGGTATTAATAATTTAATCATTTTTGTTTTGTAACATATAGCGTATCTTTATCTACCTTATATTCAAAATCATAGTGCGCTTTTAAAATATTGAGTACCCCATAAAGATCCTCATCGAACACACCTGTATACCGGTCTTCTTCCAATTCTGCCATTTCCATTTCAACAGCCACACCATATTGGCGGCCTATCTGCCGAAGGACTTCTTTCAATGGCTCAGAACGGAATACCAATTTGTTTTCTAACCATGCCGTTTCATTCTGGTTAACGGATTTTGCGATTGTCAATTGTTTTGTCTGCGTATCGAACAGGGCCTTTTCGTTGGGATACAATTGAGCTGTCTGAACAGGCTCATGGTTGGTGGATACTTCTACCGTTCCTGAAATCAATGCCAACTCCAATATTTTATCCTCTTCATAAACAGATAAATTAAATGTGGTACCCAATACTTTCACATGAAGATATTGAGTCTGGATTTGGAATTGCTTTTCAGCATCTTTTGCCACTTCAAAATAACCTTCACCGGTAAAGGAGATGCATCTGTCAGAATGTCCAAAATTTTGTTGATAGGATAAAACCGATTCCGAGTTTAAACGCACCTGGGTACCATCGGGCAACACCATACTCACCCGCTCCCCTTTGCCGGTACGCATCACAAAGTCCCGTTCCCCTAAACGTACATACGCTTGTTTCCCCACATATAAATGAATCGACAAGCCGATCAGGAGAAGAAACAAAGCTGCCACACCTGCCTGGAACCATTTGAATCGAAGTATTACAGAGGTTTTACGAGGTGCCGTTTCCTGCTTGATATATCTGATTATCTTCTTGATATTCTTATTGTAAAGAGATGCATGAGGATTTTGATTTTCCCATTGTTGCTGCAATAGAAAAATCAGATCTTTGTCCGGAGTATGATTGATATATCCCTGTAGTTCGGAAAATTCATCCGAACGAATTTCACCAGAAATATATCTCTGTAATAAATCTATTATATGATCATCCATAAAGATCCTTTTTCGTGCTTGTTTATATTATATCCTCAAGCACGGGAAATATAACATATCAGATTATATGTTATAAAACATAAAACAAGAAACCGGTAAACTTTACCAATTCTTTTCGAAGGGATTTGAGTGAAGCGGAGAGTTGATTTCGAACGGACTGTTTTGTCAAGGATAGTTTGTCTGCTATTTCAGAAACAGAGACTTGCATTTCCTTATTCATTTCAAAAACTTCGCGTTGACGAGGGGTTAATTTAGTCTTTGCTTTCTCATATTGAATAAGGAACTCATCCAGATCAAGCTTCTGTTCGGTAGTGTTTTCCGACAAGGCTACCTCATTATTATATGCCAGATAATCTCCCATCAGCGGATGATTGATTTGCCGTCGGAATTCTTTCAGGACAATGCGGTATGCTATGGTAAAAAGATAAGATTTAAATGATTGATCCGGATTGATTTGTTTACGTTTTATCCATATCTTGACAAATGTCTCCTGTACAATATCTTTTGTTATCAGCTGTGATTTCACGAGTGAAAAAACAAATTGGTACAAATGGGGTGTCCAGTATTCATACAAAACAGTGAAATCTTTGTATGAATCATCCACTAATCCCCGTATATGTATTTTTTCATCCCTCATTAAAAAATTATGTGATTTTAGGCCGTAAAATTAAAACACTTTATCAAGGCCACAGTTTTTCCGTGCACGAACACATAATTTGCCACAACTCTTCTATTTAGAAAAGACAATCATTCAACTGAAAGTCAATCATAAAAGATGTTGATTAGCACAATAACGGCTGTAAAATTAATAAAATTCTACAAATTATTGCCTTATATGGTCAATTTATACAAAATTTCTTTTTAAGAATGCGAAGCCAAAACCTGTATAGTAGTTCATATCGGCGAAGCCAATTATCATTCGAAACATATCATCTTTTCTCCAGCAACACCACATTTTCCACATGATGGGTGTGGGGAAACATATCGACGGGTTGCACACGGGTGACCCTGTAGTTGCTGTCGAGCAGGCTGAGGTCGCGCGCCTGTGTAGCGGGATTACAACTGACATATACGATGCGCTCTGGTTCCGCCAGGAGGATCGTGTCAATCACACCGTTGTGCATGCCGGCACGGGGCGGATCGGTGATGATTACATCGGGACGACCGTGTTCGGTTATAAAACCGGCGGTAAGTATATCTTTCATATCACCGGCGAAGAAAACCGTGTTGTCGATACCGTTCAGGCGGGAATTCTCCTGTGCGTCCTGAATGGCTTCAGGCACATATTCAATCCCCACCACTTTTTTAGCGTTACGAGCCACGAAGTTGGCGATGCTGCCGGTACCGGTATAAAGGTCGTAGACCGTCTCCTCTCCCGACAATTGTGCAAAATCACGTGCCACCTTATAAAGATTATATGCCTGTTCGCTGTTGGTCTGGAAGAACGATTTAGGCCCGATCTTGAATCTCAGCCCTTCCATCTCTTCATAGATATGATCACGGCCACGCCAGGTAATCACTTCCTGATCGGTAATTGTATCATTGGCTTTTTGGTTGACGATATAAAGCAGTGACGTGATTTGCGGAAATTTCCCGGCGATAAACTCCATCAGCTTCTCCCTTCTTTCCGGATCGTCTTCATAAAAGACCACGATCACCATCCATTCGCCAATGGAACTGTTACGGATAATAAGCGTACGCATCAGTCCCTCCTGGTTACGCAGGTCGAAAAAAGGATAACTGTTTTCCAGACAAAACTCCCGGACTGCGTTCCTGATCTGGTTGGAGAGGTCGTCCTGCAGCCAGCATTTGTTGATATCCAACACCTTGTCGAACATACCGGGGATATGAAAACCCAATGCATTCATATTATAGAAGGTTTCATTGCTGGCGATCTGTGCTTCGGTCAGCCACTTCTTATTGGAAAAGGTGAATTCCAGCTTATTCCGGTAAAAAGTTGTTTGGGGTGCTCCCATAATAGGAGTGATAGCGGGCAGATCGACTTTTCCTATCCTCTCCAGGTTATCGGCAACCTGCTGTTGTTTATGTTTCAACTGCTCCACGTAAGGAAGCATCTGCCACTTGCATCCGCCGCACACCCCGAAATGAACACAAAACGGCTCGGTCCTGGTTTCGGAATATTTCTCGAAGCGTACTACCCTCCCTTCGGCAAAACTGTTCTTTTTCCGGGTCAGTTGGACATCCACCACATCCCCGGGCACTGCCAAAGGGATAAAAATGGCCCTGCCGTCCACTTTGGCAATCGCCTTACCCTCGGCCGCCACACCGGTGACCAGTATATTTTCCAGCAAGGGAAGTTGTTTCCTTTTTCTTGTCATGAATGAATGTGATAATTCAGAATTACTCTACGAGGGTCATCTTATAAATTCCCCCATCGGAATATTTTGGCCTGACTGAATAAAATGTCTTTTTGTCATCACTGAGGAAGAAATCATCGTGATTATAGGAATAGGAATCATTCTTTATCAATGAGATATCCCCTTTCTCTATATCGACAAGATAATATCCGTCGTAATTTATTTTATTCGAGAAATCAAATTGTTGATGTATGACCAGCTTTCCATCTGCCAGGTTGATGAGTTTAGGGACATTGACCTGCCTGTTCTTTACAAAAGGCAATTCAAAAACCACTTTCTGGTCTTTATAGATTAATAACCTTGAGTAGGAAGCATAATCCGGCGTTCCCGCGTTATCCATAAAAACCTCCTGAACAATGTAATAACCCGATTTCTCATCGAAATAGACAATACCTGACTGTCCGTTTAGAAACGGGAGCGGCGTCTCAAACTCCCTGGTCTCATTGTTCATTATACTCCTGCCATAATAAATATGATCAAAACTATTTTCTGCAATAGATCTAAAATTTATGGAATAGGACTTTGACGTCCCATCCGAAAGATTGATCAGCGTTGATTTACCATCATCAGCCATTGGATTTGTGACTAATATTGAATTATCAATCACACGGGAGAAGCGACCATAATCATCCGATCCCCAGGAAAGAAATGTTTTTTCTTTTGATTGTAGATTATAACTTAAGATAGCACAGCTATCCAGGCCAAGAAAACGGCCATCGGGTCCCGTTCTGCTGAAGACGATCAAGTCATTATCGGAAGCAGCTCTTAAATCAATGTGGAACCCGCGTTCAATTTCTTCAGTCTTCCCGTCTGCCAATGATAACCGGTGCAGGATCGGTACATTGTTCACATAATCGATGAAGTAGATGAAATCACGGGATGGCGTTATGTCAAAAGCAAGCATATGCCCGGCTGAAGCTATCTTTTCAGAAATGAACTTATTGGCATAACTATGCCTATAACCATCCGGCATGAAATAATCCCGAAAAT
Organism: Proteiniphilum sp.; assembly: GCF_040307845.1. Classification (GTDB taxonomy): domain Bacteria; phylum Bacteroidota; class Bacteroidia; order Bacteroidales; family Dysgonomonadaceae; genus Proteiniphilum. Next base: position 40,596 of record NZ_JAWRIS010000004.1, read on the forward strand.
GGACTTTGTCTCCGTCTACTTCTGTATGCCTGATTATCAGGGAATAGTGGTCTTTTTCATGAAAAAGATGATGTACTTTGAAGTCGTTTCCACCCCAGTAATTCTTTTCGGGTTCCGCCTTAAACACAATCGTGTCCTTAGGTTGCCATGAATTCAATAACAACAACTCCGCTATTGGATCGAACAGATCCTCTTTTGTACTCAATAAAAATTCATCGTCACTCAAAGGAGTTAATTTGAATTCCCAGTCGTAGGTAATAGTGCGCACCGTATCTAATCCGGATTTTCCGGACTCCGACTCCGTTTCTGCCGGACCTTCATGTTCGCATGAGATAAAAGCCAGAACGAAAGCGAATAAGAAAACAACAGATTTCTTCATAATGCTTTTTTTTGTAAAGTTAGCTTTTTATTGACAATAGGAAAATTATTTGTCAGCCTTTTTATATGTGGTTAAATTTTCAATGGTACGTTGCTGTGAATCGATAATATTGATGAGTTGCCTGTTGATATCTGTTTCATAATGAGACTCCGGCTCCGTGATTATTTGATCGTTTTCCGCATTTCCCTTTCTCATTTCTCCCCTGCCGGTGATCAACCAATCCGGATTTAACCAATCAATTGATTGAATAATTTTCAATATCATCTCATAACCGGGATAACTTCTCCTATTTACAACAATATTTCTGACAGTTTGATCTTTTGATCCGATTTTTCTTGCAAATTGCGCCGGTATCCCATTACACTCAATTTCAATAATTTGAGCAATCCTGTCAAAAATAGTTTCATTTTTCATAGAAAAAAGCAATCATTTTATTTGCTTATGCCAATAATATTATTGATATTTGCAAAACGAAATAAATTACTACAAAGTAAACGTTTTTATTTCACTTTTGAAATAGCAAGAAAACGCTATTTCCTTAACTAATACACAAAAAATGGAAAGAAATTCGTTTAAGAAGGGCTTAGGACAAGTACAGGTAAAAGATTTGGCTGAAGTGAAAGCTAAATTAATGCAGGCTCTTGGTATCCGAACATCACAGGGACTCGGTTATCGTATCCGGGGGGTATATGCTCTGAAAGCACACGAAAAGGAATTAATAGAATCTATCTTCGCTGAATATGGGATTAAGGATGTTTGGGGGCAATAAAGTGAGGATGAAAAAGGTAAACCAATCGCATGAAAAAGAAGAATCAAACCAGTGACAAGGGGTTCGAGATCATTATTTGTTTCCTTTTGGTAATCATACTGATCGGACTGTTCGCTTGTCTTGTTATATTAAAAGATTGATATACTATCTATTACCATAATATTGAAAATTTACCGATACGACTCAAAAAGATTTTTCAGTTTTAATTCAGAAATAATTCCGTTATTTGTTCCTTGGAAAGTGGTTCGATTGTTATTCGATTGTTATTCGATTGTTATTCGATTGTTATTCGATTGTTATTCAGTGGTAGTTTGGTGGTAGTTTGGTAGGTATTCGATTGCAATTGAGTTATCCCGTAAAGCGGGAAATAACAGCGAAGCGAATAACAGCGAAGCGAATAACTACAGTCTTGGCTCTAAATAAAAAAAATGAAAATACTCATCATAGAAGACGAGCCCTCCTTACAGGAGTTGATCAAACGGACTCTGGAGAGGGAACGGTATGTGGCAGAATGTGCTTCCACCTATCAATCGGCTCTCCGGAAGATAGAAGATTATGAATACGATTGTATCCTCCTGGATATCATGCTCCCCGATGGAAACGGGTTGTCACTGTTGGAAGCGCTCAAGAAAATGCAGAAACAGGACAGCGTGATCATTATTTCTGCCAAGGATGCACTGGAAGACAAGATTGCAGGGCTGGAACTGGGGGCCGATGACTATCTGGCGAAACCCTTCCATCTGGCCGAACTGGTCGCCCGGATCAGAAGCGTAATACGGCGAAAACAACAAGACGGTAACATGGCCATAGAAATAGGCAATGTGAAAATCTATCCCGAAGTATTTAAAGTTACGGTAAACGACAAGGATATAGACCTTACCCGGAAAGAGTACGACATACTCTTCTATTTCGCCAACCGCAGCAACCGGTTGATCAACAAGCACACGCTGGCAGAGGCGGTATGGGGCGACCATATAGACCAGGTCGACAGCTTCGATTTCATCTATGCACAAATCAAAAACCTGCGAAAGAAACTGAAAAAATCCCTCGCAAGTATCGAAATAAAAGCGGTGTACGGCATCGGGTACAAATTGATCATCGAATAAACCGCATATGAAACTGATCTACCATATCATCATCCGGTTGAGCATTGTACTTACTGCTATATTGGCTATATGGGCCGTTTTCTTTTACATGAGGATGATCGATGAAATAAACGACGAGACCGACGACTCACTGGAAGACTACTCGGAACAGATTATTATCCGTCAACTTGCCGGAGAAGAGTTACCTTCAGAGAACAGCAACTCCAACAATCAATATTACCTGAGGGAAATAACCTACGAAGAGGCACAGAGTAAACCCCATATCCACTACATGGATTCTATGGTATATATACCGATGAAAAGGGAAGAAGAACCGGCACGCATACTTACCACCATCTACAGGGACGGGGACGGGAACTATTACGAATTGGTGGTCGCCATTCCCACCATCGAGAAGAGAGACCTCAAGGAGGCCATCCTCTACTGGGTGGTCTTCCTCTATTTCGGACTTCTATTTTGCATCCTGCTCATCAATGTATGGGTGTACTACCAAAGTAACCGCCCCCTGCATAAATTGCTTGCATGGCTCAATAAATATAAGATTGGCAGCGAAAACGTCCCCTTAAAAAATGATACCTCCATCACTGAATTCCAGAAACTGAACGAAGCTGCCGTCATGAGCATGCAGCGCAGCGAAGAGGTTTTCGAAGATCAGAAACAATTTATAGGGAATGCCTCGCACGAAATACAGACCCCGCTGGCAGTATGCCGTAACCGACTGGAAAACCTTATGGAAGATGAGTCCCTTACCGAAACACAACTGGAAGAGTTATCAAAAACACTTCAGACTCTCGAACAAATTACCCGGCTGAATAAAACATTGCTGCTACTCTCAAAGATAGATAACAGGCAGTTCTCCGCCACGGATGAGATTGAACTGAATTCCATCCTAAAAAAGAATATCCGGGATTACGAAGAGGTATACTCCCATAAGAATATAGATGTAGGGATCAGGGAAACCGGCATATTCAAGGTAGTGATGAATGAAACCCTTGCCGACATACTGGTCAATAACCTCATTAAAAACGCTTTTGTCCATAACGCCAAAAACGGGAAGATCGTGATTGAGATCTCTCCCTCTAAACTTGTTTTCAAAAACAGTGGCCAGGATTATCCACTCGATCCCCAACTGATTTTCAAGCGGTTTTACCAGGGGAACAAAAAACCGGAGTCCTCAGGTCTCGGGCTGGCGCTGATCAAGTCGATTTGTGAGCAGGAGAAATTGCATATAAAATATGCTTTTGAAAATAATTTTCATCGTTTTGAGATATCGCGGTAAAATTTCATATTCTTTTCAGAATCACGCGTTAGCTTTGCAGTATATTCATTGAAAAAGGTTACAGATGAAAAGAATCATTCTTTTATTTTTATGCGCAGCAACTGTTCTGATAACAGCCAAAGCCGGGAACGACAGGCCGATCAATTTTGATCAATTGCCGGCCCAGTCTCAACAGATGATCAAAAAATATTTTCCTGGCCAATCCGTGGCCTTGGTTAAAATGGAACGTGAATTTGTGGGAAAAAGCTATGAAGTCATTTTCACCAATGGCAATAAAGCGGAATTCGACAAGAAAGGTATCTGGAAAGAGATCGATTGCAAATACACGGAACTTCCTTCGGAACTGGTGCCACCGCAAATAACGAATTATGTGAGAACAAATTATCGTGATGTAAGAATCACCAAAATAGAAAAAAAGAGTAGAAACCGGCATGAGATTGAGTTGATCAATGGACTGGAACTGAAATTCGACGCCAAATTCAATGTGATCGATATTGATGATTAAATAGAGTAAAGAGTAAAGAATAAAGAGCAAAGATTTTCGGAACCAAGACTATTAGAACCAGGAACCAAGACTTAAAATTTGATATTCAATAATTCAATAATTCAATAATTTAATGATTTAACAATTAAACAAACAAAAAAATGAAACTGCAAACGAACTTGATAATGTTGGCTCTGGCTGTTATAACGCTGCCATTTCTGAGCTGTGATGATGACAATGTATCCGACACGACGACTAAGGATATCCAAACTTTCATTGAAACCAAATATCCGGGGGCCCAGGTCGTGAAGATTGAGAGGGAAGACAACAAAATCATTGAAGCGGATATTATCCATGATAATCTAAACAAGGAAGTGGCTTTCGACCTGAGCAGCAAATGGCTCTACACTTCATGGGATGTGAGGATTTCCGAACTGCCGCAGGCTGTAAGCGCTATCCTCAATGATCCCGACTATGCAGGATACCACATCGATGATGCCGACTTTGTAGAAACTCCCAACGGCAACTACTACCTCCTGGAACTTGAAAAAGGCAATTCTGAAAGCAAAGTAAAAGTAGACGAAACCGGAAAGGTACTCAGTTAAACCGGGATCAGACAAAGCACAGGGTGCACACAGGAATAATACAGCCGCGTCAAACCGGAATCCCGGATGGGATAGCCTGATAGCAAGAGAGCGTGTCATAAGCAATAAGCTCACAACACGCTCTCTTTTTTGTCTGATCAAGGATGATCGTTACATCAATCCAGCGATTTGATCATATCTTCTGGACGTACCCACTTGTCGAAATCTTCCGCGGAGACATATCCCAAACGCACGGCTTCTTCTTTGAGTGTAGTGCCGTTCTTATGGGCCGCATTGGCAATTTCGGCAGCTTTATAGTAACCGATCCTGGTATTCAAAGCGGTCACCAGCATCAACGAGTTGTTGAGCAATTCCTTAATGCGCGGTTTGTTCGGTTCGATGCCAGATACACAATGGATATCGAACGATACGGCGGCATCGCCCAGTAATTGTGCACTTTCCAGGAAGTTGGCAGCCATTACCGGCTTGAAGACGTTCAGCTCGAAATGGCCTTGCATGCCTCCTACGGCGATTGCCATGTCGTTGCCTATCACCTGGGCGCAGACCATGGTGAGCGCCTCACACTGGGTAGGATTCACTTTTCCGGGCATAATGGAAGAGCCGGGTTCGTTGGCGGGAATAATGATCTCACCGATACCGCTCCTCGGGCCTGAAGCCAGCAGGCGGATATCGTTGGCGATCTTGTTGAGTGATACGGCCACCTGTTTCAATGCTCCGTGGGTTTCAACCACCGCGTCATGAGAGGCAAGCGCTTCAAATTTATTCGGCGCCGTCACAAACGGAAGACCCGTAAATTCGGCGATATAACGTGCCACTGTTACATCGTAGTTCTTGGGAGTATTCAATCCCGTTCCCACGGCTGTTCCTCCAAGGGCAAGTTCTGCCAGGTGCGGCAAGGTATGTTCAATGGCCTTGATGCCATATTCCACTTGCGCGGCATACCCGCTGAATTCCTGTCCCAACGTGAGGGGAGTAGCATCCATAAGGTGTGTACGGCCTATCTTCACCACATCCTCCATCTCTTTCGATTTGGCAGCCAATACTTTCTGCAGTTGGCGCAATCCGGGCAGAGTGACTTCTACTACTTTCTTGTAGCAAGCGATATGCATTCCGGTAGGAAAGGTGTCGTTCGACGACTGTGACTTATTCACATCGTCGTTGGGTTGCAATGTTTTCTCTCCTTCCCCGATTGTTTTTCCGGCCAGCTGGTGCGCGCGATGGGCAATCACCTCGTTCACGTTCATATTGCTCTGCGTACCCGATCCGGTCTGCCAGATCACCAAAGGAAATTGGTCGTCGAGTTTGCCTTCCAGGATTTCATCACATACCTGTGCAATATAATCGCGTTTTTCCTGCGACAACACACCCAGCTCATGATTGGCATAAGCCGCTCCTTTCTTCAGGTAAGCAAACCCGTAAATGATTTCTTTCGGCATGGAAGCGGGATTCCCAATCTTGAAATTGTTGCGCGACCGCTCGGTCTGCGCTCCCCACAGCTTGTCGGCAGGCACCTGTACCTCGCCCAACGTATCCTTCTCAATTCTGAAACTCATAGATCCTTGAATTTATTGTTTATATTATTTTGTTGTATGGTTCTTCATCATTCTGCACAGTGCAAAAATACAAAGAAAAAACGGCATTGAAAAACATAAAAGGAATACTCCCATTTTATGCTATACCGTCATAAAAATATACCTATTTTAGGGGATAGTTTTGCAATGAAAAGTTTTGTTATTTTGAAGTTTCAATTATCTCACAATATCTCATTGGGAATCAATAAAAAAATAGTAATTTTGGAATTTAATTAATTATCAGATAATTGTATGAAACGGTTAACTTTTATTTTAGTGGCATTTGCCCTTTTTGCTGTCTCTTGCAACAATGCGGGACAAAAACAGAACAACAGTGGTCACGAGCAAGCTGTGTCGGAAGCCGGAGCAGTTGTCGTCGATGTCGATTCCCTCTTCTCCGTCGCCGAATCGCTGGTCGATGCACCGGTCGTAATCAGGGGGTATGTGACCCATACCTGTAAACATTCAGGCAAACGCTGTTTCCTTACCGGTGAAGGACAGCAACATTCCATCCGTGTGGAAGCCAAGGGAGAAATAGGGTCGTTCGACAAGGAACTGGTAGGCTCACAGTTGGAAGTGAACGGCATATTACGGGAAAGCCGCCTTACCGAAGTCGAAATAGCAGAGATGGAAGGGAGTGTCAATGAAAAACTGGCAAAAGAAGAGGCTTCCACAGAAACCTGTGAGACTGAATTGGCCAACATCAACGAAATGAGGGAGTGGATGAAAGCCCAGGGCAAAGACTATTATTCGATATATTATATCGACGGGTTGAACTATGAAAAAGTTCACAATTAGCCCCAGGGTAAGGAAGTGGATCCGGGTCCTCCATCGCGACATCGGATTCGTAATGGTGGGCCTATCCCTTGTGTACGGGATTTCGGGTATCCTGCTCAATCACATGAACGGCAAAGATCCTTCCTATAAAGTAGAAAATATATACCTTACTTTTGCGCAAGGATTGACCCCCGGAGAGTTTACGCAAACATGGCAATCCGAACCCGCCAGGCCCAAACTGAACAATATCGGCGAAGCGGCGGGGAAATACCGCCTGATGCTGCAGGGCGGCATTGGGGAGTATGATCCGCAGACAGGTATGGTCCAATACCAGACAAGCAGAAAAAAACCGGTTGCCTACTGGGTGAACCGGCTTCATTACAACCGTGTCAAAGGATGGTTGCCCATGGCCGATATATTCGCCGGCTCGCTGATCTTCCTGGCCGTATCGGGGCTGTTTATGGTAAAGGGAAAACATGGTATCGCGAAAAGAGGAAAATGGTACCTGCTTATCGGACTGTTCATTCCCTTCTTGTATATAATTCTTGTTGGTTGAGACCTTTCTAAAAAGACATATGCCTCCGTTCCCGGAAATATGCACCCAAGTCATCAACCATAATTTATTATTTAGAAACATTATAAATAAACCACCGAAAAGGACTATCTTTGCAATCCCAAATAAAAAAATTCAATCATTAATGCGCCTTTCAGAACTACAAACGGGACAAAAAGCATACATCGTAAAAGTAAATGGTAGCGGAGCTTTCAGGAAACGCATCCTCGAAATGGGATTCGTGCGCGGAGAGGAAGTGAAGTCAATCCTGAACGCCCCTTTGAAGGATCCCATTAAATATGAGATCATGGAGTACGAGGTATCGTTACGCCGGAGTGAAGCGGTGATGATTGAAATTTCGATGCTGGAAGGAGATACCCGGAACGGTGCCCTATACAGGAAAGGACAGGTGGCTGAAACAGGTATTCAGCAAGACGAGGAAACCGCGCAGGACAACGGTACAGAACCTAAAATGCTGCACCACAAAAATGGAGGGCATCATACCGATAAAAAAATAAAAGTGGCACTCCTGGGCAATCCCAATTCCGGAAAGACCACTCTCTTTAACCTGGCATCGGGAGCACACGAACATGTGGGCAACTACGGTGGTGTGACGGTCAATTCGAAAGAAGGAACCTTGCGGCACAACGGATATGAATTCACGCTGGTCGACCTGCCCGGCACCTACTCGCTGTCGGCATACACCCCTGAAGAATTATACGTGCGGAAGCATATCCTGGAAGAAGAACCGGATGTGATTGTGAATGTAGTATCGGCCTCGGCAGCGGAGCGAAACCTCTATCTCACCACAGAGCTGATCAACTTACAGGTGCCGATGGTGATCGCGTTGAATATGTACGACGAACTGGAAGAGAGCGGCCGCACGTTCGATTACGAAACATTCGGTACATTGATCAATACTCCTATTGTCCCCACCATAGGCAAGAGGGGTGAAGGTATCCCCCAATTGCTTGGGAAAGTGATTGAAGTCTACCAACAGCCAGCGTATGATTACGTGCAGATTCCCTATGGCCGTGTACTTGAGAAATCGATCAGTATCATGGAAAGGGAATTCAAAAACGTGGAACCCGCCCTGTATGCCGCATGGAATATGCCACTGCGGTACATCTGCGTCAAATTGCTTGAAGGGGACAAAGACATTGAAACCCGGATTCGCACATTGCCCCAACGTGAACAGATATTATCCCGCAGGGACAAGGAGCGGGTGTACATTGAGAAATTGCTCCGGGAAGACCCTGAATCGGTTTTCACCAATGCCCGGTATGGTTTTATCGCCGGTGGATTGAAAGAAACACTTACAGAAAAGACCCAGTTCTCCGAAAAAACAAAATTGCTGGATGCCATAGTAACCAATAAGTACATCGGATTCCCCCTCTTTTTCCTGTTTTTATGGGTTATGTTCGAGGCCACTTTCCGCCTGGGCGGCTACCCGATGGAATGGATAGAGTGGATGGTAGAGCAGTTGGGAAATCTGGTAAGGAACAACATGCAGGAGGGCCCCCTGAAAGCGCTGATCGTTGACGGTATCATCGGAGGTGTGGGAGGCGTCATCGTCTTCCTTCCCAACATTGTGATATTGTATCTTTTCATCGCCTTTATGGAAGATTCGGGCTACATGGCGCGCGCCGCCTTTATCATGGACAAGCTGATGCACCGGATCGGATTGCACGGAAAATCATTCATCCCCCTTATCATGGGATTCGGCTGTAACGTGCCGGCCATCATGGCTACACGCACCATCGAGAGCAGGAGCAGCCGAATGATCACCATGTTCATCGTGCCGTTCATGTCGTGCAGCGCCCGTTTGCCGGTCTATCTCCTTTTCGTCAGCGCATTTATACCCAAATACGGAAGCCTGGTAATGTTGGGCTTATATGCTTTCGGCATTGTGATTGCGGCTGTTACGGCCAGGATACTCCGTAAGACCGCCTTCAAGGAAGAGGAAACCCCATTTGTCATGGAACTGCCTCCTTACCGCATGCCCACCGGCAAGTCTATCATTATCCACATGTGGGACCGTTCGAGCCAGTACTTACGGAAGATGGGAGGCCCCATCCTGATTGCCTCTATCGTGATATGGTTCCTGGGGTATTTCCCCCGGAATGCGGAGCGGGATGCCGCATTCGACAATGAAATCGCCCTGATCGATACGCAGCACAGTCAAGACGAGATAAGCAGCGAAGAGCGGGAGGAGATGGTGACCGAAATAGAGCATCTCCGCAATACAACCCATCAGGAGAACTCCTATATCGGGAATATCGGCAAGTTCATTGAGCCGGTAATGCGCCCCTTGGGATTCGACTGGAAGATATCGGTAAGCCTCCTCTCGGGAATGGCCGCCAAAGAGATCGTCATCAGCACCATGGGGGTGCTTTATACCGGCGACAGTGAAGACCAGCAATCATTGCAATACCGGCTGAAAGCGGAGTCTTATCCCGACGGATCACCTGTCTTCACCCCTCTCGTGGTGGCAGGATTTTTACTGTTCGTGCTGATTTATTTTCCTTGTGTGGCCACAGTGGTAGCCATCAAGGAGGAATCCCACTCCTGGAAGTGGGCCCTATTCAGCGTGTTCTATTCTACCGGTCTCGCCTGGGTGGTGGCATTTCTGGTTTATCAGGTCGGAAACTTATTGATTTAAAAACTTTTCCTATCGCTAATCTGTTTTAATGATATGAATATACAGCTTTTCATTGTGATTATTATCGGTATCGTTGTGGGGATCATCCTCGCGCGGGCCATTTATCGCTTCTTTTTCACCGGAAGAGACCACTCCATCTGTGGCGGCTGCACAGGATGCGATATCTCCCCAAAACACCCCCGTCATCTCACTCGGTAACAGGTTCCATTTTCCAACCACCATCCCTATTTATAATGATTTTCTTGAAAAAAATCATCAAAAATGAGGATTGACAAACAGTGTCAAATCCTATAACTTTGTATTTTGTAATTATAATGGAGGTATAGAATCCGACAGCCATTATTTACGATTAAGGCCAGATTATTTACGATGAGGGCCACAAAGCCAGATTCAACAAGTCGGCTTCGTCTGCATACGCATAGAGTTTCTCCCGTTCCACATCCAGGACAGGTATCACGAAATCACGCACAGCATCGGTATGAATAGTATAATTGACTTTGCTAAGTACACGCTTCACATTCCATTCGCCAAGCATGGGGTCGGATTCCGCTGCTTTCAGACGTTGGTATTCTGTAATTAGATAGAGTTTAAAAACCTGACTTATCCACGAACCGAACTCGAAAGCAATATCGCGATGGGCATAGGTGCCGCCTTTTCGTCCCGCTTTTGAAACAATTCCAATGGCATTGGTCGCTTCTATCCACTTACGTGGCGTCATATTAAAGCGGTTGGCGCCAGCTTCGTGCAAAAAGGTGTCGAATTCGACACCTTTAAATGCTGTGTTATGCATCAGTTCCCATACTCCCAGAAATTCGAGCGTATTACGGTTACGCATCCAATTGCGGATATGATCCTCTCCTTCTTTCCCTTTTACCATATCGGTCAGGCTGATATAGTCGGCTTCGTTTTCCGTTGTTACGGATATTTGAACATCCTGAACGGTTATTATGCTTGTCTTTGCCATCGTATTTCGTTAAGCGTTATAGTTGTCAAACGTTCAACAAACGTACATAAAAGTTTCAACATATACACAGACCCATAAAAATTGACAAACAAATTTATAGAAGAAAGATAACAATTTCAAACGAATAGATAGATAAAACATCATCCATACCGCAAAACACAATGCCTGTTCGGGATACAGCTATTTCACAAAATAACAGCCCGTCCGTTGTCCACTTTTACATACCCCCGCCTTGCCGCTTCGTGTATCCCCTGATACATGGCATAATCAACGTTACTGCCCGTCCTGGCAAAACCGAAGAGTTGGGCGGTGAGACGCGACAGATCCTTGGTCGGAAGACTGATCTGCGACCCCAATAAATATCTTATCGCATTCGCCACTTCATCCGGTGCCAAATCAAGCGCGCCACGTTCAGATACCGGCCTGAAACTGTCGTATGAAGCCATCTGTCCTTCACTTTTCCAAAAGAAGATAGATTGGTCATTTGTTTTCTGATAGTGTTCGATTCTTTTGATTAACTCATCAAAATAAGCATCCAAACGAGACCCTAAACGGGAAATCCCCCAGGCACCCAATACACGCTTACACAACAGCGAACGGCTTATGGGCGCTTCTGCTTCAAGTACCATTTGTATCTGCCTTATAATATAGGCTTCATGCTCAGGAAAAAGGAAAGACTCCGGAGGAAACGGCGCTTTCGGGAGATTCGCATACACATAGGTATCCTTCATACCACCCGACTCTGCTGTCTTCACAGATTCTTCCGGCATTATAATGGGCTTTTTATCAACCATGGCTGGTTTTCCCGATATTACCCCACTATCTCCAAAGCGATGTTTGATCAGCCCGTCTCCAGCCGGCACACCCCATTCTTTTTCTTCAACCCTTTTGGCTACGGCCGGCGCGGGGATTCCCCTTTTAGCATTTTCAATGGCAGCTTCTATCGCAATCAGTACTTTCTCGGGATTCTCCCACCAATCAAGCGTCCATACGCGGCATATATTCCATCCCAACATACGCAACACACTGCTCTGCACTATTTCCCTGTCTCTTATGGTTTTTGTCCGTTTATAATTTTCACCGTCACAAATGATGCCTAATATATAATTGGCGGGATTTTTCTCATCTACAACGCCCACATCAATCTTATACCCGGACGTGCCGATATGGGTGTGCACCTCATATCCCATCTCCCTCAATCTTTCCGCGACAAGATGTTCAATGGAAGCCTCTTTGGCCATAGACAGCTGTTTCTGCCTGTTCAGTCGCTCTCCCTTCTCCGCAAAATCGAGAAAACGCTTCAGGCTTTTGACCCCTGTGGCAGAAGTGCGGTTCAAATCGATCTGGTCGGAACGCAATGAGGAGAAAATGATCATTTCATACCTTGCACGGGAGACAGCTACATTCAGCCGCCTCTCCCCTCCATTACGGTTCAATGGCCCGAAGTTCATACTCACCCGGCCTGCCGAGTCGGGACCATATCCCACGGAGAAGAGGATCACATCACGCTCATCTCCCTGCACATTTTCCAGATTCTTAATAAACAGGGGTTCTTCACATTCCAGGGCAATCGTCTCCAAATCGGGCCTAAAGACAAATAAATCCGACAACAGGTCCTCGATAAGATTCTGCTGCACCGCGCTAAAGGTAACTACGCCAATGCTCTTTTTCCTCAACTCCCCATCCGACAGGCGGCGTTCTATCTCTTTGACAACGGCTTTGGCTTCATATCTATTCTGCCGGCTCTTCCCTTTGTCATAAAACCCCTTTATAGGCACCATCCGGACTTTCGACTCGATATTATCCGGGGAAGGGAAAGTAAGCAGCTTATTATCATAATACTCCGAATTGCTGAACGCGATCAGGCTCTCGTGTTTACTGCGGTAGTGCCACAGCAAATAACGGGAAGGGATGGACAGCGCCAGGCTGTCGTCCAGGATACTCTCCAGGTCTTCTTTATCTAAGTTATCTTCATCCACGTTATTGACAGAGAAAAAGTTTGTCGGGGGCATTTGCTTGGGATCCCCCACGATGATCATGTTCTTTCCCCGGGCAATGGCGCCCACCGCCTCATACGTCGGCATCTGCGAAGCTTCGTCAAAGATGATCAGGTCGAACTTGTCGGCATCGGGATGGATATATTGGGCGACAGAAATCGGGCTCATCAGCATGCAGGGGCACATGCGCGACAACAAGGTAGGAATTTGGTCGAACAGGTTGCGGATGGACATGCCACGGGCATTATTCCTGATACTGCGCTGCAAGATCCCTACCTCCGAATTGTGGGTAGCCTCGATGGTAAAGGAGGGGATATTGGCAGCTAACCGGGCGTACAACTCCTTTTTGGTTATTTCCCCAAAATGGTCATTCAACTCCTTGTACTTTACAATCACGTCATTGAACAACTCCCCTTTAAATAGTCCCAACCCTGATTCCTGTGCGATGATATAATCAATAGTGGTACGGTAAAATCCCTTTAAAAAACTATTTTTCAATTGGTTTGTAGGAATATTCCGTGTGGCATATTCATCGGCGACAAATCCAATCTGAAGCCTGTCCGCCCTCTCTTTCGAGATAAGCCATTGACACCAGTCTTTCAACTTGTCGATATGAGAAATCCAACCATGTAACCGGGACAGCGCCTTGTCCAGCCATAACGCGTCGTTGTCGGGAAAGAGAGCAGGATCCACATCCAGCACGCCGGATAACCCAGACTGCGCGTCTTTCCATTTCGATAACAGCGCATGATATGCGTGGAAAGCTGGGCCATGCACTTCCCTGACCGGGTCGATGCCCCTCACCATCAACTTGGCGAGATGGCGGTTGAATTGACCGGCTTTTGAAGCGTCGCCCGCGAAGGCAAGCAACCTGTCTCCCAATACGGAAAACCCGTCGAGGGTTTGAAGGATCGCGTCCCACTGCTCTTCTCCGGATTTGGCCAACTTCCTGAAAAACAACTTCAACTCATAAGAATGGTCGCTTATGTATTGCTTTTCCTGTTGATATTGTATAATGGTTGTCAAGGTGCCCTTTACATCAACGTCTTTGAAAGAACTCCCCAGATAATAGGGTTCCAATTGGCGACGCACTTTTTTCTGTCCGAGGTAGCGGGGAAGCAACCACTTGCCACCGGCCCTATTCCAGTCGTACAAGAGGGAGCGGCATTCAAGCTCTAACACATCCTCACTGAAATGCAGCTCGATTTCTTTTTTGCAGCGGTCACGCTCTTTTCCCCGTTGCACCACCTCCCTGTATTTTTTCACCACCTGCGCCGGTATCTGTTCGTGAAGCAAGGCAGGGGACAATTCGGGGATTTGGAGGAGGAGGGAAAAAATCGCATCCGCCTGGTCAAATTGCGCGCGTGTATATTGGGTCTCCGGCAGATCGCCGGTGATGGCATGCAGGGCTGGCGTTTGTTTTTTCAATTCCGACAATGTCTGGATGGCTTCAAGCGTCACGGCAACCGCCTTCTCCTTTACCTCAGGAGAATACATGGTAACATGGATGCCGGTGAGAGGATGCCCATGGGGATGTCCGCAGGCATTGCCCACGCTTACCAGCCGATCGACCATATCCTGCCATTCCAGCAGTTTTTCTTCCGTAAGACCGGATAGCAGTTGCGACGGGAATTTCACCTCGTAGTCCGTCTCTATATGTAAATAGTGTGTGATAGCCCGGTATAACGAAAACCCGAACGGATACACTTTGTGCAACGCTTCCACGTACACATTCAGATCTTTACGCAGTTCGAATAAGCGTTTGGCATCCCGGTCGAAATGCTCGGGCGAACGCTCCTTCACAATTTCAGTAGTCCTTCCCAACTGCGACAGGACATCTGTTTTCTTCGCTTTGTTGGAATGAAGCTCTAAACAGAAAGGCGCTAACCCGATTGCTTCCAGCCGGCTTTGCACGACTGACAACGCGGCCATTTTCTCGGCGACAAACAACACCCTTTTCTTCCGGTATAAAGCATTCGCTATGATATTGGTAATGGTTTGCGACTTCCCTGTGCCGGGAGGGCCGTGCAAGATGTAGGTCTTGTCATTGACCGCTTCATACACCGCTTCCAGTTGGGATGAATCGGCACTGATAGGGAGTACGATATCGGCAGGGCTTACTATCTTGTCCAAGTCAGCAGCATCCGTCACCGTGTCATCCACCTCAAATTCAATTTTCCCGTTCACGAGGCTCCGCACCAGTTTATTCTGTATCAACGTATCGGAGTTGTTATGGATATCATTCCACATGATAAATTTATTGAACGAGAATATACCCAGTATGGCCTGCTCTTCCACATCCCATTTGGGCAGATTTTTGATGCTGTTCCTGATGATGGAATAGATAAACCTCACACTCACACCGCTTTCATCCCGCGGAAGTGACTCCAGGCCGGGTACATTGATCCCGAAATTCTGCCGGAGCATCTCAAGCAAAGTGATGTTCAACATGATATCTTCTTCCCGGGAACGAATGACATATCCTTTGGCAGCCGATTTGCGGATCATCTCCACGGGGAATAACAGGATCGGGGCATAACGCGGGCGTTCGCTGGTGGGGGTTTCGTACCAGCGGAGCAGGCCGAGAGCCATATAAAGCGTATTGGCGCCATTTTCCTCGATCGACAACCTGGAAGAACGGTACAAATGTTTCAACGATTTATCCAACTCCATATCGGCCAGGTAACTCCTTAACCGCTTTTGCTCCATTTCCGATTTAACCAGATCGATGACAGGATCGGAAGAGGCCGGCGAGTGGTATATTCCGAAATCATACAGCGGATTGTCCCAGTCGGTAGGTTTCGGCAGAATCCTGAACTCGCTTCCATCGGTCAAGGCATCTTCAAACTTATCCAGATCGGCTGAAATCAATTGAAGGGTATTCCTCGTTATCCGGGTGTTCAGCAGGTTGTTCCGCAAACTCAGATCCAACAGTTTGCGTTCCCACATCAGCTGCCTGGTAACCTGGATATCGGTAGACAGGTTGGACAGGTCATAGGGGTTGATCGCTTCCGGATTCACGATCTCCTTTTCGATGAATGGCTCCCCGCTCTCCTCTATCTGCCAATGCTCACCATTCAACACACGTTGCGGCAGGGGCCGCACCCCCGAATAGCGGGAACGTTTCACGTCCAACGCCAGGACAAATTCTCCGGCCCGTGCAACGGCATCGTGCGCCCGCCTTACCGCCTGGTCGAACGGGGTATCATTCCCCTTATTCATACAGCTAGTTTCCACCAGGATAATCTCATTAACCCCTTCGGCAGTCCGTTTAGTCAGAAACGAGTTGTCATCGATCACGCTGTCGGGGAAAGTGTCCGGCACAAGCCAAGCACCCGCGAAGGCATGTCCTTGGGTAACCACAATCAAGGGGTGGATACCGACCGCTTCCAGGCAAGAAGCATACAACAAGGCCATATCCAGGCATGTACCCAGTTTCTGCGATGTCACACTATCGGCCATTCTAATGCGCTGCCCATATTTTTCAAAGCTTGCCGGAACGGAGCTGTATATGATTTCCTGCGCCACGATGGCAGTATAGACAGCCGCCATCTGATTCTTCACCCGGTTGGGATTTCTACTCTGGTATTCGTCAAGTGCCGGATTGCCCGTCATCTTTTCCAAGATATCGGCCGCCCGCCGCTGTATGGGAATAATAGCCGGATGGTTGGGCGTAACAAAAGCAGACAACATCTCCGGGAGGATGGAAACCCCGCCCCACTGGTCAAAAGCCAGGACGTCGACAGGATAGTCCTCTTTAAAGGCCATCTCGTCTTCCACTGTAATTGTCAACGAGATATTCCCCGCTATCCGTTCGGTGAGTTGGATAAAAAAGTTGGTCGACAGTTTTAGTTTCAGGTCATCAATCCGGACGGTATGGCCGGCAGGAATCTCCTCCAACAGATACGGCACAGCCTCGGCAAATCCGGGTTCCGCAGCCAGATCCACACGCACATTATTCAACGACTCTCCTGAGATATTTTCAATGGAGAAAGCACGGATGACAGACACACGATTCTGTTGAAATGCGAAATTAATGACGGGAAGAGGGGCAAATTCCACCTTAATCAATTCAGATACTTCACTCATATTGCTTTTGGGATAAGAGTATATCGCTCTTTGTTCTATTTTAATTGACTCTCAAAGGTAACAATTTCAATTGGATAGACAGGTAAAACGAGAAAAAAATCCCCGAAAGCAGTTTTACTTTCAGGGACTTCCTACAAATCTTCATTTGCTTGTGCGGCTGAAGGGACTCGAACCCCCACGCCTCGCGGCACCAGATCCTAAGTCTGGCGCGGCTACCAATTACGCCACAGCCGCATGCGTGAAATGAAGTGCAAAGATACGATTTATTTTGCTATCTGCCTTTTTTCACGCTTCATTTTTTCACGGACAGCCATGAAATTCCTATTTTATTGTGGCAGGAATGAGGTTCTCCGGATTCTCCCCTTTCACCACCGCTTCAATCACCTTCGGAAAATAAGCATATTCCAACGCATGTACTTTTGCTGCCACCGCTTCGGGGACATCTTCCGGCAAAACCGGGCAGGTTGCCTGAAAAATAATATCCCCTTCGTCATAATTCTCATCAATAAGATGGATGGTGATACCCGACTCTTTCTCGCCGGCCTCCACAACCGCCCGGTGCACCCGGTCGCCATACATCCCCTTTCCACCGAATTTGGGCAACAAAGCCGGATGGATATTGATGATCCTGCCGGTATAGGCATCCAGCAACGGCTGGGATACTTTCAGCAGAAAACCTGCCAATACAATATAATCGATCCCGGAAGCGGAAAGAAGCGCCAACACCGGCGATCCCTCATCAAACTCAGCCTTGCTGAAAGTAAAGGAAGGGATTCCCAACCGCCTTGCGCGTTCATGTACATACGCATCTTTTTTATTGGAGATGATAAACGGGATCGATATCTCTTCATTTCCGGAGAAATAGCGGGCAATATTCTCCGCATTGGTTCCACTACCGGATGCAAACAGGACAATTCGAGTCATAAAAGGGTTATTTTTTGCACAAAATAATGTAATTTGTGCACTTTTCTTCATTTTAATAGGCAAAAGTTTGCACAGTTAGAGAAAAATTGTGTTACTTTGCAGCGCAAATTTAAGAATAAAATTTTTTATTTATTAATTAATATCGAAAGTTATGTCTGAAGTAGCACAAAGAGTAAAATCGATTATCGTCGATAAATTGGGTGTTGAAGAAGTTGAAGTTACTGAAACTGCAAGCTTCACCAATGATTTGGGAGCTGACTCACTTGATACGGTTGAATTGATCATGGAATTCGAAAAAGAATTCAACATCTCAATTCCTGACGATCAGGCAGAAAAAATCTCTACGGTTGGTGACGCCATTTCTTACGTAGAACAACACGCAAAATAATCCATTTTTATGGAGTTAAAAAGAGTAGTAGTAACAGGCCTGGGAGCGATTACCCCCCTTGGAAACGACGTGAAGACCACGTGGGAAAACGCCTTGGCGGGTAAGAGTGGAGCCGGGCCTATTACTCATTTTGATGCATCGCTTTTTAAAACGCAGTTTGCCTGCGAAGTAAAAGATTTCGATCCGGGCGATCTGTTCGATCGCAAAGAGGCCAGAAAATACGACCGATATGCCCAGCTTGCCGTCCATGCAGCCAAAGAAGCGATGGAAGACTCGGGGTTCGATCTCGAAAAAGAGAACGTGGACCGTATCGGGGTTATTTTTTCTGCCGGAATCGGAGGAATCAGGACATTCGAAGAGGAAGTGGGTAGCTATTATACCAACATGGACAAAGGGCCCCGATTCAATCCCTTTTTCATTCCGAAAATGATAGCGGATATTGCCGCCGGGCATATCTCTATGATTTATGGACTGAGAGGTCCCAACTACGCAACCGTATCGGCTTGCGCTTCCTCTACCAATGCCATTGTCGACGCATTCAATCTTATTCGTCTGGGTAAAGCCAATGCTATTGTTACAGGTGGTGCGGAAGCGACGATCAGTCCCTCGGCAGTGGGAGGATTCAACGCCATGCACGCGCTATCCACCCGCAACGACTCACCACAAACGGCATCACGTCCTTTCAGCGCCAGCCGCGACGGGTTCGTGATCGGGGAAGGCGGCACAGGCCTCATCCTCGAGGAATTGGAACATGCCTTGGCACGTGGGGCAAAGATCTATGCGGAGGTAGTAGGCGGAGGCATGTCGGCCGACGCGCACCATATCACGGCTTCCCATCCCGAAGGGCTAGGCGCCAAGCTGGTGATGCGGAACGCATTGGAAGATGCTGAAATGAATCCGGATGAGATCGATTACATCAACGTGCACGGCACATCCACTCCTGTAGGTGACATCTCGGAGGTAAAGGCTATTCTCGATGTATTTGGCGCACACGCCTACAACCTGAATATCAGCTCCACCAAATCGATGACCGGACACCTTTTGGGAGGAGCCGGCGCGATCGAGGCGATGTTCTCTATCCTGGCGATAAGGGACCAGATAGTACCCCCGACCATCAACCATGAGGAAGGGGATAATGATCCGGAAATTGATTACAATCTGAATTTCACATTCAACAAAGCTCAAAAAAGGAAGATAAGAGCTGCGTTATCTAATACTTTTGGCTTTGGGGGGCACAACGCTAGTGTAATTCTCAAGCAATTCAACAAATAGTGTGTTAAGAAGACTCGTAAAGAGGATCAAGGCTCTCCCGCACAGGGGAAAAGAGCCTTACCTCTCGTTTTATAATATCTTGGGATTCTATCCCGACAGGATAGATCTCTATAAAGAAGCCATGACTCACCGTTCTTCGTCCATCCGGTCGGAGAAAGGACGATGGGTGAATAATGAGCGTCTCGAATTTTTGGGAGACGCCATTCTCGATGCCATTGTCGCCGATATCCTCTATAAAGATTTCGAACATAAAAAGGAGGGCTTTCTTACCAGTACGCGATCGCGTATCGTACAGAGGGAAACGCTCAACAAACTGGCGGTGGACCTCGGGCTCGACAAGCTTATTGTTTCATCTACCCGCAACCTGGCCCACAATACCAATATATACGGTGATGCCCTGGAAGCCCTTATCGGTGCCATCTACCTCGACCAGGGGTACCGGGTAGCGAAGCAATTCGTATTTGAAACGATGATCAAGCAACACCTGAATATCGACAAGGTGTTGAAGAGTGAAGTCGATTTTAAATCCAGATTGATTGAATGGGGACAGAAAAACAGGGTTGACGTGCACTTCGAGGTAACCGATTCCACCTATGATGCGCAAAATAACCCGGTATTCTTCTCCTGCGTAAGGGTAGGCGGCAAAGAAATAGGTTCCGGGAAAGGATACTCTAAAAAGGAATCCCACCAGATGGCGGCAAAAGTAGCGATAAAAAAACTACGAGAAAGCAATGAACTGCAGGAAGCACTCGTAGAAACGACAAGAAATGAGCCACCCGCACCTTCTACGGATGACGAGTGACCTCCTCTCTTTCAGATACCGAATGAAATCCCCATCCGCTTACCTTGGGCTACAAGCTGATTATCGGGGGTGACCAACTTCAACTTACCGGCCACTTCCGAAAGGGGAACACTTGCAATTTCCGATCCAATTTTGGCGACCATTTGCCCGAATTTCCCTTCATGGATCAGTTCGGCCGCATGCCCACCCAGCAATGTACCCAGATTCCGGTCATAAGGAGACGGGGATCCACCGCGTTGAATGTAACCGAGCACCGTCTCACGTGTTTCATAACCGGTCTGCTGCTGGATCTCACGGGCAAAATAGGTAGCGGTATGCTCCTGGGTCGGCAATTCAATACCTTCTGCCACAGCGACAATTGAGTAGGCTTTTCCCATCTCCATCCGTTGATTGATCTTATCGATGACCACCTTCATGTTATACCCTAATTCCGGCAAGAGAATAATATCGGCACCTCCGGCCATTCCGGCATGAAGCGTGATCCATCCGGCATGATGTCCCATCAGCTCGATCACCATCACCCGGCGGTGCGAACTGGCGGTAGAGTGGAGCCTGTCGATCGCCTCGGTAGCAATGTTCACCGCCGTGTCGAACCCGAAGGTTACATCGGTCCCATATACATCATTATCGATAGTCTTGGGTATTCCTATCACATTCAGTCCCAACTCGGCAAGCATCCAGGTGGTACGTTGCGTGCCGTTTCCCCCGATACAAACCAGACAATCCAGGTCCAGCTCATGATAAGCATTCTTGATCTGCTCCCTGTCTTTCTCGTCGGGGGAGGTGATCATTTTACGGAATACTTTCTCCCGTGCCGTGCCCAGGATTGTGCCTCCCATATTCAGGATTCCCGACAAGGACGGATCAGTGAGTTCCACGATGTCCTTATACAATAATCCCGAAAAACCGTTCCGGATACCGATTACCTGCATGCCATAATCATTAATGGCCGTTTTTCCCACGCCACGTATGGTCGCGTTAATTCCGGGTGCATCACCGCCGGAAGTAAGAATACCTACTTTCATATGATTTATAAATTTTTAATTACCAGTTACAAATTACTAATTACTAATTACCAATTACTAATGACCAATTACCAATGACCAATGACTAATTATCAATCACCAGAGTCTTGGCTCTTAGTTCTTGGCTTTTGGTTCTTAACTCTTAATTCTTAATTCTTAACTCTTAACCAATTACTAATGACTAATGACTAATGACTAATTATCAATCACCAGAGTCTTGGCTCTTAGTTCTTGGCTTTTGGTTCTTAACTCTTAATTCTTAATTCTTAACTCTTAATTCTTAACTCTTAATTCTTAATGGCTAATGACCGAAGATGAATGGACCAAGCCCAATCAATCCTGGAGTTTGGCATAAACGACCGCTGCCGCCCTTTGTGATGCACCGGGTCCCCCCAGTATCTGCCGCATCTCTTCGTAGTTATCGAGCATATTCTGCCGGTAGCTCTGTACATGGAGTATCTGTTTTAACTCTTTACGGATATTATCCACGGTGAAAAAGCGCGCGAATAACTCTTTTACCACCTCGCGCCCACAGATCAGGTTTACCAGTGATATATAAGGTGTATGAAGGAGATGTTTGAAAACCCAATAGGTGAGCTTCGGCGTGGGCGTCTTATAGCAGACCACCTGGGGCACATTGAGCAGTGCCGTCTCCAATGTGGCGGTACCCGAAGTCACTAAAGCGGCATCCGACTGCGCCAGGATACGGTAGGTCTGGTTGAAAAGTACCTTTGCAGGAGGAAAGGAGCCAGTGAAATCGTCATAAAAAGAGGGATCGATACCCGGTGCTCCCGCCACAACCAACTGGTATCCCTCCGAATATTCTCTCATCGCTTCCAGCATGGAGGGCAGGTTGGCAGCGATCTCCTGCTTGCGACTCCCCGCCAGGAGGGCTATCATGGGTTTATTCTCCAACCCGTTCGCCTCTATGAATTGGGAAAAAGTCTCCTCTTTATGGTCACGTTGGGCAATGGCATCCACCGTGGGATTTCCCACATAATGTATATTGTATTGGTGTTTTTTGAAGAAATCGACTTCAAACGGCAAAATGGAGAGCATTTCATCCACATATTTCTTGAATGATTTCACCCGGTACTCTTTCCATGCCCATACTTTGGGAGATATATAATAGTAAACGGGAATACCCAGTTGAGTCTTTACATATTTGGCAATCTTCAGGTTAAAGCCGGGATAATCGACCAGGATTACCGCGTCGGGCCGGTATGCGGCAATATCCTCTTTACAGAAGGCAAGATTCCGAAGGATCGTACGCGCATTCAACAGTACCGGCATAATACCCATAAAGGCCATGTCGCGGTAATGCCTTACCAGCGTTCCGCCGGCAGTCTGCATCAAATCCCCTCCAAAGAAGCGGAAATCGGCCTCCTTGTCCAGATCACGCAACGACTGCATCAGATTGGACGCATGCAAGTCGCCCGAAGCTTCTCCTGCTATAAGATAGTATTTCATTTTAATGAGACTAAAGAGTAATCTTCCACTCTTTCAACTGGGGCAGGAAGTCATGAGCTGTCATATCGATCTTCACCGGTACAATAGCAGCATATCCGTTTACCAAAGCCCATTCATCGCTGTTATCATTCTCCTCTTCCCGGTTTTCGAAATTACCGGTCATCCAGAAGACATCCCTGCCTGAACCGTCTTTGGATCGGTGATACTCATTCACCCACTTGCCATGCGTCTGTGTGGTCATCCTGATCTCCTTCACTTCTCCGGCAGGGACATTCACATTCAGGCAGATCCCTCTGGGAAGCCCCTCCACAATCACTTTTTCAGCCAGTTTGCGGGCGATCTCCATGGTGAAGGAGAAATCGGCATCGGGGGTGAAGTCGCACAACGAGAAACCGATAGAGGGTATATCGAAAATACATCCTTCGATTGCGGCACCCATAGTACCGGAATAGATGACACTGATCCCCGCATTGGAGCCATGATTGATCCCCGAGACCAACAGGTCGGGCTTACGGTCCACGAATTCGTTCAATGCCAGTTTTACACAATCGACCGGCGTACCGTTGCAGGTATATACGGTCAGGTTTTCCTCTTTCCGGTGTAATCTTGCCCGAAGAGGATTGCTGGTAGAAATAGCGCTCGACATGCCCGAACGGTGCGAGTCTGGCGCAAATACAATCACTTCTCCTACATCTCTCATCGCTTCGGTCAACGAAACGATCCCTTTCGCCTGATACCCATCGTCATTGGTAACAAGTATCAGGGGTTTTCTATTCATCATTCTGTATATATCTTTTATAACAATGACAAATATAGTGTTATTTTTGTACCTTTGAATATCCATTCAACAACAAAATATCATTCCAATGAAAAAATTAAACATAATTTTTTGTTTACTCATCGCTTCCGTGGCAATTATCGCCCAGGAAGTGAAACCTGTAAAAAATGTGATCATGATGATCCCCGACGGCACTTCCGTGGGAGTTTATTCTGCCGCGCGGTGGTTCAAGTACTACCACGGCATGGAGGACAGACTCAATATAGATCCCTACTTCACGGGTACCGTCACCACTTTCTCATCGAACGCGCCGATCGGCGATTCCGCCCCCACCGGTTCATGTTACGCCACCGGGGTATTGCAACAGACAGGGAACGTGGCCATCCATCCGGAAGTTTCGGAAAATGACCTGTTTCCGGTGGATGCGTCCCGTACTTATCAACCCGCCGCCACCATCCTGGAAGCATCAAAGATCGAGAAAAAGAAAGCGGTAGGACTGGTCGTCACCTGCGAGTTTCCGCACGCCACGCCGTCCGACTTCTCCGCCCATCATTACAACAGGGGCAACTACAAGGCACTTGCACCGCAAATAGCCTATCAGAACATGGATGTGGTGTTCGCCGGGGGCAATGGCATCCTTACCGACGACATTAAAAGGCATCTCACAAACAATGGAACCACCCTCATCCAGGACGATAAAGAGGCGTTGCTCAATTACCGGGGTGACGGAAAAGTATGGGCGCTGTTCGGCGAAAAAGCGTTGCCCTATAATATCGACAGGAATCCCGACAAGGTACCTTCACTGGGTGAGATGACTCAAAAAGCATTGGAAGTACTGTCGAAGAACGAAAACGGTTTCTTCATGATGGTGGAAGGGAGCCAGGTGGACTGGGCGGCACACGCCAATGACGCGGCGACGATGATCGACGAATACCTTGCTTTTGACGAAGCGGTAGGGGTAGCGATGGCATTTGCCGAAAAAGACGGGAATACCGTTGTAGTAGTCGCCGCAGACCACGGCAATAGCGGCTTCACCATCGGTTCGAGAAGCTGCCCGGGATACGACAAACTCTCCATTGAGCAGCTTTTCGGCACGGTCTCCAATTACCGGCTAAGCGCCAACGGACTGGAATCGATATTGGTCGACACCAAACCCGAAGATATAAAAGCAGTATTCAAAGAATATACCGATATCGATATCACCGATGAGGAACTGGAAACATTGCTTGCCTCCAAGAACTACAAAGAAGCGGACTACATGAAAGTCGCCACAAGCAATAACCTGGCGCATAACATCGTGAACATACTGAATTCGAGAACCTGCTTCGGGTTCACTACCGGTGGGCATACCGGTGAAGAAGTGCTTCTCGCTTGTTACCACCCGCAAGGTGACGCGCTCAGGGGACATGTGAAGAATACCGACCTGAACCAATACCTGCAAAAGGTAACAGGGCTGGAGTCATCCCTACAGGAATTATCCGACCGGATTTTTGTCAAACATGACCAGGTCTTCGCCGGGATGAACTATTCAATAGACAAAAAGGATCCTGACTTCCCGGTACTTCGGGTGAAAAAGGGAAAGAACACGCTTGAAGTGAAAGCATTCTCATCCGTGGCCCAACTGAACGGGAAACCATTAGAGATAGGGTCCGTGACTGTCTATATCGACAAGAACGATACTTTTTATTTGCCGGCAGCTCTCGCCGGGAAATTATAGATTATCGTTCAATCACCATAAAACAAAAATCCACCTGGAAAGTGGATTTTTGTTTTTAGTCCTAACCTGTTGCGATCACTCTTTTTTCTTAACGACCACATCACCCTGGAAAGATATCGACTGCCTGTCGACATCGTCCACCATGAGGCGCGCCGTGCCATTCTCCCAAATATCGAAGCGGAAAGTCACGGGACGTCCCACATCACGCAGGGTAATCTCCACGTCCCAATTGTCTTTTTTCTTCCCCTTATCCACACGATATTCAAAATCCGTGCTCGTAAAACGGTATCCTCCTTCACTCGGGTTCATGGGCGCCCGATAGGCACGGCCGTAATAAGGCAGATAAGCTGCCACCGTATCAGGCGACACCTTCACATCATAATAGGGTGAAAGGTAAACCGACTTGTACCCGGTGGGATAAGCATAGGTGGCTTTAAACGTAAAATCGGGTATTTCCACCGCATTCCTCACATCGGTTGCCAGCTTTTCTTTTTCAACCGCTGTTTGCGCGCTTCCACAGGCATAAAGGAACAATATCCCCAGAAGCGCTGCCAATCCAAATAATGGGTTCTTTTTCATTATATCCTCCTCCTTCAATTAAGAAACTTACATACCACGAATCATCCTGTTCCCAGGAACGTAACCATGCGTCTCCTCCGAAAATCCCACTTTCCCCTACCCTAGAGGGTATCGTGAGGCGGGTTATTTTTCAGGAAATGACTTATCGGGGCAGACCCAACCATATAATAAACAGAGGAAAATGGCTTTTTGTTTTATAGAAGGGAAACCATTGAAGGGAGAAGGTGGGATAGATAGAGCAGTAACATCAACGACAACATGCCATACCCCACATAAATATGGTTCCTCAAGATCGTCCTTGAGTAGAAATAGGCATTCAGATAGGAAGCCAGGGTGAGGGAAAGCAACAAGAAGAAAAAAGTCTCCTTCCAGTAAACTATCTGGAGGAGCAATAGAAAAACAATCAGGAAAACCATGAACTGCATCAACGAGAGGGTGAGCGCCTTATCACGGCTATATATTTTGGTGCTGAGAACCATATTGGATATAAAAAACAATGCCACGAAGAATACTCCCCCCCACTCCAGCACGGAAAATCGGGGAATTTCGGGTGCTGAAAAGGAAACAAACTGCAGAAACGGCCTGACAAAACGGGGAATATCATCGAGCAGCCAATAGATGGAGAACAGCGTCACATACACAAGGAAGAGACCAAACAGGGATGAGGCAAACGAGCGGGACTGGGATCCCCTCATCGACCGCTCCCCGACCCACCACAAAGGCAGCAACATAAGCGCATATATCTGGAAGAGTGAAGCCACCGCGACCAGTATCGAAGCCCGAAAGGAACAAAGGTAAGCGTCCGGCTTCTGGTACGACTCCAGAAACGGGAAGAAGGCCAGAAGGACAAAAATAACAGCCATATAATCGCCCGACATCACCAAAAAATAGGGGTGAAGGCTTAATAAGAATAACGGTGCGGTAAAGGGGAGGTGAGACCGTGAACGGATAAGGTTGAACCTATTGTTTAACAGGGAAAGTATCCATGCTATAAGAAAGACGGACAGCGTGGAAGCGGCCAGTGAAACCTGCGGACGGTTAAAAAGATGGGCTACCGGTTCCCACACATAATTGTCTCCAATGGAAGCAATCAGGGGCATGCCCCCCGTGTAGAATAGGGCAAGCCGCATGCCGGTCATTCCAAAAGCGGCAAGCAGGGGAACAAAACGCCCCTCCACGAAAGCTGCACGGAATGATCTGACGACAGGATGCATGGACAACTTATATTATATATACCGATTATATTATTATATACCGAGATCGAAACCTATATCTCTCCTGAAATAGCTGTTGTTGAAACGGACCTTGGCGATATTCTTATAGGATGTCTCCAATGCTTCATCCATAGTCTTCCCATAGGAGGTGACCGAAAGCACCCGTCCTCCTGACGATACCACTTTTCCTTCCACATTTTTCGTGCCGGCATGGAAAACGAGGCTATCCTGTATGTCGTCCAGGCCCTCGATGGTCTTCCCATTTTCATATGTTCCAGGATATCCTCCGGCGACCATCATCACCGTTACGGCATAACGGTTGTCATACTCAAGTTCTTTCTCATCCAGGGTTTCCATAGTCACGGCCGTGAATAATTCCAGGAGATCCGACTTGATCAGGGGCACTACCACTTCCGTCTCCGGATCACCCAAACGTACATTGTATTCAATCACTTTCGGCTCGCCTTCCACATTGATCAACCCAATAAAAATAAACCCTTTGTAATCTATCTTTTCTTTTTGCAATCCTCCGACAGTCGGCTCCACAATCCGGCTACGCACTTTTTCCATAAACAGCTCATCCGCAAAAGGCACGGGTGACACTGCCCCCATTCCCCCGGTATTCAATCCGGTATCCCCCTCGCCAATCCGCTTGTAGTCTTTCGCCACCGGCAGGATCTTATATGATTTGCCATCCGTCAGCACAAAAACCGAGCACTCGATACCCGACAGGAATTCCTCTATCACCACCCTGTTGCTGGCAGTTCCGAACTTCCCGTTGAGCATCTCCCAGAGTAACCGCTTGGCTTCATTGAGATCCTCTACGATCAATACCCCTTTTCCGGCAGCCAACCCGTCTGCTTTCAGCACATAAGGCGGCGGAAGCGAATCGAGAAAGTCATTTCCCTCCATTACGCTGTCGAGAGTAACGGTTTTAAACCGTGCGGTAGGAATATTGTGGGTGGACATAAATCGTTTGGCGAAATCCTTGCTCCCCTCCAATTGCGCCCCTTTCCTCGATGGCCCGATAATAGCAATATGGCAGGCATCCTCATCTTCATGAAAGTAATCATAGACCCCCTCTACCAAGGGCACTTCCGGCCCAACCACGATCATATCGATATCATGGTCGAGTGAAAACCGTTTCATCGCACCGAAATCAGTCACCCCAATGTCGACATTCACACCCAACGATGCCGTACCGGCATTACCGGGAGCGATATAGAGATTATTCAAGAATCTGCTCTTTCGAATTTTCCATGCTAACGCATGCTCGCGCCCGCCGGAACCAAGAAGAAGGACGTTCATATATTTTAAATTACCAATTACTAATTACCAATTACCAATTATCGCGCGAAGTGCACTATCAGCATACAGTGCGTCTCCCCAGTCGCCAAGTCTCCCTCTCTCCCCTGTCACTTTCCCACCTTTCCACCTAGGCACCTAACCACTTACCCACTTAGGCTCCTAACCACTTACTCACTTAGGCACCTAACCACTTGCCCACTTAGGCACCTAACCACTTGCCCACTTTAAACCGCAAAGCTACTAAAAAAATGACTTTGTTCCACGACAATGAGGGAAAATCATCAGGAGGTTATTATCTTTGTAAGTTCAAGCAACAAATAGTTCAAACATGAATACAAACCGAATATCGGCCCTCTTTGGTATTCGCTACCCTATCATCCAGGCAGGAATGGTATGGTGCAGCGGCTGGAAATTGGCTGCGGCTGTGAGCAACGCCGGAGGGCTGGGACTGATTGGAGCGGGATCAATGCATCCCGACACATTAAGGGAACATATCTGTAAATGTAAGGCGGCCACCGGAAAGCCGTTCGGGGTAAACGTACCGTTGATGTACCCGCAGATCGAGGAGATCATGCAAATCATCCTCGAAGAGAAAGTACCGGTCGTCTTCACTTCGGCAGGCAATCCTAAAACATGGACCTCAACGCTTAAGGCGGAAGGGATTAAGGTGGCCCATGTGGTATCCAGCTCCCGTTTCGCCGTCAAATGCGCCGAAGCAGGCGTTGACGCTGTCGTTGCCGAGGGCTTCGAAGCCGGAGGCCATAACGGCCGTGAAGAAACCACCACTTTCACATTGATACCGCAGGTGAGAAAAGCAATCGATTTACCCCTGATCGCCGCCGGGGGTATCGCTTCGGGCGAGGGAATGGCCGCAGCATTTGCACTGGGAGCCGAGGGTGTGCAGGTAGGTACCCGGTTCGCGCTGACCCGGGAGAGCTCTGCCAGCGAGGCCTTCAAGCAACGGTGCATCTCCCTGAATGAAGGAGACACGGTATTATCCCTCAAGAAGGTGAGTCCCACGCGACTGGTAAAAAATGAGTTCTACCAACAGGTACAGCAACTGGAAGACCGCGGCGCCACGCCTGAAGAACTGCGTGAACTCTTGGGCAAAGGCCGCTCCAAAAGAGGTATCTTCGAAGGAGACCTATCGGAGGGAGAGCTCGAAATCGGGCAGATCGCTTCCCATATTAAAGAGATTATTCCGGCAGGAGAAGTAGTACAGCAGATAATGGAGGGGTTTCACCAGACAGCGAAAAGACTCTCTGAAACAGGGCTGTAGATCCCTCTTGTCAAGACAGGCATTATACAAGACAGGCATTATATTAGAGAGTAGTCACCTCGACTTACACAACATGCATAGACATTTTTTATTCATCCTGACATATCTTTTCGCCACAACGCTTGCCGCGCAGCAGACCAGGCAATTTACCCTGGAGGAACTCATACCGGGGGGTAAGGAGTACACCCGTTTCACTCCCCGGATTCCGACACAGTTCCAGTGGCATGGCGACCGGCTGATGGCGCTCCGCAACGACTCCGTATGGATTGTGAAAGACCTCACAAACCCGGCTGATAAGCAATTGTTCCTTACATTTGACAAAATTGGATTTGAAGAGGATTCAACCGGACAATCCGGACAGTCAAAAGAGTTCGAACAATCCAAACAATCCGGGCAATCCAAACAATCCAAACAATCCGGGCAGGTTATACGCCTCTCCTTCCCTGCCGACGGCAATCCGTTGATACAAGTGGTTATGGCCAACGGCACCGGACTGTTTGATACGGAGAAAATGGCCATGGAGGCTTTTTTCAGTTTTCCCGACAGCAGCGAAAACCATCTGCTCTCCCCGGACAACCACCATCTGGCCTACACCATCGGAAACAATCTCTTCATCAGGAACCGGGATGGTGAAGAGAGAGCCGTCACCCGGGAAGAAAACCCGGGTATTGTGTGCGGCCAGGCAGTACACCGCAACGAATTCGGCATCGACGGCGGCATATTCTGGTCGCCCGATGGCAAGAAACTGGCTTTCTACCGTATGGATGAGACCATGGTGACCGACTATCCACTGGTGGATATTTCAACACGGGTGGCCGAAGCGAAACCTGTCAAATATCCGATGGCGGGCATGAAAAGCCACCATGTGACCATCGGCATCCATGACACCGCTACCGGTGAGACTATTTATCTGAAAACGGGCACGCCCGATGAGCATTATCTCACCAACATTGCATGGAACCCCGATGCATCGTCGATATACGTTGCCGAGCTGAACCGCGGACAAAACCGGATGAAGCTGAACCGCTACCATGCTGCCTCCGGCGATTTCGACCGGACATTGTTCGAAGAGATCAATCCCTGGTATGTGGAACCGGAACACCCCGTGCTCTTTACCGACAGCAAGGGAGACCAATTCATCTGGCAGAGCAGGAGGGACGGCTTTAACCACCTCTATCTCTACGACCGGTCGGGAAAACTGAACCGTCAACTCACCCGGGGAGATTGGGAAGTGACCGATATCATCGGCATCGACAAGAAAGGAGAAAACCTCTATTTTGTATCGACCGACCCCACGCCGATGGAACGGCATCTCTACAGCGTGGAGCTGAAGAACGGCAAGACCACGCATCTCAGCACTCAACCGGGCATCCATTCGGGAGCCATAAGCCACTCGGGAAGATACTTCACCGACCGGTTCTCGGCGCACGATAACCCGGGAGAGATCCGGCTCATAGACATCCGCAAAGGAAAATCCACCCTCCTGGCGGCGGCAGACAACCCCTATGAAGGCATTGAGATGCCTCCGGTGGAATCGGGCACCATCAAGGCGGCGGACGGCAGTACCGACCTCTACTACCGGTTGGTGAAGCCGGCCGGTTTCGATGCTTCTAAAAAATATCCCGTGGCGGTCTATGTATATGGAGGACCCCATTCCCAGATGGTAAGCAATCGCTGGCGATATGGCTCCGGCGGATGGGAGACCTACATGGCGCAAAAAGGATACCTGGTGTTCGTAATGGATAACCGCGGCACTTCTTACAGGGGCGCTGCCTTTGAGCAGGTAACGCACCGCCAACTGGGCGTGGAAGAGGCCAAAGACCAGAGGAAAGGGGTGGAATACCTTCACTCCCTCCCCTATGTGGACAAGGAAAGGATGGGAATACACGGCTGGAGCTATGGCGGTTTCATGACCATCAACCTGTTGCTCCGCTATCCCGGCCTCTTCAGGGTGGGTGTTGCCGGAGGACCGGTGATCGACTGGAAATATTATGAGGTGATGTATGGCGAACGCTATATGGATGAACCGGATGAAAATCCGGAAGGGTATGCCGAAAGCAGCCTCTTACCCAAAGCCGGTCAATTGAAAGACCGTCTGCTCATCATCCATGGCGACGAAGATCCCACTGTGGTGATGCAGCACAGCCTGCAATTCCTGAAGGCATGTATCAAGGCGGGCACACACCCCGATTTCTTTATCTACCCCGGCCACGGACACAATATGATGGGACCTGACCGGGTGCATCTACATGCGCATATAACCCGTTACTTTGAAGATTTTATCGATTAGCCATGCAGTACGAACTTTTTCCATCGGAACAAATCTCTTTCTTCAGCCTGAGCAGCGGCAGTTGCGGCAATAGCTACTATCTGGGGAATTCCCATTGGGGTATCCTAATCGATGCCGGCATAGGGCCGCGCGTCATCAAGAAGCGGCTTGCACATTATGGGATCGAACTCTCATCGATCTTGGCGATCCTGGTCACACACGACCATTACGATCATATTAAATCGGTGGGTTACCTCGGGGAAAAGCTGCATATCCCGGTCTATGCCACCCGCGAGGTACACAGGGCAATCATAAACCACCCCCTTGTCCGCAACAGCCTCAACGGATCAACCCAATATATCGAGAAAGGAAAACCGTTTCAGATTGAAGATTTCCAGATCACCGCTTTCGACGTACCCCACGATAGTGTGGACAATTCCGGCTTCTTTATCCGGTTCGGCGACCATAAGTTTACCCTGGCCACCGATGTGGGCAGCATTACCGACGAAGTGGCCTATTATATCTGCAAAGCCAATCACCTCGTCATCGAGACCAATTACGATGAAGAAATGCTCAACAACGGCCGTTATCCCTATCATTTGAAACAACGTATCTGTTCCGGATCGGGACACCTGAGCAACCGGCAGACTGCCGAGTTCCTGGCCAATAACTACTCGCCGGACCTCCGGAATATCTGGCTATGCCACCTCAGCGGCGATAATAACAATCCCGAGCTGGCTTACCGGACGGTAGAGGAACAGCTCACACAAAAAGGTATAAAGGTGGGCAAACAGGTATCGCTACAGGTACTACGGCGGAATATATTATCCTCTAAAACCGATTTTTAAATCCGCCCTGTTTATGAAGATTCTCTACACTTTTGGTGGTATTCCTCCCTACTTCGATGCCCAGTTGAACAAATTGGTACAAAAGGGAGTGGACACGGTGGTGGTAATCCCCAAGGGAAAAAGCCCGGTGCTCGGTAAAGGTGTAAAGGTAATCGATTCCCGAAACAGCACCTATCAAACGATTCAAACAGATGAGGAATTATCTGTTTTCAGGAAACCCTACTTTCCCCACTTACCCGATATCATCCGTACAGAAAAACCCGATATCTTAGTGACCGTCTGGCCATATTTCCTGCAATTTTTTTTCCAACCGGCTTTGCGAAAAGTATTAAAATCCACGCATACCAGGTTTGTCATCCGCGAAATCCCTTTCAGGGTGCCTCCTTATGGCAAGGTGTTCTCTTATTTCAAAAAGCACCGCTTCTTCGACGAAGACATGAAATTGCTCAACAAAGGTGCCGGTTTCATTTTGCGGCAATGGATAACCATGCAAATACGGAGGTATTGTTACAAAAGGGCGGATGGTGCGCTCGCTTATGCCTCCCTTGGAAAAGAATTGATGCCCACCTATGGCATCGCACCCGAGAAAGTATTTGTGACATACAACTCGAATAATACAGATGCTATGTTTAGCATGAAAAGAGAGCTGTCACAAAAAAATAACATATTAAAAAAGAGTGATTACCGGATCGTCCATGTGGGACGTCTGGTAAAATGGAAACGGGTCGATCTGCTTATCGATGCCTTTTCCAAAATCGCCCCTTCCTTTCCCCGGGCAGAATTGGTAGTAATAGGGGGTGGCCCGGAAATGGAAAATCTAAAAGAACAGGCTGTCGGGTTGCATCTCGGTGAAAAGGTTGTTTTCACCGGAGCCATTCATGACAATGAAACCATTGCCTTCTACCTCTCTGCTTCGGCCATCTATGTTTTGGCAGGCATGGGGGGATTGTCCATCAATGACGCGATGACCTTCGGTCTGCCGGTCATCTGCTCGGTTTGTGATGGCACGGAACACGACTTGGTCGTTCCCAACAAAAACGGGTTTTTCTTTGAAGAAAACGATGTGGATGGCCTTGCGGACAAATTGCTTATACTCCTAAAAGATCCCTCCCTGGCCTCAAGGATGGGAGAGGAATCCTGGAAGATCATCCGCGACAAGGTCAACCTCGACACGGTCAGTGATCGTTACATCAATGCTTATAAAAATATCCTGGCATAATTATCTTTGTAGATGACAAATTTCGCGACATGGCAAAAACACTCAAGGAAAAAAGCATAAGCGCACTTATCTGGAGCACCTTCGACAAGGTGTTCTGCCAGATTACTTACGCAATCTCCGGGATCATCCTGGCGAATAAACTCTTTCCTGAGGATTTTGGCGTGATAATGATTATTACCGTCTTCTCCGCTTTCATCACTATTTTCGTTGATAGTGGATTCAACGTCGCACTCATCCAGCACAAGGAGACTACCGACAGGGATTACCAGAGCGTTTTCTCTTTCAATCTGGCCATCAGTATCTTATTATACACTTTACTCTTTTTTTTGGCTCCCGCCATCAGCCATTATTACGACGACATACGGTTGATTCCTCTTTCCCGGGTAATGTTTCTCACTGTTATTATCCAAGCTTTCGGTTTAGTACAAAGCAGCATCCTTATGCGGGAGATGAAGATGAAAGCAGTGGCTTTGGCAAATATGATCCCTTTACTCATCTCAGGAGGCACTGCTATCGTGTTGGCACTGATCGGCTTGGGTATATGGACATTGGTGATACAAGCGTTGGTACTGGCTTCAACCCGCACCCTTTTTCTCTGGATACAGAACTCATGGCGCCCTACATTTATATTTGACTGGGCATCATTAAAAAAAATGTACACCACCGGAAAAAACATATTCCTGACCTCCTTCACCAATACAATCTTTCAAAGTCTGTATCCGTTAATTATCGGATCAAGATACAGCCTCCATCAACTGGGTTATTATGCACAGGCCGACAAATGGTCAAGAATGGGATATATTTCATTG
Organism: Proteiniphilum sp.; assembly: GCF_040307845.1. Taxonomy (GTDB): domain Bacteria; phylum Bacteroidota; class Bacteroidia; order Bacteroidales; family Dysgonomonadaceae; genus Proteiniphilum. Next base: position 75,732 of record NZ_JAWRIS010000004.1, read on the forward strand.
CTACAAGCATTCGGACAGTTTCTTCTGCCTTCTTTGTCTTCCATTCAAGATGACAAAGAGCGGATGAAGCGCGTCTTCGGCAAAACAAACCGAATGGCTGCTTATTTTATCATCCCTTTCTTTGCTGCACTAATCGTAGCTGCGGAGCCCATATTCCATATCTTTTTCGGGACAAAATGGGATTCTTCCATTCCTCTGTTTCAGATTTTACTGGTCAAAGGAATATTTTTCGTGCTGGTCACGCTACAAAACAACTACCTCATCGCACGAGGAAAGACAAGAATCGTATTTTACATCGAATTGGTGAAAAATGCCATTATCCTGATCGCTATTTTCGTGACGGTCGGCATTAGCATTCCCGCACTGGTGATAGGGCAAGCAGTGGCAGCAATCATACAATACTTTATCGGTATTTTTGTTACAGCCCGGGGCACCGGATACGACGTAAAACGCCAATTACTGGATATTTTACCGTATATGGTTATCAGCACTGCTATGTGCTGTCTCCTTATGGTGTTTCCAATGATCATTAAGAATGATTTTTTAATGCTTGGCACACAGATCGGCGTCGGGGGATTATTCTATTTCACGGTAAACAAGGCATTGCATTCTACCATCCAACAGGATGTGGTTCAACTGGTAAAAGATAGGATGAAGAACTCTTTCACAAGGTAAATGATTCCAATTAACAACAATACAAAATTACAAATACAATGTTCCACTTAAAGAATGGGTCTTATTACGCCCGAAATGAATTATTAAAAGCCATAAAGAACTATGCACATTACATAAACGGCAAGACGTTGGATGTGGGTTGCGGCAACAAACCCTACAAAAACCTGTTTAATTACAGCGAGTATATTGGAATTGATTTTGAAGGGGCACATGACCATTCGAACGAGGATATCGACTTGTTTTATGATGGAAAGAATTTTCCATTCAGGGATAATGATTTTGACAGTGTTGTATGTACTCAAACGCTCGAACATGTGAATGATCCCAACAACCTGGTAAAAGAAATCCATAGGGTGCTAAAAAACGAAGGGATACTTCTTTTGTCTGTCCCTTTTATATGGGGTGAACACGAAAAACCACATGATTACACCCGTTATACTTCTTTCGGGCTGAAACACCTTCTGGAACAGACCGGATTTGAGGTATTGGAGCAATGTAAAACCCTCCAGGATATTCGTGCCATATACCAGTTAAAGAACTTCTTTATCTTCACCAAAGAGAACATAAAAAGAAACCGGATCTCAAAATATTATCATGGTTTTTTATTGTTCTATAATAATATAGTGGGAGCCATCAGATATGCTATCAGTAAACAACGCAGCGATATTTTTATTGATAATGTGATTGTTTGCAAGAAAAAATAAAAAAGTGAATTATTGTCGATGAAAATAGGTATCGTGACATACAGCCTGAGTGCCGGCGGCGGAGTCAGCACGTTTGTCCTGAGCTTGGGGAAATATTTTTCCTCATTGGGACATGACGTTACCATCATCACCGAACAATCACAAGGCGTATGGTATTCTGAAATCGCCCGGTCAGGATTACAATCCGATTATATGAATATAGGAGAGATGGAATGGTTTCCTTTCGGTAAATTTATCTATTCATCCATGATTGGAAAATTACTTAGGCGGGGGCAATATGATGTAATCATACTAAATCACAGTCTTTTTGCCCAACTTTCTGCCCACAAGTTCAACGAAAAAAGCATCATACTATCTGTTGTCCACAATGACAATTATGGTGTTTACCTGGTCGCAAGCCGGAATATGAATAATATAGACGGCGTTTCATGTGTGAGTATGGCCGCTTACGAAGGATCCCGTCAATACATTGATATACAAAAACTTTACTGCATCCCCAATGGCATTGAGCTACCGGGTATGCACATGGGTTCCTTAACCCGCAATAACTTTCGAACCATCAAGATAATCTTTGTCGGCAGACTAAACCACGCACAAAAAGGTATTTATTTCATCCCGGAAATATTGGAATTGTGCAGAAAGAAAGCTGCATTCCCTTTTGAACTGACCATTGTGGGAGATGGCCCCGATAAAAAGACACTGATAAGGCTTTTGAAAGAAAAGGGTGTCGATAATTTGGTCACATTCCGGGGTACTATCGCAAGGGAAGAGGTATATCAATTATACCAGTCACATCATATTTTCCTGATGACCTCTTTTTATGAAGGCTTACCCCTTACTTTAATCGAAAGCATGTCGTGCGGATGCGTTCCGGTTGCCTCGTATTTGGAAAACATTACGGACAATTGCGTAAAAGATGGCGTATACGGTTTTCTTCCCCGAGTTGGAGAAACACAGGCTTTTGCCGACGCCATCATCAAGTTAGGCAGTAACCCGGATAATCTTATCAAAATGAGCAAATTGTGTGCAGAAAAAGCAGCAACAGATTTTTCGGTCGAAAGGATGGGGAATGACTATCTGAAGTTGATCCATGAATTACAGGAAAAAAGGTTATCCGGAGAATATAGTCCGGTCGGGTTTAAACTATCCAATTTCCATTGGAAAGACTTTTTCCCGGATAAGCTGATTATAGCGATAAAAAGATTGATGACAAGAATCAAAAAATAGCCTGACACCTTTGTTAATTATAAATACACAAAACATCAATTAATTTTCATTTATTTAACCATATAACTATTGCAAAATAGGGAAATTTTTCTTTATTTTGAGTCGTTATGAATATTGCCACCTAATTAACTAAAATAAACAGAGAATATTGTTCTCAATGGTATGAGGCCGGCTAAAAACGAGAAATCTATGAAAACAACCCATATTAACCACAACGTATTAAAGGTGCAATTAATTATTGCAGCATTACCATTCCTTATTGCCAATTGCGACCGGAGTGAACAATTGCTGCCGCCCGACCAACCCCTCGTGGGCACGGTGTGGAAGCTGGAGGGTTTCGGTTCGCCGGATACCAGCGCACTAATCATCCCCCAGCCGGTCAGTGAATATAACTACCAGTTGTTACTTGAGTCCGGCGGCAATGCTTATGGCAAAAGTTCCGTCAACCATATGGCGGGAAAATACATGTGTGACGAAGAAAAGCGGACGCTCGGCATTGACATGCAAGTCCTGACCTATGCGCTGGATACACCGGACGGACAGTTATATATTGAACGCCTGTCGAAAATATACCGTTATGAAATGCAAGGCGATATCTTGCGATTATATCATCCGGAAGGATACCTGCAATACCGTCCCGCGGGCGATAACGCTTCTTTCCGGGAAAAAATCACCGGGCTTTTCGGGGAAACCGGATGGCTGTAAATAATGACACTAATTTATATATGAAAGAAAGGAGGTAGTATAATAAAAAGGGATGATTTTCCCATTTGCTTTTAATCTGAACGGCACCTTGACTTTGTAATGCGTTGCACTCGGTTACCGATATATTACAAAGTATCTTTGAAAGGTTATAAATGAGTTACATCTAATACGAATCCTGCAAACAATTTATAATCATGCGCGGAACTCCTTTCAGGTGTTCCTGAATATGTTTGACACAAAAAAAGAACCTCAAAGAATTGAAAGCCGAGGTAGACAACTTGAATACCAAACTACTATCCGGGAACCCACCCAGTTCAGGGATTGTCAACGCCCTTGCGGAAAATAATAAACCAAAATGATCATCCGCACTAAGGATGAATATGTATCATTAATAAAAAAAATCAAACTATTATGGCAACAACCGAAAAAAACAAGGTAATGGTAGAGTTGTACGACCTACCCATCACGGAACGTAAAGACGACCGTTTTGGTCGCGTTGTGACCAGCAAATCGCTCAACGAAGACGACTTGATCAAGACGGCGGTAGCCCGCCGTACCGACCTGAACGCCACTACTCTCAAAGCATCCATCGAGATCCTCAAGCAAATAGCCATCGAAGAAGTATGCAACGGGGCCTCCGTGGCTTTCGGCCTGGGCTTTTTCGGGCTGAAGGTCAACGGCGTGTTCACGGGCGACAACGCCCAATGGGACAGCACAAAACACAGCCTTGGGGTAAGGGTTATACCGAACGTGAATTTACGGAAAGCCGTTGAGACAACAGGTGTCAACATACGCGGGCTGGCCGTCTCCGGCACTGTGATCAATTCGGTAACGGATGTGGCTTCCGGCGAAGAGAACGGTACACTCACGCCCGGTGGCGGCGTCAACCTCACAGGCACACGGATAAGGATCGAAGGCGAAAACCCGTCGGTAGGGCTCAAGCTCGTGAATATGGAAACGGATGCGGAAACAGCCATTCCCGCCACTTCCATACTGACGAACGACCCATCAAGAGTTACGTTCATTGTGCCGGCCGATCTCCCCGAAGGGGATTACCAACTGGTGCTGACCACGCAGTTTTCAGGCGTCAAAACGCCATTGAAAGAACCCCGTTCATACGAGTTTGGATACCCATTGAACGTATAATCTCATCAGGCTTATGGGTTGTCTATAAGCCGGCTTATGGATCGTCTATATGCCGGCTTACGGATTGTCTATAAGCCGGCTTATGGATCGTTCGACATTAGGCGGTCGATTTGTTCGATTAGACTATCGGTTTTCCGGCATCAAACAATCCAGCTTGCCAGTGAAACATTGATATCGCCATATCTTTTAATCCCAACCTGCCGGAACAGGATTCGTCCTTTCCGGCGGGTTTATCCCGGAAGAGGGGTCTTGGATATTGAAAACTACCGGCTGATAATGGATTACTGATAACGCCAACACGATTCCAAACTTCCTGACCATGATTTTCGAACAGTTGATCAATGAAAACAGGCAGGCTTTCACTGAAAAAGTGGAGGAGATCTGCGCATACTTAGGCATCGATCCCGACTGGCTGATGCTGGTGATGTGGTTCGAGACGGCCGGCACACTGGACCACCGTATCGTCAACAAGACATCGGGGGCGACGGGGCTGATCCAGTTCATGCCGGCCACGGCGCGGTCGCTGGGTACGACTACCGGGCAACTGCGCCGGATGAGCAATGTGGAACAACTGGACTGGGTGCGACGGTACCTGGCCCCTTACCGCGGGAAAATGGGAAACTGGCTGGATGTCTACTGCGCAGTGTTCTGGCCCGCCGCCATAGGCAAGCCGGACGATTATGTGATCACATCGGACAAGGTAGCCCGGCAGAATCCCGCACTGGATATCAATAAGGATCTGGACATCCACAAGTGGGAGATCCGGGAGGCGTTGCAAAGGTCGATACCGCGACAATACAAACATTTGTTCGAATGAAAAACGGCAACACCCTCCGGAAAACAACCCAAGCCACCGGTGGAATGGATAATCATGGCGAATGGATAATCATAACGATCAAACAAATGAGTGGCAAATGAAAACACAATATGCGCTACTTTTTATCATTCTCTGCATCACTTTACACGGATGCAAGACGCGCACCGTGTATATGCCCGTGGAGCGCACCGTCACCGAATACAAGGACCGACTGAGGCTCGACAGCATTTTTTACCGCGACACGATCAGTATGTTCCAGCGCGGGGATACAGTTTACAAGGATGTGGTCCGCTGGCGCGAGCGGTTTGTACGTGACACGGTATACCACCAACGGGTGGACAGCATCCCGGTCGTCGTTGAAAAGGAAGTCCCGGTGAATTACCTCACCAAATGGCAACAAACCAGGCTGCATATCTTGAATGTGGTAGCGGCATTGCTACTGGTGTACCTGGCCTACAGGATAGGCCGGAAATTGAAAAGTACCCGATGATACATAAAGGGAAACCCCTGCCGGGATTTCCCTTTATAAATGCCTTTGGCAAGTCGTTCCAAAACATTGTAACCCGCCATAAGCGACAAAATCTTGCTTATCTTTTATATAATCTTCCTCATTCCTTTTTCAACCCTGACAATCGCCTCATCCATTGAAATGGCCCTGTGGAAATCTTCCGGCAGATCATTCTGCCTTGTCAGTTCAAACATTTCGGATCTTCCTCTTTGGATAATTACCGTTTCAGTCCTGGCAGTATCCAGATATTTTTTCATATTATTGCGTAATTCCGCCGAACTAATTACTTTCATCGTTATGAACTTTAATGATTCAACGTGCATTACAGTGTATAACTGTAATATTCTCCTTTTACTCAAACAAATTATCCGGTGATTTGCAGTAATTCCGAAAATAAATATTTTTGATTCCCTATTCAAGATTGGGCATAGCTCCATTCTGCCTCGGTTTCTCTCCCCTACCTTCAAAACCGGAAACTTGTGAAGCATTAATATATACGTGATCACTAATGTCCCTTAATTATATTTAATTCATATCGTTATATATCACATATACAAAGAAATAACGGATATTATCCGAAATTTCGGATAATATCCGTTATCTTCTTGGACATGCTTCGATACACTACAGATGTGTATGCAAGAGCTGACTCTATGGCTAAAAGGGAGGCGCTTGAGAAAGCTTACGAGAATATGCCACCTAAGATAGATAGGGAATGGGAAAAGGATAAAGTCAATAGCACTCGTCAATCTACTCCACATAATATTGGTTATGACAAGAATACGAATTAATGTTTATGATAGCTATTTGTATGTATTTTAATAAAGTTACTCTTCAAAAATATAGCCAAAAAAAGAACTGGCATAAGAGCTAATATAATAGTTATCGGAAAAACTTTACTCGGAATAATTTCAAGTATATTACTTAATATAAATATAAATACAACAATGCTGATACAAGATAAATTATAAGCATTAGGGATCAATTTTTTTATACTAATATTTAATACTTCATCATTTTCTAAAGTTACTTTTTTCTTAGTTTTATACCAAAAACCATCACTTACATTTAATTCATAAGTTCCTTCCTTCATGTGGATGGCTTTTAAATCATGAGAATTTAGTTTAATATTTGATTCTCCTACTGACACATAAAAGCGGGAATAGAGAAACCCGCAATTTTCATCATTTTTTAAAATAATATTATTTTCATTCATAAGCTGAAACCGTATCAGTTTAACACATACGGGCTGCAATACTTAGTCCTATCGCAGAAGGTGCGCAAATCCAAATAAGTTGGCCATATCGTTTTTCTCTGTGAGATAAACGCTTCCCTGCGTATTATAGAATTCAAAAGCTATAGCATACATATTTGATATTATTTTCTAATAAATATCATGATGCCGGTAAAAAATACCTTTCTTCACCAAAAAAAATTCTACCCAACTGATCTTTAATGGCGATGACAATACCTTTGAATGGATTTTTTTCAATGTCGATAATTTCGCCCTCTATCCACTCCGGTTCTCCTGTAAGCTTCGGAGAAACTTTTGCCTTATCTCCCTTTTTCATCACTTTGAATTTTATTGTCCATTGCAAAGATAGTTATTTATCTGAATTTTACAGCTTATTACTATTTTCCTTGTGATTTTTCATCTCTCATTTATTACATTTTACAGGTAATGTCCACTTATGGATAAAATACTGTACAACAGCATACTTACAGTTAAAAAGCCGCACAATGAAGAGTCAGTATTTGCCATACCTTCCACCAAACGTAAATGCTTTCGGCACTACTTCAATCAACACTTTCCGTGCAGAATACAAAGTGGACACTACTCTTGGAACACTGACCATCGATTTTGAACTTGTTTATAAATTCGATGCGGGAAGTATTTTGCAACATTACAAGGGTATTTTTACTAACTCGGCATTAGAGCGAATGACAGGTATCAATCAACGCCAATTACAGCGTTATGCATCGGGGGAGACAAAACCGCGTGTAGAACAGGCGAAAAAGATATCAGAAGCCTTTAATAAGTTAGGGAAAGAATTACAGGTCGTGAAGCTTTAGTTTTTAATTGACGTTAAAATGGTTCTGACCTCCCGTCCCGGTTCTCCGGGGCGGTTTTTTATATGAGTCTCCCCCGAAAACCCCATTTTGCCAATTTTACCCACCTTACAGGGTATTGTGGAGGGGTTGTTTTTAAAGAAAACGACTTATCGGAGTGGACTCTTATATAAAACTGTAACTTAAAATTCAATAGTGCAGTTTAAAAGCATAAAAACACAAAAATAGTGCAGTTTTATAGAATATTTATGTCTCTGAGTGTATAAATAAAACACTGTAAACCATGGATATAAATATTTACAAACAAATACTGTTAGACCAGCAGAAAGAAAAGATGAAATTTTACCTGAAAACCCCAATGAAGCCGTAAAGAATAATCCCGATAAATTCCCTGAAGGATATATTATTACTTTGACGGATGAAGAAATGCGTTCTTTAAGGTCGAATTTTTTCGACCTTAAAGAACAGCGGACGAGGTAAACATACCTCCGCCTCTATTATTCCGATACGGAATACCTCAGGTAACGACCGGCGGGAGTAACGACCGGTTGCAAACAATAAACGTGCACCCCGTATTTGCATATCGGGGTACACGTTTTTTTCGTGCGATAAGCAGGGAGAGGCCTTGTCGGAGGACCCTTATCCGCTGTTTTACAGCTTTTCGATCTCTTCGGCGGAAAGCCCGGTGGTTTCAGCTATCAAGTCAACCGGCAGACCCCTTGCCTTCAGGTTCCCGGCGATTGTAAGCTGCCTGTTTCTGTCGCCTTCTTCCCGCCCTTTCTCCATGCCTTCCGCCATACCTTTCTCCATGCCTTTCTCCATGCCTTCCGCCAGACCTCTTGTCATAGCCAGCTCCGCGGCTTGTTCAACATAGGTGGCAGTAGCCAGGTTGTCGCGGTATACATCGAGGCTGTTTTCATATATCTCGCGCTCCTTCTTGGTCATGGAGGCCTTTGAGGCCATCTGTTCCAATTTTTCAAATACCGCCTTGCGGTTCTTGAAAGGGATTCTTTCCAATGTTTCCATATTCTTCAACACATAAATCCATTTGTCAAAATCTGTCTCACACCCGCTCTCCTCTTTCGTGAAAGAGGGAAGCTCAATAAAAATAAAACGCAGCTTGTCGCTGAATTGTTCATGAGTATCCCTGTCGGCCAAAACTATGTCGCTACGCAACTTGCCAGGTGTGTCGTGCAAACGGAAATTCACAAAAAACACACCGTAAACCGCTTTCAGGTCAAACTGCCATTGTTCTCCCCTCTCGGCTTGGCGCACAATGGCGCGGGAGAGGTAATACAACGCCCGGCCGGCAAAATTGACCTGCCGGATATTCTGCATCTCAACGATAAAGTACTCACCCGTGTCGGATATACAAAAAATATCGTAAATAGCTCCCCGGTCGCCCCCTACTTCGGGCAACAATTCCTTGTCCAAGAAACGGATGTCGCTGACACTTCTCTCTCCTTCGAGCAAGTCGTTCAAAAAGTCGATGATCAGTTCCTTGCTGACCTCCTGTCCGAATATCTTCTTGAAACCGATATCGGTAAACGGGTTGATAAACCGTGCCATGGCGCTTGTTTTTAATACCTTGCAAATAATTCATCGCTTCCCCACAAAGGTAAATGAAAAACTTCACATTCCCAAATGGATGAATTATCAGAACCCGAAAGTTCCGTTATTTGCCCGATCCTTATATGCCTCTTTTTGAGCACGGGAAAAGCAGCGAGGATATAAAAGATACCTTCCATACTATAACCTGATTCCCCCAATGGTTTGTACCGGGGCAACATCCCCATATTTATGCGCAATACAATCCAATTTCACTTGAATTCAACCCATAGATCTTTTATCCTTCTATTTTCATCGAAATCAATCCTGTTAAATTCAAAATCGTTACTTTTGTAATCTTACATCGAAGATACGGCAATGAAAGTACTTTTCATCAGCACATACGACATACAGGGAGGGGCGGCCATAGCCGCAACCCGGTTATTGCATGCCATGCAGGCGGCGGGATATGATGCGTCGATGGTAGTACGTTCTAAACTGGGAAATGACGCCAAGGTATTCCCGGCGGGAAATGAAAAGATGAACAAGGCACGGTTTTATTGGGAACGCGGTGTTATTTACCTGCACAACCGACTTTCAAGAGAAAACCTGTTCGACGTATCGATTGCCAATACGGGAGTGCCGGTGACAAAACTACCTGCTTTCAAGGAAGCAGATGTGGTCCACCTCCACTGGATAAACCAGGGCATGCTCTCCGTGAAAGAAATTGGACAGATCCTCGCCTCCGGGAAAAAAGTGGTATGGACCATGCACGACATGTGGCCCTTTACCGGGATCTGCCACTATGCCGGCGACTGCGACGCTTTCACCTTCGGCTGCAGCCACTGCAGCTACCTGAAGAGGCCTTCCCTGAAAGACCTTTCAACCTCCGTTTATCATCAAAAGCAATTGGCTTACCGTAAAGGGAATATCACATTTACCGCCTGTAGCCGCTGGTTGGAGGAGTTGGCGAAGCAAAGTCCGCTCACACAGGGACACAGGGTTGTCTCCATCCCCAACCCTATCGACACCGAAATTTACCTGCCCAAAGACAAGAACGCGATCCGGGAGAAAATGGGGCTCCCCACCGACAGGAAGATCGTGCTCTTCGCGGCAATGAAAGCTTCCGACAAGCGTAAAGGCATAGACTACCTGATAGAGGCGTCCCGGCTGGTCGCCCAACAAAGGGATGACTTGCTCTTTCTGGTCGCCGGCACAAACGGCGATGAAACCGCTGCCCGATTCAGCCTCCCGACCCGAAGTACAGGTTTTGTGGCACCAGGTGATATGCCGGACCTTTATAATGCAGCCGACCTGTTTGTCACGCCGTCGTTACAGGATAACCTGCCCAACACCATCATGGAGGCGATGGCGTGCGGCACGCCTTGTCTCGGCTTTCGAACCGGGGGCATCCCGGAGATGATCGACCACCTACAAAATGGGTATGTGGCGAATTATCAGGATGCAAAGGATCTGGCAGACGGATTGCGATGGACACTATTCGAGGCAGATGCCGGAACGCTTTCCACCAACGCCCGCAGGAAAGTGATGGAGCATTACACACAGGAAACAGTCGCTCAACAATATAAGAAAGTGTATGAATATTCAATTGCTGCTCGGTTGTAATTCAATTGTTATTCAATTGTTATTCAATTGTTATTCAATTGTTATTCAATTGTTATTCAATTGTTATTCAATTGTTATTCAATTGTTATTCAATTGTTATTCAATTGTTATTCAGTAGTTATTCAGTAGTTATTCAGTAGTTATTCAGTAGTTATTCAGTAGTAATTCGGTAATAGTTCAGTGGTAGTTTGGTAGGTATTCGATTGCAATTGAGTTATCCCGTAAAGCGGGAAATAACAGCGAAGCGAATAACGGCGAAGCCGAATAACAGCGAAGCGAATAACGCGAAGCGAATAACGCGAAGCGAATAACGGCGAAGCCGAATAACAACAGAATTGGCTCTATAAAATATGAACAAAAACAACAACATAACCGACAAGGAATTCTGGGATAACTATTGGCGCAATTACCAATACGACAAGATTCCCCAAAAAGTGGTGTTCGAGAAATTTATGCCGAAACTCACCAGAGGAATAAGCTTCATTGAGATCGGCGGCTTTCCCGGCGTGTATGCCGCTTACTTCTACCAACGGGGTATCCGCGACGTGACCATACTCGATTTCCATATCAACAAGGAGATCGTCCGTAATTTTGAAAGGATCAACGATTTGCCCGAAAGCACCATACAGTGCATCGACAAGGATTTCTTCGCCTTCTCTTCCGAAAAGAAATATGATGTGGTCTTTTCCTCCGGATTTATCGAACATTTCGAAGATACCCGGGATGTAATCGCCCGGCATGTGGACCTGCTCTCTGAAAAAGGACAGTTGTTGATCATCATTCCCAACTTCCTGGGTCTGAACGGAGAGATCCAGCGAAAGTATGACAGGGAGAATCTGGATGCCCACAACCTGCAATCGATGAAAATATCCTACCTGAAAGAGATCATGCAGTCTTTCAACCTGTATGATGTTTCTGTGGACTATCTCGGAAAACCCATGGTCTGGCTGGAACCAAAGCCCGAAAACCGGAAAAGGAGAAAGTGGGTGAAGATGCTGAGCTATGCCGCCAAATTATTCCCGGTAAAAGGGAGGTTCTTATCGCCCTATATTGTTATCTACGCCCGAAAATAATGAAACTATCCGTCATTACTGTCACTTTTAACGCTGAAAGAACGCTGGAACGGACACTCAAAAGTGTGCGGGAACAGACCTGCCCCGATCTGGAGCACCTGATCGTGGATGGTGCATCAACCGATGGAACGGTGGAACTGATCCGGAACAGTGGAAATCTGCCAGTAAGTGAGGGCAAAGTAAGTTTACTTAATTTTGCCGAGCGACGGCAGATTGCGCAAAGCGAAAGGTGGAAAGGTGGAAAGGTAGAAAGGAGACTAGGCGGCGGGGAGACTCGGGGACTCGGGGACGGGGAGACTCGGCGACTCGGCGACTCGGGGAAAGTACTAAAGTGGGTCAGCGAACCCGACCGTGGTCTATACGACGCCATGAACAAAGCCATCCGGATGGCAACCGGCGATTATCTCTGCTTCCTGAACGCGGGCGACACCTTTTTCTCACTTGATACGGTGGAGAAGATGATGCAGACATTCGACCCGGAGAATCCGCCCGATATCCTCTATGGAGAGACGGCCATCGTGGACGAGGAAGGGGCTTTCCTCCACATGCGCCGGCTGAAAGCCCCCGGAACACTCTCATGGAAAAGTTTCAAACAGGGAATGGTGGTCTGCCACCAGGCTTTTATCGTGAAGAGGGAGCTGGCGGAGCCCTACGACCTCTCCTACCGCTTCTCATCCGACTTCGACTGGTGCATCCGTATGATGAAGAAAACCGCATCCATCCACAACACCCGCCTTACACTGGTCAACTACCTCAACGAAGGCATGACTACCGCCAACCGCAAAGCTTCACTGAAAGAGCGCTACCGCATCATGGCAAAATATTACGGCCACACCTCCACCGTCCTCCACCATATCTGGTTTGTAATCCGGGCAATGTTGAAATAAAGATTTATGCTTATGCAACGACGAAAATTAAAGATTGAAGAACTGAACCGGATTTCGGTCGATGAGTTCCGGGAAGCGGAGAAGATACCGCTGGCGGTGGTGCTCGACAATGTACGCAGCCGGCATAACATAGGGTCGGTATTCCGTACAGGAGATGCTTTCCGTATAGAGGAAGTGCTGCTCTGCGGCATTACCGGCACACCACCCGACGTGGAGATCCACAAGACTGCCCTCGGCGCGGAAGATTCGGTGAGATGGCGTTATTTCGAAGAGACCCTTTCAGCCGTGGAAACATTGAAAGCGGAAGGATATACTGTCTTTTCGATCGAGCAGGCAGAAAACAGCATCTCACTGGAAGAGCTGGAATTGGATAAAAGGAAAAGATATGCGGTGATTCTCGGCCACGAAGTCCATGGCGTAGCCCAGGAGGTGATCGACGCATCATACGGATGTATCGAGATTCCGCAATACGGCACTAAACATTCCCTCAACGTGTCGGTAACGGCCGGTATCGTAATATGGGATTTTTATATTGCTTTAACTGCAGGTCCTCCCCGTCGAACTCCGCATAGGAAAAAAGAGTGATCCAGTCGCCCAATATAATCACGCGGCTCCGTGCCGCAATGGGCAGGTCGAGTAAAACATGGCGGTGTCCAAAGATAAAGTAATTGATATCGGGCATCTCCACCAGCTTCTCCCTGGCGAACCGGACAAGATGCTCACGCTCCTCTCCCATATAAGGCACCACCCCCCGGCTGTCCCGGCTGCTGTTCGACCATGCATGTGCCAATGGTATCGTCCACCGCGGATGAATGGCCGAAAAACATTTACGCAGGAATTTACTGTGAAACACTTTCCGGAGAAAGTGGAACGAACGGGAGTCATCTCCCAATCCATCGCCATGGGCAAGGAAAAACTTCCGGCCTCCCATTTCAGTGATATAAGGCTCCAGATGCAGTATCAACCCGCACTCCCTGGAAAGATAGTCGCTCAGCCAAAGGTCATGGTTTCCCGCAAAGAAATGGATTTCTATCCCGGCATCGGTCATCTCGCCCAACTTGCCGAGCAGGCGTGTAAAACCCTTGGGAACAACATACCGGTATTCATACCAGTAATCGAAGATGTCTCCCATCAGAAAAATCACGGCAGCATCATCCCTCACGCTATCCAGCCACCGGCATAATTTACGCTCCGTCTCAATGGAATCGGCATGCGACTTGGAGCCCAAATGGGCATCGGCAAGAAAATAGACTTTATTCCTCACAATCAATTTATTCAACCGGACTTCTATCCCTTAATTACATCATTCCCAGCTCCAACAATGCTTCTTCGCTCATCATCGACCGGTCCCAAGGGGGATCGAACGTGAGGTCGAGTTCCACCTTGTTGACTTCGGGAATGGATTCTACCTTCAACTGTACATCCATCAGGATGAAGTCGGCAGCAGGACAACTGGGAGAAGTGAATGTCATCTCAATAGTCACATTGTTTTCATCATCGATATCCACATCGTAGATCATTCCCAGATCATAGATATTCACGGGGATTTCGGGGTCATATACCGTACGGAGCATGACCACTATTTTATCTTGTAAAGCTTGTAATCCTTCGTTCATAATTTCATTTTCTCATTAAACCGATTATCCGGCATATTGTTTAATTGTATCAGATGATTCCTTCATCCGCAAAACTGAAATAACTGTCGCCACAGACGATAATATGGTCGAGCAGGGAGATATCCATCCATTGGGCAGCCTCCTTCAATTTCCTGGTCAGGTGGGTATCCTGCGGGCTGGGCCTGCATTGCCCGGAGGGGTGGTTATGCCCGAGAATGATCCCGGAGGCATACAGGCTAAGGGCCTCCCTCAGAATCAACCGTATATCGACTACCGTTCCCGAGATGCCGCCACGGCTTACCTGCATGGAACTGAGCACCTTGTTCGACCGGTCGGTGAGCAGCGCCCATGTCTCCTCATGATTCAGGTCGGACATCAAGGGATAGAAGTGCTCATAAGCGACCCTCGACGAGGTGATCTTTCTCTTTTGGGGCGTTTCGATGGACTTCCTCCTTCGCCCCAGCTCCAGCGCGGCAATTAAGGTAACCCCTTTCGCTTGCCCGATGCCCCGGAAGTTATTTACCAGATCGGAGACGCTCATCCGGGCCAATTTGTTCAGGTCGTTATCGGCTTTCGACAAGATATGCCGGCTCAATTCCACCGCACTTTGCTTATCATTACCTGAGCCGATAAGGATGGCAAGGAGCTCCGAATCAGAAAGTACCGAAACTCCTTTCAGTAGTAATTTCTCACGGGGACGGTCTTCCTCCGCCCATTGTTTGATGCTTAACTTGCTCATAATGGTCGATTTCAGGAATAAAACTCCCCAAATATACAAAAAAATAAAATAAAACCGCCCTATCATCTCACAAACACCCAGACATCTTCTTTCGAAAGGGCGGGATAAAAGAAATAACCTTCGTAATCGAACCCCTTCACCTCTTCGGGGTCGACCAACCTGTTTTTGATGATAAAGCGCGACATCAATCCGCGTGCTTTCTTGGAATGTACCACGATTTGCTTGAGGTCGCCATTTTCCTGTTGCAGGAATTGGATATCGATAATTTTCGTACCCTTCGGCAGCATCTCCTTCCGTACCACTTTTGCATACTCTTTGGAAGCCACATTAATGAGGGTCTTGTCCCCTTTCCGGAGTTTTTTCGAGAGATGCACATTCACCGTGTCCTCCCAGAAATCGTAGAGGGTCTTGTATCCCTGCGGCACAATTTTCCGCTGCATCTCCAACCGGTAGGGTTTGATCGCATCCAACGGCCGGACAATACCGTATAACCCCGAGATGATATTGAGGTGCTGCTGCGCGAAATCAAAATCTTCCGCGGAGAAATCATGGGCGTTCAGCCCCTTGTAGGCAATCCCGTTATAGGTAATCGCAGCCGATTGTCCGGGAGTAGACCTGAGATCAAATGTCTGGAAATATTCATATACCTCATGCGCCATTCTGGCATTGATCTTCATCTGTGTGGCGATCTCCCTTTCCGACAGTTGCCGGCAGACTGTCATCAGTTCTTCGGTCTTTTCCGGGAACAACGGTTTAGAGGGCTTTACATTTCCTTTCTTATCGGAAAAATCCATCAATTTGGCAGGTGATAGAATTATTTGCATATTACCAATTTTTTCAAAACCTCCTTACATTCTTCCTGAACCACAGCTTAAAGATAATCAAAAAACAACTACATACAACTTTGTCACATACAACTTTGTTACAAGAAGAAAGCTAATACAGGAGAGCGTTTCAAGACTATTCAACCTTTCACCGCCCGGTTTAAAAATGCGTTGAGAGGATATTGTATTTTGCAGAGCTCCATGATACGGTCAATCACCCCGTCCTGAAGGAAAAACTCATTTTCAAGCGGATAATGGGTAATAAAGTGTTTGTTTTTCAGCAGTTCGATTTCCTTGAAATCTTTAGGATAACCGAGAGGCGGTTTTTTAAGCCTGTCCTCATCGGATAATTCAGGGAAAGTCTTTTTGAATTTCCGGTTATCGAGGATGCTCCTTATCTCATCGGGATGGTGGTAAATTTCATTCCTGACGGATTCCAACGTAGCCGGATCAGGGCTATAGATACCGCCGGCAAAAAACGATTCGTCGGGTTGCACATGGATATAGTAACCGGCAAACCGTGTTTTTTTGCCGCCATTGGCTATAAAGGCACTGAAATGGGTCTTGTAAGGCGTTTTATCATGCGAGAACCGGATATCCCGGTAAATACGAAAAACAGACTCATTGGCCGTTACTGTCCCGAGACCGGGATCCAGTTGCGCAAGCGGCACAATGAGCCTGTTAATAAAATTTTCAAAATCCGCCCGGACTTCATCATACTCCAATTTATGTTCGTGGAACCAGTTGCGGTCGTTATTCATCTGCAACCGCACAAGAAAATCGAATATAGAATAGAAGTCCATAACCTGAATGCTATTTGTGATTACCCTCTGACACGCTCAACGTAGGAGCCGTCGCGTGTATCTACCCTGATCTTTTCTCCAGTGTTGATGAACAGGGGAACGCGCACTTCAGCACCTGTCTCCACCGTAGCGGGTTTGAGGGTGTTGGTGGCAGTATCTCCCTTGATGCCCGGTTCGGTATAAGTCACCTCGAGTACCACATGCGTCGGCATTTCGGCAGTGAGGATCGTACCACTTTCGGCATGGATCTGTACTTCCACGATATCTCCTTCTTTCAGGAACTTTACTCCTTCAATTTGTTCTTCGGGAATAGGAATCTGTTCGAACGTTTCGGTATTCATGAAGTTATATCCCATATCATCTTTGTAAAGATACTGGAACGGGCGACGTTCAATACGCACCTCATCCACTCTTACTCCGGAGTTGAATGTTTTTTCAAGAATACGGCCCGTGGTTACATTTCTCAGTTTGGTGCGGACAAAAGCAGCACCTTTACCCGGTTTCACATGGAGAAACTCCACGATAAAATAATATTGGCCTTCCAGATCAATGCACATTCCGTTCCTGAAATCAGCGGTTGTTGCCATAAGCTGTCTATTGTTATGATTTTATATTAGTTGAGGCCGCAAAAGTAGTCATTTCAGCCGACATATGCAAGCGATACCGTTCAAACCCCTCAAACTACGCCCATGCCATCGAGTATCATCTTCACAATAAACAACACGAAGATTACCCACATGGTGACCGAAATATGTTTGAACTTCCCGCTCAATGCTTTCAGCAAAACAAAAGAAAGCATACCGAAGACAATCCCCTGGGCGATACTGAAGGCGAACGGCATCATCACGATGGTGAGGAAGGCGGGCAGCGCTTCGGTCATATCGTCGAAATTGATCTTCACTACCGAAGTAATCATGAACAGCCCTACAATGATCAGTGCGGGAGCAGTAGCCGAAGCCGGCACCATCAGGAAGAGCGGGGCGAAGAACAGCGCCAGGGCGAACATAGCCGCGGTGGAGAGGGCAGTGAGTCCGGTCCGGCCTCCCACAGCTACCCCCGAAGCGCTTTCCACATAAGAGGTAACCGTGCTGGTTCCCAATACAGCGCCAAAAGTAGTGCCGAGTGCATCGGCAAAGAGCGCGCGTTTAAGTTGTGGAAAATCCCCATTGTCATCGGTAATTCCCACTTTTGATGCTACCCCGAGCAATGTGCCTATGGTATCGAACAAATTCACGAACAGGAAAGTAAATACCACGATCAGCATGTCAAGGGTGAATATATTCGACCATTCAAACTGCATAAAGATGGGGGTAATATCGGGAGGAAGAGCTACCAGGCTTCCTTCCGGCACATGCACTTCCCCCAATGTGATGGCAAAGATAGTAGCCGCCGCAATCCCTATAAGGAAAGACCCATGCACTTTTTTATAGTAAAGCACTGCCGTGAGGATAAGTCCCAGCAAAGCTATCCACACATGATGATTGGACATGGCACCCAACGTAACCATCGTATTTTCATCCTTTACTATCAACCCTGCATTTTGCAGGCCGAGCAAAGTGATAAAAAGGCCGATCCCCACCGGGATAGCATTCTTAATAGCAACCGGAATGCTCTTCACAATGAGTTCGCGGACATTGAACAGGGTAAGAAGCACAAAAATAATACCCTCAATAAAAACGGCGGTCAATGCCATTTGCCAGCTGTAACCCAGTCCTATCACCACCGAAAAGGCGAAAAAAGAGTTCAAACCCATCCCCGGCGCCTGGGCCACCGGCAGGTTGGGAATAAAAGCCATAAAGAGAGTGCCCAATACAGTAGCAAGCGCCGTCGCCGTAAAGAGGGCATCCCGGTCCATCCCCGTGGCACCCAGAATATTGGGATTTACCACTAAGATATAGGACATGGTGAGAAATGTAATAACGCCCGCTACAAGTTCTGTCCGTACGGTTGTTTTATTTTGCTTCAGTTTAAATATTTTTTCCAGCATGATCTTGTGAGATTGAGATTAAAAATTCCATTTGGTGGCTATCGTGGGGATAGCATAAAATTTACTTTCATTAAACTTATTCACAAAGTTGTAACTCAGTTCCACTTCAGTACCCAGTGCAAAGTTGGAGGTGAGGTTATACCAAAATTGGGGTTCGCTCAGGAATACCACTTTCTTCCCGGACGCATCTTCACCTTCCGTGAAAGATTTATCCTCCGTCCAGAGATCCATGAACCCTGCCAGTGAAATCTTTCCGCCGGCGAGGGTGGAATTCCATGTGACGGTCCATTGCGCATCATGGCTTGTCTTCTCGAAAGCGTTCAGCTTATAGGCCACGTAGGTACTCATAAAGAAATTCCCCAATTGGAATGGATAACCAAAACCACCCAGATAGGAACTCGGGATGGAGAAGCTGCCATCTGTCCCCCTCACCAGTCCCAAACCGCCATTGTATTCAATATGGGGCAGTAAAGGGAAGTCTCCGATCTTGAACTCACGGGCAATCTCGGCATAGGCAAGCCCCGGATTCCGTTTGTCGAAATTAAAATCGAAATCCACAAACATAAAAGTGCTTCCCCACTTGTCGGGCTTAAACATCTCGAAGGTGGCGGTCAGGTAATTGACCGGGGCAACCTTATCTCCATACAATGAATGACGGGGATCGAAATGCAGTTGAAGGTTCTGCGCCTGGATAGTCGCCGTCGCGCATAGGATCGCAACAGATAGAAGAATGTTTCGTACCATAAAGACTTTTTGTTTTAATGATTAAGTTGACAAAAATTATACTATATCCATGAAAAACGATACAGTTGATCAAAAGAAGCGACAAAAATATTAAAATTATACAAAGAAGCGCCATAAAATCGATTCTTTTTTCAGCATCAAGAGACAATTCTATTGTTATTCGCTTCGCTGTTATTCGGCTTCGCCGTTATTCGCTTCGCGTTATTTGTGCTTCGCCGTTATTCGCTTCGCGTTATTTCCCGCTTTACGGGATAATTCAATAACAACTGAATAACAACCGAATAACAATCGAATAACAACTGAATTACAACCGAATAACAACCGAATAACAACCGAATAACAACTGAATAACAACTGAATAACAATCGAATTACCACCGAATAACAACTGAATAACAACTGAATAACCACCGAATAACCATCGAACCACGTTTCCACCTAAAAGTCTTTGTTCTTTGCCCTTTATTCTATAAGAAATTTGTATTTTTGCCTGTCTTATGAAAATTATCATCCATTATGTGCGAAAAAAAAGAAAATAAATTAACCATCTACAACACACTCAGCAGGACGAAAGAACCTTTTGAACCGTTGCATCCCCCTTTCGTAGGCATGTATGTGTGTGGCCCGACTGTATATAGCGACATACATCTGGGAAATTGCCGCACCTTCATCTCCTTCGATATGATATACAGGTACCTGCTCCACCTCGGATACAAGGTACGCTATGTGCGTAATATCACCGATGCAGGCCATCTGGAGGGCGACCGGGATGAAGGCGACGACAAATTCGCCAAGAGAGCCAGGCTGGAACAGTTAGAGCCTATGGAAATCGTACAGAAATACACGCTCGGGTTCCATGAAGTACTGTCTCTCTTCAACACCCTCCCCCCCAGCATAGAACCTACCGCCACCGGGCATATCCTTGAGCAGATAGAAATGATCAAAAGGATATTGGACGGAGGATTCGCCTATGAGGTCGACGGTTCGGTCTATTTCGATGTGGAGAAATACAGCAGGGAACATGATTACGGCCGGCTTACCAACCGGAAATTGGAAGACCTGCTGGAGGGTACGCGGGAGCTGGGCGGACAGGATGAGAAGCGGGGAAGGCTGGATTTTGCCCTTTGGATCAAGGCAAAACCGGAAACCCTGATGCAGTGGCCTTCGCCCTGGGGATGGGGATTTCCCGGCTGGCATATAGAATGTTCAGCCATGAGTACAAAATATTTAGGCACTACTTTCGATATCCACGGGGGTGGCATGGATCTCCAGGCAACCCACCACACCAACGAAATAGCCCAATCGGAAGCTTGCAACCATACGGCACCCGCCAAATACTGGATGCATACCAATATGCTCACCGTAAATGGCGCACGGATGTCCAAAACCGCCGGTAACGGCTTCTTGCCTAAAGAGCTGTTCACAGGAGACCACCCGCTACTAGACAGGGGCTATTCTCCCATGACGGTACGCTTTTTCATGGCGCAATCGCATTACAGGAGCACCCTCGACTTCTCCAACGAAGCATTGCAGGCAGCCGAGAAAGGATATAAAAAGCTGATGGAAAGTTTATCGGTATTAGAGAAATTACCGCCTTCCGCCGCGTCTTCGGTAGATATCGCCGCACTGGAAGAAAAATGCTATGCTGCCATGAACGATGACTTCAATAGCCCTATGCTCATAGCACACCTGTTCGATGGAGTACGCATCATCAACTCGGTGAACGACAAGAAGGAAACACTTGCCGCGGGCGATCTGGAGACGTTGAAAAAACTCATGCACACCTTTATTTTCGAAGTGATGGGGCTGGTTGACGAGTCAAAGAGCATGGGCGGAAGCGATGTGATAGAGGGATTGATGAATTTGATTATCGACATCCGCAAATCGGCCCGGGAAAATAAGGACTGGCCCACATCCGATAAAATCAGGGATGAACTGAAATCGATCGGCGTGGAGATAAAGGACACCAAAGAGGGTGTTGAATGGAGAATTTGACATGTCTGAGAAACGGGTAACATTCGCCTCTAAGATCGGGGTGGTGGCGGCAGCCGCCGGCTCGGCCGTGGGCTTGGGTAATATCTGGCGTTTCCCCAGCCAGGCCGCTGATGGCGGAGGAGCCATCTTCATCCTGGTATATATCGGTTGTATCTTGTTTTTCGGCATACCGCTCATGGTGAGCGAGTTCATGGTGGGCAGGGCCTCACGGTCCAATACCGCCGGTGCTTATCACAAGCTTGCACCCGGCACCCAGTGGAAATGGGTCGGCAGGTTGGGGGTACTTACCGGATTTGTCATCATGGGATTTTACATGGTAGTCTGCGGATGGACGCTCATCTATATCTTTCAATCGATCTCGGGACATCTCGCCGGGGTCACCGACTTCTCATCCAACTTTATAGATTTGCAAACCAACCCTGCAAAACAAATTGTCTGGATGACCATTTTCACGCTTCTCACCGCCTTCTTTATCCTTTCGGGCGTAAAGAAAGGAATTGAGCAGTCTGCTAAAATTTTAATGCCGCTCCTCTTCCTGTTGCTTATCGTGCTGGCCATCCGTTCCATTACCCTCGACGGTGCCGCGGAGGGAATCAGATTCCTTTTCAAACCGGATATGTCGCATGTGAAACCGACCCTGTTCCTCGACGCCATGGGACAAGCGTTCTTCTCCCTATCCCTTGGCATGGGCTGTATGATCACTTACGGTTCCTATTTCAATAAAAGGACTCCCCTGGTAAAAACAGCCATACAGGTCTCCATGCTCGATACCCTGGTAGCTGTCCTTTCCGGGGTAGTCATCTTCCCGGCGGCGTTCGCCTTGACGGCCAATCCCGGCACCATTGTCGGCGAGCTGGTGGCCGGCGGCCCGGGGCTGCTGTTCATCACCCTGCCTGAATTGTTCAACCAGATGCCCGGCTCTATGATCTGGAGCACCCTCTTCTTCTGCCTGTTGGCGCTGGCGGCCCTCACCTCCACTATTTCCCTGATGGAAGTAGTGACGTTGTATATCCATGAGGAGTACCGGGTTTCACGCAAAAACAGTACGCTTATCGTTACGGCAGGAGTCATAATTTTAGGCATATTCGCTTCTTTCTCCGCTTCTTTCTTCAATTTGCTCGACGTCGCCTCTGCCAAATTCATGTTGCCCATCGGGGGATTCTTTATCTCCCTGTTTGTAGGATGGCATCTCGACCGTAAACTGGTATATGCGCAACTCACCAATGAGAGGACATTGAAATTCGGGATAGGATTCCTGAGAGTTTATATATTCCTGCTACGCTACGTGGTCCCTACCGCCGTGCTGGCCATTTTCATCTATGGGTTGAGAGCATAATACCGGGACGCGGCATCCATATCACTGAAAGAGAAAGTCTTTCACCGGAACGAGAAAAAAGTTTAAATCAATTAAAACAACCTAAAAGCAGGAATAAACCGCTCAACCTTCAGTTTAAAATATTATTTTTGCATCACGATTGCAATTGTCATGCGACCTCGATAAAACGAATGATGGCCGTTTGATTTTGTCCGAGGCGCATCTCTTAAAAATATAGCATTGAAATGCCGTTACAATATATAATAACTCCTCCCGGTACGCTTCGTACTACGATTCAGCTTCCTGCATCCAAAAGCATGAGTAACAGGGCGCTTATCCTGAATGCCCTGAGTATGAGTCCTCATCCTATCAGGAATTTATCCGACTGTGAGGATACCCAGGTACTCATAGACGTCTTTAACTCCCAATCCAACCAGTTCGATATAAAGGCTGCCGGTACCGCCATGCGTTTCCTCACTGCTTTCTTAGCCGGAATGGAGGGAGAATGGATTATCAAGGGATCGAAGCGGATGCATGAAAGACCCATCTATCCATTGGTGGAGACTCTGGAGGCTGTGGGAGCAGAGATCAATTATCTGGAAAAAGAGGGATATCCCCCCCTGCAGATAAAGGGCAAAAGGCTGAAAGGGGGTGAAGTATACCTCTCCGGAAGTATCAGCTCCCAGTTTATCTCTGCCCTGCTGATGATAGCCCCCATAATGGAAAACGGCCTGGTGATGCATATCGAAAATGAAATTGTATCCAAACCCTATATCCACCTCACGCTTAGCATGATGGAAAAATGTGGCGTACAGGCCAAGTGGGATGGCAACGATATCACCGTAAAACCACAGGCTTACAATGCCGTGGAGTTCGTGGTGGAACCGGATTGGACAGCCGCCTCTTACTGGTATGAGATGGTATCCCTTATTCCCGGAGCGGAAGTAACCCTAAAAGGGTTGGGAAAAAACAGCCTTCAAGGTGATTCCAATGTTACCAACCTGTTCGGCGATTTGGGCGTTACAACAGAATTCGTTCCGGAGGGTATTATCATCCGGAACACAAAAAAGAGAACCAAGAAATTTTTTCACGATTTTGTAAACGAACCCGATCTGGCCCAAACTTTTGCCGCCACTTGTTGTTTTATGGGTAAGCCGTTTCTTTTCTCGGGGATTCAAAGCCTGAAGATAAAAGAAACTGACCGGGTAGCCGCACTGATCAATGAATTGAAAAAGTTAGGCTATCTGCTGAATGAAACTGAGATCGGGATGCTCGAATGGGATGGAGAAAGGTGTTTGCCGGAAAAAGAACCGGGCCTCGACACTTACGACGATCACCGGATGGCCATGTCGTTGGCGCCGGGTGCCATTGTAACCGGATCACTCATCATCAATAATCCGGAAGTAGTATCCAAATCATACCCTGATTTCTGGGACGACCTGAAACAGGCAGGATTTTCAATTGAGGAAAGGTAATTATTATGCAAAGCTTACTTCTTTTTATAGGTATTATACTCTTTTTCGTAGTAGCCCTTACCGTTTCCAACTACCTGCAACGCAGGAAAGGCAACGACAAAGAGCGGGAAGCAACTCCCCCTTCCATAAATCTGGGAGACAGCGGTTGTTGCGGTGCACATGAAATATGTGAACGGGACAGCCTGATCGCTGCTTTTGTGGAAAAACCGGAATATTTCGATGATGAGGAACTCGACCGGTATGCCCAGCGCAATTCTGACGGCTATGCGGCCAATGAGATCGATGAGTTCCGGGAAGTCTTCTACTCCGTACTCGATGAAGAAAAACCACGCTGGGTCAGGAGCCTCCAGATGAGGGATATCTCCCTTCCCGATCAGTTGAAAGACGAAGTACTGTTGTTCGTCAATGAGTTAAGAGCGCAAAAAATGCACGCCTGCTGAACGGATGAATATCATCGAACTCCTGGATTATGCTTTTTTTCGCAATGCGCTGTTGGGTAGCCTCTTCGCGAGCATCGCTTGTGGCATCATCGGCACCTACGTCGTCACTAAAAGATTGGTATTCATTAGTGGCGGCATCACCCATGCCTCGTTAGGAGGTCTCGGGATCGGGTTTTACTTCAGCCTCTCTCCCATTTTGTCGGCAATGGTGTTCTCCATATTCTCGGCATTCGGCATCCAATGGTTATCACAAAAACAGGGTGTCCGCGAAGACTCGGCCATCGCCGTCTTCTGGTCCCTGGGGATGGCCATCGGCATAGTGCTCACCTTCCTTACACCCGGCTATGCACCCAACTTGTCGGAATATCTCTTCGGGAACATCCTCACCATCACCCGCGGCGATATTATCGCCCTGCTGGTTTTATCGTTGATCCTGCTATTTTTCTTTATCCTGTTCTACCACGCCATTGTTTCCGTATCGTTTGATGCCGAATTTGCACGGACACGCCGTCTACCCACACAGTTCATCGAGTATGCCATGATGCTTTTCATTGCGGTCACCATCGTATTAAGTATCCGGTTAGTGG
Source organism: Proteiniphilum sp. (assembly GCF_040307845.1). Classification (GTDB taxonomy): domain Bacteria; phylum Bacteroidota; class Bacteroidia; order Bacteroidales; family Dysgonomonadaceae; genus Proteiniphilum. The sequence continues at coordinate 101,242 of NZ_JAWRIS010000004.1, forward strand.
GAATCGTATTACTGATGTCCCTGATCACAGTGCCACAAATGACAGCCAACCTCTTCACAGTAAACTACTCGAAGATCATCTTCCTCTCGGTAGTACTGAGTTTTGCAGGTTGTGTAACAGGATTGTTACTCTCCTATTATTTGAATGTTCCGTCCGGCGCATTCATCATCTTCGTGCTGATCATTATGTTCTTTATCGCGAGAGGGATTAAAGCGGTGAGCAGAAACCACCCAATTACCGTAAAATAATATGTGAAATATTCGGCTATCGACGAAAAAACACTATATTTGTGGAAATTATTCGGCTATGGACGAAAAAATATCTTTACTAAAAGAATACAATTTATGGGGTTCTGGTAATCTCGACCGGGGTTATCAAAGGAGCGAATATACTGATAAGATAACCAGTTATATTGGTAACCGACTGGTAAAGGTGCTTGTTGGTCAGAGGCGTTCTGGCAAAAGCTACATATTAAGGCAGGTTGTCTCTTGAATCTATTAATGACAGTTTTGAGAAGGTTATTGTTTCTCTTGATGAAATCAAGAGGCCTCTAAGAAATGGGATACAACATATTCAGGCATGGAATCTTGATGATCTATTTTAAATCCGACGAACCTAATTTTTAACCGGAAGGGTCACAGAAGCACAATAAAGACAATAAAAACCCTTTTTAGGCGTTAACAGATAGGAAAAATTATCCGGAAAAGGAGTGCATCGGTGTTGCTGAAAGAAAAAACAGGAAGAAAAACAGGGTATATACTTTGGGTATTGTGCTGTATTACTCTTTTTACAGGCTGTTCCGCCAAAAGAAATACCGGCGGCACACGCGCTTACCATGAACTCACCACTCGTTACAATATCTATTTCAATGCCGAAGAGGCTTACAATGAGATCCTGAAAGACAGGTCGGACGATATGCACACGGATTATGCCGAACTTCTGCCTTTCTACCCTGCTCTTTCCGAAACGGAAAAATTAACACCCGGCGGTCCTTTCGATCCGGTAATCGAAAAAACCGAAAAAGCCATCCGGGAACACTCCATCACGGCAAAACCCCGGAGGGATCCTTCCAAAGCCCAATCACAGGAATACCGCCAATGGCTCCGGCAGGAGGAATTCAACCCGTTCCTGAAAAATGTATGGTTGTTACGGGGAAAAGCTTTTTTGCAAAATGGCGATTATAACGAAGCACTCTCCGTATTCTCCGGGATGTTACGCCTCTTCAGTCATGACGATTATCTGGTCGACGAAACCGAGATATGGATGCTGCGCACATACACCGAGATGGGAAGAATGTTCGAAGCGGAGAAAACAATCTATGCGCTGAAGAACAAGAATCTATCCCCGGATCTACAGAAACTTTACGCCGACCATTACACCTATTACCTGATCCGGAAAAGAGATTACAGGGAAGCAATCCCCCATTTGCGTAAAACCATCACTACAGAAACCGACCATCCCCGGAAACAAAAACTACAATTCCTTCTCGGACAACTCTACGCCACCACAGGGGAAAAACAAATGGCTTACCGGGCATTTGAGGAAGTGAAAGGACTACGCACACCTTTCCAACTTACATTGAACGCCACTCTCTGGCAATCGGCCCTCACATCGGGAGAACAACAACGCAAAATCATGCAGCGGTTACACAAAATGGAGCAAAAAGTGAATGATGCTGACTCAGCCACACTCCTCAACCGCCGTTACCGGATCTACCTGAAAGCAGGGAACGACTCGCTGGCACTGGCCTTCAAGCCTTCTATGCCTTCTATGCCTTCGTCGGCGGATACAGGCAGGCAGGCAGGGTCGGCTGTCATGACAGCCGCCACCGACTCCGCCGACAGCCTCTCCACAATTCCGCAAGGTACCCCGCAACGGTTGTCGGAGGGAAGAACCCTGGCAGAGAATGCAGCCTTACACAGGCAGTGGCGAACCCGAAACGGACTATGGCAACCAGAATCGGCCTCTACTGTAATCCCGTTCAGTACCGACAAAAACGGCTCACATTCCCTTTTGCTTACCTTTCATGCAGGTTCAGCCGCTAAAAACCAACTTATCTTTACTACAGCCGACTTCAATTTTTCCCATTTCAAGCTACGCAGGTTCAACGTCTCCCCTATCTCCCTCCCGGGATCGGAAGCCATTCAAATCGAACCATTCCATTCCTTCGAAGAGGCAGGCAGGTATACGGAAATCATGTATGCCGACTCCCTTTTCCTTGCCACCGTTCCCGAAGGAATCACACCCGTCATCATCTCCGAGGAGAACCTGCAATTGATCCGCACAGGGAGAGGATTGGATGAATACAATATCTTTTATGCAGAGAATATAGGATCTCCACAGATCCGGGTCCGGACAGGGAAAAGAGATCGGTTGATGGCAGAATTTGAAGAAAAAAACAAGCAGGAACAAGAAAAGATTGTATCTTTGGAAACGCCATCGGTAATTATGACGGAACCGGTCCAGCAAACGGAAAAGGAAATCCAACCCATACCGGAACCAGTGTTACAGGCCGAGAGGGCAACCCCGGCCGCACCTGCAGCAACTATAGCACCTGCGCAACGCCAAAAGTCAGAACGGGAAACACCCGAAGCACTGAAACGGAGGCTTGAGGAGAATGCCGCCAAAGCGTTACAGCAACAACCGGAAAGGGTATCTCCAAAAGAGAGAAAACAGTTGGCGAAAGAACGGGAACGGGAGCGTAAAGAAAGAATCCGGCAAAGGGAAAAGGAAATAAAGAAGAGGCAACGCCAACGTGAAAGGGAATTAAAACAACGCGAAAAGGAAAGGGCGCATACAATAAAAGGAAAAAAATGAAAGAAATGGTTTTTGCCACTAACAACCCACATAAGCTTGACGAAATCCGGAAAATTGGTGAAGGGCGGCTACGTATCCTCAGTCTTGCCGACATCGACTGCCGCGAAGAGATCGAAGAAACAGGCAACACACTGGAGGAGAATGCGCTCATCAAGGCAAGATTTATCAAGGAGAAATATGGGTATGACTGCTTTGCAGACGATACCGGCCTGGAAGTAGACGCATTGAAAGGTGCGCCCGGCGTCTATTCGGCACGGTATGCGGGGGAAGGTTGCAGCTTTACAGACAATATGGATAAATTACTCGCTGCATTACAGGGAATAGAAAACCGTACAGCTCAATTCCGGACTGTAATCGCACTGGTTCTTAACGGTAAAGAATACCTTTTCGACGGCGTGATCAAAGGAAAGATCATCGAAGAAAAGCGGGGCAGCACCGGTTTCGGATACGATCCCATTTTCATGCCCGATGGATATGACAAGACCTTCGCCGAACTGGGCAATGAAGTAAAAAACAGTATCAGCCACCGCGCGCTGGCGATGGAAAAACTCGTCAATTTTTTAGTTTTTCACTCTTAGTTTTTAGTTCTTAGTTTTTCACTTTTAATTTAATCATCTATGTCAACCAACATTCGCACAGGCATTATCGGTTACGGACTTTCCGGCCGGGTATTTCATGCTCCTTTTATCGATGTAGTGGAAGGATTCGAACTTACGAAAATCAGCACCTCCGATCCTGAGAAAAAAGCGCTTATTGAGGAACGGTATCCGATTACCGCAATCGTTCCGGACAGCAAAGGAATTATCGATGACCCCGAGATCGACCTCGTCATTGTCACCTCGGGCAATACCGACCATTTCCGTTCGGCACGGGAAGCGTTACTGGCAGGCAAACACGTGGTAGTGGAAAAGCCGTTCACGGTAACTGCGGAGGAAGCCGCCGAGCTGATCGAGATATCCAGGCGGCAGCAAAAAATCCTCACCGTCTATCACAACCGCCGTTTCACAAGCGATACGAGAACAGTGAAAAAACTGCTTGAGAGCGGACTCCTTGGTGAGATCGTGGATTATGAAACCCACTTCGACCGTTATCGCACCGATCCCCGACCCAACGGAGCATGGCGGGAACAACCCCTGCCGGGGTCAGGTATTTTCTACGACCTGGGGTCCCACCTGATCGACCAGGCACTCTGGTTCTTCGGTATGCCTCAAGCGGTCACGGCCGAAATCAATCATCAACGCCCCTGGGCAAAAGCCGACGACCATTTCGACGTGCGCCTCCACTATCCCACCTTCACCGCAACCTTGAAATCAGGAATGATCTGCCGCATTCCGGGAGCCACCTACATGCTCCACGGCACCAATGGCTCTTTTGTGAAATATGGCCTCGACGTGCAGGAAGCCACACTCGATGGCGGTGCCAAACCCGAAGGAAAAGATTGGGGACGCGAACCCGAATCCATATGGGGCACTATCAATGCCGAATACAAGGGAGTGAAGATACAGGGAAAAGTGGAAAGCGAACAGGGTGATTACCGCGACTATTTCATCAACCTGCGTGATGCCATCAACGGCAAAGCAGCCATTGCCGTCAAGCCGGAAGAAGCCCTTAACGTAATGCGCATCATTGAACTGGCGTTCCGGAGCAGTAATGAAAAGAGAACAATCACCATTGAATAACTGCTGAAATTATTTTCGAAGAAAGCGATATTGATTACTTTCAAGATGGAGAAAAAATATATCCAGCCTAAAAGAATTACTATAGCTTTGGAAATTTTTATTCCGTTTCTTTTTCTGATTGTTTACAACCTCCCGGTCAGATTTACTTTAAGGGTATCAAAGTCGATCAGTCTCGAGCGCGGTACGGTAAGCCTGAAAAAGTACAAGTGGCCTTGATTTTTATTTTCACGCGCTTGGAAATGCACTAATTTTCATGTACTTTTGAAATAGAAAATAAATAAATTAATCATATGAAAACGGCAATAATTAGAAGTAACTTTTGACCAAGTTCTATCTTTGGTAAGACGCTTGCCGAAAAAAGATAAAATAAGACTAACAAAAGAGTTAGAAAAAGATGTTGTAAATACAAAACTGACGAAACTCCTTAAAACATTCAATGCGAATGATTTGGAATTAAGCGATATGGATAGTGAAGTCGAAGACGTTAGACAAGAAATTTATGAAGAACAAACCGATCAAAGTGATTTTTGATACCAATGTTTGGATTAGTTTTTTGAACCCACTCATTTTATCAATCGAGACCCGAAAGATAATTTTCTATTGGATTTGATTGATTACTCGAAAGCGGATTATTTGGTAACAGGAGATAATGACTTATTGGAACACAATCCTTTTAAAACGGCAAAAATCTTAAATCCAAGCGAGTTCGAGGACGAAATTGAAAAATTGACGAACGCCTGACAGACAGCTTCCAAGAAGTTAGTAACTTATTTGAAGTGAGGCGGGTTACTCTTCTTATAAAAAGAAAATGCTTGCTCCCGCGATACTGATCACCGCACCGATTACCTGCCGGGCAGTGACCTTCTCTTTAAACATCAAGGCGGTGGGAATGATGATGAAGATAGGCACCAATGCCATCAAAGTGGAAGCGATCCCGGTTTCGGTATGTTGCACGGCATAGAGTGAAAGAGCCACACCGATAAAAGGGCCGAAGACAGTACCCACGGTAATGGCTTTTAGGGATGTCCCATCCTGTACTGCCCGGAAAACCCGGCGCCAGCGGTTCAGGAAAGTGACCAGAAGAACAAAAGAGAAAAATCCGAAGATAGCACGTATCTGGGTAGCAGCCACGGCATCATAGTCTCCCATCCCCTTTTTACTGAGGATCAATCCCAGAGCCTGTCCGGCTGCTCCTCCCAGAGCATAGAGGACCCCACGCAACGGCACATTCAGCTTCAATCCCTTTCCCGCCACGGCAATCATGATCCCCGACACGCTCACCACGATACCCAGAATACTTTTTGGCGCAAGGATCTCATCCAGGAAAAACCACCCAATCGTTGCCGTAATCATAGGGGCAAGGCTCATCACAAGCTGGGAAGTACGGGAGCCGATGATGGTATAGGATTTAAAGAGAAAGAGGTCGCCCAGAAAAAAACCGATGATCCCCGAAATACCGAGCCATACCCAGTTGTAAAGAGTGGCATCCATCGGGAAAAACATGCCGCGGGTGAATAGAGTGGTAGTTCCCAGAAAGAGTATCCCCAGGAAAAGACGAAGAATATTCACCGACAATGAGCCTACACGACGGCCGGCTTTCTCGAAAAAGATGGCGCTCAACGTCCAGCAGACGGCAGTCAGCAATGAAGCCAGTTCGCCAATATGCGATTGGAAAAGCATAGAGAAATAGGCCGGTTCCCCTTATTGGGACAAACAGCCTACAAAAGTAAATCAAACGGATATAATTGCAAAATTTCTTAACGGATCGCTTCTACTAATTTTTCCACTGCTTTGTCGATGGACCCTTCACTACCGAGCAGCGAAATGAATTTACTTCCGATAATGGCTCCCGACGCTTCCCTGCAGGCAGCATCAAACGTCTCTTTATTGGAGATCCCAAAGCCGATAAGGCGGGGATTTTTCAGGTGCATCGCGTTCACCCGGCGGAAATAGGCCAGGCTCTCGTCGTCGAAACTATTTCTGGCACCCGTCACCGAGGCAGTCGACACCATATAGATAAAACCCGAAGTATGTTCATCGATCAGCCTGATCCGCTCTTCCGATGTCTCGGGAGTGATCAGCATGATGATATGCAAACCATGCTTTTCGGCAATAGGTTTAAAAGCATCCATATATTCGGTAAACGGCAGGTCGGGAATGATCAGCCCGTCGATGCCGCACTTCGCCGCTTCCGCACAATAGTTTTCGAATCCGAACTGCATGATCGGGTTGAGGTAACCCATCAGCACAAGCGGGATGGAGACCTCTTCACGAATGCCGTCCAGTTGCCCGAAAAGGTGTCTCACGCTCATGCCGTTATGCAGCGCCCGGGTACCGGATGCCTGGATCACCGGCCCGTCAGCCATCGGGTCGCTGAACGGCACACCAATCTCTATCAGACTTACACCCCTGTTCTCAAGCGACTTGATTACCTTTACGGTATCATCAAGCCGGGGATATCCGGCCGTAAAATATACCGACAGGATGCCGTCTTTTTTTTCCTCAAACAATCGATCTATTCTGTTCATTATCTATCTGATTTTTTCTTTTATTTATCTCTTTTATTTATACTTCTCCGGAATGCAAAATACTAACGGAATGCGCCGATAAATGTTTGTAATAATTGTACGTCCTTCACGGCAGGAGAGATCTCAAAACCACTGTTTAAGTCGATCCCAATACATTTCGGATGTGAAAACCCTTTTACGGCCTCCATATCTTTTGGCGAAATGCCGCCACTTAAAAGAAAGGGAGTTTCTCCCCGATAATTCGAAAGAATCCCCCACCCAAATTTTTCACCCGAGCCTCCATAGAGATCTGTCCGTGTATCAAAAAGGAAATAATCACAACAGTCTTCATACTGTTCTACCAGTTCAACCGGGAATGGTTTATCGGTGGCAATCCCGAATGCCTTGATAACAAATAAACCTTTTTCTTGTAACCTCTTGCAATCGTCGGGGGATTCATCGCCGTGCAATTGAAGGATATCCAGCCTATTTTTTTCGGCCAGTGCAAGCAACCGGCCGGTATCTTCATTGACAAACACCCCTACCCTCTTCACGTTTTCGGGGATATAAGGCAACATTTCCCCCACATAACGCGGCGACTTGGGATAGAAGATAAATCCCATCCAATCCGTCCCTGACTGCTCCACCTCGCGTACGTTCGTTTCCTCACGCATGCCGCATACTTTGATAATCATACTCCATTCACTTCGTGTTATTCGGCTTCGCCGATTCTATTGTTATCCGGTTTCACCGATTCTATTGTTATTCGGCTTCGCCGTTATTCGCTTCGCTGTTATTTCCCGCTTTACGGGATAACTCAATTGCAATCGAATACCTACCAAACTACCACTGAACCACCACTGAATAACTATTGAATAACTATTGAATAACAACTGAATTACAACCGAATTACAACTGAATTACAACCGAATAACTATTGAATAACAATTGAATCAATAAATACCTTCAGACTTTGTCCGGGATGGGTACTTTTCATAAAATGTTCCCCGATCAGGAATCCCCGGTAGCCGGCTTGCCGCAGTTCTTTTACGATTCCGGGATCTGATATGCCGCTCTCCGAAATCCATACCGCCTCTTTGGGCAAAAGTCCGGCCATCCGGAACGACTTTTGCAGGTCGGTCACAAAACTACCCAAATTGCGGTTGTTGATTCCGACAAGCTTATTGCGCGGACCAATATAGTCGACTTCACGCTCATCATGCAGTTCCAAAAGCACTTCCAGTCCCAGTTGGTTCGCCTGTTCCGTAAACCGTTTACATTCCTCCGGAGTAATAGCCGCGGCAATCAGTAGCACCGCGCTCGCTCCGGCGAGTTTGGCTTCGAACAACTGGTATTCATCCACGATAAACTCTTTCCGCATCACCGGTATCTGTACTCCGGAGGTCGCCTGCCGCAAGTCGGCCATGGTGCCTCCAAAATATTCCTCATCGGTCAATACCGACAATACCGAAGCTCCTGCCGACGCATATGCTGTGGTTACTTCGCGCACATCTTGTCCCGGTTTCCCGGGATCAGCAGGGTGGGACAACCACCCTTTACTCGGCGAACGCCGTTTGAATTCGGCTATAATACCCGACTGTGAACTTTCCAAAGCCGCTTTCATCGAGTAAAAGGGAACTGTTTCCATTACCGTCGCCAAACGCTTTTCCAACTCAGATAAAGATAACCGCCCTTTCTGTGTTGCAACCTCTTTTCTTTTGTGAGCAATAATCTCGCTTAATATATCTATCATTTCTTTAGAACCAAGATTTTTAGAACCAAGAGCCAAGACCTGAAATCTAATTCCATCGGTAATTAGTAATTAGTAATCGATAATTAGTAATTCAGATCAACTATTAATTTCCACAAACTTCTCCAGCGCCCTTAACGCCTTTTTCCCATACAATGAGCCTTTAGCCATCTCAAGGCATTCCCCGATCGGTTTATCCTGCTCAATCGTCTGGATACCGAAGGCAGCGTTGACCAGCACCGCATTCATCTGCGCCTCGGTTGCACGGACATGCAGCACATTCCTAAAAATATCCGAAGCTTCTTCCAATGTATTACCGCCATAGAGTTCCTCCTGTGCAACCCGCTGATAACCGAGTTCTTCAGGGATATAAAGCTGTTCACCATTGTTGGTCACTACCTTGAATTGACTGGTTAGCGAAATCTCGTCATAACCATCCATACTGTGTACGATACAGAATTTTTTCTTCTCCTCCTGATAGATGTAACCATATAACCTCGACATAGCGAGGTTATAGACCCCCAACATCTGGAATTCCGGCTGTACGGGGTTGACCAACGGTCCCAATACATTGAAGAAAGTACGCACCCCCAGGCTCTTACGCACCGGGGCGACCGCTTTCAGCGCCGGACTGAACAGCGGGGCATGCAGGTAAGCAATTCCACTGTGGTCAAGGCTTTTCCGTAGCTTGTCACTATCTGTGGAGAATTGAACTCCCTGTTGTTCTATCACATTACTGGCTCCACTGATAGCGGTCGCACCATAATTACCATGCTTCACTACATTGTAACCCGCGCCGGCGACCACAAAACAAGCCGCGGTAGAGATATTGAATGTATTCTTACCATCCCCGCCGGTACCGACGATATCAAGCGCATCATAATCAGATAGATCTACGCCCACCCGCATATCGAGCAGCGCATCACGGAACCCCAGAATTTCATCCACCGAGATATTCCGCATCAGGAAAGAAGTGATCAGCGCCGCGATTTGCGTGTCAGGCACATCCCCTTTCACAATAGAGAACAACACCTCCTTAGCCTCATTGCGGGAGAGGTACTGGTAATCGAACAATTTATACAGTATTTCTTTCATATCTATAGAGTAAAGAGCAAAGAGTAAAGAATAAAGATTTTAGAACCAAGACTGATTGTTATCCGGCTTCGCCAATTCTGTAGTTATTCGGCTTCGCCGTTATTCGCTTCGCTGTTATTTCCCGCTTTACGGGATAACTCAATTGCAATCGAATACCTACCAAACTATAACTGAACTACAACTGAACTACAACTGAACTACTACTGAATAACAATCGAATAACTACTGAATAACCACTGAATAACAATTGAATAACAATCGAATAACCACTGAATAACAACCGAATAACTACCGAATAACCACCGAATAACCACCGAACTACATTACAACTTCTCAACCTTTAACAAAATTCCTGACTATCCCTATCCCTTCCGGGGTGAGTATTGATTCGGGATGGAATTGCACGCCATGAAGGTCAAACCTTTTATGCTTCATCGCCATGATACTGCCAACCTCGTCCAATGCGGTAATCTCCAATTCCGAAGGAAAATTCTCTCCTGACACAATCCAGGAATGATATCGTCCCACCAGGATTTCTTTTGGCAACCCGTTAAAGAGGTAATCGCTCCCTGTAATCTTTGCTATTGTCTGCACACCATGAAAGACAAACGGGATATTTTCGAGCGTAGCACCAAAAACCACTCCGAGGGCCTGATGTCCGAGGCATACACCCAGAATGCTCTTCGTAGCGGCATATTGTTCGATCAAAGGCAGCATCAGGCCTGCCTCTTCGGGAATACCGGGACCGGGCGAGAGGATGATCTTATCATACTCTGCTACTGATGCGAGATCTATTTTATCATTGCGGATCACATCCACTTCGTCACAACCCAACGATTTTACAGCATGAAGCAGGTTGTAGGTGAACGAATCGTAATTATCGAGAATAAGTATCTTACTCATTGCAAAAAATTTAGGCGTTATATAATGTAACGGCCATATCGATGGCTTTCTTGAGCGCTCCCAGTTTACTGTTCACTTCGCGTAACTCATACTCATCACTGCTCTGAGAAACGACTCCCGCACCGGCCTGATACCACAGCTCGTTATTTCTGCTGACAAAAGTACGGATGGTGATGGCCTGGTTCAAATCACCGTTCAACCCAACAAAACCGATACATCCGCCGTATGCGCCACGGTTATGCGACTCAATTTCGGAGATGAGTTGCATGGCCCGTACTTTAGGTGCTCCAGACAATGTGCCGGCAGGGAAAGTATCAAAAAAAGCCTTGATGGGGTTGGCATCCTCACTCAGTTGGCCGCTCACCCGGGATACCAAATGAATCACATGTGAATAAAATTGTGGTTCCTTGTAGAAATCAACCTTTACATCTCGGGCATTCCTGCTCAGATCATTACGGGCCAGATCGACCAGCATCACATGTTCGGCATTCTCTTTCGGGTCGTTCAACAGGAAATCCACCGATTTCATATCCTCCTGATAATTGCCGGTTCTTTTTGTAGTTCCCGCAATCGGGTCGATACTGATATGCGGGCCCTTGATCTTGCAGTGGGTCTCGGGTGATGATCCGAAAATACGAAATCCCCCGAAATCGAAGTAGAAAAGATAAGGAGAAGGATTGATGGAACGGAGCGCCCGATAGACTTTGAAATCGTCGCCAGAAAAAGGCTGTATAAATCTCCTCGACAGCACGATCTGGAAGATATCGCCCCGTAGGCAATGTTCCACCCCACTACGTACATACTGCTTGTATTCCTCATCGGTGATGGTGCTCCGCTCCGCTCCTTCAGTGAAGAAGTTGTAAGTTGCGAAGTTCCGTTGATTGATCAGCGACTCCACCTTGAAGAGGTTGCTGATCTCACCTTCTTCCAGTAACTCTATCAGGGTGATCTCGTCGGTAAAATGGTTGAACACCAACAAATATTTGTAGAGAATATACAGCATATCGGGTGCATCATTCCTGACCTCTTTACTTTCACGGATAGGGATATTCTCGGTATACTTCACACAGTTGAACGTGGTATAACCGAACAGTCCGCATTGTTCCTTATCTTCCCCTGTCACTTCAAACCGGTCAATAAAGCTACCCAGTGCGTCAGAGATAGTAAAATCATCCGACAATGATTTTTGTTCTTCTTTATCACCCGGTAAAAGGAATGTACATATCCCCCTGTTCACCTCCACCCTTGCGATAGGTTTCAGCGCGATATAAGAGACACTGTTCTCGTTGGCATGAAAATCGGAACTCTCCAAAAGCGCCGATTGAGGATAGGCATCCCTTACTTTCAGATAAATACTGACCGGCGTATGCAGGTCGCCCATTATCTTTTTACTATTTGTTTCGAATTGTAGTTTCATAATTTTATAGACACAAGAGCCAAGAATCAAGATACAAGGCCTTTGAAAGTGAAGATTGTAGAGTGAAAAACTCAACCATCTATCCATTGATCCATTGGCAATTAATAATTGGTAATTAATAATTAATAATTAGTAATTGGTAATTGGTAATTGGTAATTGGTAATTAGTAATTAATAATCAGTAATTGGTAATTGATATGCAAAGTACGTTTCCAGATCCTTATCACCTCTTCCTGAAAGCGTCAATACCACAATATCATTCGGAGAGAATGTAACTTTATCAAGTGCCGCCAAAGCGTGGGCAGACTCCAGGGCGGGAATGATTCCTTCATTCCGGGTAAGTTCGAAAGCAGCCTTGAGGGCCTCATCATCATTGACGGCCAATACCTGCGCGCGTCCGGCCGATGCCAGATAGGCGTGGATCGGCCCAATCCCGGGATAATCCAATCCGGCCGAGATGGAATAAGGTTCGGTGATCTGCCCGTCTTCGGTCTGCATCAGGAGGGTACGGCATCCATGGATGATACCCGCACTACCCAAATGGATGGTAGCAGCCGATTCGCCACTATCGATTCCTTTTCCGCCTGCTTCCGCCAATACGATACGTACCCGCTCATCATTCAGATAATGATAGATCGTCCCTGCCGCGTTGCTTCCTCCACCTACACAAGCAAAGAGATAATCGGGATAGTCGCGCCCTTCTTCCCGGAGGAGTTGTTCCTTTATCTCACGGCTGATGACGGACTGCAGCCGTGCCACCATATCGGGATAAGGATCCGGGCCTATCGTGGAACCGATGATGTAATGGGTATCGCCCGGGTGTGTGCACCAGTCACGTATCGCCTCATTGGTAGCATCTTTGAGTGTCATATTACCAGACGTGACCGGCACGACCGTCGCTCCCAGCATCTCCATCTTTTTCACATTCACCTCTTGCCGCTCCACATCGGTCTTTCCCATATAGACGGTACAAGGCATCTGCATCAGTGCACAAACCGTAGCAGTGGCCACGCCATGCTGGCCGGCACCCGTCTCGGCTATGATACGCGTTTTACCCATTTCGCGGGCGATCAATATCTGCCCTACGGTGTTATTGATCTTATGCGCACCGGTATGGTTCAAGTCTTCCCGCTTCAGGTATATCTTGCAACCATAACGCTCGGAAAGCTGTTTCGAATGGTATAGTGGTGAAGGACGTCCCACATAATCGCGAAGCAATTTCTCAAAATCCTGCTGAAACCGGTCACTTTCCATGATGCGGAGGTATGTCTCTTTCAAATCAGTCACGCATTTATGCAGGATCTCGGGAATATAAGCTCCGCCGAATTCACCGTAATACCCTCTCTCGTCTATTGCATATTTTTGCATATTTCCAGTTGTTTAATTATTCTCCAATTAATGTCCGGCTCTACTTTCTTCGTTACTCAATACAACCCTTATCGACCGGCCTATTACGAAAAGAGCCTGTCGCAGGATTGCGACAGGCTCTTTATATTTCTGATTTCACTATAAACGCATGATGCTCTTCCTTACGACTTTTTGAGTTGTAAGAAGCGCCACCAATATCCGTTTAAAAGTAAATTGTTCATTTTCCCTTAATTTTGTTTGCAAAGAAAAGTGTTTTATGAATATAATGCAACTATTTCTTCGATTTTAACATTACACATATAAAGCTACTACCAAAGAACACAGATTTTCACCGCAAACTTATTCAGGTTTGATTATCACGATTTTATTATCTATTATGACTGCAATCTCACCATTTGTTTGCTTTTTGAATTTAATCAACTTCCATTAATATCCCTCATTTTGTGCTTCCTCTATCGATGGTTTGGGCGACAACCGGTCGATATGTTGCTGGGGGATTGGGCGCAGCTTATGGTACTCTTTTATATTAGCAGCCGCATCGGGATTGAATTGCTTGACACGATCAACCAATGTTTCTGTACGTACCAGATCTTCCCATCGGTTCATTTCCCCGAACATTTCACGGCACCGCTCATCCAGCATGAAATTCACAAAATTGGCACTTATGTCATCGGCGGTGACCAGCATCGCTTCCTCTGTGGAATTATACAGTCCAGACTCATTTCCACCTTCCACTGTGATCCATTGCCCCGGTTTGACCTCCCCCGATTTATAAGCGGCACGCCTGCGGACGGCATTGATATATTCTGCGGCAATCTCCGTATTACCCATTCTACCTGCCGCTTCCGCAGCAATCAGATATGTCTCTGCCAACCGCATACGGATAAAATTACGCGAACCCTGTTCATAGTTCATATCGGGACGTTCCGGATCGATCCACTTAAGAAGGCACGGGAAGAAATGGTTGGTATTGTTATCTACCGGAATCAATGTATACCGGCTTCTGGCAATATCCAACTGCATCTGCCTGTCTTTAGCCACATCAATTACTTTATTTGTATAATCTTTAGCACCGTAGTCCTTTGGGATAAAGTAAGCAGCAGTATCTCCGAGAGCAAACTTTTTCTTTCCTACCAGTTCGATCGGCGGTGCATACAAAAGATCACTTGTTGTTCTCCCCTCCTCGTCTACATAGTAATATTTATCGTTCCATACCGGGATAGATGACTCCCGGTTCGCCCAGAATACCCATTTGAACATCTTATATATACGTGAATCGTTCAGATGGTCGAATAACTGTGTTTGGAAATAAGGCGTCGGACGAACCCGTTTCCAGGCACGTCCTTGCAGCAAGTCGCGCTGCAATCCGGGAAGATTTTCGTAAGTGGGAACCCAGTAAAGGTGCATTCTGTTTCCGTCACCGTTAAACAATACGTCCTGGGTAAATTCAATACCAAAGATTGTCTCACGAGAGTTTTTTTGCAATTGCATATCAAAAGTAGACTCATAATCTTCTTCCAGGGAGAATTTTCCTGATTCAATCACCGCCTTTGCGTACATCAGGGCGTTTTGTATATCGGTTGTCTGTTGTCCACGCTGATCTTTCACTGCACTTCCTCTTGTGAGATAGGCTTTTGCCATAAGATGCCCGGCAGCCCACTTTGTAGCCCTACCCCGCTGGCTCTGTTGAGAAATATCCGGAAGCGCATCGTAAGCAAACACCAGGTCAGCCAGGATCGCTTCATAGATACCAGCTACGGGGACTCTTTGAAAATCTGTAACAATTTCGGATACATTGCCTTCCATAATGAGTGGAATCGGCCCAAAATGCTGCACAAGATCAAAGTAGAAGTAAGCGCGCATAAACCTCAATTCTCCTTCCCGCTCTCTTTTTTCCTCTTCAGTCATATCTTGGACCTTGGGAAGATACATGAGCGCCGTATTGATACGGTTTATCCCTTTGTAATTGTTCTCCCAGAATTCATACAAAAGGCTTTCCCCGGAGTTCATCTGCACACTGTATTTATTGAACGCGTCCTTTTTTCCTCCGTCCGCACCTTCCCATACATAATCGACGCCATACTCCGTCAGGCAATAATAACGCTCACCCCCCACATACCAGCGCATGGTTGTATATGCCCCATTCACCGCACTTTCTATTCCTGTTTTTGTTTCAAAAAAATCGTAGGATACTCCACTGATCACCTTCTCTTCAAGGAAAGAGTCGCAGGAAATTACAACTGTAAAAGTGAGTATAAACAGGAAATGGTTTATACTATATTTTTTATTCTTCATATTCGTATTCTTTTAAAGTATGACATAATTAGAAACTAAGATTTAATCCTACAAGATAAGTCCTCGGAACAGGTTCGTTGTACCCCCTGTTATCTGTATCGTTCCCTAATTCAGGATCAATGCCGGGGAAATTCGTAAAGACATGAAGATTCTGTACCGTACCGTATATCCTGAGATTACTTATACCCAACCTCTTTGTCACTGAAGCAGGCACCGTGTATCCTAAAGTAGCCTGTCCTATACGCAGATAAGAAGACTTACTATAGTAGAGTGACCAGATATAGTTTGGATTTTCAAAGTCACTGTTTGGCCGGGGTGCTTCGTTGCTTTTATTACTGATGGGATTTCCGTTCTCGTCTTCACCGATAATCCGCCAGTAATTGACCTTCGCGCCGTTATACCTTCCGTTAAAACTCCAGTTCCTGTCGAAGGCGCGCATTTGTCCGAATGCTCCATTCAGGAAAAAATTGAAATCGACATTTTTGAAATTGAAATAATTGCTCATGCTAAGGGTAAACTTAGGCTCTACCTGCCCAAGAATGAACCGGTCTTCGGAAGTTATATTGTAATCATTGTTACGGTCTACCACTTTAATGTCGCCCGGTTTGAATGCACCACCCCATTTTTCCAGTTCCGCCTGGTCTTCGAGTTGCCATATTCCATCCGCCTTGTAATCATAGAAAACCCTTATCGGTTTACCAATGAACCATTTGTTACCTACGTCATCCACTTTTCCGTTGTACAATTCACTGATCTCCTCTTTATTCGTCGCGAATATAATATCGGTGTTCCACTTGAAGTCCTTCCGATCCACATTGATGGTATTGAGTGTGATTTCCAATCCCCTATTTTTGATCTTTCCGATATTCGACACCACATTAGGAAATCCGGAAACAATAGGTAACTGCCGCTCCATCAACAGGTCTTTCGTCTCTTGAATATAAACATCGATCACCCCACTGATCCGTCCGTCAAAGAATCCGAAATCGATACCCAGATTCCATTGCCCTGTTTTTTCCCAGCTAAGATAAGGATTCGGCATTTCTTTCTGATAAAAGGAAAGGACTCCCTGGGAGCCATACATATATCGTCCATACTCAAGGCTACCCTGCGTCTTATAGGGATCAATAGCCGTATTTCCGGTCACTCCATAGCCGAGCCTTAGTTTCAGATTGCTCAGCACTTCCGCTTCTTTCAGGAAAGATTCCTCATTGATACGCCATGCCAATGCTACCGAGGGAAACAGTACCCATTTATGGTCGGGAGCTAATCTGGAAGATCCGTCGTAACGGGCAGACATTGTCAAAAGATATTTATCTTTATAATTATAATTGATACGTCCCATAAAAGAAGCCAGGCGCCAGCGGATATAATTACTCCCGACAGACTCTATGTCCTGGGCGGAACCCACATTGTACCAGAGTTGGTTTTCATAAGGTAACTCCCTCACCTTTATCTCATTTGTCTCCTGAGTTTCCTCCTGTATGGACTGGAGAAAAGTGAGGCCGATATGATTGTCGGGATTAAGTTGTTTATTATAAAACAGCAGGTTTTCCCATGTGTACATACGCCGGGTATCGGTTCTGTTTATTGCCCTTGCCGGACTCCCCGAACGGTCTGAACTGAGTGCTCCATAAAATTCATTGTCGTAATAGGGTCCTGTATCCAGACCGACATTCGACCGGAAAGTGATATCCAACGGCAATTTTGCTTCCAGATAATAACTCCCTACAAAGCGGTCTTTCTTCTGCTCTCTTTTCCTGTGATCGAGATTCAGGAACTGGTTCCATAACTGGGGGTCGTTACCCGGGCGCTCTGTGATGTAATTTCCGTTTTCGTCGTAAATATCGGCAAGAGGATAAATACCCCTCACATCATGGTACAGGTTATTGCCTGCATTCCTGTCGAAATGGGAAAATTGGGTATTTCCACCGATCGTTACACGGTCATTTAATACCCAGTCAAAATTCACCCTGATGGAATAGCGTGAATAATCCTGCCCTTTCACCACACCGTCCTGATTAAAATAAGTCGCTGACGCAAGCATTTTAATATTGTCCGAACCTCCACGCACACTTATTTCATGATTCTGGATAGGAGCCAGTCGGAGTGCCTCATCCATCCAGTCCGTATAGGGGACTCTCTCGGGATGCCAGTTCCCATTTTCATCGTAACCCATTTCTATCTTACCGATCACATTCGGATCAGCGGTAAAGTATCCGATCCTCCTATCCCACTCCAATGTCGGGACCAGCGGATAAGGGGTTGTCCTGGTGGTTGCGCGATTGGCTTCGCGTACCAGCTCAACCCATTCCGCGCCGTTCATCATGTCAATCGTACGGGTAGCTTGTTGTATCCCATAATACCCGTTGTAATCGATCTGGGTTTTGCTCGATCTGCCTTTTTTGGTGGTGATAAGGATAACCCCGTTTGCACCGCGGGAACCGTAGATGGCAGTGGCCGAAGCATCCTTAAGTATCTCAATAGATTCGATATCCGACGCACTCATCTCATTCAATCCCACCACAATGGGAATGCCGTCCACCACATACAACGGTTCATTTGTCGCTTTGAGGGATCGATTCCCCCTGATCCGTACCGAACTGCTTCCTCCCGGTGTGGCGTTGGTCCGCATAACATTCACACCTGCTGCCCGCCCTTGTAATGCTTCTGTCGTACTGAAAGAGGCTGTCTCCTTTAATTTATCCCCTTTCACGGACGCCACGGCTCCTGTAAGATCACGTTTCCTTACTGTTCCATAACCCACTACGACCACTTCATCTAAACTCTGCAAGTCTTCTCTCAACTCGATGGTTATTTTGGTCTGCCCGTTCAAAGGATAGATAAGACTCTGGTAACCGATAAAAGAAATATGAAGAGAAACATACGAATCGGAAACTGTAAAAGAGAAGTGTCCATCCACATCACTTACAGTCCCGGTATTGGTTCCTTCTTCTACAATATTAGCTCCGATAATGAGCTCTCCTGCAATGTCTTTCACAATACCCGAAACTGTATGTTGCGAATATGCACTGGTTGCTATTGAAGCATGCATCACAATGCTCAATAACAACAAATAGAAGTACTTTCCTTTTTGCATAATAAATGATTTTAGTTTATTAACAAGCCATTAATTCTCTGGTAAAAGAGTCGGTATTATCTTAAATCCGATTCCACTTAATCTAAATTAGAAAGATGTTTCTCTTCATTTGTTATTTATAGTTATACATTAAGTCATTTGAAACCCGGTATTTTTTTGTGTTCGTGCACAATTAAATATTCATATTTTTCATACTTCGCCCTATATACTGTATTTATTGATCATAACAGTTCAACGAGCGGATGAATGTGAAATCATATAAATCTCAGCCGATGAGTTTATTCTCCACTCAAGAGTATTTGGATATCTCTTAGTTATTACAAAGATATAAAGATTATTCCAAAATGACAAATATGTCATTGATTTTATTCCCCAATTACCCGAATTTTGTTTGTTGAAAATAGAATAAAGTGGGCACGCAAAGGAAAGATGACATATTATTAGCAGAAGTTGCAGGACGTATAAAACAACTCAGAGAAAAGAAAGGTATTTCTCAAGAAGTATTTTATATTGATACGGATATCCATATTGGCCGAATTGAATCCGGAAAATCTAATATAACTTTAAGTACATTGTCAGCTATATGCCAATACTTTGATACGACATTATCTGACTTTTTTGAAGGAATGTAATTTCTTCAATCCAGTTCAAAAAATAAATTCATCGTGGGGTTCGGTTTCTCCAGGCTTATTTTTTGGTGGCTGGAAAAAATTACGATACGCCCGGCAAGAACCATTTGGATGTTCTCCGAGGACTGTACCAACTTCTACCAAATGGCTAAGTGATAGTAATAAACAATGGGCGACCTAAACGCCTATACTGATAAAAATATTTATAAGTAAGAGTCAAGACCAAATGTGAATAGAACAACATCTCAATTATTATCAAATCAAATACTATCTCATAGAAACATACACAACAATTAAGTCATTTCAATATTTATTTCTCTCTATTATAGGATTTTACAATAAGATTCCTCTTGAAAAATAAAGAAATATAACTTTTTAAGTCAATTAATATTTGCAACTAAATATTCTTTTTTTAGTTGCAATTAAAATATTTTATATCTTTGCATCATGGGGAGAAAAGAGAAACTTTTGAAACATTTTTTATCTTCACCTAAAGATTTTTCTTTTGATGAAGCGGTCGCCTTCGCACAAACCTCATCCCGATAAGATTCTAAAACAATATCAATTGAATGATATAAAGACTTTACTTCAAGACTGCAACTTAATTGATTAAAAATGAAAACAATAAATATTGATACATTAGAATATAAAGGATACACCGGCACGGTAGAGTTTAGTGTTCCAGATAAATGTTTTCACGGACGTGTATTGGGTATAACCCACTTGTTTACGTATGAAGGCAACACATTTGATGAGCTGGAAGAAGACTTCAAGGGATGTATAGATGATTATCTGTCCGATTGCGAACAAGAGGAAGTAAAACCACAGAAACCGTTCAGCGGCACACTGAATATTCGTATAGGATCAGAATTACACAAAAACATTGCCCTTGAAGCAAGAAAAGAAGGAGAAACCCTGAATAGTTTTATAAAAAAAGCCTTACAAAAAGTGATGTTGTGATTATTATTCAAAAAACTCCTATTCAATCCAATTCAAAAGTGAATTCATCATAGGGTTCGGTTCTCCATGCGTATTTTTGGGTGGTTGGCGAGATGGCAAACAGGGGTGAGAAAGTTTTCACCTTCACCGTTTTTCCATCGGGCAGGAATTCGAGGATACGCAGCCAGCCGTCGCCACCGTTACCATGCCAGCCGCCACCGAGCGCCTGCGCATTGAACACCATCTGGCTCACTTTCTTTCCTGCGGCATTCTCATCCACCCTGAAAGCGATATGGCCTTGCGGGTTGTCCGGTATCGCGATATGGCCGGCAAGCACCATCTGTATGTTCTTCGACGGTTGTACCAGTTTCTGCCAGATGGCTTCTCCATAATTCGGATTAGATAGCTTGTACCCCTCCTTCACGATATGGTTGTTATTGCTATCCATATAGGAATGGGTAAGCAGGATCACAGTATGGTCATTATACTGTTCTTTTTCAATCACACTCTTCGCCCATTCCAGGGTCTCATCACGTGGGGCGAACTCCAACACGAGCACCAGGAATTTTCTTCCATGAGGGCTTACAAACTCATAAGTTGCATTGGCGAGTGTAGGCCTCCCTTCCACATTCAGTCCTACTTCCCGAAGCATCCTCTGGGTCAACCGGTTTTTATTAGACGGAAAATACTCGTCGAAATGGGTGAAGCGATTTTCCGCACTCAGAATGCCATAATCATGGTTGCCGGTAGTCAGGATATAAGGCAGTATCCCGTCCAAACGCCCGAAAGCAGCGGACACGGCTTCCCACTGGGAGACACTTGTCTGATTAGCCCTCTTTCCATCGGGATTGAAGAGATCGTTCTGTTCCACCAGGTCACCGGTACACATCACCATCTTCGTATTCAATATTTCCGCATTATTCGATACCCAGGACAGCATCAGATCCAGGATCGGCTGGTTGTAATCGAACTTCATATAGGTCTGTACATCGGGAAAAAGAACGAGGCTCCACGAATTTTCATCGCTCAGCGATGGTTTCACGTAATCGCTCTGCTGTGCCGGTAGCGTGTAGCATAAGATGAAAGCGATCAGAAGGAGTAACAATGATTTTCTACGCATAATTATTCAGTTTTTAATTATATAATAAAAGGTAAGTAGATTTACAAATATAACATAATTAAACAACATTGATTTCAAAGTTTGTAAAAAACAAAAATTTCTTGTACTTTCGCTTTGGATTTGGAATTTGGGAATTATATAAATTGATGAAGTCGTCATGTATTAAACGATCAGCACATCAACACATCGTTAAATCAACAAATCAGTTTCCGCTACTTCTTGACTTCTCAACTTCTTAACTTCTCAATTTCTTGACTTCTTGACTTCTAAATTCTAACTTATAACTCCCAGCTTATGCGCTTTACCTCTTTCCTGAAACCCGTTGTCCCCCTCTTTTTCATTTTTTTAAGCACAACGGTGTCCGCCCAAAAGAAACCTCTCGACCATTCGGTATATGACGACTGGAAAAGTCTCCAAAATATTACTGTAAGTGACAACGGTAATTTTGTCGGCGCCATTATCAGCCCACAGGAAGGTGATAGCCTCCTTTTCATCCATGACTTGAAAAAAAATAAAAGTCTGACACTGAAAGGAGTAAACAAATACGCGTTGGCCCCGGATGGAAAATATACGGTAGGATTGATAAAAGCTCCGTTTACCGAAAGGCGGGAAGCACGGATCAAAAAGAAAAAAGCGGACGAAATGCCGGAAGATTCCTTGGCAATCATCCATAATGATTCATTCGGCATTGAAAAGATAGCTGCTGTAAAATCATTCAGGACAGCGGAAAAGATGGGTTCGCATATTGCTTACACCATCACGCAAAAAGCCGACACGACAGATAAAAAGAATAAAACGGCAAAACCAAAAGAGTGGGTCGTGATCCGGAATATCACCACCCAACATGAAGATACCATACCCAATGCAAAAGAACACCTGTTCAGCAAATTCGGCAACTCGCTGGCGATTATCATTGAACCTGACAAAAAAGATTCCACCGATACACCCGGTGTCCTGTTTTACGACCTGGAAAAGAATAACTCAATGCGTATCTCCAATGAAAACGCAGAATATAAATCACTCGCTTTTGATGAAGAAGGGAAGCAACTTATTTACCTGGCCACAAGAGATATCTCGAAAGTCGAACAAAAGGTATTCGATGTCCGTTATTTCCGAAATGGAAACGATTCGGCAGTAGTACTCGCCGACAGAAACGCTTCAGGGCTTCCCGAAAAATGGATTTTCAATGAATTCTCTGCTCCCGGATTCAGCAAAAATGGGGAGCGGATTATCCTCGGAGCTGCCCCAAAACAAGCGCCCAAAGATACCACCATAGTCGATTTCGAAACAGCCGCACTTGATATCTGGCACTGGCAGGAACCACTGATCCAACCCCAACAGTTGGTGGAATTAAAAAACAAACAACACCGGACTTATACAGGGATAATCCTTCCCGGCCAACCGAACCGGTTTATCGCCATCGCCAATGAGGAGATGCCGTTTTGTAACATTTCGGATGAAGGGAACGGCCGTTTCGCATTGCTTTGGTCGGATGAACCTTACCAACTCGAAAGCCAATGGGACATTTCTTCAAAAAACGACGTATGGGTGTGGGATTCCCGTACAGGACAACTGCAAACTGTTGACACTCCCGTACAGGGCAGGCCCATGATCTCACCGCAAGGCAATTTTGTCTATTGGTGGGATGCTAATGAACGCCAGTGGTTCGTATATGACAACCATGACAAATTGACCAGGAATATTACCAGAGATATCCCTGTCAACTTCTGGGATGAGAAGAACGATGTCCCCTCTACTCCCGGCTCCTACGGAATTGCCGCATGGACGGAAAACGACGGGTATATCCTTGTCAACGACGCATTCGACATCTGGAAGATAGATCCCAAAGGTGCAAAGAACCCGGAGAACTTCACCGGCCATACCGGGCGGAACGACTCCATCACATTCCGTTACGTGAGAACCGATCCTGAAAAACGATTTATCGAACCCGGCGACCTGCTTCTCCTATCGGCTTTTGACAGGAAAACCAAACAGTCGGGTTATTACACCCTGGCGCAAAAAGGACGCAATCCACTAAAGAAAAGAACGATGGATTCATTCTCGTTCACGTCCATCTCCAAAGCAAAAGACAAAGAGGTGTACGCGTTCCAGAAAAGCAATTTCCAGACATCACCCGACCTGCATGTCACTCAAACATTTTGGCAATCGACTGAGAAACTGACTGACATCAATCCGCAGATGCGGGATTATAACTGGGGAACAGCCGAACTCTTCTCCTGGACTTCGTTTACCGGCATACCACTCCAAGGCATCGTGTATAAACCTGAAGATTTCGATCCTTCGAAAAAATATCCGGTAATGATTTATTTTTACGAACAGCACTCCGATGAGTTGTATCGTTACTTCACACCGGCTCCCAGCCGCTCCACAATCAATATTCCTTTCTTTGTGAGCCGGGGATATATTGTCTTTACGCCCGACATCCATTACACAACAGGACAGCCGGGGATGGATGCCTATAACTCCGTAGTGGCAGGTGCCCAGGCACTGGCAGAAAACAGTTGGGTGGACAAAGCCAACATGGCCATACAAGGGCAAAGCTGGGGAGGATATCAGGTGGCTTATTTAGTGACGAAAACCGATATGTTCAAAGCAGCAGGTGCCGGTGCACCGGTATCGAACATGACCAGCGCCTATGGAGGAATCCGCTGGGAATCGGGCAGGAGCCGCCAGTTCCAGTATGAACAGACCCAGTCGCGTATCGGAGTACCCATGAGCGATTCGCTACAACTCTATATCGAAAATTCTCCTGTTTTTTATGCCGATAAAGTCAATACGCCGTTATTGATCATGCACAACGACAAAGACGGGGCAGTCCCCTGGTATCAGGGAGTAGAATATTTCATGACGCTCCGTCGACTGGGAAAACCGGTCTGGATGCTCCAATACAATAACGAGGCCCATAATCTGAAGGAACGCCGCAATGCCAAGGATCTCTCCATCCGCCTGCAACAGTTCTTCGATCATTACCTGAAAGGCAGCCCGGCTCCCGTCTGGATGACAAAAGGCCTGCCCGCCACGGAAAAAGGGAAAACATGGGGATATGAGACTGATTGATGAATGTGATGATTCGGTATGCTGTGATGAAAATTTAGATCTAATGAACAAGATGTTTGATGAAGTAAAAGAACTCAGGGCATTGAGTAAAGGTTCGGATAAAGCGTTCGAGAATATTTACAAACAATATTCCGGAAAGCTGTACAACTTCATTATGGCAATTTCACATGGTGACCATTATATTGCGGAAGAGATCGTGCAATCCACATTTATCAAATTATGGGAAGTGCGGGAGCAAGTTGACACAAGAAAATCGATATTATCTTACCTTTCCTCCATCGCTAAAAATAGTCTATTCAATAAGTACCAGCACCAAACTGTTGAGTTTCTATACCAACAGTTTTTATTAAAAGAACAACCTGCATATGACGAATTTACCGAAAACGAAATCGATAAAAAATGGCTTGAGAACTATGTAGATGAATTGATAGAACAACTACCCCCCTCGCGCAAAAGAATTTTCATCTTGCGACGAAAAGAAGAGTTTTCGACGAAAGAGATTGCCGATATAATGCAAATATCCATAAGCACAGTGGAAACACAACTTTCACTGGCTACAAAATTCATAAAGAGGCAGTTCGAAAAAAATTATGACAAACTATTTATTCTCTGCTTGATGTCGTTAATTTAATATAATTAATAATGGGTAAATAGAGGGAAGTGAGGCCTAAACTGTATTCTTAATACACAGGAAAAAAATAATGGAGGATAACCAGTACATACGCTTATTTGAAAAATACCTGCGGAAAGAAATTTCGGAGCCGGAATTGCAATTACTCGCAGGCGCACTCCGGAATAACGCCCGGATTCAATCTATTTTAGACAACGAACTGATGAATGCCAGTCCGGAAATGGACGAAGAAATGTCTAAACTTCTGTTTGCCTCTATCCACGCCTCCATCTCCCACAAAAAAAGGCCTTTTTTCCCGGTAATGGACTGGAAAAAAACGTTGCGATGGGCGGCAGTGATCATGCTTCCCTTTATCTCAGCCTTTTCGGTATATTTTTTGATGACCAATCATATCGAAGAGCCCGCCCTTATCACTATTACAGCAGATAAAGGGGAAAAAGCCTCCATCGTGCTTGCCGATGGGAGTAGGGCATGGCTCAATTCCGAATCGACGCTTTCCTATAACGAGACTTTCAGCCGTAAAAATCGGAATGTATATCTATCGGGGGAAGCTTTCTTTGAAGTGGCAAAAGACACAAAATATCCGTTTACTGTGAAAACAAAAGAGATGGATATTGAAGCATTGGGAACCTCTTTCAACGTGACAGCTTATGACAATAGCCAACTCTTTTCTTCTGTGTTACTGGAAGGGAAAGTAAGAGTAACAGCCCACGGCTTAGAGCACGTCTTAGAAAAAAATGAACGTGCAATATATAACAAAATAGATGGAACACTTACTACCGACATGGTATATGCTTCCTATTTCACAGAATGGAAAAATGGGAATCTTTACTTTCAAAATAATTCACTTGAGGAAATTGCCATTACCCTGTCACGTGTATTCAACGTAGATATCCGTTTTGCATCAGATGAACTGCGTGCTCTCCGTTTCTCGGGAACACTCTGCAGCAGTAGTATCATCAATACTTTAGACTTACTCACCCTTACCTCCCCAATGTACTATAAAATGAACGGTACAACCATCGAACTGTACTACAAAAAGTGATCGTATACATTTCTCAGACATTACGCCTTAAAATCATCCTTCTTTTTTATCAACAGTAAGAAGAAACTTTCTTTTTGTCACTCATGACGTTTCACAACGCCACACCATTAAATAATGATAATAAAAGTTAACCAATTAGCGGATTTTTTATGTTGTCCTGTAATAATATAACAAGTAGAATGAAAAATTTCATCTACTCCGCTACTAAAAAGCTCAGTTTTCTATGTTGAGCAGGGTAAGGAAACAAACTCTACCTCCACTGCAGAGAGCAGGCAATTTTTTAATTTTTTAAATTAATTATCTATGAGGAAAACTTTATTTCGAGAAAAAGGCCTATCCGCAAAAACCATGTTATGTTTGCTGTTATGGCTCATCACAAGTCAGGTCTTTTCACAAATTACCATTAATGTGCAAAACCAACCGTTAGTAGAAGCATTGAAAGCAATTGAACGTGCTAGTGATTACAGATTCTTCTATAACGAAACACTTCCGGAGCTGAAAAAGAGCACCACTGTGCGGTTAACTGATTCTGATATCGATAATGCGATGCGCCAAATACTCGCAGGTACGAATATCGATTACAGCAAAAGTGATAATAACATTATCGCGCTATTCCACAAGGAAGTACCGGAACAACAGCCTCCTACATCAGACCAGAGAAAAGGAAGCACCGTGAAGGGAAATATTGTGGATGCTTATGGAGAACCGGTTATCGGCGCCACCGTAGTGGATAAGAATAATCCTACGGTGGGGACGGTGACCGATTTCGACGGAAACTTTTCACTTGATGTTCCGAGTGGAGCAATCTTGTTAGTTTCTTACATCGGTTATCAGGACGTGGAAATATCGACTGCAGGAAAAACATTTGTCGATATCATATTGCAAGAAGATACCCGTCAATTGGATGAATTGGTGGTTGTGGGTTATACCGTGCAACGTCGTGAAAGTTTGACGGGTTCGCTGCAAACTGTTTCCAGCGAAAAATTAAGGAATATCACTTCCCCCTCTACCGAAAACATGCTTAATTCAAAAGCTCCGGGTGTATATGTAGCTCCCGGATCAGGACAACCCGGTTCAACAGGAACCATTATTATACGTGGTAAGTCGACTGTAAACGGAAGTACCGATCCCCTTTGGGTAATTGACGGTGTGATAGTGGGTAGCAGCTCCGGTTCTTTGAACCCTGCCGATATCGAATCAATCACCATCCTGAAAGATGCGGCTTCCACCGCCATCTACGGTTCTCAGGGAGCCAATGGCGTAATCGTGGTCACCACCAAAAACCCCAAAGTCGACACACTGACTATCGATCTTACTGCCAAAGCAGGTGTCAGCAATTTGATGAGAGGAAACCTAAAGGTGATGAATGGCGCTGAGATGTATGACTACTTCAAGTCATTCAGTAACCAGGAGGAAATTTTGTTTCCTCGCTGGAGTCCTGAACTGAGAGACAGTGATTTCAGCTGGTGGGATCTGGCTTCACAAACCGGATTTATACAGGAATATAACCTAACCCTTTCCGGTGGAACCGAAAAGATGCGTTCAATGGTTTCTGTTGGTGTGTACGATGAAACCGGGGCTGTAAAAGGATACGACTACAGGCGTTATAATCTGTTGTACAAAACCGATTACCGTCCTTTCGACTGGCTTACCATCAAGCCATTCCTTTCCGGTTCGAGACGTGATATCGACGATCGCCAGTATTCAGTAAGCGCTATGTATTCTAATTTACCATGGGATAGCCCTTACGATAAGGATGGAAATATCATTGGTCATAGATCTCCTCTGTGGGTAAACAGCAATAGTACCAATTATTTGTACGACCTGCAATATGATTTCTCCAATTCTCTCACCTATGAGTTTATGGGAAATTTCGATTTTGATATCAAGTTGACCGACTGGCTGACCTTCTCCTCTGTCAATAATATTAAGTATCAGAATTACAGTTCAAAAGCATATACCGATCCACGTTCAAATGCTGGCGAGGGGGTTAGCGGACGCATTGAGGAGTACCGCTCCGATATGATTCGCCGCTATACCAACCAAATGTTTCGTATCAACAAATATTTCGGGAAACACTCCATCAATGCCCTGTTAGCGTACGAATTCAATGACTATTCAGGAAGAAATATCACAGCCAGGGGAACCGGATTTGTACCCGGATTCGAAATACTCGATGTTGTTGCCAAGCCTGAATACACCAAAGGAGGGATATCGGAATGGGCAGTACAATCTGTTTTCTCCAATATCAACTATGCTTACGACAACAAGTATCTGGCGCAACTTTCATTGCGTCGCGACGGAGCATCCAACTTCGGTGACAACGCAAAGTATGGTAACTTCTTCTCCATCAGCGGAGGCTGGAATATCCATCGGGAAGAATTTTTCAATAGCGATGTGGTAAATGAGCTAAAACTAAGAGCTGCTTACGGTTCTGTAGGAAACCGCCCGACCTCTCTGTATCCGCAGTACGATTTATACGCTGTAGCTACCAGTGCAAGCTATAACGGCAATTCCGGAGCATTGATCTCTCAAATAGGAAACAGGGATCTCACCTGGGAAAAATCATATACGACCGGTCTGGGACTCGACATCGCTTTATTCGACCGTCTACGGATGACATTCGACTACTACGACAAAAATACCAGCGACCTACTCTACCAGGTTCCGGTTCCGGGTGTTGTGGGTGTAACCCGTGTATGGCGTAATATAGGGGCAGTACGGAACAAAGGTTTTGAAGCTACCGCAAGTGTAGATATTATCAAAAACAGGGATTTACTTTGGAGCATAGATGCCAATATCGGCCTGAACCGCAACAAGGTGACCGAACTCTATGGTGTACGCGACCCGAAAACAGGGCAGGTGCCGCCTGTCATCGGTGGTAGCGGTGTAAATATTGCCGGTTCAGCACAGACTATCCTGCGTGAAGGAATTGATGCCGACACATGGTATCTTCCCGAATGGGCGGGTGTAAACCCGGAAAACGGGGCACCGCAGTGGTACAAAACCGTAACCGATGCCAATGGCAATAAAACAAGGGAAATAACTGACAAGTACGAACAGGCCGATCAGGTAGAAATGGGAGCTTATACCCCGAAATTCTTCGGTGGGTTCTCCACAAGCCTCTATTGGAAGAACTTCGATATGAATGCTGTTTTTGGCTACTCGGTAGGAGGAAAGATTTACAACTATACCCGTACCGAATATGATTCCGATGGAACCTATACCGATCGTAACCAGATGCGCCTGTTGAAAGGATGGAGCCGCTGGCAAAAACCGGGTGATATCGCTACACACCCCAAGGCTGTCTATGAGAACAAATCCCAGTCCAACAAGGTTTCATCACGCTATCTGGAAGATGGGTCCTATTTCAAGATGCGTACACTCTCCTTAGGATATAATTTCGGGTTACCGCAATACAACCTGTCCAATGTAAGGCTTTTCGTTACAGGTGAAAACCTCTTTACCATCACCGATTATTCAGGTATTGATCCGGAACTGCCTTCACATAATGACAATGGAACACTTAAAGTCGTGGGTGTCACCACTACCGTATATCCCACTACGCGTAAATTCTTATTTGGCATCAACATAACATTTTAAAGGAGAATAATCATATGAAGAAATTTGTTATATACATTTTACTTTTCGCGGGGATTGGTTTTACTGCTTGCGATATAGACAGATTGCCCTACGGCTCCATGCCGGATGAAAGAATAAAACAGGATCCCGACGGATCGCTTTCAACCCTGCTTAATGGTGCTTATGCACAAATGAAAACATGGTCGGATGTAATGCACCGCTGTGGTGAATATGCCGGTGATAATATCATGATTCGGGGTTCATCCACCGATGCCTTCTATGAATTTATCTCCTACTCTCGAACTCCTAATAATTATCGTCTTCAATCATTCTGGGACAACAGCTACAAAGCCATTGCCCAGACGTCCAATATCATTTCGATGATTGAGGAGGGACAGAGTCCCGAAGTAGACAACCAGATTGGAGAAGCTTATTTCCTTCGCGGTTTAATGTATTTCTATCTCTGCCGTGCGTATGGAAGACCCTATTTCCAGAATCCCGACAAAAACCTTGGTGTTCCCATCGTAAATGGTACACCTGAGAATGTTTTCGGAGATTTTCCTGATCGTGCTACAGTGGAAGATACTTACAAGCAATCTATTGCCGATCTGGAGAAGGCTACGACTTTGCTGACTATCGACAAAGGACCCGTATATGCATCCAAAATGGCAGCACAGGCCTTATTATCCCGTATCTATCTTTATATGAGTGGAACCTATGAAAATCCGAACGTACAATACGCTGAGAAAGCCATTGAATATACTGACGCAGTAATCAATTCGGGAGAATATTCACTGTTGTCACGCGACAATTTTATGCGTTATAACGAATTCACTCCTGAAAATAACAGCGAGACCATCTTCGCCATTAAACGTGTTGCTTCGGAATTTTCGGGTTTTGACCACTACTACGGTGTCGGGGGAATGTATGCTGTGATTGGCGGTATGGGTTGGGGTGAAATGTATGCCAGTGGCAAATACCTGAGTCTTCTCGATGAAACAGGACGTAACGACTGGGCAAACAACAAATTGGTAGACGCCCGCGCTGCCTTTATCGAACCACAGTATTCAGATGATAATGTAGATGTATTCCGGTTTATCAGGAATCTTTATAATGATGCCGGTGTACAGACCAATTACACATACATCCAAGCACCCATTACAAGGTCAGGGAATACCATCACATGTATAGATAATGAAAAAAACTATACATTGACACCGGTAGATGCAGAACAGGGTATCTATTCTATCAATTATGAAGACGGCAACACTTATACAGGTGTAATCGATAAATTAATGAAACTGAACCGTTCCCATCCTATGTTTTATATCGTGAAGTGCTCACGCGAAGGGGAAGACTCCCATCTCCACTCTCCCATAATCACCCGGTTGGCGGAAATGTATCTGAATAAAGCGGAAGCTGCCGCCAAGAAAGGTGATTATGAAACTGCACGTACTGCATTGAATATAGTACGCGAACGCTCACTCCCCGGCCAGGGATACACCACACTCACCGCAGCCAATGCAGATGAGATGATCGACAAAGAACGTCAATTGGAACTTGCCTTCCAGGCAGAACGCAGCTATGATGTATTCCGTAATGGCAAACCGCTCACGCGTCATTATCCCGGACCGCACAATGCGATGGAAGAAGTAGCACCCACCGACTACCGTGTCGTATACTATATACCTCAAGACGCGATCAACGCATACGTGGGTACAGGTAACCAACTGACTCAGAATCCAACAAAATAACACAATAAGCAGAAGGCTCCATTGGGTTGCCTTCTGCTATGTTACTCGAAATTATTATGCACAAAAAAACGATGACATTGGCCATATTAGTGGCTGTATTGTTCCTGCTCGGCTGTACAAGCGCCACACAGAGGACGAAAGAAGGAGATGAGAAGAGGCAACCTATCCGCACGGAAGTACCCGAACGTCCCGCGGGACAAAAAGACGTATTGGGTTTAGTTGCCGAGAAGATCGACACGGTGCGAGTCGGCTTTATCGGATTAGGGATGCGTGGCCCGGGCGCAGTGCAACGTTTCACCCATATCCCGGGGACGAAGATTGTGGCCCTGTGCGATAAACATGGAGACAGAGTGGAGAAGGCGCAGAGTATCCTCGAGAGGGCGGGTTTGCCACAGGCTGCTTCCTACAGCGGCAGCGAAGATGCCTGGAAAGAACTGTGCCAGCGTGAGGATATCGACCTGGTGTATATTGCTACCGACTGGAAACACCACGTCCCGATGATGGTTTATGCCATGAAGCAGGGCAAACATGTGGCTTGCGAAGTACCGGCGGCGATGAATTTGGACGAAATCTGGGAGGTGGTGAATACCGCCGAACGGACACAAAAACATTGCATACAGTTGGAAAACTGCGTGTATGATTTTTTTGAACTTACCACACTTAATATGGCGCAACAGGGCCTTTTCGGCGAGGTGCTCCATACCGAGGGAGCCTATATCCACAACCTGAGCGATTTTTGGGATGCGTATGAAGGGGACTGGCGGATGCAGTTCAACAGGGAATTCCGTGGAGACGTGTATGCCACGCATGGTTTGGGCCCTGCTGCCCAAGTGCTGGACATACACCGTGGTGACAGGATGACCACCCTGGTGTCGATGGATACCAAACCGGTGAATATTCCCGAATACCTGATTGAGAAGAGGGGGGTGGACCGCGACAGCGCCTATCTTTTCGCCAACGGGCAGAACACGATGACGATGATCCGCACGGAAAAGGGTAAAACGATCCTTATCCAGCACGACGTGGCTTCACCTCGCCCCTACAGCCGTATGTATCAGGTGAGCGGCACGAAAGGGTTCGCGAACAAATACCCGAACCAGGGGTACGCCCTCGAAGAGAATATGGTGCCGGGGGAGGGTATGCCCGACCATGAGAACCTGAGTGCCCACAGTTATATGCCGAGGGAGGTGCGTGATATGCTGATGGACAAGTACAAGCACCGCATCCATCGCGAATTGGAAGAAAAAGCGAAGGAAGTGGGTGGCCACGGCGGCATGGACTTTATCATGGATTACCGTTTGGTGTATTGCCTTCGGAACGGTTTGCCACTGGACATGGATGTGTATGACCTGGCGGAATGGTGTTGCCTAGGGGAGTTGAGCCGCATCTCGATGGAGAACAACAACTCTTCAGTGGAGGTGCCCGACTTTACCCGTGGTAACTGGAATAAAATACAGGGATTCAGGCATGCTTTTGTGGATTAAAACCCGCGCTGCCGCATTGCTTCGAAGGTAAGCACGGCAGTAGATACCGACACGTTAAGCGAATCAATTTTCCCGCGCATGGGGATTTTGATTCGCTTTGTTGCATGCCGGAGCCAGAAGTCGGACAAACCGTCCGCTTCGGTACCCATTACTATTGCCGAAGGGTGGGTAAAGTCTGTCTGCTGATAAAATTCAGCCGCCTGCAGTTCTGCCGCATAAGACGTGATATCAAGGTTTTGCAGCCATGCAAAGGCTTCGTCGGAAGAGCAGACTGCGGTCTGTACGGTAAAAAGTCCTCCCACGCTCGAGCGCACCACGTTGGGATTATAGAGGTCGGTCTGCGGGTCGCATACGATTACCGCATCCACTGCCGCGGCATCGGCAGTACGGAGGATAGCACCCAGGTTACCCGGCTTCTCCACCGCTTCAATCAGTATAAGAAAGGGGTTAGGGGAAAGTCTCAGATCGGACAGCCCATGCCGCTTCGGCTTGGCCAATGCCACTACTCCGTC
The DNA here is from genome assembly GCF_040307845.1 of Proteiniphilum sp. Taxonomy (GTDB): domain Bacteria; phylum Bacteroidota; class Bacteroidia; order Bacteroidales; family Dysgonomonadaceae; genus Proteiniphilum. The sequence continues at coordinate 134,947 of NZ_JAWRIS010000004.1, forward strand.
GGAATTCTCCCGGTAGGCGATTTTGCTGAATACCGCCGGTGAGATATCACACACAATCTCCGGGGGCAGCACATCCAACAGATCGGGATATTTTGTCTTTTCAAACATTTCCCGGCACACATACACCGCTTCAGGGAAATAACCGCTCTGCAATGCCAACGAGAGCTCCCGTGCCCCTTCGATCACGAAAAGCTGTTGTTCCTTCCGTTCTTTACTTTTCGATAACTTTACAATATTCTTTACTGCCGGATTCTGTAAACTTGTAATCATCCCCTTCCCTCTATCGTGTGAAGCATATATCATTTATCAGCGAAGCAATTATCGCACTCAGCGCACTATCATCAAAGATTCTCCTTTTTCAACAGAAAAGTATCAATCACCTCCTTGAACGACTTTTTAGGAAGGGCTCCCATTCCTATCTGCGGGTCTTCGTCCATGGGAATAAACAGGAACATAGGAATACTTCTGGCACCGAACAGGCTGGCCAATTCTCTTTCACGATCTACATTGATCTTATAGACATAAATCTCGTCACCATATTCTGCTGCCAGGTCCTTCAGTACCGGAGATACTATCCGGCAGGGACCGCACCAGTCCGCATAAAAATCAATGATGGCCGGCTTATCACCTTTATAGTTCCACGACTCGGAATTGTTCTCGAAATCGAACACCTTCTCCAGGAAAGTCGCTTTTGTCAACTCTATCGGCCTGGCTGTTTCCTTCTCTTTCGGCTCACCCGCTGATACAGAAACAATCATCATCAACGCAGCAAAAAATATTGATATTTTTTTCATTACCATGATTTAATCTCTTTTTTTAGCTCCTCTTACATCTTTTTCGGCACGCCGAGTTCCCTGGCAGAAATCTCATCCAGTGCCACTTTCCATATCTTCACATTCCTCACGGCAGGGGCAGAATAGCTGAACTCGCGATCGGAATACTGGCGCATGATACAATTCAACGCCTTCACCTTTTCATCGAGATCCTCCTCAAACATCACTTTGCCGTAGCAAATCACGCTCTCGGCACGCATCCGATAACTACAGGCCACCTCTTCGTCCTGCCACACCAGGGCGGGATCGGTACAAAAAGTAAGGCAAACCTGCGGATTTTTCTCCAAGATGGAAATAGAATGTCCTTCTTGTGCCGAATGCAGATACACCATTCCCTTTTCATACCCGAAATTCATGGGTAACACGTAAGGCTTGCCGTTTTCATCCGCCATTCCCACATAGCAAAGCCGGCAGCCGGTTATAACATGCTCAATCCGATGGTTCTCTTCAATGGAATAGGTACGCATGGGTTACAATTCTTTTTCTGAAGTGGACGGTCCATCCACGGTCAATATCCCGTTCGCATCAATCCTCATCCCATCAATAAAGACCACACGCTCATCACCCGTCTTTTGGGTACGGCCATGATAGACAGTGTACATCTTTTCCCCGTCTTTCGACCTGAACATCATATTGTGCCCGGTGCCGGTCACCTCTCCGCCTGTGGCTACATTTTTCTCCAGTACAGGATTATTCGCGGCCTTCACAAACGGCCCCAACGGATTATCGCCCACAGCGTATCCCACCGCGTAATTCTCACCTCCGAAGAAGTTGGCAGAGTACATCATGTAGATCTTCCCGTTATACTCAAAGGCGAACGACCCTTCCGTCCAGCGGCGGTTGACCTCCCCGGAAGTCACGGAACGGCTCTCCCACCCCGTTTGCGGATCATCCATGGTAGTTGGGGGTTGCAGCAGTAATACCGGTTCTCCAATTACAGAAGTGAAATCATTGGATATCTCCACCCCATATACCCAACTCTCTTCTATCTCCTCAAAAAGATCCTGCGCACGGGCCCATTCGGCCACCTCGCTTTCCACCGGGTTCTTATAACAACAGCGGGAGTAATAGAGATAAGTCTTTCCGCCGTGTTGCAGGATATTGGCATCGATGATGGGATATCCCGGATCGAACAGCGGTTCATCGGATATCTCTGTGAACGGCCCTGTAGGTTGATCGGCCACCGCCACCCCGATACGGAAGTTTTCCAGTTCATGGGTCGGGTTCTCCTTCCAATCGGCGCTAAAGAACATATAATACCGTCCATCCATCTCATACACTTCGGGTGCCCAATAGTTCTTTACCGTCCAGGAACCGGGCTGGTCACCAAAATAGACCTGCCCCTCGAAATGCCAATCGGCAAGGTTGTCGGAACTATATGCACCGAATCCTTTCTCCACACCGCCCGTGCCGTACATATAATACTTCCCGTCGGATGCGGAGAGGATAAACGGATCACCAAAGGCCACCGGCAAGGGATTTGCATAGGTGATCGTTTCCACCGGGGATTTTCCCTTGTTGTGGCAGCCGGAGAGTGGTCCGGTCAGCGCAACTGCCACCAGCAGGACAGCACTCATTCTTGTAAGCAGTTTCATTTGATGTATTTTTTGATTTTCATTCCCGGCCCGGTCGCATCGACAGGGTCTTATTGCTATTGAGAGACAGGACTTCGGTCAGTCACGTTTTTTGACGGAGAGATTGGCGCCTGTCTCTTCCATAATGATACAAAAATAGATGAAAAAGAATCCATATCCAAACGCAAAGGTATGCAAAACTGTTTTTTACAGAGGAAGGTCAACAAAAAAGGAGAACCTTTTCAGATTCCCCCTATCTATTTCATTCCGGATCAACCCGGCATGAAGAGTGTGTTACTATTTCACTTTATCCACGATCGCCTTGAATGCTTCGGGATGGTTCATTGCCAAATCGGCAAGTACCTTGCGGTTGATTTCGATTTCATTTTTGTGCAGCGCACCCATCAAACGCGAATAAGACATACCGTGTTCACGGGCGGCAGCATTGATACGCTGGATCCACAAAGCGCGGAAGTTGCGTTTTTTGTTTTTACGGTCACGATAGGCATAGGTAAGACCTTTTTCCCACGTGTTCTTGGCTACTGTCCACACATTCTTGCGTGCGCCGATATAGCCTCTTGTTAATTTCAGAACTTTTTTTCTGCGGTTGCGCGAGGCAACATGATTGACTGACCTTGGCATAATGTTACTTGTTTTGAATGATAGCGTCCCTGTCGTGCAGAGCTCTTGATGGCATACATCCTGTTACTAAATCTCTTTTTGGAAACTCTCTCGGGTATGAATTATTTCATCCCCAACAGTGTCTTTACACTGTTTAAGTCAGATTTGTGAACCAGACCGGTTTGTGTCAGATTTCTCTTTTGCTTTTTGGTCTTCTTCGTCAAGATATGACTCTTATAAGCATGTTTCCGTTTGATTTTTCCTGTTCCGGTAAGGGCGAACCTCTTTTTGGCACCGGAATTAGTCTTCATTTTTGGCATTTTGCTCTTTTTGAATTTGTGATTACTATTACCCCTTTTGCCCCGTTATCCGGGAAAAAGTTTGCAAAGGTAATGATTTTATTCTCCTTACACAAGGTTTTCAGTGATTTTTTATTTTCATGATCTCGATACCTGAAACCCTTTTTTCGACAGCTCCATCTCCACGAACCGGGATTTCCCGTTCAGCGGATGCTCATTCAACACTTTACGGATGCGTAATACAGCCTCTTCATCCTTGGCTACCATGTAGAGATATCCTCCGCCGCCGGCGCCCGGCAGTTTATAGCCCAGGGTATAATCTTTCACCAGATCGATGATCCTTTCCACTTCCGGAGGATTGGTTCCCCTGTCGATCATCTTCTTCTGCTCCCATGTTTTCCTGATCAACTGCCCGTACCGTTCAAAATCACCCCGCTGGATAGCGTTAGCCATATCCAACGCGTGCACTTTCATCTCATGCAATATCGAGAGGTGTTGTGCCGAATTAAGGAACATACCCCTTACAATCTCACCCAGGATATTTTTTGCCATGCGGGTAATACCCGTATAGTACAACAGGTGAAAGGGTTTATAGGAGGGATCGGCAAACAGGAAATCGGGAAGCCAACTGATTTGTGGCGTCTGCAGGAATCCTCGTCCCGATTCCAACAATTTCACCCCGTGGAAGATACCCCCATACTGGTCCTGCCATCCCCCTCCGCTGGTCAGCAATTGCTCCAGTATCAACGTGTTCGTGCTGATATCCTGCTTGTTCCACTGTAACCCGCAGAAATCATTGAGTGCCCCCAGCACGGTTGAAGCCAGGATAGAGCTTGTCCCCAATCCCGATCCGGCAGGTATGGCCGCCAGCAACGTCAACTCAATGCCCCCGCCGAATGCCTGCAACTGCCCTGCCAGGGTATTCCATCGCTCCGCCGAGAATTCCGGCAGGAAGCCACACAACGCCAATGCCGCTTTCGGAATGGAGAAGGGCGATCCCAACTGATGGAATGCCCTCAGATCATCAAAAGACTCTACCACTTCGGTAGCTCCCATATCAATAGAACGCAGCACGATCCGGCATTCTTTAGACGGCTTCACATATACCTGCAGGGGAGGCTGTCCGTTCAGTTCTATCGCCACGTTCACTACATTCCCGCCCGAATAGAGCGAGAAAGGAGGGGTATCCGTCCATCCTCCGGCCAGGTCGATCCTCACCGGGCTCCTGCCCCATATGATCTGGTCGGGGAATGCCGACAATTTGGGTGACCGTTTTTTGTCGGACAGCACCTCGATCATCCCGTTCCGTAAGAGGGAGAAAGCCGCCTTCTCTTCCCTGTCCGCTTCTTCAACGTCCCCTCGCAAAGCCAGGAGGCGCGACCGGAACATCCTGTTATGGATACGCTGCATCTTATCGGCTTCATGGGGCAACAACACGGGCAGGTCGAGATCCATGCGATGATATTCTTCTGCAACATCACTCAAATCCAATTGATAGAAGACACTTTTTTCGTAGTTTTTCTCCAGCATCTTGTAATTCTTCCGCCGGAAGTCCTTGCGTTGCGCATATAACCTGGCAATGGATGCCCTCTCCATCAACTCGTCCGCCGAAAGGCGCTCCGACTCCATCCAAATCCTCTTCCCATCTGGCGGGAGACCGTCGCCGATCATCCATTTCAGCACTGCCTCCATCTCATCCGACCGCTCAAGGCAGGGAAACAATTTACATTGCTGGATATCCCCTACCGCGTCATCTCCTGCGCCATCTGACAACACATCCGTGTCCAATCCCCGCTCCTTCAGCCATTCCACCACCGGTTGTCCCATCCAGCGCGTTTGCGGATCATCGACTTTTCCCCTGAACCAATCGTTCATTCCGTAAGGACGGATCGCATATAAACGGTCATCCACAGGCACGATATCCACACATATTCCCTCCGGCACATTCAACTGCCAGTCGTTTTCCGGCACTCCGGTGACCACACTATCCGTCGCCACCCTCCATCCACCGCCCAGGCAGGCATTCTCGATCCATATATTCCGGTTTTTCTCGCTAAACTGAAAATCGATAATAGCATTCTGGGTAAAGATCGCCGGGTTCGGTTTAATTTTCCGGTGCATGATCAGTCGCTGGTCGAACACCTTGTTCTGGAGCGCCAGGGTGGATGTAATCACCTCGTGGGTGGTACCATAGTGGTAGAACTCGCCTCCCGGCAAGGGAAGTATTTTTACGGTCAGCTGGTTGATCTCACTGTCAGTTTTCCTCGGGTGGGTTCCCAGCGCCAGGCCAAAATCGCTGTACAGGTCATAGAATTCCAAAGAGCCCGCTTTGCCATACGACCGCTCCCTGAGCAATTGCACCGCCCGGTCGCTCAGCAGCCACATGCCTATATCCATCAGCATCAGATGCGACCGGGATAGTTCCTCCAGCTCCTGCAGCGAAGGCTTCTGCATCACCCTGTCCAGCACATCAGGTGTATCCCGGTGGGCGGCAAACACGCCGTGCCGGGTTGCCTGCGACGAGTCGACCCATAGGCCGTAACACACCACATCCGCCTCCGGTATCTCCTGCAACGGTTCTTCAGAGCGGATCAACACATCACCGCTGGCGATAAAGGTACGCAGCGAATCCGGCGCCTGTTTCAGGATCTGCTCATAAAGAGGGAGTTGTAACGCAATCAAATCCTGGCGTAATTGTTGTCCCCTTGCCCAGCGGAACACCGGAACCGGCAGCCCCGTCTTGCCCGTCACCGCATAAGAGGGGAGACGCCTGCTCTGTCCTCCCGCATGGATCAGGATTCGTTTTTCGTTAGAGAGCCATGCGTCGAAGTCCATGTCCGGGTTTTCGTTCCGCCAACACTCTTCCAGGAGCCATGTTGTACCACTTCCCGAACCCAGTCGTTTCTCTTTCGGGTCGGAAGTGCAGAACCACTCTTGTTCGCTCCTGCGATGAAGCGTGTGGTAATCTTTTGTCGCATTATGGGGCAGTGAAAGGAGCTTTTTCATCTTACGCTATCGATAAATGGAATAAATTAAGATCAAAAATAATAAAAAAACTCCCTTCACACAAAGCCGTCTGGCATATTTAAATCATTCAATGAATATTTTAGTAATGGGGAATCATCAGGTAAAGGCAATAGATAGGCATAGTCATATCCTTGTTGCCTTCCAATGTGCCGGATGATTTTTTTCACTTCACCGGTCGAAATAAAAGGGACCTGCAATCTTATCTTTGACAACTCGTCTTTATAGATTGCGTCACCGTTTCCGCACAATCTTTCAGCACCTTCGTCATCAAGTATTATCTTCGAGTCTTGCCGGCTTACCGCCCGAAATGCAATATGAACGGGAAAGTTATTCTTGACATCTTCACCTATAATATCCTGTGATGGACATTGTATCGAAAGTATAAGGTGTATGCCTACCAGATGGGCATTTTTGACAAGCCTTCTTATGTATGTTTCCCCCTCGCTCGTCGCTATATCACAATATTTATCCATTATCACCACAATATAAGTCATAAACCGGTGTCCTTTTGAAGGATTCAGTTCACGCTTCCGAAACATGGCATTATATTCTTTTATATTCCTCACATTTGCCTTTAGCAGCATCTCAAACCGTTTATCCACCTCATAGGTTAATGACCGTAATGTTTCTATAACATCCTGAATGTCAGAAACCACATTAGTCTCCCCGTAAGTTAATTTTGCCAGAAAATGTTTTTCTATTGTGGAATATAAATTTAGTTCTATTCGCAACGGATCAAACAGCACGAACTTAAGTTCAGCCGGGTGTTTTTTATAGAGTAAAGAAGCTATAATCACGTTTAGCAACACAGATTTCCCCTGTCCCGTAGCACCTGATATCAAGATATGTTTTTTTTCACTCAGGTCAACAATAATATTCTTATGTGTCAGCGTTTGCCCGATAATCAATGGCAATTCATAATGAGTTTCAGAAAATTCATCAGAATCAATCACGGACTTAATGGGTAATATTATATGTTCTTTATTCGGCACAACCAGGCCAATAGTAGTTTTATCAAAAATGGGCTCGATGGATATATTAGGGGTACTTAAATTGAATGAAAGATCTGCATATAAGCTTTTCAGTTGGTCTAAGCGTAATCCTTTTAAAGGAGTGATTTCGTATAATGTGTTTGTATAACCAACTGTTGCATCAAGAGACCAGACATCTATGTTATTTGCCTGTAATATACTTATCAACTTCTCTTTTATTTCGATAACGTTATGTATTGGGAATACAAGGTTCGCATCTTCCAGCAAATCGATAGTGGGAAAGATATATGCCGGCAAATTTTCTTTCGGGTCATAATCATTAAGGATATCATATTTTATTTTCATCTTCATTCTCTTTTTAGTTGCGGGGATGTATGTTTCTTTAAATGTCACAATTTGGTACTATTTGGTAAAAAATTTCCTGCTACCTATTTATAAATAAGCAACTTGCACTGTATCCCCTATTATCTACCTATTTTTATTGCATTTTGAGAATTCGATTTAATCAGATATACAATCTACCCTTACTGTCATGAGATAAGTTTAACATTCCTGCCAACTATATATTATTTAACGGACATACAAAATTATCATTTTTTTTGTATTATTGTCTTGATAATGTAGTTTTTTTATCAGCACGATTTCATGTCGTGTCGCACCATCAATCTTACCAGTTCTTCAAATGATGTCTTGCGGGGATTCCAACCCAGCAAGGTTCTGGCTTTGGAGGGATCACCCAGGAGCTGTTCCACTTCGGCCGGGCGGAAATATTTGGGATCTACCTCTACCAGCACTTTTCCGGTAACAGTGTCTATTCCTTTTTCATTGATACCCTCACCTTCCCAACGCAACGTGATACCGGCTTCGGCAAAGGCAAGCGTACAGAATTCACGCACGGTGTGCATCTCGCCGGTAGCCACCACAAAATCTTCAGGCGTATCATGCTGAAGCATCAGCCACATACACTCCACATAATCCTTGGCGTAACCCCAGTCCCTCAATGCATTTAAATTACCGAGATAGAGTTTGTCCTGTTCGCCCTGGGCGATACGGGCCACGGCAATCGTGATTTTCCGGGTGACGAAGGTTTCTCCCCGGCGTTCACTCTCATGATTGAAAAGGATACCATTTACGGCAAACATGCCATAAGACTCCCGGTAATTCTTCGTGATCCAGAAGCCATATAACTTTGCCACACCATACGGGCTACGCGGATAAAAGGGAGTGGTCTCTTTCTGGGGCACTTCCTGCACCAACCCGTAAAGTTCGGATGTAGATGCCTGGTATATTCTGGTTTTCTTTTCCAGCCCAAGGATACGGACGGCCTCCAACAGGCGGAGCGTACCTACGGCATCGGTCTCCGCCGTATATTCCGGCACGTCAAAACTTACCTTCACATGGCTCTGGGCCGCCAGGTTATAAATCTCATCCGGTTGTGTGGTTTGGATGATACGGATGAGCGAGCTGGAATCGGTCATATCGGCATAATGCAGGTTGACGAGCCTGTCCCGGTGCATGTCCCTTACCCACTCATCAAAATATAGATGTTCAATACGGGCGGTATTAAATGAGGATGAACGACGGATAATCCCGTGTACTTCATATCCTTTTTCTATCAACAACTCGGCCAGAAACGATCCGTCCTGTCCGGTAATTCCTGTTATTAATGCTACTTTCATCATATTATTATTTACTTCCATGTCACTGTTTAATCCAGCCAAAGGTACATCTTTTTTCATGAGTTCCGGTTTATTCCATCTATCCATTTTCAGATATGATTTGACGACTTCTTTAAAAGAGGATATTTCCTTTAGATCCTCATCAGACAAGTCTTCCATCCTGAATGAACAGAGTAAGGCGTCCTTCACTTTTTCCGGATTCATTTCATAAAAATCAGCAATATCCACACCTATCTCTTATGGGAAAAAATATCAACCTTATGGGGAAATTCGAATTCCGTGAGATATGCGTCATCGACATGTACCGGACCGACAGGCAGGAGTATCTGGGCAGTTTTTATGTGCACCACCGCGGTGGCCATAAAATGACCCGGATGATCGTCATGGACGAGCATTTGTTTGTTTTATCCGGCAATGAAATCGTGCGTTACCGTTTTGCGCAATCTATAACACGCCATTTCAGTACGGAGGAAGCCGAAAACAACTTCTCCTAATAATCCCGATTTTCATTCTATTTTTATTTTAAATCCTATTTATTGGTATAAATTTATATGCAGTAATAATAAATATCCAGAGCATAAGACAGTTAATTATATTATTTTTTGAAAAAAAGTTTTGAAATTGAGTGTTCATACCTTATATTTGCAGAGAGTGAAATGTATATTTTGATGCTTTAGGTTTTAGATTCTTTCTAAATATTTGCTGAAGTTGCTCCTGCATTAGCGAAGCAATATCGAGATTACCCGATCTGTTTATTCGGCTTATGTAAATCCAAAGAAAATACGATGCATTTTCCGGTAGGAAAATAAACGCAGGAGAGAATCACCATGCAAAAAAATCTGTCGAAATGGCAGCATGCAATTGTACAAATAATCTCCTACTTGTACGTGCTCCTTTTTGTATATACGGCCATCAGTAAACTGCTAGATTTTGAGAACTTCGGGATAGAGCTGGCACAGTCTCCCCTGTTGAGTGCCTATGCCGGATTGATAGCCCCGTCCGTCATCATCGTCGAACTGCTTATTGTCGTGCTTTTATGCTTTAAAGCCACCCGGCTCATCGGCTTGTACGCCTCTTTCTTTTTAATGATCGCCTTTACCGTCTATATCTATTTGATACTCAATTACAGCGATTTTATTCCCTGTTCCTGCGGCGGGATCATTGAAGAACTAAGCTGGACGGAACACCTGGTATTTAACCTTGTTTTTGCAGCATTGGCATTGATCGCCATCGTATTGACAGAAAAGGAAAAAGGTACGCCTACCGTTGCTGTTGTGCTGAAAAGCGTGTTGCATTCCCTTGCGGCTGTGGGCGTAGTGGTGGCATTGTTCCTGTCGTCAGAGCACATCATTAAAAAAGAGAACAACTTCATAAGGCGATTTGGTCAACATCCCATAAGGGATAAGATAGCGTTCGACTTAGGAGTGAATTCCTATTACTTCGCAGGTATTGCTGACGGACAGGTCTACCTGGGGAATATTACTGCACCTTTTATTCTCACTACTGTGGATACAGCATTGACCACAAAAACTGAAAAGAGGATACAACCCGATGATACCGAACATCCGTTCCGTTCCATCCAAATAAAGGTAAAATCTCCCCATTTCTATATGTATGACGGGAGTGTGCCGGTGATTTACCGGGGCCGGTTGGATGATTCGCTTGCCCGTACCATCAGTTATGCAGATTGTTATTTCTCCCAACTGGAAGTGATAGACTCCGTACATTTCGTCTTCAGGACGCAAAGCACTGAAACCAGGGCGCAGGTATTGGGAAAACTCGCATTGGAGCAAGACCCAAAGATTATACTCAACCACGAACTGTTGGAAAAACAAATCGATGGCGTATTCGATACGGACGGGCAGTTGCTCCGGGACGACATAACCGGTGAACTGGTCTATATCTATTTTTATCGCAATCAATTCATGGTGGTGGACAGCAGCCTGCACCTTTCCCGGAGGCTGCACACCATCGACACCATATTCAGGGCGCAGGTGCAGGTCCGTTCATTGTCGGACGGACGGCATAAAATGGGAGCGCCCCCGTTGCAGGTCAATAAGAGGTCGGTCGTACATAACCGGTTGCTGTTCAATGAATCCAACCTTATGGGAAAATACGAATCCCGTGAGATGTGGAACCAGACAGCCATTATCGACATGTACCGGACCGACAGGCAGGAGTATCTGGGCAGTTTTTATGTGCCGAATCGCGGTGGCCATAAAATGGCCCGGATGATCGTCACGGATGAGCATTTGTTTGTTTTGTCCGGCAATGAAATCGTGCGTTACCGTTTTGCGCAGTCGGTGACGCGGCATTTCATCAAAACAGGAGACGCCGAAAACCTAAATTAGAGTAGGCATCATTCTAAATTTTTTCATTATGAAGAAATTTAAACAACTTCTTGTGCCGGCTGTGATCATATTAATGGGAGCCGGCGCGGCTTTTGCGACCAATGCAGCAAAAGACAGCAACAGTGACTTGGTAACCGGATACTATATAGATAGTTCCACAAGCCAATGTATAGCAGCTGATAAACAATGCAGCCGCTCGGGGACTAATGCTTGTACATGGGAGGATAATAACAAATTATCTCACGATCTTTACGAGCTAAGTGGAACCAGTTGTGTCCTGATGTTATTTGAACCTGAACCATAGGTATTCGAGAGAAGGCGTCCAAAGAGAAGAAGCGCTCTTTGGGCGCCTTATTTATTTTCAATCTGGGGAGTCTATCTTTTCAATCCAATCTATCTTTTTTTCTCCTTTCAGAAAGTAGTCATACCATTCCAATATCCTTAAAGAGATATCGTTGCATGCTTCCTGTGAATACATAGTATGCCCCTCGTCGGGATAAAAGAGGGCGACCGCTTTTTTCTTGTTCCTTTTCAGCCCGATATAGAACTCCATGGTCTGTTCCCAGTAAATATTCTGATCCTTTTTTCCGGTCCACAATAAAATGGGAGCATTCACCCTATCTGCATAGTGGATAGGGTTGTTTTGAAAATAAAGTTCCTTGTCTTCACTGAAACTCTTTTTCATCCGGTATTGCCCGGTCTCGAATTGCCAGTAAAAAGGTCGTGCAAAATTGTAGTTATACGAAAAATAGGAACGGACAATATCACTGTTACCGGCTCCGGCAATATAGGCAGCGAACCGGTCGGAATGGGTGGCGATAAAATTGGTTTCATACCCACCGTGTGAATGTCCGTAAAGGCCGATTCTATCTTTATCGATACTTTGATTGCTTTCCAAAGCATCCAGGGAATGGTGTACACAGTCCAGCGCCGATAAACCGGTACCTTTTTCCCCGAAAACAATGTCAGGGAAATAGACACAATATCCTTTTTCCAGTAATAACCGTAGATTGAACCCGTCACTGTTTGGTGTGCTGGATTCCGATAAGGGATATCGATTGTGCTTGTGGCTTTGTATCTGGTAAATTTTTACCACCATCGGATATTTCCCGGAAGGATTGTAATTTAACGGGTAATAAAGGATACCTTTCAAGGGAATGCCGTCGCTATTAGCATAAGAGACCGTTTCCTGTTTGAGGGATAAGACAGCTTTGTCGGTTTGGTTGCTTTGAAACACTATGTTTTTTCCCTTGCCCGGTGCTGAATGCACAAGCCGCGGAGGGCAATTATAATTTTCTTCAATATAATAGAAATGTTTGTAATCCCCGTCATACTTCAACTCCCGTATATTCATATCTGTAAATGGCACGAGCATTTCATTCCGTCCGTTTTCGTATAAGAGGTAAGTGCTTTTATTTTCCCCGGGATCATAGAGGTTAAGCAGCACCGGTTTTTCCGGATCGATTGTTTGGTGTCTAAATCCAATCCCTGTGTTGATACCTTTGGAAGTTCCGTTAAGGATAGTTACCTTGTATCCTTCAAAATCATCCAGTTTCGATAAATTGTCTTCCTCCAAATTATAGACCCACCATCCGTCATCCCCGTCAAAAAAAGCTTTCTTCCCGTCCGGTGTAAAATAAGGATTTCGCAACTTATCCGAAACAATATTCTTTTTAGTGCCTGTGGTAACATGGTATGCATACCAGTTATTGTCCTTCGGATATAAAACATATTCCCCACCGGGTGAAGGATACAGCGCCCTTGTGGTATCCATCAGGGAATAAGTATTCTCCTGAAGGTCATAAATATCGAACTTCAATCTGGGGGAAGCAGTGATATAATCCTGTAGAAGGAAACGGTCAAAGCTCAGGAAATAACGTTCATTGCCCAGGCTCACTTTCTCCGCCGATTGATCGGTACCTATCCGCGTTATCTGTTTTGTTGCGGGTCTCCAGAGATAATAGGCATAAACAGGATGAGGATAGAATTTTTTCTCCAACTGGTAATCATTCCCGTACCAGATATCGACAAGCGATGTATCCTGTTTTTCGTAATCGACTACTATCCTGAGGAAATAGTTCCCTCCTTCTGCGATTGCCTCCGGAAAAACCCGTTGAAGGTTTATGGGCAATACTTCCTGCAAAGGATAGGCTATCTTAGTTTTTAGATCGAGATAGGTGGCGTTCAAAGCTGTACTTTCCCGTTCCTGTTCATGGATCATGATGCCTTGTTGCCCGGGATATATGTCCAACAACTTGATTTCGCAGGGAGAGTTGTATAGCTGTTCCTTGCCTTTATCGCTCAGCCGTACAAGGTGATAATCCCCTTCTTCCTCTTTGGTAATAACATATACACAGTCATTTTCTGCAATCATAAATTTGGTTGCGTGATCGACGGATTGCAACAATCTGCCCGAAGTGTCATACACCCCTACCCTGTTATCGGCTTCTTCGTTGTAGTGTAATACGAACAATCCTTCATCTTTCAGGATATTCATATTTTTTACATGCTCGAAATAGATACCGGTTTGTCTCTTCAGGTTCCATAACTCCGCCGACTGCCGGTTTCGGGTAAGCAAATGATTGTTACCGGGAAAAAAGGGTTCGCCTATGCTTACTCTTTGCCCTATCTCCTTTTCGGGATGGTGGCTATCAAAGATCAGGATCGTATCACGATTCCGCTCATACAATTTGCTGACAACGGACCATCTGCCATTCTCACTCATTTTCGAAAATCTCATATTGTAATGTCTGTCCACAAGCCGTTGCAGCTCTTCCCACTTGTTTTGTGCTTTCAATTCCGTGCCTGAAAATGTCAACAGGCACAGGGATAATAATATAAATGGGGTTCTCATCATTAATATCCGCTGTTTTGAGGGTATAAATTGGGATTCATTAATAGTTCGCTTTGAGGAAGAGGCCACACCTGTTTGTAGTCTTCCCAATTCGGTTTCATGACACTTAACTCACCCAACCTGCCCCACCGTTTCAGGTCAAAGAATCGATGTCCGAATTCGACAAAGAATTCCCGCCGTTTTTCAGCCATTAACTCGTTATAGAATTCCTCTTCCGGTAAGGATGTGAATGGGGTTAACCCCGCCCTTTCCCGTGAGGCATTGAGGTAAGGGATTGCATTATCCATCCTGTTTTGTCTGGCCAGTACCTCCGCCATCATAAAGTAAACCTCTTCCAGACGAAAGACGATGGAATATTCATTCGTGTTGTTCTGCCTGTTTTTATATTTATCTGGCCGGTACCATGACTGGCCGTTAACAGTTATTTCCGCGATCCATTCCTGTTTGCGGAGATCATTGCTGGCAAAGGCATCCACCAGGTCCTGTGTCAGCGCATAATTCGGGGGAGCCGAATTGACAAAATAATAGAACGGCACTTCGCTTGTCGCATCCCCGCTGTTCTGTGGTTTGAGCTGCCAGAGGATATGTTTGCCCGACTTATGGAATACCTCATTGATATCCGGCTCATATTGATAGAGCGGAGACTGAAGGATATTTTCCAATACCTCTTCGCCCAACAGCCATTCCTCCTGTAACAGGTAAATACGGGCCAATAGCAGTTGTGCCACTTTCCGGTTGGGATAGATCCTTTCTTCATTGCGGTAATCATCCCCTAACAAAGTGACAGCTTCCGTCACATCCCTCTCTAACAGTGTCAGCAATGCAGCATCTTCCGTTTTGGCAATCGTCCGGTTGTATTCGTAATCCAGGCTGGTCGTATAGGGAATGTCGCCAAAAAGCTGTTGCAGGTAAAAATAAAGCAACGAACGCAACAGTAATGCTTCCCCTTTGATCCGGTTTTTGTCGTTACCGGACAAGGCGGTCGATTGTTCCACACCATAAATAACGGCGTTGGCATAATAAATTTGCTGATAAGAAAAATTCCAGACATTTGAAATGGACGTATTTGACTCCTGTACCTGATTTTGATATATATCCATATTCCCGTTCTGGTCAAAAGTATAATAGTCCAACTCATCGGCATACGATCCCAACCGGGAACCGACTCCGTTAAAACTTCCACCGGACAGAAGGGACTGGTCCCGTAACAGTGAATATATATTCGCCAGTGCGGCGTTGGCGGTTTGTACATCTTCGAATACCTGCGGGGTACCCAACTGGTTGGTGGGATACTTCACGTCGATCAGGGATTCACACGCCGTGAACAGGAGCAATCCCCAGCAAAAGAATAGATATGATATTGTTTTCATTTTTTTATTTTTAAAAATTAAACTGGACGCCGAAAGACCAAGTCTTCAGCGGTGGTAAAAACCCGGTCAACACAAACTCGGGATCCATACCGAAATAATCGGTAAACGTCAAAACATTCTGCCCCTGCACATAGAACCGTATATCCCGCACGTGCTTGTTTACTGGAAGCCTGTAACTTAATTGGATATTCTTCAGGCGGATAAAAGAGGCATCACCGATGATCGCCGTACTATTCACGAAACGTGTATATGACTGGTTTTTCTGTGCATACGCGCCGGATGTATAAGGCATATATTGTCCGCCGGGATTATCCTTCGACCAGACATTCAGGATTTCCACCGGTTGGTTATTCATCGTCCCCGGCACCGGCATCGTACCAATAATATTTTTCTGTACCTGGTCCACAAACTGGAATAAAAAGGAGAATTCCCATTGTTTATAGGATAAGAGGTTCGACCAGCCGCCATAATACCTGGTACCTATTTTTTTGATTACCTGGTTGTCGTCCGGTGAAGAGATATTGCCATCGTCATTGTAATCCGTAAAGGTATAGAGGCCGGTTTCCGGGTCGATTCCCTCATAGTTATACACTTTCGCGATAGACACAGGATAACCGATGACGTATTGGTTTGCATAGGTGGAGCCTTCCAGTCCCGGAAACGATACCAGTTTGTTTTTAGGGAAACTGATATTGAGATCACTGTTCCAGTTGAACCTGTTTGTTTTTACGGGATTGGTATTCAGTTCGAACTCCAGCCCTTTGTTTTCCACCGTGGCCGGCAGGTTGGCCTGGATACTGCTGAAACCGGTAGTTCTCGGCAAGGGAATACCCACCAGCTGGTTGCCGGAACGGTTACGGAACCAGGAGGTATTCAGACGTATCCGGTCGTTGAGGAATCCGAATTCCAATGCTATTTCCAGTTTGGTTGTTTTCTCCCAACTGAAATAGGGATTGTACAACCGTGAAGGATACACCGCCTTGATACCGCCATAACTCCTGCTACTCACGGTATAGGTATCCAGGTACTGGTAGTCGCCGATGGCATCACTTCCGGTCACCCCGTAGCTTGTACGCAGTTTCCCGAAGCTGAGCCACCGGATATCATTGAAAAATTCTTCTTCGGTGAATAGCCATGCGGCGCCAACCGCCCCGAAGTTGGCAAACTTGTTATCCGTCCCGAAACGGCTGGAACCGTCCCTCCGCCCGGTTAGATTGAGGATATACCTGTCCCTGTACTGGTAATTGATCCTTCCGAATACAGCGGCGTACTTGTATTCGGTTTCAGTATCGTATATGACAGTCACATTCGCTGCCGCTGCCATGTTTGCGATCAATGCATTACTTTCAAACCCCAGACCGGATACACCCAAAGCAGACGTTTGCCTGTGCTGGAAAGTGCCTCCTATCAATATATCGATTTGATGTTCATTAAATACTCGTTTGTAATTTAACTGGGGTTCCAGCAAATAGGAAAACTGGTTTTGGTTCGCTTTCCTGATATTGGAGTTGGCGGGTGTAATCCCGAAAGCGGGATTATACATCGTACTGGGTGACAAAATTTTCTCTTCAAAAACCTGCTGGTTGATTCCGCCGTTCAGTTTCAGATAAAAGGAGCGGAACAGTTCATAACCCAGGTTGATATTGGCATTAAGCGACTTGTTCCTGTTGTCGTAGGTACTTTCGTACGATGCCATGGGATTGGTGAAGGTATTGTTCTCCCAGTTCAGGCTGCCGTCCTCCTTATAGAGTGCCGGTGCATTGGGGCTGAGCAGGAGCGACTGCTTGGTGATATCTGTCCGTATCAAATTGTTAGTTTGTTCGGAAAATGTTCCCGATACGTTCATTGTAAACCGATTGTCTGCCGAGCGATGGTTCAGGTTCAGGGAGAGGTTATTGGTCTTGTATTTGAAATCTTTGCCGAAGACGGTGGTTTGTTCGTTGTGGCTGCCGCTGACCAGGAAACTTGTATTATCGCTGCCCCCGCTTATTGAGAGCTGCACGCTGGAGTTGGCAGCCGTCCGTCCGGTCAGTTCGTCCTGCCAGTCGGTATAACGCTCCTGATCCCAGGTGCCGTTGATATCATATGCGTTGGCCGGGTATTGCGTGATGCCGTCATTGGCATACGCCTGCCTGCGCATTTCCAGGTATTGCGGGGTATCCATCATCTCCAGTTTGCTGGTCACCCGGCTAAGGCCATAGCTGCTGCTGACGTTGACAGCCATCTTTCTACCTACCTTTCCTTTTTTCGTGGTGACCAGTATTACGCCGTTGGCGCCACGGGAACCGTAAATGGCCGTGGCATCCGCGTCTTTCAGGATTTCGATGCTCTCGATATCATTCGGGTGGATGGCGTTCAGCGGGTTGATTTCCGTATAGGGAAGTATGGATGCGGAAATACTGTTTGAAGATGTTTCCGCGCTTACCGGTACTCCGTCGATAATATACATCGGGTAGTTCCCCACCCTTCTTAAACTGTTCGTGCCGCGGATCTGGATGTCGTAACCGCCCCCGCCTGTGCCGGTGCCCTGGGTAATGTTCACCCCGGCCATGCGCCCCTGGATGGCCGAAAGCACATTGCTTACCGGCTGGTTCTCGATCTCTTTGGATGTCACCCTGGCAATACTGCCGGTACGGAGCTGGTCTTTTACGGTATAATATCCGGCATTCACAATCACTTCGGACAGTGCGGTGGCCTCTTCCTGCAATTGCACATCTATCCGTGTTCTTCCGTTCACCGGTATCTCCTGCGTTTTAAAACCGACAAAGGAAAAGGAAAGTACCCCATCCGTCGGCACACCGGCCAATGTATAGCGACCGTCGTCCCCGGTGGTCGTGCCGGTCGGGGACGTTCCTCTGATCACTATGGTGACACCCGGCAGCGGGTTACCTGACGATTCGGTAACCCGCCCGGTGACGGTGACCGTTTGCGAATAAGTAGTAGAGTTTATGAAAAGAAAGAACCCTGCCATCAGCAGGAACAACAACCGGTACCGTGTGCATATATCCCGTAAGACGGTTAATAACGACAGGCAACGCTCAGGATATTTAGATTTATCATTTATCATCATGGTGTATCTGTTTATATTACAGGCCGACAAAAGATTTGATCCATTACAAGCGGCAAATACCTTGTCGGCGTTTAGTAAAAAATTAAAAGGTATTTCCGGCGAATGCCGACTGAGAGAGGAGAGAGTTAACAGATAGCTGAAACCCGGTGCGGTATTAGACAATCGTGCGGGCGTAAAATATATATGCGGGGATATAAAAAAGAGGCGCGGACGATTGCCATTATTCCAACATTCAGGCTCCGCAGGGGCCCTCACCAGAGAATAATACAATGTCCACGCCCTTATTGCTAAGGGCGCTTCCATTCTTTGGTCTCTGGTTTTGAATTTTGCGGATTCGAATGTTGTTAGACCAAAAAAAGCGCTATATTACTTCATACCATAAATGCGATACAAAGATAATAATTCGTTATAAATGCTGTTATGTTTTCATATCCTTTTCTTTAAAGTATTATAATCATCAGACAAAGATATAGGATATACAAGGAGAATGAAGAATATAGGGAGTTCATATTTATTAATTTGGGGTTCTTATTTATTACTAAGAAAAATTTTGACTATCTTTGAAGATATTCTATAAAACCCTATAAAATGTACTGGTATGGAAACAGTTGAACAAAAAACAAAGAATAAAAATACGCATCATGGGCACGCCATCAAACGTTTCCGGACTACATTGGGAAAGAAGCAAGAAGCGCTGGCCGCCGATATGGGAATCAGTCAGACTCTTGTCTCTTTTTATGAGAAGAAACAGGTAATCGAGGATGAGATGATCGATAAATTTGCCAAAGCTTTGAACGTAGCCCCAGAACTGATCAAGGAACTCGAAGAAGATCCGGTAACTTTGATTATTGAAAATAATACTTTTGAAGAAGGAAGTATTGCCAATATTTCTAATATATCAGAAGGCAATAATAACACTATTACCAATAATCCCATCGAACAAATTCTCGAATTGACTAAGGAAAAAACTACATTATACGAACGGATGCTCGAGCTGGAGAAACGGATGCTTGAACTGGAAAAAGAAAAAAGTGCTCTTCTGGAGAAGTTATTGAAGGATCAGAAATAGGCAACAAGAAGATTATATCTCATTTACCGGCCTGGTTTTAAGCCAGATGTATGAAGCTATAATTATAAATGGCTTAGTTTGAAAAGTAGTATCGAATACCTTGGAGAGTGTGAAATCTTGTACAAACCTAATTTTAATTATACCGAATATAGATTATGGCTAAAATAATAGTAAAGGGAACAGATATAGTCTTTTACAAAAAATCAGAAGAGGACTATATTTCACTGACAGACATTGCAAAAATTCGGGATAAAGACAATCCTTCACAAATAATCAGCTTATGGTTAAGAACTTACAGCACAATCGAATATATCGGATTATGGGAAATGCTGAATAATCCGGATTTTAAACCCCACATTTATGAGGGGTTTAAAAACGAATCAGCAAAACCTCATTTCTGGATGTCTTCTCAAAAATGGATTTCCGAAACAAACGCGATAGGAATAACCTCAAAATCGGGTCGCTACGGAGGAGGCACGTATGCCCATTCGGATATTGCATTTAAATTTGCAGCATGGATTTCTGCAGAGTTTGAACTCTATCTCGTAACCGAATATAAGCGCCTAAAAATTGAGGAGCAAAAGGCTCTAGGCTGGTCAGCCAAACGGGAACTGTCGAAAATCAATTACCATATCCATACTGATGCTGTAAAGCATAATCTGATCCCGGCAGAGCTCACTCCACAACAAATATCAATCATGTATGCCAATGAAGCAGACGTGTTGAATATGGCTCTTTTCGGGATAACGGCAAGACAATGGCGTGGAGCCAATCCCGACCTGAAAGGCAATATCCGTGATTACGCAACCATCAACGAACTGATATGCCTGTCGAATATGGAGAATATCAACGCCGTTCTCATCAACGATAAAATTCCACAATCAGAACGGCTACAAAAACTTAACCAGATAGCCATTCAACAGATGCGGGTGCTACAGGAAGTTGAGAATCGTAAATATTTGAAATAAGGTGATAGCACAGCTTTGCTTATCTTCCACCAAATATTTCCACGCTGGAATTGCGTTTATCAATATGCCCTCCATTTCAATTGTTCCTTCTTGATTATACGTGATAATTTGAAGTGTATCAAGTCGAGAAGCATTGTGCAATTTTAGCAAGGCATTACATTACATTCACGCTCACGGGTTGCCATATCAAAAACCGAATATGACACCTGAATACCGAGTTTTTCTTTCGGAACATAAAAATCAACTTCTATGTTTTTTTGTAATAAAAAACTTTCTCGCCGTACTTTTTCTTTAAGAAAATGGCAATCAGATTTTCCAACAAGCGCGATTAACTTCTCCCCTTTCTTAGACAATTATTATTCAAAGATAAGTTAGTTTCCCGGGTTCGCCCCGCCGGG
>NZ_JAWRIS010000005.1:0-96812 GCF_040307845.1 Proteiniphilum sp.
CAAGACAGGTTGCCAGTGGCGAATGCTTCCCAGGGAATTCGGCCCTTGGCAAAGCGTGTACTTTTATTTCCGTAAATGGAAATTGGAGGGGGTATTTGAGCAGATGATGCACCATCTTCGGGACACGGTCCGCAAGGCCTCTGGCAAACAAACCAGCCCAAGTGTCGGCCTGATAGACTCCAGGAGTGTGAGTACTTCCCATCATATAGACAGCAGTGAATATGGCATTGACGGGGGTAAAAGAGTCAAAGGCAGGAAGGAGCATATTATTGTAGACACACTTGGATTGCCGATGCGGTCAAAATACATGCTGCAAATAACATTTTGCCAGATCATGCTTAGAAAAATTAGGAAATAAATTCAAAACAGGTTCTTAGAGTTTAGCGTTTTAAATCGCACCTGTGAACCTCATCGCACATAGTTCTTATGGAAACGAATATCTATAACTCCGGTCATTTCCCCGTTCCTATCCAGGTCCATTTGTGCCAGAGATGCTCTAATGGACCTTGTTTATGCTTGCTCAACCACCATCTGGAAAATTGCAGTTGTAACAGAAACACGACAATCCCGATGAATAAACTAATGGCATATCCGCAATAGGGAGCAAGGTGCAGGCCGATGGGAAAGTAAATGATCGCTCCTATAACCGACTGAGATACATAATTGGTAAGGCTCATCCTACCATAGTAGCGTAAGTCGTCAAAAGCTTTACTGAACCTGAATCTACCATAATGATAAATCAGCATGAACGAAGCGATCAGGGTCAATGTAAAAGCCAGTTTCTGCCACATGTCGAATACTGTTCCGACAGATTGTTGTATAATGGCATCATTTTTCATGATCAGTTCTTTCAAGGTATACAAAGGAGCGAAAGATATGGCCGAAATGACGAGTATCCTTATCCAAAAAACAGCGTTCTTCTCGTTAGAGATAAAAAGATGTTTTCTGCCGAAATAAGAACCCAAGAGGAAGAGCCCGGCTGTCTGGACAAAACGTCCTGCATTGACCGCCCATAATAAGCTGGCTTTTTGTCCCAAGATGACATTTCCCCGGATGAAATCCCAGAAGCTTCCGTTTTTCGTATAATCCGCCACCGTGGCATACATCTCTCCTACTTTCAAATCGGGAAGCTGATGTGCCGGATTTATCAGGCTCGCGATGTAATGATACCATTCAACAGGCTGTAACAAAAAAATAACAGCAGCAATGAGAATGAACTTGTTGCTCCAGTTCCGGGTAAGGAACAGCACAATTCCGACTACGACAAACAACAATAATACATCTCCTGCAGGGAAAAAGGCAGCGTTTAATGTCGCGAACAGCGCCAATAAAAACAAACGCCAGAGGAAACGATAACCGAAGTCCTTTCCTTGCTTTTTCTGATTATCACTTTGAATGTAAAATGTAAACCCGAACAGGAGGGCAAAGATAGCATACGCTTTTCCTGCAAAAAGGGTAAACACTACGTTTATCGTACCCTTATCCAAAGCTTGTAGCCAACTTGGGGAGTTAGTGGGATAGACAGGAAAAATAAAGTGTTCCACGCTATGAACTAACAGGATAGCCATCACGGCAAAACCTCGTAAGGCGTCCACGACTTCAATACGAGGATTTTTATCGATACGTTGCTCCATCCATTACTTGTTTATTACTGTTTCCATTGTCAATATGTGACAAAAGTCGTTATCCACTTCTCTCACATATCATATATCCCACCCGTGTTTTATACACGTTTTCTTTTAGAAGTGTGTAAAGTTATAAATTAATCTGGAGAATCGAACAAAGCCTGGTACTATTTTTTGGAAAACAGGCATGCACAAAGAAGTAATCAATTATGGCATTGAAAATATGGCATGGTATTTCCCACACAGTCACATCTTCTACCTTTTCAGCGATCTGCTTGAAATTGTAGCTACGGTCGTAGTCGCTGGGATCTGCCCAAATCTATTAGAACCGCATGCCAATATCACTCCCTGACTACGATACAGGCATTATCCAATTCAGGTTCGCTATTATTACGGCGCCGCTGCGATAGAGGTTCACTTATCGGAATGGAGGGTACTTGCCGGTATCAACATCGAGCTTTTGATTATCAGAAAGTAACCTCTCCCGCAAAACAGCATAATCCACGTCATGTAATCCGGTATTTTGGTCTATCGCGATAGATGCGGCGGTGGCAGCGGATTGTCCCATTATCATAAAGACCGGTTCCATCCTTATCGATCCAAAAGCTATATGTGACGAAGAGATTGCATATGTGACCAAAAGGTTGTCACATTCATTTTTTGGGAATGATCGACCGGTAAGATATTGCATAAGGCTCCTTGGTGGACACTTCGATATTGCCTTCATTTTGAACGCATCCCATTTTGGTAATATATCGTTGCACATTATGGGAATCCATCTGGTATGATCCCAAGCCTACAGGATCTTTTGCGATTGTGAGCCTTCGGCAATCATTCTCGGTCATCACATATTCTCCCGACATTCTCCTTGCTTCGCGCACATAGATCTGGGTGGGCCAGTTCCTGTTATTGGTGAATTCATGATTGTGCGTTTGCACCGTCTGTACACCATTGAGAGATTCATCATACACCGAGTTTGCTTCACGCCCGACATGGTATGAAACTCCCATGATACCTCGAAGGCATCAATAAGTTGCAATCAGTTCTTTTAGCTTGTCGATTAGTTCCTGCGGAGGCATACCTGATTGTTCACTCATCATTTTGATGGTTGCGATGGGTAGTACCACTCTTGCCATGGGGCTCTTCAACATGGAAAATCGGGAATTTATAGCAGGTAAGTCGTCCTTTAACCGGGGATAGCGCTGGATCAATACTTTTAGTTTGGTTTCGGCAGAAATAGTTATCTCACCTTCACTATCCTCACCGGTTAGGTCGTTATCGCTTACGTCTCCACTTTCGGTTTCCGGGTCTTGGAAATATTGGGGATCCCGGGCACTTTGGTATGAAGCCTCTTCGCCTCCGTTCTGCCGATGCTGTTCTTCTTCCCATGTAAGCAATCTCCGCTCCCCTTCAAGCCGGCGGATATGGGTGCAATCCTGCATCATCTCCAATACGCCCCTGAAAGTACCGTCTTTATCCCTTACGGCCACATAGACGATATAGATAAAAAGATCCGGCTTATTGATCCAGAACTCCGCTTTACTCTGCTCGCCACTACGGAATTTCTCAATAATCTCTTCCACGGCATGCAAACTTTTTGGCGGATGGCAATTACGCACCTCCCTGCCGATTACCCCACTACTGCGGGGAAAGACCCGGTGCTCCGTATCGGTGTAGAACTTCACCAAATCGTTTTCATCCACATAGGAGAGATCCACGGGCATATGCCTGAAAATAAGATTGATCTGATCCAGAGTAAGTTTGCCTTCTGCCACATCGAGTACGCTATCCTTCGGTGCCGTCTCTATATTTTTTCCATATTTGGCAAGTAACAAGGCCAGATCGTCCATCAGACCGGCTTGCCCTGTTTCTTCCGATTCCCCCTCTTTGGCAGATGAGCGGTGATCAAGGCCGGGCATATCGATCAGGAAGAACCCGATTTCCCTGTCGCCAGACTTCATCTCTTCAAATTCATCATCCGGAATCAGTTTCAAAGAAGTCGGATAGAGGATCATCTCCTCTTTCTCCATCAGGTCTCTCAAGTCGACAGTCATTCGTGTATATGCATCGAAAAAGAATTCGGGATTTACATTGCCGTTCCGTAAAATCTCAAGTGCTGTGTTCATCTCGTCACGTATCTCGTCGTCGTACACCCACATCGTGGTGGAAGGACGGTCGAATCCCTGTCTCTCCAATGCAGAATATAGCTGGTTCTGTTTGCGGCTAAAATGTACTTTGTATTGGATGACCTGCTCCATCAATTCCAACCAGGGATTCAGGATAAATGGCTTTTGTAGTAACTCATCTCCTTTTCGGAGCAATTCTTTCATCTTTTTATTTTCCCGCAAGTAGGCTTCTATAGGATGGCCGTATGGTAATCCCGGTTCATCGGGTTGGATCAATCCTTCGAATATATCCAACATGGTACGGACATTCTCGTTGCGGCATTCGTCGGGATCCTCGTCCTTAAGCAACTGCTCGGCGGCGGCAAATTCTTCGGGTGAGATTCGCCCTACTTCATTTTTCATCCGGCTCTTCGCTTCATCAGCCGACAGGTCTCCTTTTTCGTACTGTTGCTTGATATGAAGCATTCGTTGGAGTTTGTCACGGTCTAAACTCTCAAATGTTGTGTTGCCCATTTTTTCATCCATAATAAAAAAATTTTTGAAGAAGAAGACTTCTATTTTACGCTGTGATAATTGGATGATACAAAAGGTACTCTTGAGCATCATCCGGATTGTACTTCTGTCACAAAGTTACAGGATCGGGAGTGTGTCCGCAATCGCAATAAATAGCTATTTTTCAGATGAAATATCCCTCTTTATGGGTATATCACAGTCTGTTTATATTTGTATCCAGCCATTGGAGGCGTTTTTCCACGAAATTGAGAAAGAAGTCCAGTTCTGATATATATGACAAACCTCTTCTCTGTGTGTTCCAATCTACCTGATTAATATCCCATCCGGCACCATTGGGTTTCGGACTGAAATTTCTGGCTTGTGAATCCTGTATGGCAAGAACATGTTCGCGAATAAAATCGGGAATCCCGTCCAGTTCCGGCTTTAGTTCATTCCACCGTTTTTTTAACTCCGACACAAAATAAGGATCTTCAAAAAGACGATCGAACCAGGGCGAGCAGGTTTTGATAAACCAACCCTCCGGCCCGGGACTATCAGCTCCCTCATCTATTATGTAATCAGCATTTCCAAAAGCGAGATCAAAATCCCACACCAACGGCATCTCGATCTTCCCGTTACGGCGAAGGGCCATATAACAACTTCCCCGCATATTGCCGTCCACATTCTTGGCTAGCTCCTGCACTATATAATAATTAATGAGCGACTCCACGTCAATATATTTACGGTAGCCATTCACCGGATCCTTGAAATTTGTAGAATATAAAGCACTTTCGGCCCTATTGAAGTAATCCGTTACAAAATTGAATTGCGCATCGGTCGGTTCATCGGGATCTTTGAACATGATTGGTAATTGCTTCAAATCAGTTTTGAATTTATACGGTTCATCAAAATGAAAGTCCAGTTCAAGAAGATAATCCCCGGTCAGCGCTTCACCCGAATTATCGGAAGGTGTCACCAGTTCCATATCGAGCCTTTCCTTCGAGACCTTTACATGTTCGGTTAATGAGTAGACTCCCTGGTATGTTCCGTTCATATAAAAATCAACACTGATGGATGCGGGAGTCCAGTCCATTTCCGCAATCTTCGCTATTTCAAAAGCAGTGACATTTCTCACTAAAGTCTTATCAAAATAGTTGGCAAGCAAAGCCCAATCTTTATCGTTGCTCAAACCTAAAAGGGATGTCTTATTATCCAGCTTTATCCGATAAGGCTTCTTAGGCATTCCCCATGTTGAATTTCCACGCCCCCTTATACCGGCCGGTAGATCGGTATCTGTAGCATATTGAACATCCTCGATCCGAACTTCTGATTTAACGTAAGTATCTTTATCCAGAATAGGCGCATCCCATGTATTGACATATACTTTCGGGATATGGGGAAGTTCTTTTGCTACAACAGTATAATTAACTTTTGTCCCGTCTTCGGCGGTAATAGTGTAAACAACAACCTTGCTGAAATTATTTCCTGTGATCCCACTGACCTGCTCTACATCTCCTATTTTCACCGATGCTCCCGAGTAAGTAAATGTAGCTACTAAACTTTCCGGCGACACACCGTTTGGGATAGATATATTGATATTTGTATCTGATATCCTACCCGGTGATGTTACGATTATATCTTTATTAGATATAGATTGGAAAGTAAATGACTCAAATTCAGCCACCGAAGACAACTCTTCCTTAACGGCCGGATCATCCGAGCAAGAGAGAAAAAATGAGAATAACAGGAAATATATGAGCATTACACCCGCAGGATAAGTTATACTATACCTTGTCTGCTCTTTTTTTAATTCTTTCATCTCTATTAATATTAGCTGTGATTATAAATTATATCCATGCGACTATCCTAAACCGGGGTCGTTAAAAGTATCCCCCTGGCTGATATCGCCGCTCTGCATCCCTTTTCTGAACCAGTAAGTACGTTGTGCCGCAGTGCCATGAGTAAAAGAATCGGGAACGGTATACCCTCTCGAACGTTTCTGAATGGTATCATCACCTACCGCGGTAGTGGCGCTGATCACCGATTCCAGATCACCCGGTTCGAGCCGGATCATATTCATACGTTGGGCATGGTACACCCAGACTCCTGCCAGGAAATCAGCTTGCAATTCCAACTTTACATTCATCTTATTGTATTCCGCTTCACTGATCCGTCCCCGGTATTGATTCACCTGATCAATAATACCCAACAACTTCTGCACATGATGCCCCACCTCATGGGCCGTCACATAAGACATAGCCAGATCTCCTTCAGCCCCGAAATCGGATTTCAATTGATGAAAAAAATTGAGGTCGATATACATTTTCTGGTCGGCGGGACAGTAGAAAGGGCCTACCGCCGCTGTTGCCCCACCACATTCGGTTACCGTTGCGTCGGTGAAAGTAACCAAAGTAGGACGTACATATTGCTTATTGAGTTGTGACCTGAAAATCTCTGCCCATACGTCGTTGGCACTGTTAAAGACTCCAAGTGTGAGCACCTTCAGGTCTTCGTTCTCATTCGCCCTGGATGGATCCACAACCTCAGAGTCTCCACCCGGCGCTATACTGCTCACCATGTCTATGGCCTGGAAAGGATTTTGTCCCAGCAGCAAAGCAATCACGGCAACAATAATCGCTCCTACTCCACCGACGGCGGCATTCCTTCTACCTTTACCTCTACGATCTTCATAGTTGGCCTGGCTATCGTTCCTATTAATCCACTTCATAAAACAAGTTTTGGTTTCTTTATTTCACTTGATTACTTCTCTCTTCCGGTCTTCCGGTTTCCCAGTCCCCCATTATTCCGTTTTTTTCAGCCAATCATTCACTATTTCAACCTCATAACCCAAATCTTTGGCTTTACGGAAATCGGCACGGGCAGCTATCTTGTCAAATTGGCCCAGGCGGACACGTCCCCGGAGAATATAAAAATAAGGATTTCCTTTCTGTGACCCTTCCACAGCCCGCAAGTCGGCCGATGCTTTGAATACCTGGTCGGTATTCACATAGCATTCCGCCCGGTTCATATAGAAACTGGGATCGACAGGCGAAGAGGATTGTATCAGTCCGGTATACATCTTTTCGGCAGCCTCCCAATTATCATCCAACTTATAAAGCAGCGCCTTGCTCAGTTTCGTGTACCTATTATCCGGATCTATCATGTCCGAAGTTTTGAAATCGGCCTCGGCTTTGGATCTCTCATTCTTTTCAAGAAAAAGCAATCCTCTCCGGTAATAAGCTTCTACATCCTCCGGATAATTGCGGATAAGGGTGTTATAATCCTCCATTGCTTCATCAAAACGCTCCATCTCGCACAAAAGGGAAGCCCGGTTATGCAGCACCAACTCAGACAAAGGACTATTCCCCAGAGAAGCGGTGAATGAAATATAGGCATCATCATAAAGCCTCATTTGACGCTGCAATATTCCGAGGTTAAGCAGCAAGACGGGGTTATTTTCATTGGCCGGCTCCAGCGCCATCGCCTTTTGCAGGGCCACAGCGGCACTATCGAGCCGGTTTTGTTCTATATGGTTGGCTGAACGGTCTACCCATCCCATATAATCCAGTGACTGGGCAGAGAGCCCGTAAACAAGAAAAAACAATATAGCCGTAATAATAATTTTCATTCTGTACATTATGATAATAACAAAAAATCCATCACAAAAATAACTGTTTTTTTGTACTTTTGCGATGTTACACTGTATAAAAACCAAAATGATGACATTGCTTCAAATATCGACTCCTTCCGACAGCATTTTCGTACCACGATCTATTGATGATCCTTCTTTCGGTCAGCTGATCAAAGAGGGTAAATACAATGATATCCTGGATAGTTTCCTCGCCTGGGGGATCGACTTGATAGTAAACATATTAATAGCCATCATACTGTTTATCATTGGACGTTTCTTGATTACGAAGATTGATAATTTCGTGGCAAAGGTCATGCGAAAGAGTTCGCTCGACAATACGCTGAAGGGTTTTATCAGCAGCGTACTGCAGACGTTCCTTTTTATTGTGTTATTCATGATTATCATCAATTCCGTGGGGGTAAAGACCGTGTCCATTGCCGCTATAATCGGTACGGTGGGATTGGCAATAGGTCTTGCCATGAAGGACAACCTCGCCAATTTTGCCGGCGGTGTGATGATCCTGTTGAGCAAACCTTTCAGGAGCGGCGACACCATCAAGGCGCAGAATCTGGAAGGAACCGTGGAGCAGATCGGCATTATGCATACTGTCTTAAGGACCGGTGATAACAAGACAATTTATATACCCAACGGACCACTGTCGACCGGCAGTATCATCAATAATAACAGCCTTAACGGCCTACTTCGCACCGAGATTATCGTCAACGTAGATTATGGCTGTAACGTGGAAGAGGTAAAAGAGTTGTTACTACAGGCTGCAGCAAAGCATCCCAAGGTATTGAAACAACCGGCACCTTTTGCAAGGATGTCGAAGATCAATCCCACTACCCTCGAATTTGTTTTCCGGGTATGGACAAAGAAAGGGGACGAGGGAGAGGTGAATCACGATTTGAGTGAAGCCGTTTACAAACAACTCTATGAGAGAGGGATGATCAGCTCCACACAACGTATGTCGGTCACTCTGGAAAAACCGCTGGAAGAATCTTAATATTCGGAGCTGAAATGAAAACGGATATGTTGAAAATCCTGTTGAGCCATCATTAAGATATAGTTCGATTCAGCCAGGAATACATCCCTACCCTCTTTGTCGTGCGCCATATACTGGTATTTCCGTTTCTTGAAATCCGCCAGTTGCGCGGCATCATCGCTCTCAATCCAGCAGGCCTTATATAAACTGATAGGTTCCCAGCGGCATTGTGCCCCGTATTCGTGGAGCAAGCGATACTGTATCACTTCGAACTGGAGTTGTCCCACCGTCCCGATGATTTTCCGTCCGTTAAACTGGTTGGTAAAAAGTTGCGCGACTCCTTCATCCATCAGTTGTTCAATCCCTTTCTGGAGTTGTTTCGATTTCATCGGATCGGCATTCTCTATGTATTTGAACATCTCGGGAGAAAAACTCGGCAATCCTTTGAAATGCAGTTCTTCGCCCGCTGTAAGCGTATCACCGATCTTGAAGTTGCCGTTATCGGGCAACCCCACTATATCACCGGCATACGCCTCATCCATGATTTCTTTCTTCTGCGCCATAAAAGCGGTAGGCGACGAGAATTTCATCATCCGGTTAAAACGGACATGCTTATAGTTTACATTCCGTTCAAATTTTCCCGAGCATACTTTCACAAAGGCGATACATGAACGATGGTTCGGATCCATATTGGCATGTATCTTGAATACAAAGCCGGAAAAACTCTCTTCGTACGGATCCACTTCCCGTTCTTCGGCCTGTACTTTACGGGGTGAGGGGGCAACATCCACAAAACAATCCAACAGTTCTTTCACACCAAAATTATTCAATGCGGAACCGAAGA
Organism: Proteiniphilum sp.; assembly: GCF_040307845.1. Taxonomy (GTDB): domain Bacteria; phylum Bacteroidota; class Bacteroidia; order Bacteroidales; family Dysgonomonadaceae; genus Proteiniphilum. Next base: position 9,704 of record NZ_JAWRIS010000005.1, read on the forward strand.
AGACAGGCGCCAGTTTTCCGGCAAGGTATTCATCCCGGTCGAATGCCGGATAGACCTCGGTAATGAGTTCCACATCATCCCTCAACTTCTTCGACAAGCGTTCACCGATATGCTTTTCCAGTTCCGGCGATTGGATATCGAGCCGCAACGATTCCGTCACCATCTGTTTACTGGGCTGATAAAGATCCAGGCTGTTCCTGTACAGGTTATATACCCCCCTAAAGCGTTCTCCCATATCAATCGGCCAGCTCAACGGGCGGACACCGACTTTCAGTTCTTCTTCCAGTTCATCAAGGATGTCAAACGGATCCCTCCCTTCCCGGTCAAGTTTATTGACAAAGATCATCACCGGCGTATGCCGCATACGGCAGACCTCCATCAGTTTACGTGTCTGGGCTTCCACCCCTTTTGCAACATCCACCACCACGATTACACTATCCACTGCCGTAAGTGTCCGGTAAGTGTCTTCCGCAAAATCCTGGTGGCCGGGGGTATCCAGAATATTAATCTTGTGATGACTATATTCAAATCCCATCACCGAAGTGGCAACAGAAATACCGCGTTGTTTCTCGATCTCCATCCAGTCGGATGTGGCCGTCTTTTTTATTTTATTCGATTTCACTGCTCCTGCCACATGAATGGCTCCTCCAAAAAGCAGCAATTTTTCCGTCAATGTGGTTTTTCCCGCGTCGGGGTGACTGATCACGGCGAACGTGCGCCGGCGTTGTATCTCTTCTTTTAATGTCATCTTCTAATAATTCTAGAACCAAGAGCCAAGACTTTGGAAATTCAAGATTTCTCCACTTCTCAACTTCCCAACTTCTTAACTTCTTAACTTCTCCACTTCTCAACTCCTCAATCTATCAATACACCGTTTTAAAGTCTCTTTCCAATCCGGGATCTCCACATGAAAAGCTGCACATATTTTCGATAGGTTCATCACGCTATATGCCGGGCGGGGAGCAGGTGCGCCATATTCCTCCGTCTTGACGGGCGCCAGTTCACACCGATCGATGCCCGCCTGTCTTTTAATCTCTTCTGCAAAACCGAACCAGGTAGTTTCCCCCTTGTTCGAAAAATGATAAATACCTGTTTTCCATTCTGTCTCTTCCGTATATTGCAGGATATGAACGATCATCTCCGCCAGATCAGCCGCATAGGTGGGTGCTCCCCGCTGATCATCCACGATAGTCAATCTATCACGTTCATTCATCAGCCGGATCATCGTCTTCACAAAATTGTTGCCATATTCCGAATACAACCATGAAGTACGTATGATGAGCCATTCTCCACCGGCCGCTTGCAGGGCTTCCTCACCTTTCAGTTTCGACTGGCCGTAAACAGAAAGCGGATGTGGTTCCATCTCCTCGGTATAAGGAATTTCTGACCGGCCGTCAAATACGAAATCAGTCGATATATGAATTACTTTTACTCCCTCCTGCCTTGCTACGATCGCTATATTCTCTACCGCCTTTTCATTGACGGCATAAGCTGTCTCCACATCTGTTTCGGACTTATCCACAGCTGTATAGGCAGCGCAGTTGATAATATAGAGGATATGATAATCCCTGACAAAACCGGTCACTTGATCCCTGTCGGTCACATCCAGCGTATCGCTATCCGTGAAAAAGAATTGAAACGGCAGGTTCAAACGGGCTGTCAGGTTCTTCAACTCATTCCCCAACTGGCCATTTGCACCGGTTACCAGTACATTTTTCTGTACCAGTCCGTAAAAAAATTGCTGTTTAGGGGTATCCTTGTCAATCCCCCCCAGATGTTTGGTCACTCCTGTAAATATGGGCATGCTTTTTTTTAATTACTAATTACCAATGACTAATTACCAATTTTTTATTAGTCTCATTGGCACATTAATCATCACTACTCGTCCCGATTTATCGGAATCATTAAATCATCACTACCAGTCCCGATTTATCGGGATCATCATCAACCTCCTTATATTTCTCCGAAAGAAGTCGCAGCAGGCCGGTAATTTGTGCGACAGCAGCCTGGGTTTCACCGGAGATTTCCCGTTTCTGCAATCTTAGCAACCAATACCCGTACAAAGCCGTAAAGCAGGTTTCCAGTTCAGAAACATCTTTACTATCCGACTTTGCCCTTAAAACTACAATATGAGGCAAGGTATTATAATAGACACCGATATATGCCGATTCCTTAGGTTCTTTCAATAACCGCAGGTGTAAATCAGTAAGATCCATGATCAGGTTCTTGTTGATTTGCAGATGTCCTTTTTCTTGTACACCCTCCGATTTCATCATCAGGATGAGCCCTTCATACCAGTCTCGGGCCTCTTTCCTTTCTTCTTCCGTATGATACACCGGATCGACCAGCGACTGCTGTACCTTGTCGATGTCCAACTCATACGAGCGCAAAATATCTTCCAGTTGCCACATATACAACAGATATTCCGCAATATTCTCTTGTTTCTTTTGCCGGGCTATCAACATAACGTAATTTTGTGCAAAAATACAACGAATGATCAAGTTTTGCATCATCGAGTCGTCATATTTTCTCTCATCTTCCAATAACGACTTATTTCTTCAGATCGTTATCAACTCATTTTGGTTGCAATTAATTGCAAAAAAATCACTTTTCCATGATACGTTTTGATAGCTTTCTTCGTCAAATTAATTGAGTATGGACATTGTTGAATACAAGAAAATAGTCGTCGCACTGCGTCCTTCATTACTCGCAGTTGCCCGCCGCATTACAGGAAATACCCAGGATGCGGAGGATGTGGTGCAGGATGTATGCCTGAAGATCTGGCATTTCCGTGACCGGATCGATCAATACGAAAATATGAAAGCATACAGCACGACAATGGTCAAGAACCTGAGTATTGACAAAATCCGGAGTCGGAAGGCATTCTCCGACGAACTGGAATTGGCCGGCAAAGAAACGGGAGAGCAACTACCCGATTCGCTGCTCGAAGAAAAAGAAGAACGTGATGCCATTCGTAAAATCATTGAAATGCTACCGCCATTACAACAGCGCATTTTACAAATGAAGGATATCGAAGGATATGAGACGGATGAAATTACGGAAATTACAGGTATGGCGGCCGAAGCCGTTCGCACTGGGCAGGGTTCGGTGTGGGATTCGCTAATCTCCCCAACGGACTAGATTTCGACGGCGAATTGGCATCTATCGTCAACCTGAGCCGCTCATTGCAATATAATTTGAATCTTATTGAAGGTTCATGGCGTATAGGGAACAGCAATTTCACCGGAATTACCGGTATGGGCATTCAATTCAACGCCATCCACTGGCAAAAGAACAAAGCCATCGAGGTAGTGGATTACAAATCGGTCGTCACCACCACCGAGCCCGGCAATGAATATAGGGACACCCGTCTGCACTATACTTATCTCACCTTTCCATTCCTCATTGAAACCAACTGGGATTTGGGACGTCGCTCTCATTTCTTTGTGAATGCAGGTGTGGTTGCCAAAGTAAAGACCGCGTCATCATCCAAAGTTTGGGCGAACAACGAAAATGGGAAAAAAGTGAAGACTAAACTGCCCGGAGAACTGAATATCCGACCCGTTACCCTGGATCTACTGCTCCAGGGAGGAGTGGACGACCTGGGATTCTTCGCCTCCTATTCTCCGTGCAACCTCTTCAGAAATAACAAAGGACCGGAAGCCAACCAGGCCACTATTGGAGTCCAATTTTACTTCTGATGCAGAATAAGCACGCATCCAAAACAAAAAATGCTTCATTAACAGGCGGGATCATATCTTTTAAAAAAAGCAATGATCCTGTTTTTATCTATGAGTGTTGAACGAAATCTGGCGATTTCAGTGCACAATACCGCAAAAAGAGGTAATTTTGCATAAACATTTATAGTGTATGATCAAGTTCCATATCATTGAATCGGGATATTTCCATGGTGACGGCGGCGTGATGTTTGGCACCGTACCCAAAAAATACTGGTCCGCAAAATACAAGGTCGATGAAAAGAATATGTGCGTGATGGCGCTGCGCTGCCTCTTTATCGAGACAGACACAAGACGTATCCTGGTGGATGCGGGAATAGGCGACAAGCACAACTCCCGCTTGAAATTCTTTCAGCCGTTCGACCAGAAAGATATTGCCGGGGAAATCCGAAAAATCGGATATACGCCGGAAGAGGTGACCGACGTGATTATCACTCATCTCCATTTTGACCATTGTGGCGGCTGTACAGTATTCAACAGCGATAAAAAGGCAGTACCCACCTACCCCAACGCCACTTATCACTTGAGCCTTGCCCAATGGAAAAATTACCGCACTCCCTCGCTTTTTGAAAAGGGATCTTTTTTCGCCGACAATATTGAACCGGTGTATGATGCGGGACAATTACAGTTCGTGTTGGAGGACAGGCAACTCGATGAACAGGTTCGGCTGGAACTCTATGACGGACATACTCCGGGACAGATCGCCGTGCTTTTCGATACGGAAGAAGGAAATTACGCTTTTCCGGGTGATGTGGTACCCACATCACTCAACCTCTCATTAAGCTGGCTTTCGGGCTATGACAATAGTGTGGCCGTTGCCATGGAAGAAAAGAAACGCTTTATGGACAAAGCAAAAAAAGATAAGCGCACGCTTATCTTTTATCACGATGCCTATACCGTTTCGGCCGGTTTATAACTTTTGTATTGTATATATGCTACTTCCCCATAGCGGAATACATGCCAATTTACCAACGGAAATTTTTAGAACGCTACCTGAACCCGCCACATCCGTTGGCATCGACAAAGGAGATGCGGCAGGCCGCTTATGGGTTTTGACATTTGAAATGGGTTCATGATTGTAATTTTTCACTTCTTTGTAAAAACCTGAATAAGTCTTTCTTTACCTTTTATGTTGTATCTTTCAGCTATTATGGGATAATTGGCTTTTTCGTAATAATGACCACTCCGTTTTTTCCTTCGTCCCCATACATTTGCGTACCACTATTATCCTTCAACACCGAGATTGATTTAATGTCATTGGGATCAATGGAATTCACTTTAAAATCTTTCGGCATTTTTTCTCCATCAACAACAATTAAGGGTGAATGTCCATTGAATGGATCTAAATCCTGAGAGTTCTTATCATGTGAACTTATTACTATGCGATTCATATTACCCCGGAGAGAATCCATTGATCCGTAACCGACTACTACAACATCATTATCCTTATTTTCCTTTTTCGTCTCAATCAAAATCACACCATCTTTTCCTTTATCTCCATAAATCTCGATAGCGGCCTTGTCTTTTAAGACAGAGATGGATTCAATATTGTCGGCATTTATTTTTTGCATCTCTGTATCGGAGATAGTCTTTCCATCTACAATATAAAGTGGCTGCTTACCACCCACTGAACGTAGAGTCACCTTTCCCTTACCATTTTGAGAACTTTCCATCTGATCTATTCCAATCACTTTCAATTTATCCTGTCCTGATTTATTATCCCCACTGGTAGTCTCTTCAGGCACTAAAACAACAATAAGATTGTTCTCCTCTTTTTCTACAGGATACTCCACAGTTTTGTAATTGATCATCGAAAATTGAAGTATATCACCTATATTTGCTTTAATACGAAAATTTCCATCCAAATCGGTCACTGTTCCTTTTTCTGTACCTTTGATCGTAACCAGCCCTCCTATAATCACGCCTTGTTTGTCTTTTACACTTCCCGACACCATGACTGTCGACTGATTATCGACTACTTCATCCACATCATCCCGGCCTTTTATCCTGACTGTAATGAGTTCATCACTCTCTTCCTCTCCTTTTTCGAGTATCACGTTCAGATCGGACTGGGATTTTGTCAAGGTAACTTTTCGCTCTTTGTAATCGACCATCACAAAAGAATAGGTAGCTCCTTTTTCGGTATTGAGTACAAATTGTCCATTATTATCACTTATAGTTCCTGAACTGTTTTCCTTGTTAATAATTGCAACCATTGGAATAGGCTTACCGCTTTCATCCACAACTTGCCCTGAAACAGTAATTTTTTCCTCCACTAAGTCTGTGTCATTATTCTCTTTTTCTACTGCTTTCGCATTCAACTTCGGCACTGAAAGTGCAATCAGGGCCATAAACAATACGGGAAGCATCATTGTGTAATTCCACCCCACTCTACGGTCTGTTTTGTTTTTCTTCATCATAGTAATTCGTTTGTGCAGGTCGCGTTGATGAAAATTGTTTGCCAAAGCAAATTTATAATCGCCTACGCTTTTGCGGATTAATAAAAGTTGGTATTGTTGGGAATCGATTCCGTAATTAAGCACCTGTTGGTCCGCTTGATACTCATGAACAGACTGAACTTCCTGTCGCAATAACCAGGAAAAAGGATTGAACCAGAAAACAGAGGTAAAAACATCGAAAAAGATCATATCCACCGAATGCCGGAAATGAATGTGTGCCCTTTCATGACGGATTACGGCTTGATTATCCGCTGACAACTCCTTCCGGGAAAGCACGATATAGTTCATCCAACTGAATGGCGAAATATTCTTATCGGTTATACATAAGACGGTATGATCAGCCAGGGTTTGTTTTTCTGCTTTACGGATGATAATTATAATCTGGGCCAAGCCGATCAGATAACGGGCAAATGTGAATAGAAATCCCATAACAAACAAGATCATCAGTATCTGGATCCATGGAATTTCTATCCGCGGTTGCGTTTCCACAAACCCGGTAACGGGAATGGAAGAAAAATCCGTCCAAAAAGATTCGGTAATAGGTTCCGGTTGCTTCTCAGGAATAAGATTAAAACGGAAAAGGGGAAGCACTGTTATCAACAATAATATGCATATCAACGAAAAACGGTTGACACTGTGGAAGGTATTATTGGCAAAAAACCACTTGTATAAGCCATAAAATAATACCGTTAAGATGGTTGCCCGGAGCAACCAATAAAGAAAAAGTTCCATAATAGTCATTTTTTAGGATCCGACCTTTCCACTTCATCCAATAGTTTCCGGATTTCTTCCACAGAAATATCCTGCTCTTTGATAAGCGATGAGACCACACTCAGATAGGAATTATCGAAATACTTCTTCACCACACTCCTCAATGTACGGTTGCGATATTCCTCCTCACTGATAATCGCGAAATAACGATAGGTAGCACCGAATGCTTCATGCGACAGAAAACCTTTCTCTTCCAGCATACGTGCATAAGTAGACAAGGTATTGAAATGTGGTTTCGGATCGGGATACCTCTCCACCAACTGCTTTACAAACAGCGGTCCTTCATTCCAAAAAAATCGCATTACTTCTTCTTCCCTGGGTGTTAACTCTTTCATATTTTGATTATTAAATTGTTATACTTCACTTTAAATGTTGTGTGATCTCCGATTTTCAAACGTTTCATCCCGATTCGAAGAACAAAACTTGATAAAAATCAATCACAATACAAATATAACTAAAACCTTTCGTTCTATGACGAATATATTTAGTTAAATAAAATATTTTAAATTGTTAAAATTTCGACTAAAAGAAAAACCGACTGAAAATCAATCGGTTTAATTATTTATACAAAACACTACTCACTGTTTTCAGCCTTTTTGATTACATCAAATCGTTTTTTATGAAAACTGGAACCAGTTATTTTGTCTAATTAGCTTAACGAAAATGTTCTTTTGATAGTAATATATTTTGGGGGAACTTCAGGTTCCGACAAAGCATCAATCCCTTCAATTTTCATTTCAACTCTCGGAAAATCTTTATCAATAAACTCAATATCAAAATCACTCGGTAATTCATTGATTTCAGGTTCATTATCGATAATATGATGTACAAAATCAAAAGTCAAGCTTATACTGCGTTCAATTATCTCTTTTCGTGTCATTATTTTTTCTGTTCATATCGGACAATCGCCAACCATTTTCCCTGTAAAAATGTTTCATATTGATAAACTACATCTAACAATATCCCATTATCAACAACCTATCGAACTCTCAACCGGTTCAATTTTTGGAAATCCAGGTAAGATGTAAACTCAACCTTTTTCATTTCTGTTCAAACAAAGAGAAGAGATTTATTGTGAAAATAAAAATTTAATAACAAAACAAATCTGTCTCATTTCAACCGCCCGTTCTTTTTGAGCGCCTGATCCAAAATCCATTGAATTTGACCGTTCACACTGCGAAATTCATCGGCAGCCCATTTCTCTATTGCATCCATGGTGTCGGCATCCAACCGCAATGCAAAGTTCCTGGTCGTTTTCTCTTTTTTAGCCATCTTTCATTCGCTCCATCTTATCAAATTACACACCAGTACCTAACCACCTGTTCACTTAGGCACTCAGGCACCTTTCCACTCTCACTGGTACAACGTCCCCGTATTCAGTACCGGTTGAGCCGATTCGTCGGCACAAAGTACCACGAGAAGGTTACTCACCATAGCCGCCTTTTTATCGCTGTCGAGTTCTACAATACTTTCATCCTCTATCCTTTCCAACGCCATCTTTACCATTGTTACCGCACCTTCCACAATCTTCTCCCGGGCAGATATAATGGCCTCTGCCTGCTGGCGGCGAAGCATCACGGCTGCAATTTCGGGTGCATACGCCAGATAATTGATGCGTGCCTCTACCACTTCTATTCCGGCCATTTCCAAACGGATATTCAATTCTTTCAACAGATCATCATTGATTTCTTCCCCACCCGACCGCAATGTGAGTTCGGTATCCGAAACCACATTATTGTCATATGCATATTGACCGGCAACCTGACGCAACGCAGCATCACTTTGTACGGCCACGAAATTCTCAAAGGCATCCATCTGTTTACTTACCGTATAGGAAACAGCCCCGTCTTTCCCTGGCCTGGATGCCGCCATCGTCTGTGCGTCTATTTCAAACATCGCCTTGTAAGTATCTTTCAATTTCCAAACCAATACCAAACCTATCAATACCGGATTTCCCACTTTGTCATTTACCTTGATAGGATCCACGTTCAGGTTTCTGGCGCGCATAGACAATTTTTTCTTTGTCATAAAGGGATTCACCCAAAAGAATCCGTTCTCTTTCAATACTCCTTTGTATTTTCCGAAGAAGATCATCACTACGGCCTCATTGGGCTCCAGTTTGGTATATCCGAGAAACATGATAATCCATACAATCGACAGAATAATGCCGGTAATGACACCCCAAATCTCCCCTGGGGAGAAAAGCCACACAATTCCTGCCAACAGGATTAACATCACAAAAAGCATCATGAAACCGTTCATTCTGAAACCCTTAAACTTGAATTCTTTTGTTTCCATACATCAATAAATTTAAAATGATATTATTTTGATATCACAAATATATGAACTGTTTTTTTGATTTTCAAAACTTTTCCCTATTTTTTCCCACCTTTCAATAAATGATTACCTTTGTACTCGTTATGACAAGCAGGTTTGTGACAGGCAGGTTATCATTTAACTACACTCAATACGTATTATGGATATAAATATTCTCATTGTTTTCGGAATTATCCTTCTCACAGTCACTTTCTTTGTGTGGGGCAAAATACGATCGGATATTGTTGCCCTATCCTCACTCGTTTTACTGGTATTATCAGGCATACTCACCCCCGAAGAGGGATTATCGGGATTCTCCAATTCCGTGGTTGTCATGATCGTTTGCCTGTTCATTGTCGGTGGAGGTATCTTTCAAACAGGGCTTGCTAAAATGATCAGTACAAAAATCCTTGCCTTGGCAGGGGGCAACCAATTCAAGCTTTTTATACTGGTGATGTTGGTAACCGGCGGGATCGGCGGATTTGTAAGCAATACGGGAACAGTTGCACTGATGCTGCCTATCGTGATGAGTCTGGCAGCAGAAGCCGAAACAGACTCACGCCGGTTTCTGATGCCGATGGCGTTTGCCAGTAGCCTGGGACTGCTCACATTAATCAGTACCCCTCCCAACCTGATCATCAACGATGCATTGGTCAGTGGTGGGTTTGAGGGACTCTCTTTCTTCTCATTCTTGCCTGTCGGCTTAATTACGCTGACTCTCGGTATCCTGTTACTATGGCCACTCAGCAAGTTATTGGTCACGGGAAGGGATAAAGAAAAATCGGCTATAAAGAAAAATAAATCGCTGAATCAACTGGCATCAGAGTACCAATTGGCAGAGAATCTCTACAGGGTGCAGATAGAAAAAGGATCTCCCTTTATCAATAAAACGCTTCAGGAATTAAATATCACCCGGACCTATAATGTAAGCATACTTGAAATACGAAGGATCAACTCACGGAACCGTTTTCATAGAACTGTGGATATGACGATGGCGGGACCCTCGAGTACTTTCAGGGAAAACGATATATTGTATGTATTCGGGAATTTCAATGATGTGGCGGAACTTATCAACAAGAACGGTTTGAAATTAATCGATACGCACAAACTGGAAGGTACAGACAACGGCATGTCCAACTCTAAGGCTGGCGGATTGGAGTTTTCTGAAATTGGCATTGCCGAGGTTGTGTTGATGTCTACCTCAAAACTGATCAATAAACGGGTAAAGGAATCCAATTTCCGTCAGCTCTATAATGTAAATATACTGGGGATACAACGCAAAAGCGGATATATCCTGCAAGATATAAAAGATGAAAGGATGCTCTCCGGAGACGTGCTGCTTGTGCAGGGGAAATGGTCCGATATCGAAAAGCTGAACCAGGAAACAACGGAATGGGTAGTGGCGGGGCAACCCATGGAAAATGCGTTGAAAATCCCACGAGACCATAAAGCGCCCGTTGCCGCGGCCATTATGGTATTGATGATCGTGGCGATGGTGTTCAATATAGTACCTACCGTGATTGCCACCATGATAGCAGCACTATTGATGATTATATTAGGATGTTTTCGCAACGTGGAGTCGGCCTATAAAAGCATCAACTGGGAAAGCACATTCCTGTTTGCAGGTATGTTCCCCCTGGCAATCGCCATGGAAAAAACCGGCGCCTCCACTCTGGTTGCCGACGCAATCGTAAACGGGTTAAGTCAATTCGGCCCGGTAGTAGTATTAGCCGGCATCTATCTTGCCACGTCCATATTGACCATGTTCATAAGCAATACCGCGACCGCCGTATTGTTCGCACCCATTGCCCTGCAATCCGCCATAACGATAGGCGTCAGCCCCTACCCGTTTTTGTTTGCCGTGACGGTGGCGGCCAGCATGTGCTTTGCCAGTCCGTTTGCGACACCACCCAACGCGTTGGTAATGTCAGCAGGTCGATACAAATTTATAGATTATTTAAAAGTGGGGATGCCGTTACAGCTTATAGTAGGCATTATCATGATCTTTATTTTGCCTCTCTTATTCCCATTTTAGGACTTTCAGAAGAATCATCGGCCTGCAATATGCAAGAACAGGTAAAATACAAACAATCAATGGATAATTTTAGATATTTAAGTAAAAATCATAACTTTGCACTTATTTATATGAAACCGATCATAGTTTTCCCCAATGTTTAAATCATATTTAATTAGAAGTCGAATGAGAAAATTCCTTTTTATTTCATTAACAGTTATGACGTTATTTGCCTGCAACAACACCCATACCGGTAAAACCGGAGGTGAACCCGGCGCTATTTTTTATACCGAATTCGATACTCCCTTCGGTATGCCCCCCTTCGATCGGATATCTTTTGAAGATTACCGGCCGGCTTTCCTCAAAGGGATGGAAGAAGAGGCTGAGGAAATTGAATCCATTGCCAATAATCCCGAAGGCCCCACCTTCGAGAACACTATTGTGGCTATGGAAAATAGCGGAAGCCTGCTCACCCGTGTATCCCGTGTGTTCAGTGCCTTGAGAAGTGCCGAGAGCAATGATTCCCTTCAGGCATTGGCAGTAGAACTCTCCCCTCTTTTGTCGGAGCACCGTGATAATATCAATCTGAACGAAAAACTGTTCAATCGCATCAAAACGTTGCACGACGACACCACCGGCATGAATCTCAACACCGAACAATACCGGGTACTGGACAATTACTACAAAAACTTTGTACGTTCAGGGATCATGTTGGACGAGACCCAGAAGGAAAGACTACGTGCAATCAACAAAAAACTATCAGGTCTTACCCTCAGTTTCGGCAATAACCTGCTGAGTGAAACCAACGGTTTCAAGCTGGTGATCGATAACGAGGACGATCTCGCAGGCCTCCCCGAAGGTGTTATTACTGCGGCGGCGGAAGCGGCTAAAAGTGCGGGTGAAGAAGGAAAATGGGTATTCGGCCTGCAAAAACCAAGCTGGCTACCTTTCCTGCAATATTCAGAAAAGCGCGACCTGCGTGAAAAGCTCTACAAGGCAATGTATATGCGCGGCGACAACGACAACGCGAATGACAATAAACAGATCATCAACGATATCGTAAACCTGCGGATCGAAAAAGCTCAAATGCTGGGCTACAAGACGCATGCCGATTTTGTGCTCGAAGAGAGTATGGCCAAGAATCCCGGGAACGTCTACAAACTACTCAACGATGTGTGGGCGTACGCATTGCCCCAGGCGAAAAAAGAAGCCGTGGAATTGCAAAAACTGATCGATGCCGAAGGAGGCAACTTCAAACTGGCATCGTGGGACTGGTGGTATTATACCGAAAAACTCCGCCAGCAAAAATACGCACTCAACGAGGAAGAAATCAAGCCTTACTTTAAAATGGAGAACGTGCGCGAAGGAGTGTTCGAAGTAGCCAACCGGTTATACGGAATCAATTTCAGGAAACTGGAAAACGTGTCTGTATATCATCCCGAAGTGGAGGCTTATGAAGTGCTTGATGCCGATGGTTCCCATTTAGCAGTATTCTATACCGATTATTTCCCGCGTGCGGGCAAGAACGCCGGTGCCTGGATGACCAGCTTCCGCGGACAACGGGTACTCAACGGAGAAAATATCCGTCCCCTTATTCATAATGTGGGTAATTTTACACGTCCCACCGGAAACACGCCTGCATTGCTCAGCCTCGATGAAGTGGAAACCCTCTTCCATGAATTCGGCCACGCCTTGCACGGTATGATGTCGAACGTTACTTACGCCAGTGTAGCCGGCACAAGCGTTTCACGCGACTTCGTGGAACTTCCGTCGCAAGTAATGGAACACTGGGCTTTCCATCCCGAAGTATTGAAACTATATGCCAAACATTATCAAACGGGAGAAGTGATCCCCGATGAGTTGATTGCCAAAATCGACGCAGCATCCAAATTCAACATGGGTTTTATCACTACCGAATTTGTCGCGGCAGCGCTGCTCGACATGGATTATCATACTCAAACTGCGGTGAAAACCTTCGACGTACGTGAATTCGAAAAGAATTCAATGAAAAAAATAGGGTTGATCGATGAAATTATTCCCCGTTACCGTAGCACCTATTTCTCACATATCTTCAGTGGCGGGTACTCTGCCGGATATTATGCATATCTTTGGGCGGAGGTGTTGGACGCCGACGCTTTCCAGGCTTTTATAGAGAATGGTATTTTCGATAAGGCCACAGCCGCGAAATTCAGGGATAATGTTTTATCAAAAGGTAATTCCGACGATCCGATGGAACTCTATAAAAGATTCCGCGGGGCAGAACCCGATCCGGTATACCTGTTAAAAAACAGAGGATTTATAGAATAAAGTATGGCAGGGTACCCTCTGTTTTCCTGCCTTTTTTATCACCGGATAATTTTCCACAAAAATTATCCGGTGATATTGTTCTTAAAAAGATAAAAATAACGTATATTTGCACGCTCAAAACAAGAAGGCATCCATCATGCCTTTATTTTTACGCACTTACGGGGGTCAGTAACACAAATAGAAAAAATAAATAGTAAAATAAAAAGTAATATTGAAATGCAAAACAAAGGATTCATTCAAGTTTTCAGTATTATCCTGACGCTTATCAGTTTGTTTTATCTCTCTTTTACTGTAGTGGGGAGACAATACAACAAAAAAGCGGATCAATACGCCAATGGAGACTTAGCCCTGAAAAATCAGTATCTTGATTCCCTTTCCACCGAGAAAGTATACCTGAATTATACGCTGAAGCAGGTTCGTAGTAAGGAAATCGGACTGGGACTCGACCTGAAAGGGGGTATGAACGTTACCCTCGAAATCGACGCAGCACAGGTAATCGCCTCATTGGCTAATACCGATGACCCTCAATTCAATCAGGCATTGAGAGAGTCCGTTGCTCAAAACCGGCGTGGTAGTTCATCCGACTTTATCTCACTATTCAGGCAAAATTACGAACGGATAGCGCCCGATGGAAGGCTGGCCAATATCTATAGCATTACCATGGGCGACAGGGTACGTCCCACTGCCAGCAACGATGAGGTAATCACCATATTGCGCAACGAACTGACCAGTGTGGCCAATAACTCGTTCAACGTATTGGCTACCCGTATCGACCGTTTTGGAGTAGTTGCTCCCAATATACAGAAACTGGATCGGGCAGAACGCATTTTGGTGGAGCTCCCCGGGATTACAGAACCGGAACGTGTGCGTAACCTTTTACAGGGAAGTGCCAATCTCGAATTCTGGAAGACTTACAATGTAAGTGAACTGGGAAACTATTTCAACGAAATGAATGCCCGTTCGAGTGAATATGCGATGGCACAAAGATCAAGTCAGGCGACTACCGATACCACAGCCACAGACGTTGAAGGGACTATAACTGAAGATTCTGTTGATCAAGGCAATTCACTTCCGTTACCCCTATTTGAAGAGGAAAGAGAAAAAATCGTCATAAACAAAAGCTTTATAGAGTACTTCAATGAGCCCTACTTTGCCATGGGCGGAGCCGGGGGACCGGTCGTGGGATCCGTATCGAAACTCGATACCGCCGAAGTGAATTTTCTATTGAACAGATACAAAGACATATTCCCTGCCGACGTTAAGTTTAAATGGGGGTTCAAAGCTATAGACAACCGTGAGACTTACTTCCAGTTGTTCGCCCTCAAAGGTGACGGCAGTAAGCGGGGACCGGCATTGGATGGTGACGTAATAACAAATGCCAAAGCCGACCAGGGACAAAGAGGATCGGCATGGGAAGTGAGTATGACGATGAACTCCTCAGGTGCCAGCCGCTGGGCAACCATCACCGGCGCAGAAATTGGTAAATCCATCGCCATCGTACTGGATGGTTATGTGTATTCAGCACCTACCGTCAATGGACGAATTGACGGAGGACGCTCCCAAATCACCGGTAATTTCACACCACAGGAAGCCCAGGACCTGGAGAACGTGCTTAAGTCAGGTAAGATGCAAGCCGGTGTCCGCATCGTACAGGAAGACGTGGTAGGTCCGTCTCTCGGACAGGAAGCCATCCGCGACGGATTTGTATCTTTTCTGATTGCATTGGTGGTGCTCTTTATTTTCACTTGTATGCTCTATGGCGTCATCCCGGGCATGGTGATCAACGGAGCCTTGCTTCTCAACTTCTTCTTCACCTTGGGAGCCCTCGCTGCATTCCAGGCCGTGCTCACCCTTCCCGGTATTGCCGGTATGATCCTGTCGCTCGCCATGGCGGTCGATGCCAACGTACTTATCAATGAGCGTATCAAAGAAGAACTGGCAGCAGGGAAAACGATCAAACGGGCATTGGAAGATGGATATAAGAATGCCTTTTCTGCTATCTTCGACTCTAACCTCACAACGATCATCACAGGGATCATCCTCGCCATTTTTGGTGTAGGTGCCATCAGGGGATTTGCGGTTACACTTATTATAGGTATTGCCGTTTCATTCCTTACTGCCGTATTCATTACCCGTCTGGTATACGAAAACCGCTTAGGTAAGGACAAATGGTTGAATCTCACTTTCAATACAGGATTCTCCAGGGCTATTTTCAGGGAGTACAATTTCGACTTCATCAAGAACAGCAAGAACGTGATTATTGCCATCGGCATTTTCGTGGTTGTCAGTGTGATTTCACTCTTTACACTTGGATTGAATTCAGGGATCGATTTCACGGGTGGACGTAACTATATTGTCCGTTTCGATCAACCCGTTCGTGTAGGTGATATAGAAAATGCGTTGAACCCCTACCTCAACGAGTCGGTTCGGGCTATCACCATCGGTTCGAGCAACCAGGTACGTATCTCCACCAACTATATGATCGAAGAAGAAGGTTCCGGAGTGGAAGAGCAACTGAGGGAACTGCTGGGACAAGGGTTGAAAGAATTCATGACGCCCGGAAAAACCATCGACGACCATATACAGAGTTCACAGAAAGTGGGGCCAAGCATCGCTGAGGATATGATCAGGAATGCATTCCTGGCACTTTTCATAGCACTGATCTGCATGGGTATCTATATCCTGTCGCGTTTCCGCAACTGGGGATTCTCGCTCGGCACAGTGGCTGCACTTTCCGTAGACGCGTTTGCCGTGGTGGGATTGTACTCTTTACTTTGGAAAGTGATGCCCTTCTCCATGGAAATGGACCAGACATTCGTGGCAGCGATCCTAACCATTGTGGGTTACTCCATCAACGACAAGGTGGTGGTATTCGACCGTGTGCGTGAATACAGGCAGCTTTATCCGAAACGTGGATTACGGGATCTCTTCAACGATTCTATGAACGCCACATTGGCACGTACCATCAACACCGGATTAAGTACTATCCTTGTGATCATCTGTATTCTTATATTTGGTGGTGATGCGGTGAGAAGTTTCGTCTTTGCCATGCTTATCGGTGTGGTAGTAGGAACGGTGACCAGTTTGTTCGTAGCCGCACCGGTTGCCTATAAGATGATGGAAAACCAGCAGGACAAAAAGAAATAAGAAAACGGGTGGCGATTTAGCTACCCGTCAGCAAGCCACAATAGCTCAGTTGGTAGAGTAACGCATTCGTAACGCGTCGGTCGCGAGTTCAAGTCTCGCTTGTGGCTCTTTTTAGCGATTATGCAAATAAAATTAAAATTATTTGCGTAATCGTTTTATTTTGTACCTTTGCCTATGACCGTACATTGAATATAGAACCATATCCAAATAATTATGTCAACATTAAACGGACACATTTCTCAAATCATAGGGCCGGTAGTAGATGTGCGTTTCGAACTTTCCGGATCGCAGGAAGCAAAACTCCCTGCTATAGATGATGCTCTTCTTGTGAAACGATTGGATGGACAGAATGTCTTCCTGGAAGTACAACATCATATCGGTGAAAATATTGTTCGCACCGTGGCTATGGAAAGTACCGACGGACTCAGCCGAGGTCTTGAAGTGGAAGCATTAGGACGCCCCATCAGCGTTCCCATAGGGGAACAGATAAAAGGAAGGTTACTCAATGTGGTGGGAGCCTCAATCGATGGATTGTCAAAGCTTAGTCGGGAGAACCAGTATCCCATCCATCGCCCGGCTCCTAAATTCGAAGACCTCGTCACTTCAGAAGAGATCCTTTTTACGGGAATCAAAGTGATCGATTTGCTACAACCTTACCTCAAAGGTGGAAAAATAGGTCTATTCGGAGGTGCCGGTGTAGGAAAAACCGTCGTCATTATGGAATTGATCAATAACATCGCCAAAGGACACAACGGTTACTCTGTCTTTGCGGGTGTAGGCGAACGGACCCGTGAGGGTAACGACCTGCTCCGGGAAATGATCGAATCCGGTGTTATCAAATATGGCGACGAGTTTAAAAAGGCAATGGAAGAGGGAAAATGGGATTTGAGCAAAGTGGATTACGAAGAGGTCAAGAAATCCCAGACCACATTGGTCTTCGGACAGATGAACGAACCTCCCGGTGCCCGTGCATCCGTAGCCCTCACCGGATTGGCCGTTGCCGAATCGTTTCGAGATACGGGCGGTGAAGGAAGTGATACTTTGCTGTTCATCGACAATATCTTCCGGTTCGTACAGGCAGGATCCGAAGTATCAGCCTTGCTGGGGCGTATGCCTTCCGCAGTAGGTTATCAACCCACACTCGCTTCGGAAATGGGAACACTGCAAGAACGTATTGCCTCCACCAAATACGGGTCTATCACTTCTATCCAGGCGGTATATGTGCCGGCGGACGACCTCACCGACCCTGCGCCGGCCACTACGTTCAGTTACCTCGATGCCACCACGGTACTCGACCGCAAGATCGCCTCATTGGGTATCTATCCTGCAGTAGATCCCTTGGAATCATCATCGCGTATCCTCGATCCGGCTATTGTGGGTGAAGAACATTATCACACGGCCATGCGGGTAAAACAAATCCTACAGCGCCATAAAGAATTGCAGGATATCATTTCCATCCTCGGGATGGAGGAACTCTCAGACGAAGACCGCCTCACAGTGAACCGTGCCCGTAAAGTGCAACGCTTCTTATCGCAACCGTTCTTTATGGCTGAGCAATATACAGGACAACCCGGTGTAATGGTATCTATTGAAGATACTATCAAAGGGTTCAAGATGATCCTTGACGGAACCCTCGATCATTATCCCGAATCGGCTTTTATGAACGTAGGGACTATTGAAGAAGCCGTTGAAAAAGGCGATAAACTCCTGGAGGATAGTAAGTAAAAGGTGGAAAAGTGGAAAAGTGCCTAAGTGATTAAGTGCCTAGGTGAAAAATAGTAATTAGTAATTGGTAATTTTACAAATATGACGCTGGAAATTCTTACACCTGAGTCTGTTTATTATAAAGGAGATGCTGAGTCTGTCACTCTACCGGGAGTTTTGGGTTCATTCCAGATACTGAACAACCATGCCCCCATTATTTCATCGCTGAGCAAAGGAACGCTCTCTTTTACGGCAAACGGTGAGACCCGGAAGATCGAAATAACGGACGGATTAATGGAGATGCATCAAAATAAAGTGACGGTTTGCCTGGATGAAATCTTAAAAAAATGAAGAAACTAACGATATATTTTTTGATTTTGCATACTGTCATGTTGCTCATCGCCGGATTCGGGTTGTGGTTTCTTCTGCATGAGTTATATCCGGAATTGCTGATCGACTATTATTTTGTGATCCCACTCTTTTTCTACTTGATGGGAGTCATCTTTATTTCCCGGTTCAGACATACTCCCATCAATGAGCCAAAGAAGATGGTCAACCTCTATATGCTTATGCGCATGATCAAAGTGTTTTTTTCATTCGTAATTTTACTTATATATTGGTTCTTAGACAAACAGCATATTCGTAATTTCGCCATTATCTTTATCGTTTTCTATCTTATCAGCCTGATTTGGGAGACCTATATTTACCTCAGGATGGAGCTCTATTTTAAATATAAAGATAAACAGCAAAAAAATGCCCAAAAGGAAATCGAATCATGATGAAACGAGTATTATACATATCTGGCCTGTCAGTACTTCTTTTTCTTATGGCTTCTCCGGCGTGGTCCGCGAATCAGGAAGACGCAAAAGAAGAGCTGAATGCAAAAGAGTTTATCACCGAACATTTGGCAGATTCATATGAATGGCAGATTGTAAGTGACGGCACGAGACATCTCGCCATCCCTCTTCCGGTAATATTGCATAGCAAAACCACCGGATGGCATCTTTTTTCCTCTGCTCATTTTCATCATGGTACAAACTCTTACAAAGGTTTTGAGATTGCATCCGACGGTAAATATAAAGGTAAAATAGTAGAGGTCGGTGACAATGGAAATATCTCCCGTCCGCTCGATCTCTCGCTCACTAAAAATGCCGCATCCCTGCTCTTCGCCTCCCTACTGGTGATTCTGATCATTATGGGTGTAGCACGATTGCTGAAACGTGATCCGATGAAACCCCGGAAAGGCTTCCCGGGAATGATTGAGATGCTCGTGCTATCAATCAATGATGACGTCATAAAACCTTCCATCGGGAAAGATTATCAAAGATATGCCCCTTACCTGCTTACCGTTTTTTTCTTTATCTTTACGAATAACTTGCTGGGATTAATTCCTATCTTCCCGGGAGGAGCCAATGTGACCGGAAATATAGCCATCACTTTCGTCCTGGCAATTATGACATTTTTAATCGTCAACTTAACCGGGACAAAAGAATACTATAAGGAAATATTTTGGCCGGATGTCCCCACCTGGCTCAAGGTGCCCATCCCTTTGATGCCGATAGTAGAGATTGTGGGTACACTCACCAAACCGTTTGCATTGATGATCCGTCTTTTTGCCAATATGATGGCCGGGCACTCCATCGTATTAGGGTTGACAATGCTGATTTTTATCACGGCAAGCCTGGGAGTGGCGATCAATGCTTCGATGACTGTCCTGTCTGTTATCTTCACCGTTTTTATCGATCTGGTAGAGCTTCTTATCGCTTACATCCAGGCCTATGTCTTCACGTTGCTTTCAGCCGTTTTCATTGGCCTCGCACGTATAGAACCTCATTCAGAAAAGAAAAAAGTGACTTCCACCGGACAGGCTGCATAAAAAGAGAAGGTTTAATCAAATTTATTGATTACCTTTGCACGCGAATTCAGGAATAGGGTTGGAATAAGGTTATTGTTAAATGATGAAACAGTTTCTTCTTTATTTATTTTGCATTTCCATCACGTTACAGTCGGTTATAGGGCAGTTTATGTTCTATGATCATTCGACCGACACTTTTTATACCTCAATACCTTCCTTTTTTTCCGATAAAAAACAAGATGCCCGCTTTCACCATACGACAAATATAACGCAACAAGAACGCCTCCACAACAGGAAAGTTTATGTGAATAAAGTCGAAAATGTTGTTGAACTTCCCAAATTTGTACGCGACTCCGTGGTGGAACATCTGTTCTCCCCTTCCAGTTGTCCGGAAGCCGGACATACTTTCATCTTCTTTTCATATCTCTTTCTCGGACATTGTTTCGATTTGTTCGTGATTGAAGAAAAGATCAATAATCTTGTACATTCTTATGCTGCTTTTTTTAGAAATATCGAGATAGGGCTTCCCGCTACAAAACTCATATACCCCTATCATAACTTTTACTGATACCTGATACGTCTATCCTCTTATGCCGGTTAGGGAGTTCACCCGGACACCGGACACCGGATTACTATTGATCCTCGGGATTATTTATTGATTTTTCGGTTTATTTATTGCCCGTATGCAAATCCATTTATGCTGCGGAGTAATAAACTCATATAAACGAATTTCACTTATTATCACATCAAAACAATTATTGTAATGGATAACTTATCACTTTTCGTGGTGGTTTTGTTGGCGGGCATTGTGTTGGTGGCGGTCGGCATAAGTGTCGCCCGGCTCCTCTCACCTACATCCGTCAATTTCCAGAAAGGGGAACCCTATGAATGCGGACTTCCCACACATGGCACATCCTGGATGCAATTCAGGGTGGGATATTACCTGTATGCCATTCTGTTCCTGATGTTCGACGTGGAAACGATTTTCCTCTTTCCATGGTCAACCGTAGTACGGGATCTCGGACTGGCAGGATTGGTCAATATCCTGATTTTTGTCGTAATACTGGGATTAGGCCTGGCCTACGCCTGGAAAAAAGGTGTTTTAAAATGGACGTAAAAGATATAAAAATCAAGGGCTTTCCTGCAGAAGAGTTCAAGGATAACGACACACTGCAATCGTATATCGACCAGCTAAAGGCCGGCGGTACTCCGTTGGTACTGGGTAAGCTTGATGAGATAGTCAACTGGGGACGCTCCAACTCATTATGGCCCCTTGCCTTTGCCACCAGTTGCTGTGGTATTGAGTTTATGGCAGCCGCTGCTGCACATTACGACCTGGCCCGTTTTGGAATGGAGGTAACACGTAACAGTCCAAGGCAAGCCGACCTGATGGTGGTAGCCGGTACCATTGTCAATAAAATGGCACCACTCTTACGGCGGGTATACGACCAGATGGCAGAACCGAAATATGTGGTGGCAATGGGCGCATGCGCTATATCGGGTGGCCCCTTTGTGAATTCCTACCATGTTGTCAGCGGAGTGGATAAAATTATTCCGGTAGATGTATACATACCCGGTTGCCCTCCACGCCCCGAATCACTTTTTTACGGCTTACTCCAATTACAACGTAAAGTGAAAGTCGAGAAATTTTTCGAACAAAGGCATATTGTACGGCCCTACAATCCGGACACACTGACTGACCCGGAAACAGGAGAAACTATTGACCCGGGAACTTAGATAATTACGAATTATCAATTACCAATTACCAATTACTAATTACTAATTACTAATTACCAATTACCAATTAGTATGGGTTCTTGGTTCTTGGCTCTAAAAGTCTTGGTTCCAGTAATCTTTACTCTTTACTCTTTATTCTTTACTCAAAATAAATGAAAGATATTCAACAATTTATATCGGAAGTTGTGGATGACGCGGTGATTGAAGAGAAACAAAAACTTACCGTCACGGTCGTACCCGCACAGGCACACCCGCTGCTCAAGGCCCTCCATGACCACAAGGAGCTGTCTTTCGACTACCTTGTCGCCCTTATAGGAATGGATTGGGGAGATAAGCTGGGCGTAATCTATCTGCTCTCCTCTTCCGACAACCCGGACAAGGAAATTGTGGTCATCACAGCAACCGAAAATCGGGACAATCCCCTCCTCTATTCGGTGACCGACATATACGAAACGGCTCACCTCAATGAACGTGAAGCTTATGCCCTACTCGGCATCCGGTTCATTAACAACCCCGATATGCGCCGCTTCCTGTTATCCGACAACTGGAAAGGATTTCCTCTCAGAAAGGATTATGACGGCAGCCCGGGACTGAACCCCATCACTGTGGTCAATAAAGAAATCACTGACATTGCTCCCCGGATCATGGAAGATGCCAACGGGAATTTGGTAGAGAGTACCACCAAAATATTTGAAGATGATGATTATATCATCAATATAGGTCCCCAGCATCCTTCCACTCACGGGGTAATGCATTTCAGGACCGCACTCAACGGGGAAGTCGTCAAGAAAATCGATGTCAAGAGCGGATATATCCACCGGGGTATCGAAAAACTATGTGAAAGCCTCACCTATCCACAGATACTGCATTTTACCGACCGGCTGGATTACCTCTCGGCCAATATCAACCGCCATGCACTCTGCCTGTGTGTAGAAAAAGCAGCCGGAATTGAAGTGCCGCCACGGGCGGAATATATCCGTGTGATTATGGATGAACTGAATCGTATCAGTTCCCACCTGCTGGCATTCGCCGCACACTGTAACGATCTGGGGGCTACCACCGCTTTTATCTATGGAATGCGGGAACGGGAACATATCCTCGACATCTTCGACAAAACCTGCGGTGGACGGCTGATTATCAACCAGGACGTGATAGGAGGAGTCATGTTTGATATCTATAACGATTTCCGGAAAGATGTAAAAGCATTTATCCCCTATATGCGTGACAAGTTGAAAGAATACGACGATTTCTTTTCACATAACCCCATCGTACTCAGACGTATGATCGGCGTAGGCAACCTGAGCTTGGCAGACGCCGTCAGTTATGGTGTGACGGGCCCTGCCGGTCGGGGATCGGGATGGTCGTGCGACGTGCGCAAATACAAACCCTACTCCCTCTACAATCAGATAGAATTCAAGGAAGTGATCCGTACCGAAGGCGACTCCTATGCACGTTATATGAATCGCCTGGAAGAAATAGAAATATCATTACAAATCATTGAACAATTGATCGACAATATTCCTGAAGGCAAGATACTTGCCACGGTAAAACCGGTGTTGCGACTACCCGAAGGACAGTATTTCCAGAGTGTGGAAACCGGCAAGGGTGAATTTGGAGTTTTCATTGAGAGCAAAGGCGATAAATACCCTTACAGGCTGAAATTCCGGTCTCCCTCCCTGTCTGCCGTTTCAGTAATGCCATTGATCTGTAAGGATGAACTACTCTCCGACTTCATCGGCATCGGCGGATCCATGGATTATGTGATACCCGATATAGACCGATAAGTAGCAAAAAATTAATCGTTGTAATCGTATGAACTACAAACAGCCATTAGAACTGAGCGGATTGCTCTTGCAACTCGATTTATTCCTCAGGGGTAATCTGCCGCCGTTTTGGGCATCATTGATTGAAGGCTTACTGATCCTTATTGCAGTATTGGCTGCCTATGCGGTAATTGCCTTAATCCTGATTTATGCAGAACGAAAAGTAACCGCTTTTTTTCAGGCGCGATTAGGTCCCAACCGCGTGGGTAAATATGGTTTTATCCAGAGTATAGCCGATATGATCAAAATATTGATCAAAGAGATTATCCATATCAACAGGGTGGACAGGTTCCTGTTTTATGCTGCCCCTTTCTTTGTAATATGCGCTTCGGTAATGGCCTTTGGTGCCATACCGTTCGGACAGGGCTTACAAGCGGTCGATTTTAACATTGGAATCGTCTACGTGTTAGCCGTTTCTTCGCTGGGCATCATCGGCGTACTTCTGGCCGGTTGGTCGAGTAACAATAAATACTCGATGATCGGAGCCATGAGAAGTGGTGCCCAGTTCATCAGCTATGAGCTCTCGGCCGCCTTCGCACTGATGACCATCGTGGTAATGACCGGTACGATGCAGTTGTCGGAGATAGTCGAGAACCAGCGTTATGCCTGGAATATTTTCAACGGGCACATACCGGCCATAGTCGCTTTTGTGATCTACCTGATTTCAGGGCATGCAGAGACAAACCGTGGGCCGTTCGACCTGCCCGAAGCCGAAGGCGAGCTCACCGCAGGATACCATACCGAATATTCAGGTATGCAATTCGGTTTTTATTATCTCGCCGAATACCTCAATATGTTTATTATCGCTGCTGTGGCCACTACCGTCTTTCTGGGCGGATGGATGCCTATCCAGATAAAAGGGATGGACACTTTCAATCAGATCATGTGGTACATCCCTTCGTATGTGTGGTTTATTGTGAAAACGGCCATATTGGTGTTTGTCAGCCTATGGGTACGCTGGTCGTTTCCGCGGTTGCGCATCGATCTGTTGCTCAATCTGGAATGGAAATACCTGCTTCCCATTAACCTGGTGAACATTCTTATAATGGTATTGACAGTACTGGCCGGATGGACGCTGACCGACCTGTTTCCCAACCTTTTCGGTAATGGATAATGAAGAGTGAATAATGAAGAGTGAAGAGTGAAGAATGAGTGCCTAAGTGATTAAGTGGCTAGGTGGTTAGGGATTTTAATTCTTAATTCTTAATTCTTAATTCTTAATTAATTTTTAATTTAAAAAGAATGCAATCATTTTCAAAATATATTTCCGGTATTTTCACGGCACTCAGGTCGCTTCTGAAAGGGATGGGTGTTACCTGGAAAGAGTTCTGGACAAAAAAAGTGACTATGGAATATCCCGAAAACAGGGAAACGCTGGTCATCTCCGACCGTTGGCGATCTGAACTGATCATGCCGCACGACGAAAACAATGAACATGCCTGTACCGCCTGTGGTATTTGCATGATGAATTGTCCCAACGGCACCATCAAGGTGATATCTGCTTCTATTGCGACGGAAGAGGGTAAAAAGAAAAAAATACTGGATAAGCATATCTGGGATTACGGGAGTTGCACCTACTGTAACCTCTGCGTCATCACTTGTCCCTCCGATGCCATCATCTTCAACAATGACTTCGAGGGAGCGGTATTCGACAGGAACAAGTTGGTCCACCAACTGAATAAACCGGGATCAAAATTAAGAGACAAGAAAGTGAAGAATGAATAATGAAGAGTGAATAATGAAGAGTGAAGAGTGAAGAGTGAAGAATGAGTACCTAAGTGATTAAGTGCCTAGGTGGTTAGGGATTTTAATTCTTAATTCTTAATTCTTAATTCTTAATTCTTAATTCTTAATTCTTAATTAATTTATAGCAACTATGACACAACAAATTATATTTTCGATTTTGGCCATTGCGATAGCACTGTTTTCGGTACTGGCCGTCACAAGCAAACGGATCATCCGTTCGGCGATATATCTGCTGTTCGTTCTCTTGGCAACAGCCGGATTATTCCTGATGCTCAACTACCATTTCCTTTTTGCTGTACAGGTTACCGTGTACGCCGGAGGTATCATGGTATTGTTTATTATGGCAATATTCCTTACCCACAAACCGGGTAAGATCATGGAGCGGAGAACAAACTTGAAATTAATATTATCGATGTTGCTCTCCTCCGGGGGATTGGTTTTATGCGGATACATCATTCTTCGGAATGTTACCCGCACCTACAATTACCTGAAAGTAAGCGAAATGAATATGCAGGATATAGGTCATGCAATGATGGGTACCGGAAAATACCAGTTCCTGCTGCCCTTTGAAGCCATCAGCTTGCTATTGCTGGCATGTATCATCGGCGCCATCATGATCGCGAGAAAAGAAAAGAATATCGAAACAAACGACAATAAAGATTTAGATCATCAATAAAATATGGGAGAATTAATAGTAAATACATCCGGGGGAGCGCCGATCCCCTTAACGGCATACCTGATCGTAAGCCTGATTATGTTCTTTGCCGGGATTTACGGTTTCTTCACTCGTAAGAACCTGATCCTGATCCTGATTTCCATCGAGTTGATCCTGAACTCGGTCGACATCAATTTTGCCGCATTCAACCGCTACCTGTTCCCCGACCGGATGGAAGGTCTGTTCTACGCGTTGTTCGTCATTGCCATTTCAGCCTGTGAAACAGCAGTAGCCATCGCCATTGTGATCAACGTGTACCGGAAATTCGGCAATACCGAGGTCGATAATATACAACAAATGAAAAATTAATGGATATGGACTATACACTACTCATTTTGCTGTTGCCTTTGTGCTCATTTCTGGTTATCGGTTTATCGACCACAAAATTAAAACCGGCTCTGGCCGGAACGGTGGGGACCCTATCCCTTGCAGCGGTCACCCTATTATCTTATTATACCGCCTATGCCTACTTTACTACCCAAAATGTAAACGGCATATGGCAAACGCTTACTCCTTATAACCTCACATGGCTGCAGGTAGGAGAAAAGCTGCATATCGACCTGGGTATCCTGATCGATCCCATTTCGGTGTTGATGCTGGTGGTTATTTCTACCGTATCGCTGATGGTACATATCTATAGCATGGGTTATATGAAAGGAGAAAAGGGATTTCAGCGTTATTATGCATTCCTGTCGCTTTTCACCTTCTCAATGCTCGGTTTGGTACTGGCGACCAACATCTTCCAGATGTATATCTTCTGGGAGTTGGTTGGCGTTTCTTCTTACCTCCTGATTGGCTTTTATTATACCAAACCGGCGGCGGTAGCAGCTTCCAAGAAAGCATTCATCGTTACCCGGTTCGCCGATTTCTTTTTCCTTATCGGAATACTGGTGCTCTCCTACTTCAGCCAGACCTTCGACTTCGGAATGCTTCTGACCGGTGACGGCAGCATCCTCAGCGGGGCGATGGGATCTACCTTTATCGGTGCATCGGCCCTCACTTGGGCAATGGCATTGATCTTTATCGGCGCTGCCGGAAAGTCGGCCATGTTCCCCCTTCATATCTGGCTGCCCGACGCGATGGAAGGACCTACTCCCGTATCGGCATTGATCCACGCCGCCACGATGGTGGTAGCCGGCGTATATCTGGTAGCGCGGATGTTCCCCATTTATATCGGTTTCACCCCCGAAGTCCTGCAGGGCATTGCTTATGTAGGTGCTTTCACCGCCATGTTTGCCGCGGTGATCGCTATTGTACAGACCGATATCAAGCGGGTGCTCGCCTTTTCCACCATCTCCCAGATAGGATTTATGATGGTCGCCCTTGGCGTTTCCACCTCGATGCAACTGGCAGAACACGAGCACGGTGGATTGGGATATATGGCTTCAATGTTCCACCTGTTCACTCATGCCATGTTCAAATCATTGCTGTTCCTTGGTGCCGGATCGATCATCCATGCAGTACACAGCAACGAGATGGCAGATATGGGCGGATTGAGGAAATATATGCCCATCACCCATATCACCTTCCTGATTGCCTGTCTGGCTATAGCGGGAATCCCTCCTTTTTCGGGATTTGTAAGCAAGGACGAGATCATGACTGCCGCCTATGGTTTCGGCACGGGAATGGGCGTTTGGATGACCATCACGGCTGGGTTGACGGCCTTTTATATGTTTCGCCTCTATTACCGTATTTTTTGGGGCAAAGAATATGAGACACACAAAAATCCTATTCCTCATGAAAGCCCACGGTCGATGACTTTCCCGCTGATGTTCCTGGCACTGCTCACTCTTGTGGGAGGATTTATACCTTTCGGAAAATTCGTTACGGCCGACCATACCCAATATACGATCCATCTGGATACCACCATCGCCATCATCAGTGTAGTGGTGGCATTGGCGGCAATAGGACTGGCAACCCTCCTTTACCGGAAAGAAAATGACCAGCCGGCACGGCTTGCAGTCAGAGTAGAAGGGTTGTATAAAGCCGCCTATCACAGGTTTTATATAGATGAAGTGTATCAATTTATTACCAGGAAGATTATCTTCAACGGCATCTCCCGTCCTTTCGCCTGGTTCGACCGTCATGTGATCGACGGCGCCATAAACGGCCTGGGATGGATTACCCTCCGTACTTCCGAGGCCGTCAAAGGATTCCAGTCAGGAAACGTACAGTGGTATGCCTGGGTATTCCTCTTCGCCACGCTGCTGATCACATTCCTGACAATTATATTCACCCATTAATTCCATTATCACTACCTGTCCCGATTTATCGGGATTATCACATCAACTCATATGAACTTCTTAACAATATTCATCCTGATCCCACTGGTTATGTTGCTTTCCTTGTTCGCAGCAGCGAACCGCAAGCAGGTGCTGGCTATAATGGTAACCGGCAGCATCGCACTGGTGGCAGCATCCGTCTATCTGGTAATCCGTTATGCCACTGAAAACAGCATTGCTTCCGGCACCATGCTCTTCACCTCCACCCACATGTGGTATAAGCCGCTGAACATAGGCTTTTCATTGGGTGTGGACGGCGTTTCGGTAGCAATGCTCTGCCTCTCTTCAGTGATTGTTCTCACCGGCACCTTCATTTCGTGGAATATCCAACCCCTCACCAAAGAGTTTTTCCTGTGGTTCTGCCTGCTCTCCTTAGGAGTATTCGGATTCTTCATCACCACCGACCTGTTCACCCTATTTATGTTTTATGAAGTAGCACTCATCCCCATGTACCTCTTGATCGGTATCTGGGGCAGCGGAAAAAAGGAGTACTCCGCCATGAAGCTAACACTGATGTTGATGGGTGCATCCTCTTTACTGTTGGTGGGAATCCTCGGAATCTACTTCAGTGCGGGAGCGGTAAGCATGAACATCCTCGATATTGCCAACATCCACATTCCATTGGATAAACAACTCTTCTTCTTCACCCTTACTTTTATCGGCTTTGGTGTGCTGGGCGCCCTTTTCCCGTTTCATACCTGGTCACCCGACGGTCATGCTTCGGCCCCTACGGCCGTGTCGATGCTTCACGCCGGCGTATTGATGAAACTGGGAGGATACGGATGCTTCCGTGTATCGATTTACCTGATGCCGGAGGCCGCTGAAATATTGGCTCCCCTATTCCTTGTGCTTACGGCTACGGGTGTCTTCTACGGCGCGTTGTCGGCAATCCACCAACGCGACCTGAAATATATCAATGCCTATTCATCGGTGAGCCATTGCAACCTGGTGTTGTTCGCCATCCTGATGCTCACACGTACCGCCATGACGGGAGCCGTGCTGCAAATGCTTTCGCACGGCTTGATGACAGCCCTTTTCTTCGCCCTGATCGGTACCATCTATCAACGCACCCATACCCGCATGATTACCGAAATGGGAGGCCTGATGAAAGTAATACCCTTCCTGGGAGTGGCTTTTGTGATCGCAGGGTTGGCCTCACTGGGGCTTCCGGGGCTTAGCGGTTTCGTATCGGAGATGACAATTTTCATCGGTTCATTTGAGCATGCCGATCTTTTCAGAAGAGTACTCACCATCATAGCCATATCATCCATCGTTATCACTGCGGTCTATATCCTCCGGATGGTCGGTAAGTTCCTCTACGGACCGATCCAAAACGGACAGCATGCTGCATTGACTGATGCTGTCTGGTATGAGAAACTGGCAGTAGTGATATTGATCTCAGGAATTGCCTATATCGGCATGTTCCCTTTGGGATTGTCCGATATGTTGAATCAAAGTTTGGCATTGATAAAATAACACAAGTTCATCAATCAATTCGATATATATACAACTCGAATTAAACAGATATAAAGGAAATGGAAAATTTCAGTAATTTTTTATTTATGCGTAGCGAAGTATCGCTATTGGTAGTCATTCTTATCCTGTTAGTATATGATTTGATGGCGAACAAGAGAGGGATGAAATATTTTCAACCCGTAGCTATTGCCCTGTTGGCCATACATACCCTCCTGCACATATGGCCACACGAAGCCGGCACCGCATTCGGCGGCATGTACACCTATGTTCCCATGGCAGGGGTTGTCAAAACCATCCTCAATATCGCCACGCTCATTGTATTCCTGCAGGCGGAGGCGTTCAACAGTGAGCGGATGAACAACAAAAAGGGAGAATATTATTTCCTTACCCTGATCACCCTCCTGGGATTTTATTTCATGATCTCGAGCGGTCATTTCCTCCTGTTCTATATAGGTTTGGAGATGGCTTCCATCCCCATGGGAACATTGGCAGCCATGGAGAAACAGAGTAAGAAATCGGCCGAGGCAGGCGCCAAATATATCTTGCTGGCAACCTTTTCATCCGGGATCATGCTGTTCGGAATCTCATATCTTTATGGTACTACGGGTACGCTTTACTTTGCCGATATGCCGGCATTGATTGGCGCCAACGCGCTTCAGATCATGGCATTCGTTTTCTTTATTGCGG
Source organism: Proteiniphilum sp. (assembly GCF_040307845.1). Classification (GTDB taxonomy): domain Bacteria; phylum Bacteroidota; class Bacteroidia; order Bacteroidales; family Dysgonomonadaceae; genus Proteiniphilum. The sequence goes on from NZ_JAWRIS010000005.1 coordinate 40,480, forward strand.
GAATATTCTTTAAGATATCGCTTGTACCGTTCCATATGTGGACACCCGATGTATATGAAGGGGCCCCCACGAACGTTACATCCTACCTGTCGGTAGTATCGAAAGGAGCTGCTGTTTTTGCCCTGGCATTGTTACTTTACAAAGTATTCGGCAACCTCGTCACGCAATGGCAGGGCATCCTCTACGGGCTGATCATTGTAAGTATTACCCTGGCCAACCTGTTTGCCATCCGGCAGAAAAACATAAAACGGTTCCTCGCATTTTCCTCCATCTCCCAGGCAGGATATATAGTATTGGGGATTGTCGGGGGAACGGCATTCGGCATGACCACCCTCGTCTATTATATATTCGTGTACCTCTTTTCCAACCTGGCCGCTTTCGGAGTGATTGCCATTATCGAAAATCGTACCGGCAAGATCAACATTCCCGATTACAAAGGGTTATACACCACCAATCCCCTATTGAGCTTCGTGATGATGTTGTCGATGTTCTCCCTCGGCGGCATTCCACCCTTCGCCGGTTTTTTCAGCAAATTCTTTATTTTTGCCGCAGCCATGGAGCAGGGATTTTATATCCTGGTACTGATCGCTGTGATCAACACCATCATTTCACTCTATTATTATCTGCTGGTGGTAAAAGCCATGTTTATCGACAAGAATGAACATCCTATCCCTTCACTGCGGACGGATAGTTATAATAAGGCAAGTCTTATATTCTGTACTGCAGGGATTTTGTTGGTAGGTATTTTCAGTATCTTCATGGAAAAAATAGATTTATTCAGTTTTGCAATGATACAATAAAAAGGTGTTTTGAGGATAAAAAGAAAGCAAAAGAATATGCCTCTAAGGTTTTGGAATTGAAACCTGATGATGATACTTCTCTTACAATAATGGAAGTCCTGAATAATTAGCTTATTCAAACCTTCATCGGGTTTTAACTTTAGTTCGGTATACAAAATAGCCGTTTGAGTAATTTTTAGACACAGGTATTATATAAAATCTTATCTTTGCATAGTTAAAGCAAAGGATGAGAATCGCTTTTCTATTATAGATTTCACAACAAATCAAAAATAAATGTTATGGTATTACTTACAGTTTTATTACAGACAGTCGGTACAATATTACAGGTAAGCGCCGACGGGTTAGGATCATTTGGTGCGGCCATAGGGATAGGTCTTGCAGCCATTAGTGCGGGGATTGGAATCGGTAAGATCGGGGGATCTGCCATGGAAGGCATCTCCCGTCAACCCGAATCAGCCTCCGATATCAGGATGAACATGATCATTGCAGCGGCACTTATAGAAGGGGTTGCCTTGTTTGCAGTAGTTGTCTGTGGCTTTATTCTCTAATCAATGTAATAAGATATGTCATTACTTACGCCAGAACCCGGTCTTCTTTTCTGGATGCTGATTTCTTTCGGTATTACGGTGTTCTTGCTGGCAAAATTCGGATTTCCCGCCATCCTCAAGTCGGTTGAAAAGCGGAAAGATTATATCGAAGAATCGCTCCTCGCTGCCAAGAAAGCGCACGAGGAGCTGGCCGGCATAAAGGAGACCGGTGAAGCCATATTGGCACAAGCCCGCAAAGAACAGGCGGAGATCCTCAAGGAAGCTGCACAGAGACGGGAAGCGATGATAGAAAAGGCACGCGAAGATGCCCGCCTGGAATCGGAGAAGGTGATCGCTTCCGCCCGCCGGCAAATTGGTGCAGAAAAAGAAGAGGCTCTCCGTTCAATCCGGAATGAAGCTGCTTCACTATCGCTGACCCTTGCCGAAAGGATATTAAGGGAAAAGTTGGGAACTGAGCAGGAACAGAAGAAGATGATCGACCGCCTGTTGAATGAAATAGATATCTCAAAATCATAAACAGCCTATGGATATCGGACTCATTTCTTCACGTTATGCCGACTCCCTGCTGCAATATGCCGTCAGCCTGGATCAACAGGATGAGGTATATGACAGGATGAAACTGCTTTCGGAGATGTTCATGAAAATGCCCACATTACGTCGTGCAATGATGAACCCTTCGGTACCGGCGGGCGATAAGAAGAAAATTCTTGTGACGGCCTGCGGCGGTAGTATGCCATCATCGCTTTCCAGGATGACCGATCTTATCCTCCGGAATGAAAGGGAAGAGAACTTACAATACATCGTCCTTCGTTTTATCGATCTCTACAGAGAGAAATTCAATATCCAACGGGGGAAATTAGTTACCGCAGTAGCCATTGACGAAGAAACGGAGCAACAATTGATTAGCCGGATCCAAAAAATGGTAAAAGCGGATATCGAAATAGAATCGGTTGCCGATCCAGGAATCATTGGAGGTTTCATACTGACCCTGGATGACTTCAGATGGGACGCAAGCATATCGGGTGAATTGGCCCGTATAAGGAATAAATTCCAGAAAGAACAACTGTGAATTCCCAATCCTTAGTTGACTACGTCCATTTTCTGTCGTCACTCGGCATATTCGAGTAAACTCAGATGTTTTCTTTGCTCAACAGACAAAAACAAGTTTGTTTCTGCCCTCGTTTCTAAGAAAACTCTTCATTCTTCATTCTTCATTCTTAATTCTTAATTTTTAATTCTTAATTTTTCATTCTTAATTCTTAACTTAAAAAATGTCCAATCATAACATCAAGATAAGCGAAGTCTCCGAAGTACTGCGGATGCAACTCGAAGGTCTCGATACCGGCATTCAATATGATGAAACAGGTACGGTCATCACTGTGAGTGATGGTGTCGTACGTATTTTCGGTCTACGCAATGCCGAAGCGAACGAATTGTTGGAGTTCGATAACGGCATGCGGGCCATCGTAATGAACCTGGAAGAAGACAATGTGGGAGCCATACTGTTGGGTAGTTCCAGTGAGATCAAAGAGGGATTTACGGTAAAACGTACCGGGCGGGTAGCTTCGATCTTTGCAGGAGAGGGTATGCTCGGTCGTGTGGTCTCTCCTGGCGGCGACCCCCTCGATGGTAAAGGCCCGTTGAGTGGTGAGTTGCTGGAGATGCCTCTGGAGAGAAAAGCGCCCGGCGTAGTTTACCGTCAACCTGTCAATACCCCACTACAGACCGGGTTGAAGGCGGTAGATGCCATGATCCCCATCGGACGCGGCCAACGTGAGCTGATCATCGGTGACCGGCAGACCGGGAAGACCAGCATCGCCATCGACACTATTCTCAACCAACGGAAGAATTTTGAAAATGGCGACCCGGTCTACTGCATCTATGTGGCGGTAGGACAAAAAGGCTCTTCAGTAGCCTCTATCGTCAAAACGCTTACCGACGGGGGAGCCATGGATTATACCGTAGTGGTCTCTACCAGCGGATCAGACCCTGCCGCCATGCGGTATATTGCACCCTTTGCCGGTGCGGCTATCGGTGAGTATTTCCGCGACACAGGCAGACACGCCCTGGTCATTTATGACGACCTTTCCAAGCAGGCAGTGGCTTACCGTGAAGTGTCGCTGATCCTGCGTCGCCCGTCGGGACGGGAAGCCTATCCCGGTGATATTTTCTACCTCCACTCCCGGCTGTTGGAAAGAGCGGCAAACATCATTGTCCAACAAGACGTGGCAGAACGGATGAATGATCTTCCTCCCAGCCTCGAAGGAAAAATCAAAGGAGGTGGTTCCCTCACAGCCTTGCCCATTATCGAAACGCAGGCGGGCGACGTATCGGCTTATATCCCGACCAACGTCATCTCCATCACCGACGGGCAGATATTCCTGGAAGCCGACCTTTATAACAAAGGAATCCGTCCCGCTATCAACGTAGGTATCTCCGTCTCCCGCGTGGGAGGTAACGCACAGATCAAGTCGATGAAAAAAGTGGCCGGTACGCTGAAGATCGACCAGGCCCAATACCAGGAACTGGCAGCCTTCTCCAAATTCGGTGGTGATATGGATGCCGTGACGGCCATGACCATCGATAAGGGACAAAAGAACGAACAACTGCTTGTACAGCCTGTACACAGCCCCATGACCGTAGAGCAGCAGATAGCTATTCTCTACTGCGGTACCCACGGGCTTCTCAAAGGTATCGCTCTCGGGAAAGTGGCAAAATTCGAAAAAGAGTTTCTCGGGATGCTCGAGACAAGCCATCGACACGATGTGCTCGATCCACTGAAAGAGGGCCAGATAAATGACGGGATCGGTAAAATTATTGAAGAAGTAGCGGCTGATATAACAAAAATAATCAATTCCTGAGACGATGGCACAACTGAAAGAGATAAAAACCAGGATACAGTCGGTACGATCCACGCAAAAGATCACATCGGCCATGATGATGATCTCTTCTGCCCGTTTGATGAAAACGCAACGACTCATCCAGAACCTCTATCCTTATGAGCAGAATTTGTACCGGATACTACAGTTGCTTGCAGACCGGGAAGAGAGTATCGACTCCCCCTTCCTGCAAACGCGCACCGTGAAACGGGTCGCCATCGTGGCTTTTTCCTCCAATACCGGGTTGGCCGGCAGGTTCAACGATGATATTACTGAAAGGCTGAGAAAAGTAGTAGGAAACTATTTGCCGTTGGGAAAAGAAAATATCCTCCTTTACCCTATCGGGGAGAAAGTGGCAAAAGCAGTGCGTACCATGAGGTTTAAACCGCAAGGAGACTACAGTGAGATCAGTGGAAACCCATCCTATCAGAATGCGCAACAGATAGCTGAAGAGTTGATGGGGATGTACCTGAAAGGGGAAATCGACCGTGTGGAACTTATCTATCACCATTTCCGCAGCAAAGGGTCGCAGGTGGTGGTCAACGAACCGTTCCTTCCTATCGGGCCGGACACGACTCACGACGGGAAAACACCCTCCGGGGAACCGGGAGCAGGTAAAACGGCCGGCGGCAGCAATCCGGATACCCACTATATCGTAGAACCCGACAGGAAAACCATCCTCATACAACTCCTCCCCAAAATACTGAAAATAAAGCTCTTTACTGCCCACCTCGATTCGGTCACCTCGGAGCATGCCGCCCGCATGTCGGCCATGCGGATCGCGACCGACAATGCCGACGACCTCACCGAAGCCCTTACGCTGGAATATAATAAACTGCGCCAACAATCCATCACCAACGAACTCCTCGACCTGATCGGTGGATCATTTGACAGTGCAGGAGGATAATAAACCGGATAGAATTGGAATTGGAGGTCAGACTTGCGGCAGCCGTTTGAATTGGGTAGGGGTAATGCCGGTATACTTTTTAAATACCCGCGAGAAATAATTGACATCGTAAATACCACATTCGGAAGCTACCTCACCGATGGTCTTGTTTTGAGTATTAAAAATCTTCTTGGCATGGCTGAGTTTTACCTGTAAGATATAGGCAGAAGAAGGATGTCCGGCAATGGCATTCAGTTTCTTGTTCAGTTGCGATATGCTTACGGCCAGTTCCCGGGCCAATTGCCCTGGAGTGAAATCAGGATTTTTCATTTCACGGTGGATGATGTCGGTTACATGCTGCAGGAAATCAACATTCATATTGCCGTCTTCTCCCCGTTCCACCTTTTCTTCTTTCACCAGCGCCCTGCCATATTTCTTCTTCAGCAATCGTCTGTTTTCCAATAAATTTTCCACCCGCAATTGCAGTTCCTCCGGATAAAATGGTTTACGGATATAACTGTCGGCGCCGCTTTTTAACCCTTCAAGCAGATCGGAATCGCTGTTCTTCGCAGAAATAATGACCACTGGAATATGGTCAAGAAGCGGGGAGTTCTTTATCTCCCTGCATAGTTCAATCCCACTCTTTTTCGGCATAACCAGGTCGGTAATCACAAGGTCGGGCATTTGCTTACCGGCCATTTCCCACGCTTTCTCTCCGTTGCAGGCATGTATGATATTATATTGGTCAGGATGGAAAAGTGTGCGGATATATAAGGCGATATCCTTATTGTCTTCTGCCAGTAAAATAGTGGTGCGCGGATCGTACGAAAGACCTGTTACGGCCGGATGTGGCATTTGCTTTTCGGGCATCCAGTGGGCATGGAGCTGCTTTTCATTTCTCCTGACAGGCAGTTCAATGATGAAGGTAGATCCTTTCCCGGGCTCGCTTTCCACATGGACTGTCCCTCCCATGGCTTCCGTCAGCTGTTTGACAAGTGTCAGGCCTATCCCGCTTCCGGAAGGAATTTCCCCACTATCTTGTTTCCCCTTATAAAACAGGCCAAAAATATCGTTTAGCATTTCCCGGTCAATTCCTTTCCCCTGGTCAGCCACTTTGATGACCACCTTTTTGCCATCCCTCCTATCCCTTTCCATGATAAGGTTGATACGGGTACCCTCTTCACTGTATTGTATGGCATTGGTCAGGAGATTGTGGAGTATCTTGTTGAGCCAGCCGGGAACGAAGTCGGTCTGGATATCCGCTTCCCTGCTGAAAAAGAAAAGCTCTATCCCTCTTTGTCCCGCACGTATCCGGAATGTTTCGACCATCATCTCCACAAAAGGGACTACATTACCGGTTTTCCATTCCTCGGTTTTGTCCGATGCCTGCAGGCTGGCAATATCGAAGAGTTGGTTGACCAGTTCGGAGAGGCCTTTCCCTTGCCGTTCAATTACAGCAAGGTAAGTAGAGAGATTCCCGTTAGACAGGTGCTTCTGTTCACTGAGTTGTCTGCTCAGGCCAAGGATTACTGTGAGGGGTGTGCGTATCTCATGGGTGACTTTGGCAAAAATATCGCAACGGTATTGTTCTTCCTGTTGCAGCATACGGTTATTCTTTATCCGTTCATAGATGGAAAAAAACAATGTCAATAAAGCAAGCAAAAACAGAACTGCTCCGAGATAAGTGCCTGTATTTATTCCGGGATTTTCCATTTGTCCAATTAGTGAAATTATGTGTCTCTATATGTTCATTGCCAATAAATGGTCGTCTGTTACGCGGCAAAGGTCGGCGCTTGCTGGTTATTTTTTCTCACGGGTTCCCGTGATTTTTGATCTTCTTTATTCTTAACGCTACAAAAGTAGAGAGAATCAAACTACCAAGCAATAGAATAAAATACTGGAAATGACTATCTTGCAATTCAACAAGCCTATCCTGCAAAATAGATGATTAACCGGTATATTTTTTATCCCCCTGTGTTGTTTTTCAAATAAAATGACGTAAATTTGCAAATAGAAGATTTTCACACAACTTCATTAAAAAAAACAAATATTTCTCAATGGAACGAGCGCGTTGGAATAAAATGAATACCCCGTTTATGGAGAGAATTGTTTATATTTTTATCGTCTTTGCCGTTCTTTCGTGCAAGGAAAAAGTTGCGCCGGTTATAGGGAACGGGGATGAAAAGATGGGGGCGATCATATCAGAAGCTGTGGACTCACTTTACAGTAACCTACCCCATTCGCGCCGGTTGCTGCGAAAAGCCATGAAAGAAGCAACCGACAGCATGGATTATTATAAGGCGCTCAGTACTTATGGGTTGACCTACACCGTAGCGGATCAACCCGACTCGGCACAAATGACAGCGGAGCGGGTACTGGCTTATGCGGCACAACAAGAACCCTCGGAACAAACCCATCTCCTTATGGCACTATCCTATAACGCCATAGGCAACTGTTACGGCCTTGCCAGAAATCAAGATTCAGCGCTTTATTATTTCATGCAGGCCTTACAATGCTATGAATTGACGCACGAGCGGAAAAAAGCACCCGACGTTTGTATCAATATTGCCGATATGTACATGAGAAAAGGAGATTTCGCCAATAGTGCATTCTATTATCGAAAAGCACTATCCATCAGCGATTCTTTGGGAATGACGGATCAAACCGGGTTCCCTATCTACACGGGGTTGGGACAACTCTATATGGAATTACGGGACTTTGACCTCTCCGACCATTATTTCCGGCTGGCGGAAAATCAATACGAAAGGCGAACGCTGAACGAGCAGTTTTTTTACTGCAATACCCGTGGAAACTATTACTTTTTTAAGGAAGAATACGGGCATGCCCTGCCCTGGTTCAAAAAGGGGAAAGCATTGGTCACCCCCGGCGGATACCGGTTTTCCGAAAATCTGATCAATGTGAACCTGGGTGAAATTTATTTTCATCTGGATAAGCCCGATTCGGCACGCTATTATCTGGATAAGGCGTACGCCTATTTCTGCGACATCAACGAACAAACCTTCCTTTACCATATCGGGACGATCAGGGCCGGTATGGCTTTGAAAGACAATGATCCGCAACTGGCGGGGCATTACCTGCAAAACAGCGGCGACGCCACAGGGATAGAGCCAAACCTTACGGGTATCCGCAACAAGTACATCCAGGATTATTTTGCCCGCACGGGCGACTTCAAACAAGCCTATTCCTATCTGCTGAAAAACAGGGATATGGATGATTCGATCCGTTCGGAACGAACCATGATGCGCATCGCCGAGATAGACATGCGCTATGACCAGGATACCACCCTTATGAAAAAAGAAATACTTATCCAGACCCAGGCATCCAATATCAGGTCGCTCCGGATGAGGAGTTTTGTATGGGTATCGGTCAGCCTGCTGGTCGTGGCTATGGCGGTAATTGTGTCTCTGGTGATGAAAAAGCAGAAAGACCTGCAATCGATGATCTTTCACGACCAGATGACCAAACTCAAATTATCCAATATCCGCAACCGTATCTCTCCCCATTTCGTTTTCAATGTGCTCAACAGGGAAATAAGTTCCTCGGGCGACACCGTCCACTCCAACCTGAAGGGTCTGGTGATGTTGTTGCGAAGGAGCCTTGAACTGACTGCGCAAACTTATGTGACGCTTGTACAGGAACTGGAATTCGCCCGGGCATATATCGGGCTGGAACAGGAAAGTCTTGGCGATGACTTCCGGCTTGAATGGGACATCGATCCACGTATCGACACCACAGCCGTTTTCATACCTCCGATGATTATCCAGATACCGGTGGAAAACGCCATAAAACATGCTTTACGTCAAAAAGAGGGAGAAAAAAGACTATCCGTCCGGGTGAAGAACGAAGAGAATGGCACCCTCATCCTCATCCAGGATAACGGTCCCGGTTATGTGCCGGGAAAAGAGGCCCCATCGGCGGGTACCGGTACCGGATTAAAAGTATTATACCAGAGTATCGACCTGTTCAATCACAAAAACAAGGAAAAGATCCTCTTCCATATCCTTCGTTCTGACGAAGAGGGATTAGGTGGAACAAAGGTCTCGGTTTACATACCGGATAATTATACGTTTGAATAAAACAGTCAGATGAGATGATACACAAAAGGTATACCGTAGCGGTAGTCGATGATGAACCGGTCTGTATCGGGAACCTGCGCCAATCGGTGGCAGCCTTTCCCGAATTAACGCTCGTGGGAGAGGCCCAAAAGGCTGAAGAAGGGATCAGACTGATACTGGAAAAGACCCCCGACCTGCTTTTCCTCGACGTGGAACTGCCCGAAATGAGCGGAGTGGAACTGCTGCACAGTTTACAATACCGCGTCACATGGCCCATGCAGGTGGTATTCTATACGTCCTATCAGAAATATTGGCTCGACGCTTTACGGGAATCTGCTTTCGACTATCTGCTTAAGCCCTATGGACATGAAGAATTCTCATTGATCATCCATCGTTTTTTTGAACATGCAGCCCGGGAAAAGGATATGAAGTTTCTCGACCGGAAATTCTCCGAATTACTACCGGCAAACCAGATCTTTATGGTGCCTGATGTGACGGGATACCGGTTACTCCACATCAACCAGATCGGCTATTTTACCTATATCAATGCGCGACGGCAATGGAATGCCGCCTTGAGCGATGGGAAGCAGGTATCGTTAAAAAGAAACACAAAGGCGGACGATATACTGGAGGCTTCTTCTTCGTTCGTTCAGATCAGCCAGCGCCAAATCATCAACCTGAATTATCTTTGCACGATCAGGGGGATGACTTGCCATCTGATCCCTCCGTTCGACGGGGAAGAAAACCTCTGCGTATCGCGAAACTATATGAAGACTTTACAGGAAAAATTCTATCAGATATGAAACGAGCATGAATAAAGAATGCAGTATCTTATTGGTCGATGACCATGAGTTGGTCCTTGATGGCCTTACCCGGGTATTGGAAACGGCGTTTGCCTACGGAGAAATTGTTGGATTTTCGGATGCTCAACAGGTGTGTGATGAGATAAAAAGGAAGAATTACGACCTGTACATTATCGATTTACAATTAAAGGGAATGTCGGGCTTCGAACTGATCACTTCCATCCGTGCGGTTGAACCTAATGCACGCATTATCGTGGCCACCATGCATGAAGAGGTGTGGACTGTCAACCGGCTGGTGGAGATGGAGGTGGACGGCATCGTCCTGAAAAGTTCGGCATCCGAACATATCGTACAAGCCGTAAACACAGTCTTGTCGGGCGACCGCTATCTTTGTCCCCGTTTTTGCCATTTAAAAAATCAATATGTCTCGAAATATTTGTGCCGGGCAAAGAAAATGACACCGCTTACCGTACAGGAGAAACTTATCCTCAAATATATCGTGGACGGATACTCTTCACGAGAGATGGCCGAAACACTTTCGTTGAGCGAGAACACAATAGAAACACATCGAAAAAACCTGTTCGTGAAACTCGATGTCCGCAACGTGGCGCAACTGGTATCGGTGGCTTTACAAACCGGAAGTGTGAATGATAAATTTTCAATTTGAAACAAATAAAATCATCATATGAAACGAGCATGAACATCATTACACCCAAGTTCATGACTAAATGCGAGTTCCATATGACACCATTGAAAATAAATAATTTTAGTCATATGAAAATCTTGTCAGCTTTGCTGTTTCTATTCCTTACCATGTCCGTATTTCCGCAGGAGAAGCCTTCTTTAGATAGTTTCCTGGAGCAAATTGCGGACAACAAATTGACAATGGAGGAAAAATACGAATTAATCCAGGTCACTTATCATCTGTCTACAACAGAGCAAATAACCATGAAAAAAGCCCTGTTGGAATGGGCGAAAAAAGAAGATGACAAAGCAAAATTGATTACGATATATGGAAAAGGATGGTTTCGATAAAGACTCTTTCAGGGAAACATTGCACTCGCTTCACAACAAAGTAAGAAATATTTCCCATGCGTTGATGCCGCCCGTATTCAAATACGCCGCCTTTTGCGATATCCTGGAAGATTATGTCTCACGGCAAAAGGAATATTTTACGGGAAATATAGCACTCAACATCCGGCACCAGGAGATATGGGATAGTTTGCCCGCCGCCCTGACGCTGGATATATACCGTATCGTACAGGAGGGGCTCTCGAATGCCGTAAAACATGCTTGTGCCGGTGATATCTCTCTTCAATTTGACAGTAACGGTGATACATTCCGTTTTTCTATCGAAGATGACGGGAAAGGATTCGACACAACCGCTACCACAAGAGGTATAGGACTAAGGACCATGCGTGAACGTGTTGAAAACCTGCCCGGAGAAATGACCCTTACGTCCGAAACAGGAAAAGGGACAAAGATATCTGTCATTTTTCATCTTGCAGACCTTCCTCATCCTTAGCATTCGGCAGAGCGAAGTTTTATAACATTGTATTGATGTTGTCAATATAATTGAGTAACTCCTCCCTACCCTGTCTTTTCTCGGATGAAGTGACAAAGACGGGCGGCAGTTCCTCCCAGGTTTCCAATAGCTTTTCTTTATAGGCGTCGATATTCAACTGCAGTCGCCCGGAACCCAGTTTATCAGCTTTGGTAAAGACGATGGCGAATGGCACGCCATTCTCACCCAGCCACTCCATAAACTCCAGATCGATCTTCTGCGGCTCATGGCGTGAATCCACCAATACAAACAAGTTCGTCATCGAGTCCCGTTCCAGCACATAATCCTCGATGATCTTGCGGAGTTTCTCGCGCCCCTCCTTACCCCGGCGCGCATAACCGTAGCCCGGCAAATCCACCAGGTACCATTCGTCATTAATCAGGAAATGGTTGATAAGCATCGTCTTCCCCGGAGTGGAGGATGTCATGGCCAACCCCTTCCGGTTGGTCAGCATATTGATCAGCGACGACTTGCCTACATTCGACCGGCCGATGAACGCATACTCCGGCCTTCCGTCCTGCGGACATTTCCGGTAGTCGCTGTTGCTTATCACAAATTCTGCTTTTTTTATATTCATTGTTATTCGGTTGTTATTCGGTTGTTATTCAGTTGTTATTCGATTGTTATTCGGTTGTTATTCGGTTGTTATTCAGTTGTTATTCGGTTGTTATTCAGTTGTTATTCAGTTGTTATTCAGTTGTTATTCAGTTGTTATTCGGTTGTATTACGTGCGAAGCACAAATAACGGCGAAGCCGAATAACAGCGAAGCGAATAACGGCGAAGCGAATAACAGCGAAGCGAATAACGGCGAAGCCGAATAACTATCGAATAACGCGAACGATCCAAAGCCCTATTCCGGTAAACAGTCCATTCATCAGCAGCAATTCATATCCTACCTGGTAACCGAATAGCTGTTGCATCGCTATCTCTATGATAAAACAAAGTACAGGTGAGGCGATGGCCACATAGGGAACCCATTTATCCATAGGCTTCACTTTACTGTATAACCCAAAGACATACAGCCCCAATAACGGTCCGTATGTATAAGAGGCCAATTTATAGATCGCGGTGATGATACTGTCCGACCCGATTGCTTCAATCAGCAGGATAATCAGCACAAATACCGCGCTAACCCCCAGATGTACCATTCTTCTGGTACGGATATCTCTCTGCTCCTGTGCTTTTGTCTGAGAGACAGGTTCCATATTCAGTATATCCACACAGAAGGAAGTGGTAAGTGCTGTCAATGCGGAGTCTGCGCTCGAAAAGGCTGCCGCAACGATTCCCATAATAAAAATAGCCAGTACCGTCTGTCCCAGATATTCACAGGCAATTACGGGCAGGATATTGTCGGATACGTCCGGTAACATAATACCATTCTGTTCCGCAAATACAATGAGCAATACCCCCAGGCAGAGGAAAAGAAAATTGATGGGAGCAAACGCCAGGCCATAGGATACCACATTCTTTTGCGCGTCCCTGAGTGTGCGGATCGTCAGGTTCTTCTGCATCTGATCCTGGTCCAGTCCCGTCATTACGATCGTAATAAACATCCCGCTAAAGAATTGTTTGAAGAAATTCTGGGTACTCCCCCAATCGTCAAATACAAAAATGCGGGAGTGGGAACTATTGGCGATGGTCGTCACAACTCCTCCAAAATTCAGATTCAGGCGCATGGCTACCTGCCACACAATCAGTATAAGCGCAGTGATAAACAGGATAGTCTGCAGCCAATCCGTCCAGATGATCGTTTTAATGCCGCTCTTATGACTATAGAGCCAGATCACCAGGATAATCCCTATCACCGTCACTACAAAAGGTACCCCCCAGGCGTCGAATACCAATGTCTGCAGGATAAAAGCCACCAGATAAAGACGTGCTGCCGCACCCACAATTTTAGAGATCAGGAAAAACCAGGCACCGGTCTTATAGGATTTCGGTCCATATCGTTGCTCCAGGTAACCATAAATGGTAGTCAGGTTCAGCCGATAATAAAGAGGCAAGAGTACATAGGCAATCACCAGATAACCAAAGAAAAAACCGAATACCATCTGCATATAGGTCATATCGAGGTTTCGCACCATTCCCGGTACGGAGACGAAAGTCACTCCCGAGATGGATGTACCGACCATCGCTACAGCTACGACATACCATTTGGAGGATTTATTGGCACGGAAGAAAGTATCATTACCCGAACTTTTCCGGCTGGTAAGATAAGAAATCAGCATCAACACGCCGAAATAGACAACAATTACAATCAGGATAAAAGTGGATTGCATAAATGTGTTTATGAAATTTGGACAAAAGTAAAAAACTAAGCGGTAAGGGGCAAATAAAAAGGGTTAAAACAAAATGAAGTATTAATTGTTAATCATAGAAGTGAAGAATTAAGAATTAAGAATGAAGAATTAAGAATGAAGAGTGAAGAATTAAGAGTGAAGAATTAAGAGTGAAGAATGAAGAATGAAGAATGAAGAGTGAAGAGTGAAGAGTGAAGAATTAAGAATGAAGAGTTCAAACATCTAATTCCAAGCAACAAAATGCCAAAAGAGAAAATATGTCTTATTATCAACCCTATTTCGGGTACGGAATCCAAGAAAAACATTCCTGAAGAAGTAGCCGCTGCATTCGATCAGCGGAAATATGATATTTTTATCCGCATCACCGGTTACCCCGATCATGCTACGGAGATAGCACGGGAAGCAGCGGAAAAGAAGTATAAAAATGTGCTTGTGGCCGGTGGTGACGGTACGGTGAATGAAGTGGCCAAAGCGCTGATCCACTCCGATACCGCACTGGGAATTATTCCTTTCGGATCGGGTAACGGACTGGCCAGGGAACTGGGCATACCAATGGATCCGGAGAAAGCTATCGATATCATCCTTCGGGCACATACACGCACCATCGACTATGGCATAGCCAATGGGCATATCTTTTTCTGCACCTGTGGTTTCGGGTTCGACGCTTTTATCAGCGACCGGTTCGCCGAAGGCAAGAAACGAGGGCCACTGGGTTATGTACGTAATATCCTTGAGAGTGTGGTGGATTTCCGTTCAGAAGAGTATGAGATTACTTCCGACAACGAAACTATTACCGAACGGGCTTTCATCCTCACATGTGCCAACGCTTCGCAGTACGGCAACGACGCGCATATAGCTCCCGGCGCCTGCATGGACGACGGCATGATAAATGTCTCCATCCTGAAACCGCTGAATGCTATCGAGATACCACAGACGACCCTTCAACTCTTTACCAATAACATCGATAAAAACAGTAAGATGACTTCGCTGGTTACCCGTAACCTGCTGATCAAACGATCCCGCGCCGGTGTGATGCATGTGGACGGCGAACCGGTGAATACCGGCAATGAGATCAAGGTGGAGACCATTCACAAAGGGTTAAAAGTCCTTGTGCCGGACAATGACCTCCGTGAAAAAAGACGGAAAGAGAGCGAAAATATCTTCAACTCTCTCACCCGCTGGTTCAATTAAATCCTTGTTTTTGCTAAGTCTCTCTTTTAGAAAACACACTTTCGGGGGGGGGGTATAAGCAACGAAAGATCCGAAAGGGAACCGATAAATACACTTTCAGAAAACACACTTTCCGGGGGGTATAAGCAACGAAATCTTTCGACTGGCGATATTTTGTGCCCCATGGTAGCTCTTATGAACTAAAACGTTCATTACGAGCTATGGGTCCCCACTAAATATCTAAAGGTCTCAGCTTTAGTGGCACATACGACAGTGGCACATACGACCTCACGAAAGCCTATTTCTTTTTCCAGATGGAAACCTGCAAGCAATGGTTTTCGGTCACGCGGGACGATTTTTTGATTATCCTATGGATTTCCTGTGGATCGGATAAAAGCTCGAAGTGTGGCGCCAACACTACTTGTATGCCATCGAGCGATGTCACCGGTTCGCCATCCCTTTTAAAACCACCCGGCCATTTATCTCTCGGGGTCTTTGCCATATTCCACTGGTAATCCGATGCAATGATCAGCCAACCACCATCGTTCAGGCGTTCATGAATATGTGACAGAAACAACAGCGGATCGCTTAATTCTTCCAATAGTGCAGGTATAATGATCAGGTCGTATCCCGAATAATTGGGCTTGAGATTCATTGCATCTGCCTGCATAAACAAAATATTGTCTTTCGCTTCCGTCAATCCGAAATCAGCCAGTACAATATCACGGTAAAACACCAGTTCACCCTCGTCTTTCGCCGTATAGCGCACATACCCCTGCTCCTGCAACTGAATGGGAATCCTTATCATACGCGCAGTAAAATCGAGTGCCGTCACATCATTATATTTCCGGGCCAGTTCAAAGGCAAGTCGTCCAGTGTCGGCATTCAGATCCAGGATACGTGCATCAGTATTGTCTTTCAACAAGTCATCCACCAGTTCTGCCAGCCGGATAGTAAAAACAGGCTTATTGTCCCAGGGGTCACCCCAGCTATTCTCGCAGGAGAGCGTCACCTCCTCATCCGTTTCATAATCCGCTTGCCGGATCACCAGCGGATTATCCGACTCCACATACCTGAAACCGGCATGTTGATAGAAATGGCGCCGGAAAGCATATCGCGAGTGGATAGTCGCCTCGTTGCCGGTCGAGATCCATGAACCACCCTTTATCAAATTATGTTTCCCGTCGAAGGTCGGCGTGGAGAAATCGTCATACATCGGATGTACTTTAAAGCCGGGAAAACCCGTGATAGGGGTCTCCGTCCATTGCCACACATTCCCGATGATATCAAAGAAATCACCTTGCCTGAACATATCCACAGGAGATGGCGATGTAAAATATTCCAGGTTGATATTGCCCGGCGCTTGCTCCCACTCCGTCACCTCCTTCAATCCGGCTACCTCGTGCAGCCGGTACCATTCCGCTTCGGTGGGCAGCCTGAAGTTACGGCCCGTCTTCGCGCTCTTCCAATTACAAAAAGCTTTTGCTTCCAGATAGTTCACCTCCACCGGCCAGTTCCAGGGCATAGGTATCTCTTCGGCCACCAGTCTCAGGCGGTAGCCATCCTTATCTTTCCTCCAGAATAGCGGCATCTGTGCCTGCTTGAAATTACGCCAGTTCCATCCCTCCTCTGTCCAGTAACTTTCCGTTTCATATCCTTTTTCTTCTATAAACTCCAGAAATTCCTTGTTGGAAACCAGATATTTCGAAGCAGAGAAATCGGCTACGTCCTCTTCATAGGAGCCATATTCATTATCCCAGCCGTAAAGAGGATAATCTGCGGGCTTTCCTAATTTCACCGCAGCACCGGTCACCGGCAGCAATTCATTTACCGGCGCCTCCCCCACTACACTGCACCTTTCACCGAACAGGCCTTCCACTACCTGGTCCAATGGCAACTGGCGAATCAATACCGAAGAAGTCTCCAGATGGATCCGTTCATGTTCAATGCCCATCATCACAATCCAGAAAGGGCTGTCCCAACCGATCGGCATTTCAACCGGCGTATTGTCAATCACTTTCAGGATCAATTCTTTCGCTTTGTCACGATAAGAACGCACCTCCGATACCGGTGGCCAGTCGTAATGATTGTTATCCAGATCGTCCCAACTCATTTCATCCACCCCAATGGCAAAGGTCGATTCAAACCGGGGATTGATACGGCGGTCGATGATTTTTGCCAGATAAAGCTTGTTGATGAAAAAGACAGCTGTATGCCCCAGATAAAAGAGGATGATATGCCGCAACGGGTCGCCCCGCATATACAATACATCCTCCGACTTCAACTGTGAATATAGTAGCTCATCGATTGCCCAGGTCTTCAGGAAATAATCGCGGATCTCCTGTCGTTTCTCCTCCGGTGAGCCGGATCGGAGATCAATTGTTTTGGTAATTAATGCTTTCATTGCTGTTTTTTTCAAAATTCTCTCCCTTTCTCCCTTTCTCCCAGTCTCCCTTTCTCCCTTTCTCCCTTTCTCCCAGTCCCACACCTTTCCACTCTTTCGCCAGATACAACTTTTTCATTTCAAATTCTTCGCCATCCATACCGAGTTTTTTCTGTACGATGCCGGCAATAGGGAGAAACCCCAACTTTCTGTAAAGTTCCAATGCAGGTTTATTTTTTTCCCATACGCGGATCACGGCATATAAGTGATTCTTTGCTTCGTTGCGCAAGCAGCTTTCCAGCATTTCTGAAGCGATTCCCCTACCCCGATAATCGGCGTGCACCATCACCTCGGCAATATAAACCGATTGTTCTACCGGGATCGTGGGGCACATACCGGCAGGGAAGCCGGGATCTTTCTCCAAAGGAAGGGTGACGACCAATCCCATCAGACAATCAGCAGCAAAAGCCATCCAACCGTATCCGTCACGCAACAGCTCATCGAGGGTAGCCTCCACCTTTCCACGGGTAATACACTGACCGTAATCACCCGTGGTAAAAGCATGCAGATAAAGCTCTATCAGCTTGTCTCTGAACTGGGGATAATTGTATTTATCCAGTTCATATATTCTCACTGATTCTCCGGTAGGCTCCATACCCAATAATTAATAATCCTCCGGCACGAAACCTACCGGATTTTCTTTCCGTCCTATTATTCAACAATTTTGAATGAAGGATGTTCAGATAATCTCAGCCAAAGGCATCCCTTCCTTTACTATATCCCCCCGGTTCACAAAGATACGGCGTACCGTTCCTGAAACTTCAGATTGAATATCGTTTTCCATTTTCATCGCCTCCAGCACAAGGATGATATCACCTCTTTTCACCTTGTCTCCTTCTTTTACAGAAATATTCAGAATACTACCGGGCATCGGGCAGATTATACTATATCCTTCAGGAGACTCCGAAGGCACAGCTTCCGACTGAGGATCAACTACTTCCACCTCCTTCACCATCCCTGATCCGGTCGTTTTCGGGATCGACTCTCCAACTAATTCGTCACCCTCATCTCCCAATAGGATATTTTCAGCCTGTGCCTTCTTCCATTCTTCCTGCCGTTGACCTTTCAAATAATTTGCAGCGACCGTAGGAAACAATTCCAACAAAAGGTCTTCTTTCTCATCTTTCGCAAGAAGCACCCCTCCATACTCTTCCAATACCGGATTTTCCTGGCGTTTGTAGACAGAGGTATCATAAGGCGTTTCTTCCCGGGTACCGGCAATCTGCAAGCGGAACTCCGGATCTACCGGAACGGGTGTCTTCCCGTATTCTCCTTTTACAAGTGACACAAACTGATTGGAAGGATTGGCATACTTGGGACGGCCGTTCTTCAGGTTCAATGCGGAACTCACAGCCTGCACTCCCACGATCTGGCTGGTAGGCGTAACCAGGGGCGGCAAACCCGCATCAAGGCGTACACTGGGGATCAACTTCATTGCTTCGGGAAGGATATCGAGCGAGTTGACCTGCTTCAACTGGGCCACCATATTGGTATACATCCCTCCGGGAATCTCCGCTTCTTTGATTCGTTCATCGGGTTTAGGAAAATTAAAATAGTCATGAATGGCGTGGCAGGCATCCAGCAGTGCAGCTTCATTATTCCGGTTGACCGCTTCAATGGCCAGATCGAATTCCCGCTCGATCTCAGAGGGAAGAGTGTCAGTCAACGGGTTGAATGGTTTGGGGAACTGCTTCACGGCATCATAAGCCTCCAATTCCTTGCGGATGTCGAACAATTTTTCGTTGATCTTGGCCACGGCCTCCATGTTCACATCCAACTCAACACCCAGCCTCTTACAGAAAATATAGATCAATTCAATGGCCGGTGCCGCCGGACCGCCGGCGAAATTCCAGATGACGGTATCCACGATATCCGCTCCGTGGATAATAGAAGCGAGTACGGCTCCCAACCCAAATCCCGGTGTACAATGGGTATGGAAATCCACCGGCACGTTCAACTCCTGCTTAAACAAGGGAATCAATCTGGCAACCCGGGAAGGCGGTATCAGCCCGCTCATATCCTTTATTGTGATCATATCGGCTCCCAAGGCAAGCATCTCTTTTGCTTTATTCAAAAAGTACTCATCCGTAAAAATGGGCTTGTGGGAGGAATGTGCCATTTCACGCTTGCCGGAGAGGAAACTGAATAATCCTCTTTTCTTATTCCCGGGTGAAGGTGTTTCATCATATTTAGGATCTATGGTGTAGCAAACAGCACAATCGGCCATTCCCCCATATTTCTTAATAGATGCGACGCTCGACTTGATGTTGTCCACATCATTCAAAGCATCAAAGATACGCATGATATCCAATCCCGAATCGACGGCATTCTTAAAGAAACCATCTATGATTTCGTCGGGATAAGGGGCATAGCCATACAAGTTCCGTCCACGTGAAAGGGCGGTCAATTTGGAAACCCCTCCAACGGCACGATGGATTTTCTCCAACCTGTCCCATGGATTTTCATTCAGAAAACGCATCACAGAATCGGGGACGGCACCTCCCCATACTTCCATAGCATAAAAATTGGCATCCTTGTAATAAGGCAATACTCTGTCGACCTGTGATTGGTTCATACGGGTGGCAAAAGCAGATTGTTGACCGTCACGCAACGTGAGATCCCGGATTAAAATTTTACGTGTCATAATAGTAGTTTTTTCAATAATAGGTTATAGACCACAAATGTAAAGAAATAATAATTCAGTTCCAATTTTAATTATGGAAAAATTTCCATAATTTGACCGAATAACTGAAAATAAGGGATTTTTCGAAAAAAAACCGTAAATTTGACGGAAAAAAAATAATCAGATGCGAAAACTAACTATTCTTATTTTTTCCAGCCTTTTTCTCCTACAAGCTTCGGCAATGGATGATGCCCGGATGCTCCGTTACCCCGATATCAACGGAAACCTGATTGCATTCGTTTACGCAGGTGATCTCTGGACGGTAAGCGCTAACGGGGGTACGGCAAAACGGATAACCTCACACCCCGGTATCGAGTTGTTCCCCAAGATTTCTCCCGACGGTAAATGGATTGCCTTCTCAGCCGAGTATTCCGGAAGCCGCCAGATATGGGTGATGCCCTCCGGGGGAGGCACGGCACGGCAGCTCACTTTCTACAACTCCGTAGGGGAGATGCCGCCAAGAGGTGGATTCGATAACGTAGTACTCGACTGGACACCCGACAGCAAACGGATCCTCTTCAGGGCCAACCGCACAAGTTTCGGCGACCGTAACGGACGCTATTTCACCGTCAGTATCGATGGAGGATTCGAAGAACCCCTCCCCATTGTCAACGGCGGATTCGCCACCTTCTCACCCGACGGTTCCCAGCTATGTTTCACGCCCGTCGACCGTGAATTCCGCACCTGGAAACGCTATAAGGGAGGACGGGCTACAGAACTGTGGACATACGACCTGAACAACAACCATTCAAAACAGATCACACAATGGGCCGGCTCAGACCAATGGCCGGTGTGGTTTGGCGACCATATCTTTTATGCCTCCGACCGCGACACACGGCTTAACATCTGGCGCTATAACATGAGCACCGGACAAAACGAACAAGTTACACGCCATAGCGGCTTTGACGTGATGTGGCCCTCAGGCCGTAACGGCAAGCTGGCCTATGAAAACGGCGGCTACCTGTATGTGCTCGACCTTACATCCGGCAATAGTCGGAAAATTAATGTGGATATTCATTATGACAATCCCAACCTGCAACCCTACTTCAGGAATGTGAAAGATTTTATCAGCAGCTTCAGCCTTTCTCCTTCGGGGAAACGGGCTCTTTTTGAAGCTCGCGGTGATATCTACAGTGTGCCGGTAGAGAAAGGTGAAATACAAAACCTCACCAACTCCCAGGGCATCCGTGAACTGTCTCCTGTATGGTCGCCCGACGGCAAGCAAATCGCCTACTATTCCGACGCGACGGGTGAATATGAACTCTACTTGCTGGAAAACAAAGAGGGAGCCATCCCGCGACAAATTACCAGCGGCTCCGCAGCATGGAAATATACCGCTGAATGGTCACCAGGCAGCTCCCATCTTGTCTACAGCGACCGCACCATGAAACTCTGGCTGGCAGATGTCTCCACGGGACGGCAGACAGCTATTGATGAAGCTACCGCCGAAGAGATCAGGGATTATACCTTCTCTCCCGATGGTGATTGGATAGCTTACAGCAAATCATCTCCCAATTATCAATCTGCTATCTGGGTATATCAACTTTCAAGCGGGCGGAAGTATCAGCTTACCGATGCCACGTTTTCAGACAGTAACCCGGTATTCAGCCGCGACGGGAAATTCCTCTTCTTCGTTTCTAACCGGGACTTCAACCTTGCTTTCAGCAGTTTCGAATTCGATTACGTCTATAACAACGCCTCCCGTATCTACGCCCTTCCTCTGCTTGACGATGGTACAACCCTCGTTCCCTATAAAGAAGACAAAGAACCTTATGGTGATGAAAAGTCCGACAATAACCCATCCACATCCGGGAAGGTGAAAGTGGAGATCGATACAGATAATGCCCGTGACCGTATCCAGGCGTTGCCCTTGCAGGCCGGCAACTACCGTATCATCGGAACCGTGGAAGAGGGAATCCTCTACTCCACCGGAAATAAGATCATGCGCTATAATATCAACGAAGAGAAAACCGAAGAGATTCTCGACGGGACAGGTTACGGCATCCTTTCCGCCGACGGTAAGTCGCTTATCTACCGCCAAGCCAATAACTATGGTGTGGCGAAAAACCAGACAGGACAAATTGCCGGTGCCGGTATGATCAATCTTGATAACCTCGATATGAAGATCGATCCCCGTGCAGAGTGGAACCAAATCTATGCAGATGCTTTCCGCATCTTCCGCGACTATTTCTACGTGGATAACCTGCACGGCGTGGACTGGAAAGGCATCCGGAAAAACTACGGAGAACTGCTGCCTTACGTTCCCAGCCGGTTCGACCTGGACTATATCCTCAACGAGATAGTCAGCGAGACCAATACCGGTCATTCCTATGTGGATTGGGGCGACATCGCGCGCGTAGACCGTATCAACGGCGGGCTCCTGGGAGCAGAACTCGAAGCCGATCTGTCCGCCGGACGTTACAAAATCAGGAAAATATATTCCGGGGAGAACTGGAACGAAAGCCGCCGATCACCCCTCACGGAAAGTGGAGTGAACATCAAGGAAGGCGATTATATTATCCGCATCAACGGGCAGGAGCTGACCACGGAACAAAATCCGTATGCACTGCTTGAGAACCTGGGTGACCGCCATATCGAACTGACGGTCAACAGCAGCCCTTCGGCATCAGGAGCAAAAAGCTACCACGTGAAAACCATCACCAGCGAACAGGAATTGAGGTATATGGACTGGGTGAACCAGCGCAGGGAACTGGTCGACCGGCTCTCCGATGGCAAGATCGGCTATATTCACGTACCCAACACTGCGGTGGAAGGCAATCGTGAACTCTTCAGGGGTATGTATGCCTACCATCACAAAGAGGCGCTTATCATCGATGACCGGTACAATGGAGGCGGTTTCATCCCCGACAGGATGATCGACCTGCTTAACCGTCGTACCCTAGCCTACTGGCACCGTAACGGCCTCCCTCAACCGATGAAAACGCCCGGCATTGCGCATGACGGTCCCAAAGCGATGCTTATCAACGGTTACTCCTCTTCCGGCGGTGATGCTTTTCCCTATTTCTTCCGAAAGACCGGAGAAGGCAAGTTGATTGGTACCCGCACCTGGGGTGGATTGGTCGGTATTTCGGGAAATGCCCGTCTGGTGGACGGCGGTTATATCTCCGTTCCCCGCTTTGGCATCTATGATAAAACCGGTGAATGGATCATAGAAGGCGTTGGCGTTTATCCCGATATAGAGGTAATCGATCGTCCCGAAGAACTGGTCAAAGGAAACGATCCCTCTATCGAAAAAGCAGTAGAAGTCCTGCTTCAGGAACTCAAGTCCAATCCCCGGCCGCAAGTTAAAGAACCGGTATCTCCCAACCGTTCCAAATGGATTGAGGCGGAAATTGAACAATGAAGTGAAATATAAAATAAAACCGGGGGACAAAGTGATATTACCTTTGTCCCCCGGTTTTTTATTTTGATTGAATTATATTATCTATATGTAATTCCTGCTTGTTTTAAAATTGCAAGGAATGTTCCTTTTTTCAAGTCCCTATTTCCATGCATTGGAACAATTACTGTTTTATTCGTTTGAGCATTATAATATAACCAATGAGAACCTTTTGATCTTTTAAAAACAAATCCATTTTGTTCCAATAAGTTTACAAGATATCTAGGATTCAAATTCATACAGCTTCCACATGAATAGAAAATTCAAGAGTATGACTGTCGTCAGGAATTGGTTCTCCACGATCCGTCAATTCATCAATATATAATTCCACAGCCTCTTTTACCATCATAATGGCTTCATCCACAGTCTCACCATAAGTAATACAACCCGGTAGCGCAGGAACAACAGCTGTATATCCACCTTCTTCCTCTTTTCTTAATTGCACGTTATATGTAAGCATATATTTTGAATTATAAAAAACCAACTATGATAACAACAAAGATACATTAAAATAGTTTATAGTCAATTATACGGTTGAACAATTGTAATTTACACGTTGTTAAATAAATGAGTTATTCGGATTACAATTCACATACAAATCACAGTCCTATGAACAATTTAAAGATCACGGCACTTTTTTTCTCAGCCTTTGTGTTGCTCTCCGCTTCATGCGACGGACAGAAAACAAATGAAGAAGAATTACCGGGAGATACGCTTCCACCGGTAGAGACGGAAAAGCCCAATAACCCCGATTTCAAGCCCGCTTTTGAGGGGCAAACCCGCGTTGCAGGGGTGAAAACGGCTACTCCTTACGAAGCTGTCATCATTAACGATGAATTGCAGAAGCCCTGGGCGGTGACATTACTGCCGGATGGCCGGTTGGCCATCACAGAAAAAGGCGGTACAATGCGCCTTGCTACTACCGACGGGAATGTGGGCAGCCCTATCACCGGTTTCCCCGAAGTGGACGACCGGAGCCAGGGAGGATTACTGGATGTGGCACCCGCACCCGATTTCAATAATAGCAGGATGCTCTATTTCACCTTTGCCGAACGAACTCCGCAAGGATCTCTCACGGCGGTGGGAAAAGGACGGCTCTCCGACGATGAGACCCAAATAGAGGATTTCACTACCATCTACCGGGCTATTCCCTACTATGACAACAGCATGCACTTCGGCAGCCGTTTGCTTTTCGATAAGGAAGGGAATATCTTCATTACCACCGGCGAACGCTCCGATCTCGCTACCCGGCCCAATGCCCAGAAACTTGATAAAGCCCACGGTAAGGTAATACATATCACCCCCGAAGGGAAACCGGTATCGGATAACCCTTTTATCGGTACTGAAGGAGCATTGCCTGAGATATATAGTTACGGGCATCGGAATCCGCAGGGACTCGACATCCATCCTGTTACCGGCGAACTCTGGATCAGTGAGATGGGTCCGCGCGGAGGTGATGAAATCAACCTTATCAAACCGGGGAAAAATTATGGATGGGCTATTATCACCTATGGTATCGAATACAGCGGAGAAATCATTGGTGAGGGCATTACCCGGAAAGAAGGGATGGAACAACCCGTCTATTACTGGGATCCCGTACTCTCGCCCAGCGGTATGGCCTTCTATAGCTCCAACGCTATCCCCGAATGGGAAAATAATCTTTTCATTGGCGGGCTCAGCAGCAAACATATTGCCCGCCTTGTAATCAAAGACAACAAAGTAATAGGCGAAGAGCGCCTGCTCGCCGATGAAGGCCAGCGTTTCCGCGATGTGGCCGACGGGAAAGACGGCGCTCTCTATGCCGTAACGGACGAAGGACGGTTATACCGTATCGGAAAGAAATGAATAGCCAACCATCCACCAAATGCCGAACCGATCTTTGAAACTTCCGAAGTAATCGCCCCAGAACATATCTTCCATGGGCATTTCAACCTCACCTCCGGCCGACAGTTCACTGAACAACCTATCTGCTTCTTCACGACTGTCGGCCGCGATGTATATATAGTTGTTATTTCCGGGACGCAAAGGATTTCCCATACCGGGCACTACGTCAGATCCCATCAGTAAATTGTTAGGCAGTTGCAATGAAACATGCATTACATGGTCCTTATATGCTTCAGGAACCTCCATCCCTTCCATATCTCCCATTCGCATAACTTCGCTTAACTTTCCGCCAAATACGGATTTGTACAAATTGAAAGCCTCTTCACATGTACCGTCGAAATTGAGGTACGGATCTAATTTAACCATGATTTTTAAATGTTTAAGTGATTATATAAAAATTGAAATTATTCCTTCATCGACTGAAGGGTACTTGCTATTGCTTCCTGTGCCGTGGAATAAGTGAATTCATACCCGGCCTCGAATACTTTTTGTGATGAAACGCGACTGCCATACAGTATCATATCTGCGGCCTGCCCCATAAAAATCCGAAGCAGGAGAGCAGGTATCGGCGGCATGAAAAAAGGCCGTTTCATTGCTTTCGCCAGAGTCTTCATAAACCCGGCATTGGTGATAAATTCCGGTGCAACCGCATTGAAAACTCCGTCCATAGAACTATCTTCAACCGCTTTCAAATAAAGATGGCAAAGATCATCAATATGGATCCAACTCAGATATTGTTTGCCTGAACCCAACGGGGCACCCAACCCGACCCTTGTCGGCAGCATCATTTTTTCAAAAGCTTCGCTCTTTGGGGATATAACAAAGGCCGTACGCAATGCTACCGTGCGTACACCCAGTTCATTCCTGAATCTGAACGCCTCAGCTTCCCATTTCCGGCAGGTACGGCTCAAGAAATCGTTGTGTGCGGGATCATCTTCTTCAGTAAATATCTTTTCTCCCGTCACCGACCCGTAAAAACCGACCGCCGAAGCAGAGATAAACGCTTCAGGCCTCTTATTCATCTTTTTTACCGTCTCTAGCAACAACTTCGCCGTCTGCACACGGCTCTCCACAATCTTCTGCTTCTTCAACCGTGTCCAGGAACCATCGCCTAAATTCGATCCTGCCAGATGAATGATCATGTCGGCCTGTTCCACAGCCTCACTGTCGATCTCCCCCTTCCGGTAATCCCACCGGTAGCGGGGAATGTGTGCCTTCACATATCGTTCACGGCTCAGCCAGATCACCCTGTAACCGTTCTCAATGAGCAAATCCGATAGCTTTCTGCCCACCATGCCCGATCCACCGGTAATCAAAATCGTTTTCATCTAATAATGGTTCATTAAATGTATATCCTGCCTGCATCTGATAAACAAAAAAAAGAGAACAATTGTTGTCCTCTTTACAAATAAT
Source organism: Proteiniphilum sp. (assembly GCF_040307845.1). Taxonomy (GTDB): domain Bacteria; phylum Bacteroidota; class Bacteroidia; order Bacteroidales; family Dysgonomonadaceae; genus Proteiniphilum. Next base: position 67,330 of record NZ_JAWRIS010000005.1, read on the forward strand.
TACTCCCCCACAACGGTTAGAGCTTCCCCGATAAATCATTTAACCACAATTACCTTCTGTTCATGGCAATCATGATATAATAGAGCAATGTGGCAAGGGAACTGAGTGCGGCCACTACGTAAGTGTAACCGGCCCAACGGAGGGCATCTACCGCCTGGGCATGATTCCCTGCATCGGTAATACCGGCACTGCTTAGCCAGCGGAGAGCACGGTTAGTCGCATCTTTTTCCACCGGCAATGTGACAAAACTGAATAGAGTGGAAAGTGCAAACATGGCAATTCCGAACCAGAGAAGCATCGGGAAAGTCTCGATCAGGATAATTCCCAGCAGGATCACCCACATCACCCATTTGGAGGTAGATGAAATCACCGGCACCAGTGCCGACCTCAATTTCAGGGGAGCATATCCTTTCGCGTGCTGAACCGCATGGCCCGTTTCGTGTGCGGCTACTGCGGCAGCTGCCACGCTATAAGAGTCATATACCGGTTCACTCAAATTGATGGTCTTGTTCAACGGGTTGTAATGGTCGGTCAACTGCCCTCTTACCGAGATCACCTGTACATCATAGATCCCGTTGTCGTGCAGCATCTTTTCCGCCACCTCTTTGCCCGTCATTCCGTTGCGAAGAGGAATTTTTGAATACTTCTTAAATCGGCTCTGTAGCGTAGCTTGCACGATCCAGCCGGCCACTGCAATTGCAATAAATATAATCCAGATTGTTGCCATTTGTCATTGTTTATCTTATAATTGTTTGTGCTCTATCGGGACCGACGGACACGATAGCCACAGGTACTTCAAGTTCTGTTTCCAAAAAAGAGAGATAGTTATTGAATTCTTCCGGGAATTCATCTTCCGACTGCATCTTCGTCATATCAGTCTGCCAACCGGGCAACTCCACATAAACAGGTTCAATACCTTCTGATATATCGTAAGGCAGGTCTTCCGTCTCTTCGCCGTTTACCCTGTAGGCCACACAGGCTTTGATTGTTTCAAAACTGTCCAACACATCACTTTTCATCATCACCAATTTGGTTACCCCGTTCAACATAATCGTATAACGCAGTGCGACCAAATCGATCCATCCGCAACGGCGCGGGCGTCCTGTCACCGAACCATATTCATTTCCGTTATCACGCAACAGCTGTCCGTCGGAATCAAACAGTTCCGTAGGGAAAGGACCGCTGCCCACCCGTGTACAATAAGCCTTGAAGATACCGTACACTTCGCCGATACGTCCGGGAGCTACCCCCATACCGCTGCAGGCACCGGCACAAATGGTATTGGATGATGTCACGAAAGGATAGGATCCGAAATCTATATCCAGCATCGATCCCTGCGCACCTTCGGCCAGCACCGAACCTCCTGTGTCCAGATGTTTATTGATAAAATGCTCACTGTCGATAATAGTGAACTCCTTCATCTTCTCAATTCCCTCAAACCACTGCTTTTCGAGTGCGGAAAGGTCATATTCAAATTGGTAATGGTCGAGCAGTTCTTTATGTCGAAGTACCGCATTGCGGTATTTTTCCTCAAAGTTATGAAACAGGTCGCCCACCCTTAGTCCGTGCCGTCCGACCTTATCGGTATAAGCAGGACCGATACCCCGTCCGGTAGTGCCGATCTTGGCATCCCCCATCGCTTTTTCCGAAGCGGCATCCAGCAATCGGTGTGTCGGCAGTATCAGGTGGGCCTTTTTAGAGATAAAAAGTCTGTCGGTAAGAGAATGTCCCGACGCTTCCAATCCTTCTACTTCCAGCTTAAAGAGGGCAGGATCAATTACTACCCCGTTGCCGATGATATTTATCTTCCCTTCCTGAAAAATACCCGACGGGATTGACTTCAGCACATATTTCTCTCCTTCGAACTCCAGGGTATGACCGGCATTGGGTCCACCCTGAAACCGTGCCACCACCTCATATTGGGGCGTAAGCACATCCACCACTTTTCCTTTACCTTCGTCGCCCCACTGGAGCCCTAAAAGTACATCCACTTTCATTTTTTATTTTGTTTACCGTTGCTTTTATTCTGTTTAACCTCATTTTTACGTTCCAAACGGCTCAATTCCATCCGCTTGGCATGAATACACTTACTGCATGTGCCATAGATATAGGTGCTATAGTAGCTCACTTTGAACTTCCTGATCTTTTTAAGCTGGGTAGGAGTCAGCAAGTCACCCGTCATTTCGCGCACCTCTCCACAGGTCGTACAGATAAGGTGGTCATGGTTTTCATTACCGTAAGCCCTCTCGTATTTAGAAGTATTCGCCCCGAACTGATGTTTCACCACCAGCCCGCAATCCAGCAATAACTGAATGGTATTATACAATGTAGCACGGCTCACCCGGAAGTTCACTTCAATCATAGAATTATAAAGAGAATCCATATCAAAATGTCCTCGTGTTGAATAGATATGATCGAGAATCGCAAAACGTTCGGGTGTTTTTCTGTGCTTATAGAGCGTCAAATACTCCATAAATTCGCTTCTTACCTGTTGCTTCAATTTTTGAGCGGCATCCATAGGCTACAAAATTATTCTTTTTTTTTGATTTTCCCATGTTTTTCTAATTGAAAATGAAATCATCAAATCAACAAATCATCACTCAACCACATAGGCACCTAACCACCTAGGCACCTAACCACTTAGGCACTCAACCACTTAGGCACCTAACCACCTAGGCACTTAGGCACTCAACCACTTAGGCACTCAACCACTTCACTTCACCGTTTCCGAATGGTAAAAGAAAGCAGGGATACACGGTCCACTCTCATTGTTATAGGCGTCCGACGCGGTAATATAGTAATAGTAAGCCTTATCATTATTCCCGGCCTTGTAACGGAACATCGGCTCCCGCAGTCCTACAGCCATCAATTCTTCTGCGTTCTCAAGACTCAGGGTGTCATTTTCGCTCCGATAGACGTTATATGTCACCCTCCCATCACGGTTCCCTTCCCACGAAAGTTCCAATAGACCCTCTCCATTTTTCTCTGCCCGCAGGTCGTAGGGATTATTGGGAATAGAGTCACTCAGCCACGTCATGGGTGGCAGCTTCGCAGGGTATTTATAATATTCCTCCAACTCCCTCAGTATTCCTTTTGTGTTGGACAACACATTCTCGGTGCGGAAATAAGCCTGTCCGTGTGAATCGTTCTGACGGGTATAATCTACCTGGTTCAGTATATCACGGTACGACCATCCCAATTCGATCATCTGGTAAGCTCCCAGTCCCGGCACTACAATCCTGCCGTTGCTATGTTTCAACCAATCGTCCACAAAAGGATAAAAGAGCCTCTCCTTGTAATACATCATCGGGTAGATGGCGTCATGCTTGCCCATCATCATCCACTTGCCGGCATCCTGCGATACCGTCTCCAGCGCAGTCCATCCCACTCCGTTATTTCCCAGCGCGCGATACCGCCCTAAAGGGGCGCTACTCACCTGCACCCAAGGCTTCATAGCCTTCACCTGATCATATACTTTTATCACAAAGCGGGTGATATTATCCCTGCGCCACTCATCCCTCGACTTCCCCTTGCCATACTGGCGGTACATTCCGTCATCGGGAAAGCGTCCCCGGTTATCGGGATATCGGATATAGTCGAAATGGATACCATCTATATCATAGCCGGCCACGATCTCCTTCACGATTGAGAGCAGATAATCGTCGGTACGCGGATTTCCCGGATCAAGGAACCATTCCCTCTGGAATTGTTTGGTGAGGGAAGGATTCTTCTTGGTTACAGACTGTGTCCCTAAGCTGCGTACATGGCGGTCGTTCCCCAAGGGGTAAGTCACCACCCAGGCATGGCAGGCCAATCCCCGTTTATGGCACTCCTCCACGGCAAACGCCAGCGGATCGAATGGCGGTCGTCCCGGCCCGGCAGGAGCGATGAGCGACGACATCGGCTCGATGCGTGAGTTATAGAGCACTTCCCCTCTGCCTCTCACCTGAAAAAACACCGTATTGAAATTATGTTTCTTCAGGTTATCCAGGATCTCTGTCAGTTCCCTTTTTTGTACTTCCAAGCTGGTACGGTTACGCGGCCAATCGAGTCCGTAGTTGGTTGTCAGCCAAACGGCTCTCACCTCCGTCGCCGGCGGGCCGGAAGCAAACAACCCTGTTGCCCCGGTCAAAAACAAAATCAGCAGGGGAAATATTTTGTGCGCCATATAAAATTTACAATCGTCGTTACTGCGTAGTATCTGTTATTTTCGAGGTACAAATTTAGTACAAAATATACAATTTGAGCTCACAATACATTTTGTCATCAAACAAAAAACCGTTTACTTTGTCAAATAGTGAGAATTAATATTCATATGGCAGAGAAAAGATGGCTGGCAGCTTATGTGAAGATGCACCATGAGAAAAAGGTGCGTGACCGGCTCACGGTAATGGGCGTGGAAAACTTCCTGCCGGTGCAGGAAGAAATACGGCAATGGAGTGACCGGAAAAAGAAGGTGGAGCGGGTGCTTATCCCGATGATGATTTTCGTGCGGGTCGATACCCGGGAGCAGCGCAGCGTCATTACCCACCCTTCCATCCTGTATTACCTGACGCTCCGCGGCGAACACACTCCCACTGAGATACCCGCGGATCAGATGGAGCGCTTCCGCTTTATGCTCGACCATTCCGACACCACCGTCAATTTCAGCGCCAACGACCTCCAACCGGGAGAAAAGGTGCGGGTGATCAAAGGTCCGCTTACCGGCCTCGAAGGAGAATTAATCACCATGGAGGGAAAATCCAGGATCATCATCCGTATCGAACAGCTGGGGTGCGCCGAGGTGGAGATCAGCCCCACCATGGTAGAGAAGGTATGATACGGAGCAGGGCAATTTCATCTATTTTTTTCCGAGAAAAATGGTCTATCCGGATGTTTATGTATATCTTTGTATAGATGGACAATAAAGATAAAATAAAATCGTATTTATTGGCCAAACTACAAAAAGAAAATGTTTTTTGGTCTTTTGATAAAAATTCTTGTCAGCAACTTAGTGACTGGAACCTTATTAGATATGTGCTTATTTATCTGGATCTTCCCGAAATTGATTTATTATTCAAAGTGTTTCCCAAAGGGAAGATAAAACGAGTATGGCTTGACGAGATGATCATTCAAGGAGATTATTTACGCAACACGAACATCTGTTTAGCCAATCTCTATTTCGACATCAAACATCCCGTCCCATACTTGAAAAGGATGGAAACTTTCTATTTGAACAGAATCTGAAATCGTTATGGATAAATCATTAGTCGATAAAACGAAAAAAGTGATCGAATCCGTAGCATACCTGGAATCGATCACTCCCTATATCCTTGTCGGAGGTACAGCCCTTTCTTTACAAATAAAGAATAGACTGAGTGAAGATCTCGATTTTATGAGATGGCAGCAATACAAGGGGGAAAAGATGGATATAGACATCAAATCCATTACTAAAGAATTGGAGTTGGAACACGTCATTGACAAGATAAATATTTTAGACAGTAATCAGGTAGAATTTTTCATCGATGGCGGCGTTAAGCTTTCCTTTTATGCGCCGGAAAGAAATGCTCCTCGAATAAATAAGGTACATTATCTTCATAATTTATATCTGGCGGATATTGATACGATAGCGTCACTCAAAATGGAGGTGATGCAGCGTAGAAATACCTTTCGGGATTATTATGATCTCTACTGCATTCTAAAAGAGAAAACGAGTGAAGAGATAATTGAAATTATTGATAATTCACTCAGATATTCGAGGCACTCAATGAAAAGCAAAAATCTATTAGGCAAATTGGGAAATTACGAGCGTTTTGAAAAAGATGAAGCTTTTAAACAATTAGCGCCCAAATATGATATTTCTTCACAGGAGATTGCCGAATTTATGGATAATAAGGTAAAAACAGCCTATACAAATAAGTGACAGGTAGCGGTTGTCATGCTTTTTTCGTACCTTTGCAGCTGATATTTGAAACATTCAGGTTTATGATCATCGCTATCGATTTCGACGGAACTATTGTGGAACATGCCTATCCCAACATAGGGAAACCCATCCCTTTTGCAATCGAAACACTCCTGCAGATGCAGAAAGACGGGCACAAACTGATCCTGTGGACGGTACGCCGCGGCCGGCTTCTCCAGGATGCCATCGACTACTGCGCAGGGCGAGGACTCTATTTTTACGCCGAAAACGAGAACTACCGGGGTGAAGACAAAGAGTTGGGAGAAGATATTTCACGCAAGCTGGGCGTTGAGTTGTTTATCGACGACCGTAATCTGGGCGGACTCCCCGACTGGGGTACCATTTATAACGCAGTCAAAGCGACTGCCGAAGGGACTAATGCGCTAAAGGTCATGGCGGGACAACTGCCTCTATCCGAAACCGGCGCTAAAAAACGGGGACTGTTCGGAGTAATGGGCGGACGAAGAAAATAACCATCTTGACATCTTAACTATTGTAGTTTATCAAAATAACCACTATTTTTGCTGTCTTATTACAGTTTTCAATTTGTTACAAGAAAAATTTGTACATCCTTTGTAGATTAAACAAACTGAAAATGATGTTACTCAAGAAGAACAATAGCCCAAAGAACCAAACTGTTGAAACGTATGCATAGAGAGTATAAAATAATCGGCCTGCTCACACTGTTGATTTTCGTAAACGGCATCCTGCTTGCCCAGGTAAGCGACCAGCAGGCGATCCAGGAGTTACGCAAGTATGAAAACTCGGGGATGTCGCAGCAACAGATACTGATGGAGCTGAATAAGAAAGGAATCACCGCATCCCAACTGCAACGTCTGCGGAGTCAATATGAAGAGGAGAAAAAGGTCACCGACGGTGGTATGGAATCCGATTACGACTCATCGGAAAACAGTTTCCGAGAAACCTCCGAAGTTTCTGTCTTGACCGCACAAACCCCACAAACCGACCCGGAAAATCAAATATACGGCCAGAATTTCTTCACGTCCAAGAACCTCACCTTCTCACCCAATATGAATATGCCCACCCCGGCCAATTATGTGCTGGGTCCCGGAGACCAATTGATCATAGACGTATGGGGTAATTCGGAGCTGAACGTGCGTTACACCATCACCCCCGACGGATATGTCACCGTGCCGGGGCTGGGACGCATCATGCTGAACGGATTAAACGTGCAGCAGGCCGAATCAAAGATACGCAATGAATTTTCGTCCATTTACTCCGATCTCGACTCATCCACACCCGGCACCTTCCTCGCGATCTCGGTGGGAAATGTGCGCACCATCAAGGTGAATGTAATGGGCGAAGTGGTCACTCCCGGCACCTATACCCTATCCTCCTTCGCATCCGCCTTTCACGCACTCTATGTATCGGGGGGACCTTCCGAAATAGGAAGCTTGCGTAATATACGCATCTTCCGGGGTGGGAAAAATGTGACCACTGTCGATCTCTATGAATACTTGATGAAAGGCAATAATACATACGATATCAACCTGCAGGATGGCGATATCGTGATGGTGGAACCATACAGCACCCTGGTGCAAATCACGGGAGAGATAAAACGCCCCATGTGGTATGAAATGCGCGAAGATGAAACGCTGCAGGACCTCATCCGTTTTGCCGGCGGCTTTAGCGGCAATGCCTACCGGGCCAATGTCACCCTGCACCGGAAGGGTAACAATACAATGGAAGCCTTCACCTTGAGTCAACCCGAATATGGTTCATTCAATCTGAAGGACGGAGACCAGGTGGGTGTCGGCACTATCCAGGATAAATTCTCCAATATGGTAGAGATCACGGGGTCGGTAGAACGTCCCGGAAAGTATGCCCTGGGAGACCGCGTCAGCACCGTCCGCGACTTGGTGGAAGTCGCTTTGGGACCCACCGGCGACGCTTACCTCCAACGGGCACTGCTTTACCGAGAACAGGAAGACTTGCGGCAAACAATGGAGTCTTTCAACCTTGACGCCTTGCTCAACAGCCGCATCGCGGATATCGCCTTACGAAAAAACGACCGGCTCCATATCCCCTCCATCTTTTCCATTGAAGACAGTGTCACCGTATCTGTCGCCGGCTCTGTCCGTGCACCCGGTAATTATCCCTTCGCGTTGAATATGCGCATAGAAGATGCTCTCCTTCGGGCAGGGGGACTCAAGGAGGAGGCCTCCACGGCACGAATCGACGTCTATCGCCGTATCAAGGATCCTGCCAGTGCTACTATTCCTTCCAATATGAGTGAGGTGTACACATTCTCTCTCCAGGATGACGAAATCATTTCGAGCGACCCTACTTTTGTATTGCAACCATTTGATGAAATCGTAGTGCGCCGCTCACCCGGTTATGGCCCCCAGGAAAATGTCTCCATATCCGGAGAAGTTCTTTTCGGCGGGCAATATGCCAAAACAACCCGAAACGAACGGCTCTCCTCATTGGTAGAAAGGGCAGGGGGATTGACCGAATATGCCTATATAAAAGGCGCCAAACTAAGGCGCAGATCGACTCCTGAAGAAATACAAAGGAGCCGTGCCGCATTATTGACCCAAGCCCGGATAGAGAGTGATTCCACCTTTGTCAACAGTATCGACCTCTCCATGCAATATGTGGGCATTGATCTGGAGAAAGCATTGAAAAAACCGGGAAGCGACGATGACATCATCCTGAGGGAAGGAGATGTGCTTACCATACCCCAATTGAACAATACGGTAAAGATATCGGGAGGAGTGATGTATCCCAACACGGTAAATTACAATAAAAAGATGAGCCTCGACAGTTATGTCCGCCAGGCAGGGGGGTATTCACGGTTGGCAATGAAAAGAAAGCCGTTCGTGATCTACGCCAACGGCAAGGTTGCCACCGGCCGATGGGCAAAAATAGAACCCGGTTGCGAGATCGTGGTACCCGAGAAACCCGACAGGGAGCCCATGTCGATGCAGGGAATATTGGGAATTTCCACCTCCATTGCCTCCATTGCCCTGTTGATCAGCAACCTTGTTAAATAATCAAACAGCACAGATGTATGACACAAGATACCCACACCCCGGATTACGAAAACAGGCTTCCTGCACAAGATACAACCGATGAAATCGATCTGGCGGATATCCTCCGGCAACTGTGGCTGAAGCGGGGATTTATTCTGAAAGTTACCGGGATTTTCTTATTGTTGGGACTCTTTATCGCTTTGTTTTCCCCGGTAAAATACACCGCCCATTGCACAGTAGTGCCACAAAGTGGAAAAGAAGGTTCAAGCAGTAATCTGGGCGGTCTTGCCGCCATGATGGGTGTCAATATCGGTGCAGGGGGGACCGGCGAAACCCTTTCGCCTTCGGTTTATCCACAGATTGTGAAGAGCGTGCCTTTCACCCGTGAAATCATGCAAACCCCCATCAAAGTGGAAAAATCGGAAGGAGAAGAAATCACCTTGTACGATTTCTATACCAACAAGGCGTACCAGCCCTTCAACCTCATCGGAAACATCAAAAAATACACCATCGGATTACCCGGCGTGCTGGTCGGTGCCATCCGGGGAAACCGGTCACAAGCGGACAACCAGCCCCCGGCCAACGACAGCACTTCTCTCCCTATCCTCAGTAAAAAAGAAGAACGGGTATATAAAACCATCCAAAGCTCCATCCAGCTCAATATGAACTCAAAAGAAGGATATATCGGGATGAGTTACACCTTTCCCGAAGCCGAAGCCGCTGCCCGTATTACGGACCAGGTGCGGAAAACATTGGAGCAATATGTAACGGCTTTTAAATCGGAGAAAGTGGAAGACAATCTCGCTTTCGTGCAACAGAGTTTTAACGATGCAAGGCTTGATTTTCTGGAGAAACAAGAAAAACTCGCCACTTTCCAGGATGCCAACCGGGGTTTGACCACCGCTTCGGCCCGTGCCACAGAACAGCGGCTCCGCAGTGAATATGATATCGCCTTCACGGTATATAACGAACTGGCCAAACAATTGGAACAGGCCAAACTCACCGTAAAAGAGTCTAAACCCGTGCTTACAGTCATTGAACCGGTAGTGGTGCCGGTCCAGAAGAGTGCTCCCAGGCGCAGCATGATATTGGTCGCCTTTACTTTTGTGGGAGTCGTGATCAGTATCGGGTGGGTATTTATAAAACCTTTCTTCGCTGAAATAGCCCAAGGCGTAAACACACCCCCAACGCTATAACCGCAGCGACTGCATATGGTGTTGTCTCTTCATACTACCGAGATGGGTCATCTCCTCCCGCACGGCAGTACTGTCTACATGGGTTACCATCTTCTCCGTGGCTACTTGCCCCGACTTGCATCCCATCACCAACAATAAGGTGAAAACCATCGCCATCCGCAACGCAGCCAAAAAACGTCGGTAATATTCCGCAATGCGGTGCGCCTGATCCAACCCGTTCACGACTCTCCGCGCATTGACCGGGTCCTCCTTCCGGTGGTTGAAATAATTCTCCAGCGACACCCCGGTAAAATCACCCCGTGTAGAAACACCCTGCGTCATCCCTTCTATCATGATGCTTGCCGAGATATCGGGATCGAGTGACAGTTCGGGACATGCCAGCAAGGGAATTCCCAACAACCGACCCATCTTTTTGTAGTTCTCATACCAGGTCAGCTGCACGTCGCCGCGGCCAAAATACAACTTGTCGGGATAGCTGTAAGCCGTGCCATCATGCTTGCGCTTCTCCCCGTAGGGTTTGCCCTTTCCTTTCCCTATCTCCTCCACCGGCTGCATGGTGCATGCCGTCTCATGGTATGAAGTGGCCAGCATATACGCCCGCCATCTTTCATCCGCAATGCCATGCCGGTCAAATGCTTCTATTTTCACTTCTATTCCGGCCTGTTGTCCGGAGGAAAGCCGCCCGTTGAAAAGCGACTGCCCGATTTCCCTGTACAATAAATCGTTATCCATGATGCTCTCTTTTAAAGGTACCCATTGGCGGCTTCCGCAGTTTGCAATCTTCCACTTCGCAATAGTGGTAATCGCCGTCCTTGCGCCATGCCAGTTCCTGCTCCACCATTTTCTCCAGGCCGGTAATCCGGCGGTGGTCTTCCACGCGTTGCAACTGTAGCAACTCGGTATGCGCCACCGTACGTTCCAGCAAGCCCATCATCTCCGTCGCCGCCGAGGCGTCCTCTTTTTTGGCGGCCGCCTCCGACTGTACCGCCTCGCTTTTCTTGATGCGCCTGTTTTCCTTGCGGTTGATCACCATCGAGACCAACCCTCCCAATGCTCCCCCGCCAATAAAAGAACTGAGCGAGAAAAGCCAGTCACTCTGTATTTGAAGTAAGTCTATCATTGCGTGTAAAATGTAAAAGAGCCGCCCCGCGGCGGGGCGGCTCCGGTTTAAAGACCATCAACCGGGCACCACTTCATAGCTGCCCGCGTACATAGTGTCAGACACCATGGTGCCGTCTTCCGAAATAAACACCGCGAATGTCTCCACTTTGTCGCCCTGCCATGAAGGCGGCAACCCCAACGATCCGCTGCCGGCGTCCCGTGTTCCGGCGTCCATGTCATACACTGCCTCCTCTTTGCCCGGGTTGTATGCGAGGAGCATCACCCGGTCTGCTGCCGAGGCATTGTTGACCGCACCCGTATTCCACACGAAATCCAGGGATCCCGCTTCAGGAGTAGCCGTGACATTGCTCGCCGTGTACAGTGCGCCTCTTGCCACCGCCACCTTCGGGTAATCGATTTCAAAACCGGGGTACGTCCCTTTCACGGCATGGTGGATGTTGTACGACACCGCCGCGCTGAAAGCACTGTTTCCGGGGCCGGCACTCTGCTTGAACCCCACCCGGATCACCGGGAGAATAGTCTTCACGAATTTGGCGACCAGCGAGAACTTGCTCCGTTGCATGCGCTGCTTCTCAGTCCGCGGGTTCCTCACGCTTGAGGGCAAACTGCGGATGTAGGCGATACTCTTCCACGAGGCGCCCACCACGTTACCTACTTTCCCGGAAAAACCTCCCAGGATACCTTTTTTAATTGTTCCCATAATTGTTACTGTTTAATTGTTCAACATAATGGACTTGGCCTTATCCGCGGGCAAAGTAGGCGATTCCCCCCGGCCTGTGCAACAATCGGTCAATTTGTCTCCCACAGTCCCTTCTTGTCCTTCATTTTCCCCCATTGTCTCTCTCCCTCCTCATTTTTCACTTTTCATTCTTCATTCTTCATTCTTCATTCTTAACTCTTAATATTCAACTTTCCCATTGTAATTCTCCTGCAGCAGTGCGAGGATATCCGACTTCCGGTAGTAACACTTCCCGCTCACCCGCGAGTATGGGAGAAGCCCGTTGATGCGCCATCGTTGCAACGTGCGCGGGGAAACCTGCATTTTCAGGAGCACGTCCTGCCCGTCGATCCAGTTCGACCATTCGGTTAAATCAATTTGTTTCATAAGCACCTCCATATTGTAAAATATTCACATCCCTTCCGGTTTGGGAAAGGGATGTGAATATAGATCCGGGGAAAATGGATGTAACCGGATTTGTAATAGGCTATTTCACTTATGAAACAGGCTCCATGTCGTTTACTATTTTTTGTTCTATCAACGGGAACAATTTCTTGAAGAGGGCTGCCACATTCCTGAGATTTTTCAGGGTGCTTTTCCGGTCGAAGTCGATGGACAACACCCCTCTGATATGCTGGTAACTTTTACCGGTCAATTTATGGATAAACCGTGCCCATTGGGTTTTGTCGGAGTTGGAAAAATTCAGCCCCAGTTCATTGAAAAGATAATAAAAAGTCAATGTAATTTCCATCACGGTCATTCCTCCATTACCGGTTTCGCGCGTTTTTCCGTCCAACTGTTTTTTCAGGTCATCGGCCTTTGCCTCCCACATGGCAATTTCCAATTCTTTTCGGGCAAGGATCATCCTTAGTTCTTCTATCTGGTTTTTAATGATATAAGGCTTACAGTAACTCATATAAAACTCCTTGAAAAGCTCCCAGAGTTCATTTTTCTTTGCCAGGCATTCTTCCGTCAATTGTATGTTAAAGTGTTCAAACAAGCAATGGATGATAGCCTCCACGGCCTCTTGCCATTCCTCCCTGGCATTTTCGTACACCTCCTTCATTTCCTGCAAGGCGTAAGGATCTTCTTCTTTTGGTTCGCAAATCTTCATCGTGGCGAAATCACAAAACTCGTTCCTGCCTTCGGCGATGATATTATATGCGTAAATAAAAGAATCATCCCCTTTCATCGCGTGGAGCATCTCCAACCGCACCGGGAGCGCGATGGCGGGATCCACCTCCTCTTCACGCGGTACAAAATTCTCCACTACCCTTTTCCGGGCATCGGCAAAAAGATGCCGGTTAAAATAGATCTCTGTCCTGGTTTTATCATCCCTCAGAGGATACAACTCACGAATCGCTTTTTTAACGTGGGTGTAATAATAGATATCATCCCTTTGATGGGCAAGGTATTCTTTGGTTCTCATAACGGATTATTAAAAAAGGTTCCACACGATTGATTCCACACGCAATTTCCACAAAAATACTTATTTTTCATTATTGTGTGACATAAAAAGTGGTTTTTTTACACTAGTGAACGGTTCCGGCTTAATTATTCACCGGATTAAAGCCCCTATCAAGCCCTCATTTTCTCCAGTTCAATTCTATTGTAGCTCTATTCTAACTCTATTGTAACTCTATAAAAATATAGATTTAGATCTACTTTTGTCCCTCAAAAAGTTGCTTTTGATCCCGATATATATTATCATTGCAAAGTGAAACAACCTCAAAATGAATAATCATGGGAACAATCGATATTTCCAAATCCATAAAGTTGTCCGGCAAGATAGGGCCTGTGATTGCTTATGTAACCAAAGATGGCAAACAAGCGTTCAGAAACTACACCAAACCCCAAAACCCACGTACCCCCAAACAGATGGCACACCGCACAAAATTTGCACTTGCCAATCAAGCACTATCCCCGCTCAATACAATTATCAAGCGAGGCTACCCCGACGATAAGAATGCCTATAGGAGACTGGTGGGCAAAGCCTATCACGAAGCCGTCACGGGCGACTATCCCCACTATTCCTTCGATTACGGCAAGGTTCAAATAGCTGCGGGCAAACTTCAATTGCCTGCTGACATACACCTCCAACTCCAACCGCTTTCCCACACAATCTCGCTTGGCTGGAATCCGCAACTTCCCTTGTCCTCACAACCGGGAAGCGATAACGACAAGCTCTATGTGGTTTGTTTCAATACCGAAAAGCCTTTGGAAGCGAAAACATTGAATGGCGGCATCCGCGCCGCGGGAAAAACGTCTCTCCATCTTCCGGAAGATTGGCAACTGGATACGACCCATTTCTGGATTTACCTCGTCGCTCACGACTTGCAGAAAAATTCCAATAGCATCTATCTTATACCCGAATAATATTGCGAAAGTGTGGAGGTGATGTTTCCCTACTGCAAAAGCTTTAAACATTACAGTTTTTATTGTATTTTTGTACGTTCGTAACAAGACTACCGTACAAGTGAACAATGTGACCGGTAGTCACGAAGTGTGTCGAAAAAATATTCAAATGAATAAAAGTAAATACAAAATTTTAGTAACAGGAGGAGCAGGTTTTATCGGCTCCAATCTCACGGAAGAATTATTGCAGCAGGGACATAAGATAACCGTTCTCGATAACTTCGCTACCGGAAAAATCGAAAACCTATTGCCTCTGTTGAAAAAGTATCCCGACCGTCTTACCCTTCGGGTAGGTGATATACGCAATCTGGGAGATTGTAGGGAGGCTGCCGAAGGGGCGGAATATATCTTCCACGAAGCGGCTTTGGGCTCCGTGCCCCGTTCCATCAAAGATCCGGTCACGACTAACGAGGTAAATGTGACTGGTTTTTTGAATATGTTAGTCGCCGGTCGGGATGCCGGGGTAAAACGATTCATCTATGCGGCCAGTTCCTCCACCTATGGAGACAGCACATCCCTCCCCAAAGTGGAAGATGTAATCGGTAAACCTTTGTCTCCTTATGCCATCACCAAATACGTAAATGAGCTCTATGCAGATGTGTTTTCAAAAACTTACGATATGGAATGTATCGGACTGCGCTATTTCAATGTGTTTGGCAGGCGTCAAGACCCTAATGGCGCGTATGCGGCAGTAATTCCTCTCTTTGTAAAGAAGTTGATGGGTCACGAGTCCCCGGTCATCAATGGGGATGGCGAGTACAGCCGCGACTTCACCTATATCGACAATGTGATACAGATGAATTTTCGGGCAATGGAAACGACTAACCCGGAAGCTGTTAATCAGGTTTACAACACCGCTTACGGTGAGAGAACCACCCTCAACCAACTGGTTGGACATCTTAAGGAGTTTCTGGGAGACTATGATCCTGAGATCAAAAATATAGAGGTGATACATGGTCCCAACCGGCAGGGCGACATCCCCCACTCACTTGCCAATATCGACAAGGCAAGAGCATTATTGAAATACAATCCAAAATACAATATGCGAGATGGTCTTAAAGAAGCCGTAAAATGGTATTGGGAACATCTTTGATAAATTGTAGACTATAGATACAAAAATGAAAGAATTTAAAATTGCTGTTATCGGCTTAGGTTATGTAGGCCTGCCACTGGCACGCCTGTTTGCCACAAAATACCCTGTCGTGGGATTCGATATTAACCGGAAAAGAGTGAATGAATTGATAGAGGGGCATGATTTGACTTTGGAGGTAGAGGATGACATTCTCCAATCTGCATTGGTAAAAGAGAATCCTTTATCACATAATAAGAACGGTCTTTATTGTTCCTGTGATCTTGATGATATCAAGGAGGCCAATATTTATATTGTGACTGTTCCTACTCCGGTAGACAAAAACAATCGTCCAAACCTTACTCCTTTAGTGAAAGCGAGTGAAACGGTAGGTAAGGTGATTGGCAAAGGAGATATCGTGATTTATGAATCCACTGTTTATCCCGGTGCCACCGAAGAGGATTGCATTCCTGTAGTAGAAAAAACTTCCGGATTGAAATTTAATGAAGATTTCTTTGCTGGCTATTCACCGGAACGGATTAATCCGGGCGACAAGCAACACACAGTTGAGAAAATCAAAAAAGTCACGTCCGGCTCTACACTCGAAACTGGAAAAATAGTCAATGAACTTTATAGTTCTGTGATTACTGCCGGCACCCATTTGGCTCCAACTATCAAGGTGGCCGAGGCAGCAAAAGTAATTGAGAATTCACAACGTGATATCAATATCGCTTTTGTGAATGAACTGGCAAAAATCTTCAACCGTATGGGTATCGACACTCATGCCGTATTGGAAGCGGCCGGCACAAAATGGAACTTTCTCCATTTCAAACCCGGGCTGGTAGGTGGGCACTGTATTGGTGTCGATCCCTATTACTTAGCACAGAAAGCCCAGGAATATGGCTATCACCCCGAAATTATCCTTGCTGGGCGACGGATGAACGACACAATGGGGGAGTATGTAGCATCGCAGGTGGTAAAATGCATGATAAAAAAAGGAGTCTGTATTAAAGGTGCTCATGTCCTTGTATTGGGGATTACCTTTAAGGAAAACTGCCCTGATGTACGTAATACTAAGGCGGTGGATGTTGTAAAATCGCTAGAAGAATACGGGGTTGAGGTGACGGTGTATGATCCATGGGCAAATCCTGTGGAAGTCGCGTATGAATATGATGTAGAATCAAAAAACGACTTTACCTCAATAGCAAACAATAGCTATGACGCAGTTGTTCTTTCAGTAGCACACAAAGAGTTTTTAGAACTTAATATTTCTCATTTACTAAAAGAAAAAGGGACAGTGTATGACGTAAAAGGGGAGTTGAAAGAGTACGATGAACGTTTATAAACAATAAGTGAAAGATAAACTTTCAAACATATACAGGAAAGTAAAAAACAGCAAAGACAGCCGAACGTTGATCGCAAACTTCGGCTATCTTTCATTGCTCCAAGTTGCAGGTTATATTTTTCCACTCATCACTATTCCTTACCTCGCAAGAGTAATCGGAGTTGATAGTTTTGGAAAAATTGCGTTTGCATCTGCCGTTGTAGTATGGTTTCAAACAGTTGCAGACTGGGGATTCAACTTTACGGCCACGCGAGATGTAGCAAAAAATAGAGATAACAGAGAAAAAGTATCTGAAATATTCTCTAATGTTCTTTGGGCACGGATGTTCCTAATGCTCATTTCTTTTGCATTATTGATGATTACTATCTACATCATACCTACATTTCAAGAAAATAAAACTATCCTTTTAATTAGCTTCCTGTTAATACCTGGACATATACTCTACCCCGACTGGTTCTTTCAGGCAGTGGAACGGATGAAGTATATTACAATTCTCAATCTGTTATCGAAGCTATTGTTTACCGTATTAATCTTTGTTTTTATTAAAGAAAAGTCAGATTTTATCCTGCAGCCATTATTTAACACGCTTGGTTTTTTAGTGTCGGGCATTATAGCCATGTATGTGATCCTTTTTAGATGGAAAATAAAAATCATAAAACCAAATATATCAACTGTTTTACGAACCATAAAAGGAAGTACGGATGTATTTATTAATAATATTGTACCCAATTTGTACAATAGTTTTTCAGTTATGCTTTTGGGGTTTTATGGAGGAGCAGTGTCTAATGGAATATTCGATGCAGGGAGTAAATTCGTTGGTATTGCCCAGCAATTTATCGGAGTGATAGCTCGAGCATTTTTCCCTTTTCTTTCGCGCAGGTTGGATAAACATAATATATATGTACAAATTAATATCTATGTCTCCTTAATACTTACACTTATTTTATTTTTATTAGCGCCATGGTTAATAAAAGCCTTTTTTACTGAGGAATTTTACCCCGGAATAACTGTTTTACGAATTATGTCATTTTCTGTTTTTTTTATATCTATAAGGAATGCTTACGGCACTCATTATATGATTCTCAAAGGTTATGAAAAAGATCTTAGAAATCTAATTTTTTATGGTTCTTTCGTGGGTTTCATTCTTTCTTTTCCCTTAATATATAATTTTAGCTTTATTGGAGCTGCGATAAATATTGTCATTGCGCAGTCAATAATGGCTTTTTTAATAATCAATAAAGCAAAAAAAATTAAATAGATTCATGAAGCTACTTATTACCGGCGACCTCGTAATTAACCAACCATACAATGCTTCCAAAATGATTGACCAAAAGATTGTTGAACTTTTTAATCAATCGGATTATAATATTGTAAATTTAGAAGCCCCTGTCACTAATAGTGAAATAAAACAGCTGAAAACGGGACCAAACCTAAAAGCTGATAAGAATAGTACTCTTTCTGTGTTGAATGTACTACAAGTAGATGCCGTTACTTTAGCTAATAACCATGTGCTTGATTATGGCAAGCTAGGAATAGCTGATACTTTGCAGTTTTGCAAATCAAATAAAATTGCTACTGTCGGTGCAGGAATGAATATATTTGAAGCATCTCAAACATTATATATTGATACGGAAGAAGGAAAGATTGCTATAATCAATTTTGCTGAAAACGAATGGTCCGCTGCCACAATTAATAGCGCAGGATTTAATCCGATGAATGTGATTGATAATGCAAATCAAATTCAAGAGGCCCATAAACTAGCTGATTATGTTATTGTAATTATTCATGGTGGACATGAATATTATAATCTGCCTAGTCCCAGAATGCAAAAACAATATCGTTTTTATGCGGACCAAGGAGCGGATATTGTGGTGGGGAATCATACACACTGCATTAGTGGAAATGAAGTGTATAGAGGTGTTCCCATATATTACAGTTTAGGGAATTTTTTATTTACAGAAAATAGCTTATGGGCAGATTGGTACAATGGACTAATATTAGAGATTGAGATTAAAGAGAAAAAATTAACTTCAGAGTTTTATATTGTAGAACAGGCTAAAGAGACTTTCAAACTATTATTATCCAACAGTAATATGGTTTTTGAGAGAATAAGTGTATTTAATAGTATCATTGCCGAGGCCGCCAAACTACAAAATAGCTGGGAGAAATATGTAGATAAGCAAAGCAAAGCATACCTAAATCTCTGGTCACCTCTCAACTTGATTAAAAATAGGTATCTCCGTGCCGCCCTCAATAAGTTAAACATTAGTCTAATTAACAAAAAAGGGTTATCAATTTATTTAAATCTGATGAGATGTGAAGCACATAGAGATCTGTCAAATGAAATAATAAAAAAATATATAGAAGAGCCTATCTCAAAAAACCTCTGATTTTCTTATTTTTAGTTGGTATATTGAGAAAAGGTTTATTTTTATCCGAGTACTAAATAACAGTGCTACCTCGGGGATTATTCTTCTAAGATTAATAAATTTCAGTGAATTGAGCAAATATTCAGTGTCCTCATTTTATTAATCTCAAATACTTTTTAATTATATAAACTTGCGACCAGTTTGAAGTACTGATTCGTTAGCATTTACTTGAGAAGTAAGAAAAAGCGACAATTCTAAAAGAATGATTAAATAAAAAGTTTTAATATCATAATATTGAATTAATTATAGATAATATGAAAACAGTTGGCTTACCAATTTCACTTAAAGAGAATGAAAAAAGGAGGGCATTAATACCTAACGATATTTCGGAATTAAAGAATCCAAATTTAATCTATATAGAAAAAGGTTATGGTGATGTACTAGGGTTCTCAGATAAAGATTATCTTTCAAAAGGAGTTAATGTAGCAAATCGAGACGAAGTATTAAAAAAAGACATAATATGCGATCCTAAAATTGGAGATGCAGAGTATTTGAGCCTGTTGCATCAACAAACAATTTTTGGTTGGGTTCATGCTGTTCAAAATAGGGATATAGCAGACAAGATCATAAGTAGCAAACTCACATCCTATGCTTGGGAAGATATGTATGAAGAGGGTAGGCATATTTTTTGGAGAAATAATGAAATAGCCGGAGAAGCGGCAATATTACATGCTTACATGAGTTATGGATTATTTCCCTATAACACAAAGGCTGCCATATTAGGTAGAGGTAATATTGCACAAGGTGCAATGAAAATTTTAAATTATATGGGAGCAGATGTAACGGTGTATAATAGAAAAACAGAAAAATTATTCAGAGAGGAGTTATCAAAGTATGATGTAGTTGTTAATGCAATTTTATGGGATACTTCAAGAAATGATCATATAATATATAAAGAAGACCTCAAGAGGATGAAAAAAGGTTCTTTGATTATTGATATTAGTTGTGATAAAAATGGAGGAATTGAAACAAGTATGCCTACTTCAATTAATAATCCAATATATATTGTTGAGAATGTCATTCATTATGTGGTAGATCATACTCCTTCAATCTTTTGGAAAACAGCCTCTAAATCCCTAAGTCATGAATTTTCTAGGTTCATTGACTTTTTAATAGAGGATAATCCGAATAAAACATTAGTAAAGGCTAAAAATTTTGATAGAGGTATAATCTTTGATGAGCGAATTAAACACTTTCAAAATAGATAATCACAGAGTGCATATCTCCATGGAATTTTGTTGGAGATAAATCCCATCTAAAAAAATTTCAAATTCAAAAACAAACACTAAGCTATGCTAACGAAATCCCGAATGAAAGAATTGATACTATCTCTACCCTTTTTCAAACAATTATATCTAAAAAAAAGGACTAATAGTCGAGACTTAATTCCTTATGACAAAGTAGATACTTTTTTAAATGAAGCAGAAAAAGTTCTTTTAGACAACAGAATGCTATCAGATAATATGAAAATAGGAATAGTCAAAGATGGAAAAGAGCCTAATGGTTATACCTTTAACAGATATTATTATCCAAAATATGCTCGTTTCCTTAAAAATAACAATATTGACTATATCTATTATGATATATATAAGAGCGATTGGATTTCCAAAGCTAAAGAGTTTGATCTAATCATTTGGCATACAGCTTCAGACCCAATCACTCAGGATATAGCTTTAAACAAAATTTACATTTTAGACAAAATACTAAAAAAGAAATGCTTACCATCTTTTGACGAGATTTGGTCTTATGAAAATAAGGTAAATGCAAATTACCTATATGAGGTATATAATTTGCCCACAATTCCCACATTTATTTCATTTGATGAAGCAGAGTCTTTAGACTATATCTCCAAATGTGATTATCCTATTATCTCAAAATCACGAACAGCTTCCGCTTCAGCAGGAGTGAAAAAGATTACAACCCCCAAAAAAGCATATAAACTTGTAAAGAAGATTTTTTCCTCTAAGGGGTTGAAAACAAATTATTTTCACGATCGACAAAAAAATTATGTATATTTCCAGAATTACATCAAAGATGCCACTTATGACTTACGAGTTATTACTATTGGGAAAATAGCATTGGGATATTATCGTTATCCTAAAAAAGGTGATTTTAGAGCATCTGGAGCTGGTATCTATGAAAAAAAAATGATACCGGATGAAGCATTAAAAATAGCTTTTAAGGTAAAGGATTTATTTGGTGCAACATGTCTTGCTACAGACTTATTATATAGTGAACACACTAAGCAATATTATATAATAGAAAGTTCAATTTTCATAGGTGTAGATACACCTCGTCAGCTAGAAATCAATGGTATATCAGGTTATTATGAGCTAACTAAAGATGGAAGTTTTATTTTTAAAGAAGGCCGTTTTTGGATTCAAGAATTAACATTGAAGAGCCTTTTAGAAGATTATTAAAATGAATAAAAATATAAAATTATACGCATATAGATCGTTCTTTTTATTCATCATCTCCCCTTTCCTTTCTTTGCCTTTTATTTTCATCGATATCTATAATAGAAAGAAAGGAGCCCTTTTATGTCTAGCTCTGTTCATGGGGATTCTAACTTATCTTTTACTACCGGATTGGTCCTTAGATTTGGCTAGATACTATCAGAGTTATGAATTAATAAAAGAATATAGTTTTGAGGAATTTAAAAATTATTTATCGTTACGGTCTGACTATGTATACTATTTTCTATTTTTTATATTCTCTAGAGTTGGAGTCAAATTTCAGATACTTCTATTTTGCCTATCTACATTTAATTTCTATATTCTATTTTATATTTACAATAAAGTCGCAGTTCAGTGCTCCATTTCTAATAAAGAGTACTTCAAAAAGTTCATTTTATATCTTTTCAGTATAGCAATATTATATTACTTATCTGCTACTCGCAATTCTTTAGCATGTAGTTTCTTCTTGCTATTCGCATATAATTATTACTTTTTAAACAGAAAAAAAAGAGGAATTATCTTATTGATAACTGCAATTATTACACATATTTCTTTTTTAGTCTATGTTCCCATAATGCTAATTATTTCTCTTATAAAAAATAAAAAAGGGCTTATTATTAGTAGTTTATTAATATTTTTCCTTTTTTCCGTAATTCCCGTTGAAAGATTTTTAAATGTTTTCATTGGAATATTACCTGGTTTCACACAAAAAGCTTTCATCTATTTAGCTGAAGATCGAATAGGGCATTGGACTCTTGTCTTGTCCCATTATTTAATAATATTATTAGGACTTATTTTTTTAATTTCATTCTATAAAAAGCTAGATATAAGATTTTTAACGCTACTCACATCTTTAATATTAGCAGTTATATTAGTTTTTCCTTTTGGATTTATTACGTACGATAGATATACATTTGCTTTTAAACCTGTTCTTGTTCTGGGATTAGTTATTTGCAGCTCTAATATTGTCGATTTACATTCCAAGAGAATTTTATATCTAATAGAAAAAACAGCTCTTTTTTCATTTTTACTCTACTTTACTTATTCATTTTATTTATATAGGTACAATATTATGCCTTATTTTTCTTTTGAAAATATGTTTCTTCTTAATATTTTATCGACAGAATATACACTTCAAGATATCTTCTTCTTATGAAAAAAATATTATTTATTATCCCTTCATTTCGAAGAGGAGGGGTTGAAACTATCACTCTAAACATTATAAATAGTCTAAATAATAAAGAGTTAGACATCATTTTATTAGTTTGTAGCGGTAGCAATAATACCTTACTCAACGATATTCGATCTAGCATAAAGATCATAGAATTACATAAAAAAAATGTAAGAGGTGCCTTACCTGAAGTATTTAAGATATTAAAAAAAGAAAAACCAAATAGTGTATTTACTTCATTCAATCATTTGAGTTTACCGATAATAACTTACAAATATATTTCCAAAAGCACTTATAAAACTATAGTACGAATTAATAGTTTACCATCAAATGACTTAAATTCCAATTTTAGGGGAAAACTTTATAATAAATTATTTAGTAAACTTATTAGAAAAGCAGATATTATTATTAGCCAAACAGAGGAAATGAAAATTGACATCTGTAACTATTATAAGCTTAAATCTGAAAAAGTACAAACAATTCGTAACATAATTGACTTTGATAGGATAGAGCAGCAATCAAAAAGTCTTATTACTGAGAGTATAAAAGGTCCAGATACATTTTCTTTTATAGCAATCGGAAGCTTGGGAGAAGTTAAAGGGTTTGATCTTCTAATCCGAGCTATTCATAACCTAATTAATAAAAATATCACGAATATACGGCTATTTATAATAGGAGATAATAGAGAATCAAACGAAGATTATAGAAGTAAATTGGAAAAACTTATTTTAAAACTAGAATTAAAAAATTACGTTGTTCTCTTAGGGTTCAAGAAAAATCCTTATCCATATTTAAAACAAGGTGACGCTTTTGTTCTTTCATCAAGAAAAGAAGGTTTTCCCAATGTTGTTTTAGAAGCACTATCCTTAAATAAACCTTGTCTTGTTACTAACTGTGTTGACTTCACTGGTATTATCAATAATAATATAAATGGAGTAATTGTGCAAAAAAACAGTATTGAAGCTCTTGAAGCAGGAATATTAGAAATACAGAAAATAAATCATATTGACAATTCAAAAATTCTCAACAATTTTAATTTTGACTATAACAAATGGTTTCAGGCCATATGATATTATGAGTAAAGATCCGATAAGAGTCCTTCATGTCGTTACAATAATGAATCTTGGAGGCATAGAAAATTTATTAATGTCAATATATAGAAATATTGACAGAACAAAAATTCAATTCGATTTTCTTGTTCATAGAGAAGAAAAAGGTATATTTGACGATGAAATAATATCTATGGGAGGAAAAATTCACAAGATGACTCCTATAATTCTCTCTAAATGGATAGATTATTATAGAAAATTAAAATATTTCTTTAATACCCATGATTATCAAATAGTACATTCGCACCTAAATGCCAACAGTACAATCGTTCTTGGAATAGCTAAAAAAGCTAATATCAAATACCGCATAGCACATAGTCATATTGACAAGTCACTGGGTTCTAAAGCATATCTTAAGTCTATATTGCGAAAAGGAATTAATAAAGTCTCGACAAAAAGATTTGCCTGCTCACAACAGGCAGGAAAATGGTTATATGGTCAAAGATCGAAATTTGAAATATTATACAATTCTATTGAAACAAATCGTTTTATATTTGATTCAAATAAGAGATTAGAAATAAGAAAGAAACTAAGCATTAATTCTAACGAAATATTATTAGGTAATATAGCACGCTTTACTCCGCAAAAAAACCATACTTTTATTATTGATGTATTCAATAGTTATCAAAAGATTAATCCCAGCTCTAAATTATTGTTAATAGGGGAAGGGGAGTTATCGAGTTTGATTAAAGAAAAAATATATCGCTTAGGATTAGAGAATAAAGTATTTTTACCCGGAGCCCTAAAAAACGTTAATGATTATTTGAATGCTTTGGATTTATTCTTATTTCCTTCTTTATTTGAGGGTCTTGGAATAGTAGCCATAGAAGCACAGGCAAATGGGTTACCTATCTTGATAACAGACACTTTACCAAAAGAAATCGATGTAACAAACCTAGTTGAGAGGATGAATTTAAAAGAGAACTCCATGGAATGGGCAAAAAAAATTAATTTTTTAATTAATAAAGATGTAATCCGTATGGACTATAATAAACTTATTAAAACAAGCAATTACGATATACACAAAAATGCGAATTTTTTAATGGAATATTACTTATCACTTAAATAAAATTTATGCAACAGTTTATATACAGAATATTACCCAACTTCATACAAAATCTACTAATTAGTTGTTTTAATATTATTCAGTATAAGAAAAGGTATGGTGGTAATTATACAAAATATTTAAATACTCTCAAGTTAAATCAATCTCTCAATATTGAAGAGCTAAATAATATACAACGAAGTAAGTACGAATTTTTCATGACTAAGGTTTTACAAAAATCATCATACTATAAGTTATTATATAAAAATATCAAAGAACCTTCTAATTTAGATAGAATCAAGGAATTACCCATAATCTCCAAGGAAGAATTGAGACAGCATATAATGGAAATTTATACAATAAAGCCAAAAGAGGGGGTTGCTTCCAAAACAGGCGGAACTACAGGTAAATCGTTAGAAGTTTATTATACACTAGACAACCTACAAGAAAGATTTGCATTGCTTGATCATTTTAGAGAAAGTTTTGGCTATAAACTCGGCAAAAAAACAGCTTGGTTTTCAGGGAAAAGTCTGTTAACAACAAGAGATATACATAAAAGAAGATTTTGGAAAACAGATTATATACATAAAGTTCGATATTATTCAACATTTCATATTAAAGGAGAATATTTAAAATCTTACTTAGAAAATCTCATCGAATATCGCCCTGAATATATAGTAGGATTTCCTTCTTCAATTATAGAAATTGCGAGATATGGATTAAGACATAATTATGATTTTCCTGCCGGTGTAATCAAAGCTATTTTTCCAACAGCGGAAACAATAACTAATGAAATGCGAATAGACATAGAATCATTCTTCAAAACTCGTTTATACAATCAATATGCATCTTCTGAAGGCGCTCCATTTATTTTTGAATGTAAAAATGGTAATCTCCATTTAGAACTACAGAGTGGGATTTTTGAAGTTCTGGATGAAAATAACATCCCGTCAGAATCAGGGAGGCTTGTTATCACGTCATTCACGACTGAGGGTACTCCCCTCATTCGATATGATATAGGTGATACAGTTATATTAGAGAACAAAAGTAAAACTTGCGATTGTGGGAATCAAAACCCACTAGTCAAAGAAATTCAAGGACGCACTGACGACTATATTTATTCTCCGGAAAGAGGTAAAATTAACTTAGGAAATGTTTCCAATACATTGAAAAATACAGCAGGAATAATACAATTTCAAGTTATTCAAAATGAACCGAACAGATTAGAAATTTTATTGATTACCGATTCCTCTCAATACAATAAAAAGATTGAAAATAAATTTATTGAAAATTGGAAAGATCGAGTAGGTAATAACATGTGTATTACTTTAAAGTATGTAAATGAAATCCCCTTAGAGAAGAGTGGAAAATTTAGAATCGTAAAAAATAATCTCAAGTAAATTAAATCAAAATGAAAATTTTTATCCTTCACTCCTATTTTTATTTATTCATGTCTTTATTATGTCCTCTCTTTGGAAGCAACACACTTCAAAAAGCACCTATAAATCCCCCTACCAACTTTAATAGCTTTATTAACATAGTCGATTTTCTCCCTGAGAATTTTGTAAAAGACGGGACTATAGACTATACTTCAACTATTCAATCATTGATTGACAACAATACCAACTTATTATTTCCTCCGTTTCCTTTATTAGTTAATGAGAAAGGTCTAAATCTTCGCTCAAATAGTGTACTATATTTCCCAAAAGGTGGTTGTATAAAAATGAAACCAAACAATAGCTCTCATTATTCAATATTGCACATTGAAAATATTCAAAATATTAGAATTTATAATGCTGTTCTAATAGGAGACAGGAAAAATCATCTAGGCAGTAGTGGGGAATGGGGAATGGGTATATATATAAAAGGGGCAGAAAATATCTACATCACAAATGCAGTTATCAGTGATTGTTGGGGCGATGGAATTGATATTATGCATAGTAGTGATAAAAATAACTCCAAAAATATATTTATTGAAAAGTGTAAGATAATGAGAAATAGAAGAAATGGTATTACAATAGGAAGCGGAGAGGATATCACAATAGCAAATTGTATTATTAGTGATACGAATGGAACATTACCTATGGCTGGAATTGACATAGAACCTAATAATAATAAGGCTGAATTAGGAAAGATCAAGATTGAAAATCTAAAGACTTCGAGTTGTAGAATAGGAATACAGCTAGGTCTCAGTCGCTACCCTTCTCACAAGAAAAGAAAAATCAATATTACAATTGATAACTTTGAGAGTTTTACCGATGAGCACGGCTTATTGATTGGTGATTATTATAGAGCACACCAATATGAACCGGGAATAAAAAAACTTACGGGAACTGTATCTTTTTCCAATATTATTATAAATGACTCAAAAAATGATCCGATAAAGTATTATAGCCAATATGGATATGAATATGGACCTAACACCATCTTTAAAAATATAAAGATTAAAAATAAAGGTAAACTTATGGAATCCAAAGGAATTAAAAACAATTTGAAAATACGAAAATTCAATATAGATCAGTTTTAAAATTGTTTATACGTGATTTCATTATTGGTCTACTTTTTGAGGGAGGAAACAGTAAAGATTTAACTAAAATAATTTTATCTCTCGAAAGTGATGTTGAATACTATAAAAAATAGCTTTGCTGTGTGTTGAGCGAGCTAAAGATTTTGATATTCTGACAATGGTAAAAAAATACATTGAAGTTTACAGAAGGTTTGAAAGAGAGTACAGAAATAAAAAAATGGATATATATTTATGGATCAAGTTAAAAATAAATTTTTTTTTGTTGTAAATGTGGATTGGTTTTTTCTGTCACATCGTCTACCATTGGCATTGAAAGCAATAGAAAATAATTTTGATGTATATTTACTGACTGCCGATACAGGTAGAAAAAAAGAAATTAAGGAATATGGTATTCATTTTATAGATATACCTTTTGAACGAAGTGGGAAAAATATTTTTCATGAATTAAAATGTATTCGTATTCTCGAAAAACACTATAGAAAACTAAAACCAGACATTATTCATCATGTCACTTTAAAAGCATCGCTATTAGGATCCATTGCTGCCAAAATTTCAAATAAAAAGAATGTGATAAATGCTATAAGTGGGCTTGGATATAACTTTACCAATGAAAGGAACGGAATGTTACAAAAAATGATTCGACTAATGATGAAGAAGTCATTTACATCCGAATATTTTTATTTCATTCTTCAGAATCCTGATGATATTGCAACAATGAAAGAATTCAAATTTGTTCCAGATAATCACTACAAATTAATAAAAGGTTCCGGAGTTGATTTACAAGAATTTCCTTTTACTGAGTTGAAGGATAAAGAGAAAGTGCGAATTTTATTCCCGGCACGCATTTTATATGACAAGGGGGTGATAGAACTTATTAAGGCAGCAACTATTTTAGAAAAAAAATGGAACGGTAAGGCGATATTTATTTTAGCGGGCGATTGCGATGAAAGCAACAAGGCTGTAGTACCTCCACGGGATTTAGAGAAATTATTAATTCCCGGATACATTGAATGGATCGGATTCAAAAAGAATATGGTTGAACAATACCAACTATCAGACATCGTTGTCTTACCATCATATCGAGAAGGATTACCTAAGTCTTTAATAGAAGCTTGTGCTATTGGCAGGCCGATAATTACAACGGATGTTCCGGGATGTAGAGAGTGTGTAGTAGATGGTTATAATGGCCGTATTGTACCAGTTAAGACAATAGATTTACTGGCTAATGCTATAGATGAATTGTGTGACAGTGGACAGAAAAGAATAGAGATGGGGAGAAATTCAAGAGAGTTAGCTGAAAGAGAATTTTCAATTGAAAAGGTTATTGACAAAACGTTTGCTATCTATGATGAGATATTGAAATAACGCCTTATTTTACACCTACACAAGAACCAATATACTTATTAACAGCAGATTACACACAATGGAATACAAAAATCCATTTTCTTTTTATGATTTTCTAGGGTACTCCATACCTGGAGCCTTATTCTGTTATCTATTCGTTCTAGCTTTTGGGGCAAAAGTGGGTAATTGGATTGGATTTGATTTCTTTCAAGGGTTAAGTCTTTTCGAACAATCAATTGCGTTTATAATAGTATCCTAATGTGTTAGGTCATATAGTGAATTACCTGTCACGATTGAACACTATTCGATATAGTCAATAGGATATCCTTCTAAATACATTTTTGGAATCTTACCGAAGGGATATTTCAAAACTCTTGATAATCTAAGAACCTGTTTTGAATTTAGAATATTAATATAATATATTGAATATCAGTTGGTTGATTAGATATTATTTCGTAACTTTATGGTTACCAAGACATAAGTTATGAGTGATTATCCAACCAACCTCACTGATAAACAGTGGCAAGTTATAAAGAATATAGTAGAAACCAAAGAAAGGAAGCGAAAACATTCATTGCGGGAAATGATAAACGCTATGCT
>NZ_JAWRIS010000006.1:0-22081 GCF_040307845.1 Proteiniphilum sp.
TTTGTTACTTTGTCCTGTATTCATAAGCTATATTGTTTAAGTTAAGATTGTTATCTCCAAAACAAAGTTAACTAAAATGATATAGCTTTTTTACTGGACTACCTATCCGTCTTTTCCAAGTTTAAACATAGGAACTTATTTTTGGTTTATTTGATGAATTAGACGATAAAAACGGGAATTAGTTTATTTTGAATCCTTGTCTCTTCTCACTACTTTCAACAACCGGTCAATTAACTCATCAAGATATGTTTCAATAATCGATCAAATGAATTCCTGTCTTGTCATTAAACTCAACCAAAATATCCAGATCACTTTTTTCATCTTGTTCACCACGAGCAGATGAGCCGAAAATGGCCATTGATTTTATGGGATATGTCAAAAACAAATGTTGTTTCTGCTCGTTTATTTCTGATTTTATTTGCAGGAGAGTTTTCATCTTTATGTGACATTTATTTTTGTAAGTCCATTGGTTGTATATCATACCTATTACCGTAATGAATCCAATAGCTTCTCCAACGAGTATTCGTCGGCGATGAA
Source organism: Proteiniphilum sp. (assembly GCF_040307845.1). Taxonomy (GTDB): domain Bacteria; phylum Bacteroidota; class Bacteroidia; order Bacteroidales; family Dysgonomonadaceae; genus Proteiniphilum. The sequence continues at coordinate 538 of NZ_JAWRIS010000006.1, forward strand.
TACTTCACGCGGTTTGCTGCCCTGCACGGCACCTACTATCCCTGCGGCTTCGAGTTGATCCATCAGCCTTCCGGCACGGTTATAACCAATGGAAAACTTGCGCTGGATAAGAGAAGTGGACCCCTGTTGATGTACCACGATAAGACGGGCAGCCTCGTCGAAAAGCGGATCCTTGTCACCCAGGTCGGTCGTGCCGGGACCGGATTCAATATCGGAAATCACTTCCGGAAGCGGGAAGGCAAAGTCATATCCCTGCTGCTTCCCGATATATTGGGAGATTTCTTCCACTTCGGGAGTATCCACGAAAGCACATTGGATACGGATAAGATTGCTACCTTGAGAGAAGAGCATATCACCCCGTCCGATGAGCTGGTTGGCCCCGCTCATGTCGAGGATGGTACGGGAGTCGATCTGGGAAGTAACCCTGAAAGCCATTCTGGCGGGGAAGTTGGCTTTGATGGTACCCGTGATGATATTGGTGGTGGGACGCTGTGTGGCGATTACCATGTGAATTCCCACGGCACGTGCTTTCTGCGCGATACGGGCTATAGGCATTTCAATCTCTTTACCGGCCGTCATGATCAGGTCGCCGAACTCATCAATCACCACCACGATATAGGGCATGTAGCGATGTCCTTTTTCGGGGTTCAGCCGCCGTTTGATGAATTTTTCGTTGTACTCTTTAATGGTACGGACATGCGCTTTCATCAGTAACTCATATCGGTCGTCCATTTCCTTGGTAAGGGAGTTCAACGTCTGGGTCACTTTGGTGATATCGGTGATGATAGCTTTCTCCTCATCCGGCAGCTTGGCCAGGTAATGCTTCTCTATGGCCGAGTAGATATTGAATTCCACCATCTTGGGGTCGACCAGCACCATCTTCATCTCCGAAGGGTGTTTCTTATACAACAGGGAAGTGATAATGGCATTTAATCCGACTGACTTTCCCTGTCCGGTAGCCCCTGCTACCAACAAGTGGGGCATCTTGGTGAGGTCGAACATAAATACTTCGTTGGTGATCGTCTTTCCCAATGCCACAGGCAGTTCATAGTCACATTCCTGGAATTTCTTGGAGCTGATCACCGATTGCATCGAAACGATCTGCGGGTCTTTATTGGGTACCTCGATACCGATGGTTCCTTTTCCCGGCATGGGGGCAATGATACGGATGCCCAGTGCCGAGAGGCTGAGGGCAATATCGTCTTCGAGGTTTCTGATCTTGGAGATACGCACGCCCGCCTGCGGCACGATTTCGTAAAGGGTGATGGTGGGCCCTACGGTTGCTTTGATGGAAGTGATTTCTATACCGTAGTTGCGTAGCGTGTGAATGATCCTTTCCTTGTTCTCATTCTGCTCATTCATATCCACTGCGCGGTCACCCGTGTTGTATATCTTCAACAGGTTCATGGTGGGGAACCTGAATGAAGAGAGATCTCTTCTCGGGTCGTAATCTTCCTCTAATTCGGGCATCAATTCTTCAGTGGCCTTCGTTCCTTCTTTTTGCTTGTCATTCTCCGCATGGGGTGTATGGGTGGCTGTTTCATCATCTTCGGGAACAATCACTTCGAAATCATCCTCCACCGGAAATGGCTTTTTTGTTACAAGTGGTTTCGGAGATATAGGCTGCGCCCCGGTAGAATTGTGGGGCGTATATGCCGATGAGTCATCCCGTTCCGTTGTTTGAACTGTTTCTTCCCCCCCTGTTGCTTCCTGGTCGTGTTCCTCTTTCCTGAGGGCGTTTACTTCCTTCAGCCAGATGAAGAACCGTTTGAGCAATCCCGGTTTTTTCTCTTTTTCAGGCTCATCCCAGTCTCCTTCCCCTGTGGCAGAGGATGTCTCTTCTTGCGGAACAAAAGAGGATGTAGTGTTGATCAGCGTCTCCTGTATCCTGTACATCGAACTCTTCCGGAGTACCACCACAATAATAGTGATGAACAATAAGATGAGCAATATAACTCCCGGCCATCCCACACTGTTTTCCAATATCTGTTCAATCTGGGTACCGTGTGCGCCCCCCCATTTTACATGTGTGTCGGGGAAGAGCCTGTCCAGGATGAAAGCGCTGGTGACGGAGCCGCCGATAAGGCCGAATGCGGTGATAAAAAGAGCTTTCAGGAATGAGAGTTTCGTTACATTCATTATACGCAGCCCGATATAGATCAGGAAGATGGGGATAAGTGCGGAGAAGAGGCCAAACCAGTCGTTCACCAGTCTTTCCGCCACGTAGGCCCCCCCTGCCCCCGTCCAGTTGTCTATCTCGGAGGCACCTGAACGGACGACCTCCATATATGTTTTATTGATTACTTTGCTTTGGTCGGCCGCGCCGGTAAAGAAGAAGGATATAATGGCAAGCAGCATGAAAATACCGATGAAGGCGACAATCACCCCCGAAATGAAATGTACCCGTTCATTTTTCAAAAAGGAGACGATTCGCTTCTTTTGTCCTTGTTTTGGTTTCTGTCTTGGGCTTTGCCTTTTTTTCTTTCTTTTGGCCATATAGGATATCTTTCAGCATTTACGCTTTATAAAAGCGTCAGTGCAAAAGTAATAAAAAAAATCGTATGACAGAAGAATAGGTGCAAACAAAGTAAGTGCCTGTAAAATATATTAGTTAGATAGAACGCGCTTGTCATTGTGCTACTACGCACAATTCATTTTCTTGTTTCACCCCGAAGGATTTTTTCAATTTTCATTTCATGTCTGTTAGTGTAGTTTAACTTTTTAGAGGCAGCGATTTACATATTTCTTGCATCTAAATAACAAGTATAAGGTGGAGAATCCCGACCTTTGTGAAATAGTATTTGACGGTGTGATAAAAAACGCTTCCTGCTTGATACTTTGTGTGTTAAGAAAAAAGCCAATATCCTTACACCGTTGCAGAAGTAAATCCGGTCGGCATGTATGGGCTAAAAAGCGAAAGGTCCGCGAATCACTTCGCAGACCTTCCTTGTTAACACAATCTTCATGAAACAAACTACACTATCGAGTTGATTGCAGAATGATAATCCGGCTCCTGTGCAATCTCAGGAACCAGTTCGGTATGTACTACTTTCCCTTCAGGATCCACTACCACCACCGCCCGGGCCAAAAGACCATTAAGCGGGCCGTCTGTCATCAGCAAACCGTAATCTTCGCCGAACGACTTGTTGCGGAAACAGGAAAGCGTTACAACATTTTCAATACCTTCTGCAGCACAGAATCTTCCGGCAGCGAAGGGCAAATCTGCAGAGATACACAGCACTACCGTATTTTTTAATGAAGCGGCTTCCTGATTGAAGCGGCGCACCGAGGCGGCGCATACGCCGGTATCAATACTCGGGAAGATATTGAGTACAACATATTTCCCTTTGAAATCTGATAACCCTGCTTCTGAAAGATCGCCCTTCACCAATGTGAAATCGGGTGCTGCCGTGCCTTTTGAGGGCAACTCTCCGGATGTATGGACGGGATTGCCTTTAAATGTAATACTTGCCATTATATATTATTGCTAAATAAATATTATACCTTATATTCAATTATCCTCACGAATCTACTCTCTGTCCTTTTCGATTACAATGTCCCTTTACTGTAATCACTAAACAAAGAGGTGATTTAAATGTTCATGGCTATGACATTTTTAACTTTATATGCATGTCATTGTAGTTCTTGCTTTAGATATACAGCCGTATAACTTTCTCCGTCCCTTACGATCTCCTCGGGTGTCCCTTTTGCAAGGAGCCGGCCGCCTCTCTCTCCTCCTTCCGGCCCCAGATCGATAATATAATCGGCACACTTGATCATATCGAGGTTGTGTTCGATGACAATTACGGTATTGCCTTTATCTACCAATTTATTCAATACGCCCAGAAGTACGCGGATATCTTCGAAGTGGAGTCCTGTAGTGGGTTCATCCAGCACATACAGGGTATTACCCGTGTCAATTCTCGCCAGCTCGGTGGCCAGTTTCACACGCTGGCTCTCCCCTCCGGATAGGGTAGTGGAGGATTGTCCCAGCTTGATATATCCTAATCCGACCTCCTGCAATACTTTTATCTTATGTAATATGCTGGGTACATTTTCAAAGAAATCCACCGCCTCGTTGATGGTCATGTCCAGCACGTCGGCTATCGATTTGCCTTTGAACCGCACTTCGAGAGTCTCACGATTGTATCGTTTGCCATGGCACTCTTCACAGGGAACCATCACGTCGGGCAGGAAATTCATTTCGATGGTTTTATACCCGTTACCGCCGCATTTTTCACAGCGGCCTCCTTTCACATTAAAAGAGAAGCGTCCCGGTTTATACCCCCTGATCTTGGCTTCGGGCATACCGGCGAACAGCATCCGGATATCGGAGAAGACGCCGGTGTAAGTCGCCGGGTTGGAGCGGGGCGTACGGCCGATGGGGGACTGGTCCACGCTTACTACTTTATCGAGGTGTTCAATCCCTTTCACAGATTGGTAGGGCAGGGGATCTTTTAACGACCGGTAAAATTTCTGGCTGAGAATAGGTTGCAGTGTCTCATTGATCAATGTCGATTTTCCGCTTCCGGAAACGCCTGTCACGCAGATCAGCGTGCCGAGCGGGAAGGTGGCCGTCACATTTTTCAGGTTGTTGCCCGACGCTCCTTCAATAGTCAGGCTTTTACCGCTCCCTTTCCTTCTTTTTTCGGGGATGGCGATTTCTAACTTGCCGTTCAGGTAGTTGGAGGTAAGCGTGTTTCTTTTCAGCATTTCGGAGGGGAGTCCCTCAAATACCACATCTCCTCCCTTTTGTCCGGCAAAAGGCCCCATATCCACGATATAGTCGGATGCCAGCATCATATCCTTGTCGTGTTCCACCACCACTACCGAATTACCCGAATCGCGCAGTTTTTTCAGTGAGTCGATCAGGCGGTGGTTATCGCGTTGGTGGAGGCCTATGCTGGGCTCGTCGAGTATATAAAGCACATTCACCAGCTGCGATCCTATCTGGGTAGCCAGACGGATACGCTGGCTCTCCCCGCCCGAGAGGGATGCCGACGAACGGGAGAGTGACAGATAGCCCAACCCCACATCCAGCAGAAACTGAAGGCGCGAAAGAATCTCTTTTTGGATTTCGCCGGCAATCAACCGTTGTTTCTCGGTCACGGCTGTCTCGGAAGAGATAATCCACTGATACAGTGAGTGAATATCCATCTCTGCCAGTTCTGCGATATTTTTCCCGTTGATCCTGAAATGGAGCGCTTCTTTGTTGAGCCGTTGCCCATGGCATTCGGGGCAGACCGAAGTGGTGATGAATTGCCCCGCCCATTTCTGGGCGGTAGCCGAGGCTTCGTCCTCCTGCTGCATTTCGATGTATTTGGTAACCCCTTCGTAGGAGACCATATAATTGGAGTTGCCCAGCGACTCGTTTTTTATTTTTAGTCGTTCGTCGGTGCCATACATGATCTCATCGATGGCCTCCTTGGGGATATCTTTGATGGGCGTTTTCAGGGTCACTCCATATTTCTCGCAGATGGCCGCGATTTGCCAGAAGAGCAGGTTGCTCCGTTCTTTCCCGAGGGGGGTGATACCTCCCCCGGCAATGCTCAGGGTGGGGTCGGGGATGACCTTCTCGATATCGATCTGGTCGACCGAACCGATGCCCTTGCAGCGGGGACAGGCTCCCTGCGGGGAGTTGAAAGAAAAATTGTGGGGTGCCGGTTCATTATAGGAGAGACCGGTAGTGGGACACATCAGGCTGCGGCTGTAATGGCGCACTTCATCGGCTTCTACATCATGGATAAGGATCAGGCCGGAACCCTGCTTCATGGCGGTACGCACGCTGCTTTGCAATTTATCTGCAAACTTGTTGGACACAACCAGCTTATCGATAAGGATTTCGATGTTGTGGTTCTTGTACCTGTCTACACGCATGCCGGGGATGATCTCCCTGATCTCGCCGTCGACTCTCACGTTGAGGTATCCTTTTTTCCGGATCTGCTCGAACAGTTCCTTGTAGTGTCCTTTACGGTTTCTTACTACCGGCGCAAGGATATAGATCTTTTTACCGATATATTTCTCCAATATCAGTTCCAATATCTGGCTGTCGGTATATTTCACCATTTTCTCGCCGGTGATATAGGAATAGGCTTCACCGGCACGGGCATAAAGCAGGCGGAGGAAATCATATACCTCCGTAGTGGTGCCGACGGTAGAACGTGGATTTTTGTTGGTGGTCTTCTGTTCGATGGAAATGACCGGGCTTAGGCCGGTGATCTTGTCCACGTCGGGACGTTCCATCTTGCCCAGGAATCCACGGGCATAAGCCGAGAAAGTCTCGATGTAACGCCGTTGGCCTTCGGCGAAGATGGTGTCGAAGGCGAGCGATGATTTTCCACTGCCGCTCAATCCGGTAATTACCGTGAGGGAATCGCGGGGAATTGTCACATCAATATTTTTTAAGTTGTGTACGCGTGCGCCGTACACTTCAATTTTTTCAGTTTCGGATGTCATACTCTTTTTTATTTTACCATCCATGTTTTATTTCACTACCCATGCCGGATTGTGTACCTTTGGACTTTCCCCTTTCCTGTAATAGAGATCGTCCTGCGTGGGGATAAGCAGGGTGTAGGTTTTACCCGACGGGTTGCTCAGGCTGGTGTTTCGCAGCCATGAGTTGAAGTCTTTCAACTGCGCATAGGTGATGTTGTGCTGTTTGGCGAAAGCTGCCAGGTCAGGTATGGAGGAAGATACCCTTACCTCTTTGAATTGCATGGGCTTATAGAGATGTTCCGGTCTTATGACGAATCCGTATTGTTGCGGGTTTTCGAAGATCAGCTTGATGGCGAGCATTCGATAGTAATAACGGGAGGTCTCTTCTACCAGCCAGAGGTCGAGCGAATCATCCACTCCCTGATCCCTCAATCCGTTAGTGATGCGCGCTTGTCCTCCGTTATACGACAATGCGGCGGCGCTCCATGAGCCATGCCTGTGGTAAGTCTCTTTCAGATAGCGGCAGGCGGCTATGGTCGATTTTTCTACGTGGTAACGTTCATCCACATCGGATGTGGCCTCCAACCCATATTGTTTACCCGTACTTTGGAGAAATTGCCAGAGTCCCGCAGCGCGGGCAGGAGAGACCGCCCTGGGATCGAGGCTGCTTTCTATTACAGCCAGATACTTCAGGTCGTCGGGAACCCCCTGTTGTTTGAGGATCGGTTCAATCATCGGGAAGAGGCGGTTGGCCCTTTTGAAAAGCAGGAGGGTAGTGGAGTGGAAGTAGGTGAAACTGTTCAGTTCCCGGTCCATCCTCTCCCTTTTATCATACCGGTCGAAAGTGATCTGTTCTCCCGCGAACTCCATGCTCTCGGGGATAGCCACCGAGGCAGTCATGGAGAGAACCAACGGTCTTTCCGCTTCGGTTTTTTCGACATTGCTTCCCGATGTGAGGGCAAAGAAAAGCGCCCCCAATCCTATTATCAGTATAGAGAAAGAGATCAATAGCGTCGATTTCTTCATTCTTGTTGTAGCTTTGTGAATTCTTATACTATTTTCCCGGCAGGTGGATGCCGGCATATTGTTGAGTAGAACAAAGATAATCGTTTTTTATGAAACTTGGAAATTAATGAGATACGAACCCTTCATGAAATACGAACCCTGCCTTTTGCAGATGACGGAAACCATCACCTGCAAAAGACAAAGTAAAAATAGCTATTACCACTGTTTCAGGGAAAGCACCCACAGAGCAGAATAGAAACGAAAATAACAGAACTGCTGTCATTTTCCTGAATAATTTTTCCTTTTTGTTTTTCATCGTGAATTAACTGTTAGTTGATTGGTCTGTTTTAATTAAAATAAATCGCCTTAAAGTGGGTTTGTTAGATTAAATTTTTATTTAATAAAAATTCTCGATTAAATATTTGGACAATAATAGACAAATTAGAACTCTGAAAATATGTGTAGCATGATGCGGCTATTGCGACTTTTCCTTTTTCAGCTCATCTACCGTTTGCCCTTCATAAGAATTAGATGCAATAAATACAAATTTTTCTAACCGATATATCTGTATCAAAAGTAATAAATATATTACTTTTGATACAGATGAAACTCAATGTTTACGGTTAATTCACAGAATGCACACGTGTTCTTCTCTTAAACACTTTTTTGAAGAAAGATAACAAACAGTACAAAAGAGAGATAGAAATGGTATATAGGATATTAAAACGTTATATATTATGAGTGAGATGAAATTTGATCTTGATAGCCCAACATAGAGATACGTAGCCCTTTCAGTGCGTATTGCGGATGACTCCTTAAATAACGTGAGTTCGATGTCTAATCAATTTTTTATCAAAAAACAGCTAATTCGTCTGAAATCATTATTTTTGCGTATGAAAGGAGAGTGAAAATATGGCAATAACAATCAAAGGTATTCCAATACTCAAGGATAAGACAGCCTCGGAGTTTGTCCGAAAAACGGAAAGGGCAACTTCCCGAAAGGGTTCTGTCAACTTTAAGGAGCAATACAGGAGTTCTGTTTCTATCTTGAAGAAAGCCAATATCTAAAACCTCAAGAAGTGAATTTTCTTGAAGAAAAATGTACTTTCTCAAGGCTGTCTAAAGAATTTCTTGACAGTTCATTTCCGTTTGATTGCGGACATGATGATTTGAACGATTTTTTCAGAAATGATTCCTTACACTACGAGAAAGAATTTCTGGGGAAATCTTATTGTTTTCTATTGGATGAAAATCCGAAAGAGATAGTATGTGTATTCACCGTTTCAAACGATAGTATAAAGGTCAATTTCCTACCCAATGCAAGAAAAAAGAAACTTATAAAAGAAATTCCCCGGGAAAAGCATTTCAGAAGCTATCCTGCGGTTTTAGTAGGAAGATTAGGAGTCACTTATCAGCACACAAAACCCGGCATATCCTGAGACATACCGGGTTTCGTAACTTTTACCACCTAACCGCTTAGCTACCTAACCACTTTTCCAATTAGGCACACGCAAAGTTATTTTTACCGTAATGCGCTAATAATGAAATATTATTATTAATTTTGCATGGATACGTTATTCATTACTGATCAATATGCCGCTGCCAATTAATATAAACGAGTTGCTCACAGGGAGGGTGATTGAATGGGACAGGCTGGAATTTAAAAAAGGCTGGAATCCCGAAGAGGTCATTCATACTATCTGTGCCTTTGCCAATGACATCAACAATTGGGGCGGAGGTTATATTGTGATTGGCGTTGATGAAAAGGATGGACAACCCTCTTTCCCTCCCGCAGGATTACAGGAAAACCAAATCGACCATATGCAAAAGGAGTTGGTCGAGTTATCGCACAAAATAGCACCGCATTATATTCCGGTCACAGCACCGGTAGTGTACCAGGACAGGTTGATTTTTATCATTTGGGTTCCGGGAGGTGATGAGCGTCCCTATAAAGTTCCTCAAACACTCAGCAAAGGTTCCCCCAAACGGGTTTATATCCGTCAAGGCTCTGTGAGCAAACCGGCCTCAAAAGAGGAAGAGCGTTTCCTGAACACAATTTCAATTGCTTTGCCCTTTGACGACCGGATAAACCACCAAGCCTCAGTCGACGAACTCGATAAGGATTTACTGGTAGAATTTTTATATGAGGTAGGGAGCGACCTTCATAGTGAAGCTGCAAATATCGGGAAAGAAGAGCTTGCGCTACAGATGCAGTTGCTCAAAGGACCGAAGGAATATCTTCGGCCAGTGAATGCAGCGTTATTGTTTTTCAATCGTGAGCCTCATAAATTTTTCCGAGGTGCAGTCTCTGAAGTTGTTTTATATAAGGATTATGATGGGATTCAATTTACAGAAAATATTTTCCGCGGCGCGCTTTTCAAACAGATAAAGAATGTGCTGGAATATTTGAGAAATATTGTCTTGACTGAAAAGGTGATTAAAATACCCGGGCAGGCAGAAGCACTGAGGATTTGGAATTATCCCTATGAAGCAGTCGAGGAGATTGTGGCGAATGCCTACTATCACCGCAGTTATGAAATCCCTGACCCAATCGAGATAAGCGTTTATCCCGACAAGTTGGTTGTGCTCTCTTTTCCGGGGCCATTACCTCCTGTCGACAAGGAAGCCCTGAAGCAAAGAAAAATATTTTCCCGCAGCTACCGTAACCGCCGTATCGGCGATTTCCTGAAAGAACTCGATTTGACCGAAGGACGGGGGACAGGCTTCCCGATCATTTACCGGAAAATGGAACAAAACGGTTCGCCGCAGCCCTCTTTCGAGACAGACGACATCCATACCCATTTTTTGGCTGTATTGCCCGTACATCCTGAATTTTTAAAAGAAGAAGAATTGCTTCCTTTAGAATCGCCCAAGGCGTTAGAAATTTTGAATCTTTGCAGACAAGCAAAAAGTCGAAAAGAAATAATGGATATGCTTCAGGTATCCAATCAGACAAAAAATCATAACAGATACATAACGCCTTTAGTTGAGTTAAATTTGCTTCTCTTGACAACCCCAAATAAACCAAACAGTTCCAAGCAACAGTATATGACGTCAGAAGTAGGATTGACCTATCTTTCAAAGTAACCAAGTAGGGTAACCAAGTCTCTTTAAATTATTTTATTTCTATTTGTGTCTAAGTGTTTTATTACATATTTCATTGCAAATTAAAATGGAACTAAGTCAAGTAACTAAGTCTGCTTTTTTATATCACCACCACAGGAATTGCTTATCTGAACTTGGAAAAATAACTACAAATGTCTAAGTTAGTGTATAAGTCAGTGTATATGATGTCGCCACTTATCAGCACACAAAACCCGGCATATCCTGAGACATACCGGGTTTCGTAACTTCTATCACCTAACCGCTTAGGCACCAAACCAGCTAATAACTTTTAAATTTTAGTTTTCATCTCACCACCACTCTCCTCACATCGTTGATCACCGCGTTCTGCAGGCGCACCACATAACTGCCGGTGCCCGGGTTCTCCACCACCTGTTCGCTGCCGGCTTTCACCTCCAGCTTTTGCAGGAGAGTTCCTGCCGTGTTGGAGACAAATACCGTGCAGTCGCTGCTACCGTTGTTGACAATGGCGATATGGCCGTCGGCTGTAGTGTTCACCGTGATCATCGCCGCCTCATCGGTTATCGGGATATCACCCGAGGAGGAGAGGCGGAATCGTGCGGTGGAATCCCCTTTCTTCGCCGAGAAGGTGTAGGAGCCGTTCTTTGTGACACGCGTCCGCGTTCCCGTGGAGAGGTCTTGCAGATAAATCTCTTGGGATGTCCAGTGGTCGGACAAGGCGAAGTCGATGGTGTACTTCCCATCCGCGTCGGCGGTGAAGCCGAGGGTCACGTTGTCCAATCCCGGCACAGTGGCCACCTGGAATTGTTCCTTGCCGGTGTCATCCATCACATAGAGCTGCGCGATGCCACTTTCGGCCATCTTGTGGCTGTCCCAACCGTTGTCGAAACCGCGGGTAGTTCCCTCCTTGGCGAAGATCCATACCCGGTCGGCCGACTGCTCGCCCATCACATCCATCCTGAGGGAAGGTAGCTGTTGCACGGCGGCGGTTGTTCCCGCGGGAGCGGCGGTAGAAGTCGAACCGGAAGCCGAGCGGGTAGCCACCTGTCCATTCGGCCCTGCCACCGTTTGGTTCTTCACCAATGTGGAATAGTCGAGGGTGAGCGTGGCAGTCTCATGAACCTGTACCATAAACGCGTGGGTGGAAGGTATCATTATAGGAAGTTGTTCCATTCCAGCAACATGTATGGGAACAGAGATGTAGCTTCCTGAAGCCACTCCTGCCGTAACGGCGCCGTTGAGTTTGCGCCATTCGTCACGCGTGCCGGTATTGAACAGGTAGACCGTATTGTCGACATTCCCCGAGAACTTCAACGCAGTTTGATTGATGGGAATCGCCGCGGTGAACGAGTTGCCCACTAAGTTCATTCCGCGATAGTTTACCGTTCCGGTATAAGATAGCGGGATCGTGTGCGTATTGTTGAACACATTGAGTGTGCCTTTGAACGTATGGATAGCGTTGGCGGCGGTAGGTTCGGCGTTATCCTTTCGGGTGACCTCATAACCGGCGAATGCCTCCAATGGCACTGTCGCCCCGATCCACTTGTTGCCGTTGGCCGGTTCGGTCCACTTGTTGACGGTTTGGTTACCGGTGAACGGAGGTATAATCGTGGATGTCTGCACGGGAATACCAAAATATTGCCAACTGTTACGGTAGAATCCGCAATCGTCGCACTCATAAGCCCCGTTATAGAACTCCACTTCTGCCTGTACGGAGAGGTTGGAGGGAATTGCCGGGTTGAGGATCAGCGTGCCGTTGGGCACAGCATTATTCGGATCCGCTTTCACCACGATAGTACCTGTGCTCGACGCGTCTGCTTTTGGTTTTACCTCACCCTGTATGATTAACTGGTTACCGGTGGTAATCACTAAATTCATGTTTGAATTATTGGTCAGGTCGCCGATTACACGTCCACCGGTATTATTCTGATTGACATTGTCCAAATAGAGGTCAGCAATGGCCGGATTGCCATTGTTGTTAACCGCGGTGGCAAATTCAATATCCTCTCCCTCGTCGGGTACTCTATTTCCTGTCCAGTTATCCTTTTCGTCCCAGTCGTTTTCCTTGCCGGTAGTGCCACCCATCCAGTAGTTGGTTTTACAGGGCTCAAGCACTGTCTGCAGCATGATATGGCAACCCGGGGCCATGCCCGGTACTACTGCCCAATAGGTTGTTTTCGTATTATTGGGGTTAACAGGGAAATCACCTGTTAACACGTTGGTCGTTTGGTCGTAACTCGTTGGCTCGCTCGTAAAGAATTTCGTGCCTAATGGATAATGGTCTGCAATATCGGCACGAGGGAATACATTGTTCGGCAACGAACAATCCGCTACGAACTGCAACGCGCCATCTACCACCGGTGGTGGTGCGCATTGTGTTTTGAATTCAGCACTTACTTCAATGGTCGATTCATAATCGTCGAAATCATTTCCTCCACAAGTCGAGCTTGTCCCTCCTTTTACTAACGGTGCCGAAACGGCAGTGGTGGAAGTAGCTCCAACACCGGAAACCGTACCGTTTATGTTTATACTTAATCCGCAAGGACCTACCGTTGTCAGCAAGGCACAGTTATCGGTTACTTTAAATTTATAATTCAACGTACCTTGTAAGATTTCTTTAGAGACATCATACGGTAAATGACCGATCTCCCAAACCAAGGTACCTCCGGCATAATCGGCAGGCGATGCTCCCGATGGTGCGTATGCAGGTGGCACCCAATATGCAGTGGTATTGTTAGAGATTTTTATTGACTGATGTGTTCCTTGTACAGCTACCGGATCAGGCACATAATGCAGGTTATACGGTATCGGGATCTCTATCTTGGTGTTATTGACCGCTTCCTCGCCTTTGTTGTAGATATCCAGATGAAAATCCAGTTCTTGTCCGGGATCAACGGTTCGACCCGATGTAGGTGTGGTAGTTCCTGGCGAGTTTTCCCCGATAACCAACGGTACGTAGGCATCGACGGCAAGGACGATATTGAAAATCACATAGGTGTCCTGCGTACTGCCGTAGCGAAAACGCGTACTTGTGGCATTGTTGGCAATCAGCACATTATTTGTATTCGACAAATCAAAGCGGGCTATATCTAATCCGGTATTGTTTGCCAATGTCGGATTTCGCAGGTTTCCTCCCGTGTTGATGGATGAGTTGAAGAAATTACCGGTGGTATTGCCGCTATGGTTTAACCTTACCCAATTATTGTTGGCGGCATTTGTGATTTCAAAATAATCTCCGGAAATACCCACATCCCCTTCGCCCGCCATCATACCCATCGTCACATTCACATCTCCGTTTTGGGCTGCCCTGAAACCGGAAACGGATAATTCATGGTTTACCGTAGTACTTCCCGCTACATAAGCATGACCGTCAAAAACGGTGATGTCGCGCCATTTCATCGCCGGGTTTTTGTAGATAACCACCATTCCCCAGCCACCATAATAACCGGTGCCTCCGCCATTTCCCTCACGGAGTGCAATATCCGCCACAAAATAATTGCCCACGCCATGCTGACGCACATAATTGGTTATATCGGCATAGGCAGAATACATAACACCATCCGGATTAGGATTTCCTGATGGATAATAAATGGCATCGCTTAAAGCGGTTATTTCCTGATAGTTCTCTCCTTCCTTTTTAAGCTGTACTTTTTTCTTGTCGAAATTTTTCGTCACCGATTGGGATATATTTTGGTTTCCGGACACATTGTAAATGATACGGGCTGCATTTTGATAAGAATTCGCATTCCCATCTGTAGCCGGATTTCTAACAAAACCGGTAATTGATAAGACCACGTTATCTATGGTAATTTGATGCGGCGTGTTTAATGTAGCCATACCTGTTGAGGTATTATAACTACTCGGCAAAGTTGTCCAAGGACCACTTGTTGAGGTGCTTACTTGCACTCTGTTATTGGTATCGTTGGTAATTCGAAAGTAGTAGGTTGTCAATCCTGTTCCCTCGATACCGTATCTTGGGTAATAAGTGCGATTAATAGATGTACCTTCCTGTTGCCGTGATACTTGATTAAAGGTATAACCCGTATAAGATGACAACGCATTATCATAGGACGCCTGTTGATTGTTCAGGTTAATGGCTGCTCCCGGGGCGATAATGGTTTTGGTCACATTAAACGTATGGGCACTGGTAGTGGCATCATGTGCCCGTCCCGTCCAATAGAGTCCGGCATAAATAATTTCAGAACAGGCGGCATCCGGAATAACCAATTGTGCCGATGAGGAATTCAATGTGTTCACATCGCCATCAATATCCACGTAATCCATCTGGACATTTCCATTAGATCCACCATCGGTATAGGAGCGTAAGGTAATGTTGGTATTTCCGATCATCGTGAAATCCCCTTGCAGATAGTAATTCTGCACACCTTTATAATCGCCGGGTGCCTGCTGTGAGGTACGTGGCTGAAAGCCAACACGTACCTGTGCCCCTGCCTGAAAAACGCCTATCAGCACAAAAAGTGACAGGATGCCCGCTTTTACCGTGAATCTATAATTGGAGTGTATGTTTTTTGTCATCATCTTATGTCTTGGTTTGTATCGTCGTTTTGCTTTTTTTACGCTTATCGAAACAGTTTCATTCTATTCCATGGATTTCGTGTCAGTTCGCCGTCCAACCTTTCAGGGCGAGGGCATTTGCCTTTTCTGCGGCGATGGGGTCGATGGAAAGCCACAGATCCCCCTGTGATACAGCTTGCAGTGAGGCGATGATACGGTCTGTCTCGTCGGCGGAGAAGGGGTTGTCGAACGCCCAGAGGCGGTTCAACTTGCTGTTTTGCGAGATATCCAACACAGATAGTTGGTTATTGTAGCACAAGAGGCGCGACAGTTCCGCGTTCTTGGTCACGTCGAGCGAAGTGAGCGAATTGCCCGACACGTCCAGGAAGGCGAGGGCGCTGTTGCGCGACACATCCAATGTGGAGAGTTGGTTGTCGAATGCCCAAAGGGTAGTCAGTGCATTGTTTTGCGACACGTTGAGCGAGGAGAGCCGGTTGCCCGAGACATCCAAACGGACTAATGCCGTGTTTTTGGAGAGGTCGAGCGTGTAAAGCCCGTTGAGCGGCACGTTCAATGTCTGCAGGGACGGGTTGCCCGACACGTCCAATGCGGATAGCTCATTGGATGCCGCGGCGAAATAGGTGATATCTCCATACACCGATACCGACTGCTTGGCGGTCGCGAGCTTGTAATCGCGGTAGATATTGAAGGCGGTGATATCTTCCGATCCGTCTTCGGCACGTTTGCCGTCGCCATCGAGGTCGATCCATACGCCGGCGCGGAGTGTGGCCGGGGCATCTACCGCGATGCCCACCATGCCGTCGGCACGGGTGGTGGTAAGCGAGACCACGCTGCCCGACTCGATCGGAGAGGAAGGGGTGCCCGGACCTCCAAAATCTTCCTGCTGGCAGCTTGTCACGCTGATGGCGAGGATGGCTAAAACTATGGATATTTTATGTATGCTCATATTCTTTATTTAAAAAGTAGAAGTCATGACTCACAACTCATAATTCAACATTGTACACGTACCAGTTATTGCGCGCGATGGTGGTCGGGAGAAATATCTGGGTGACGTCGGGACCGAATTCGGGCGGCGGCGTGGGGCCGTTATAGGGCATTTTGATGCCGATGGCGGATAACGGCTTGGCAGGGACTTCCGGAACCCTTTCGTTGATATAGGTGACCAGATTCAAGCCTGTCACATTTGTGTTGTCGGTCGCACCCTCGGGCAGATAAGTTCCCAAAGTGTTCCAAACTGACCAGCTCCATCCTCCCGTTGCCGGGTTACGGAGGTCTGCCACCGCATTCGGGGCGGTCAAGAGGCTCTCTTTCGAGGCGGGTTTGAGCGCATAAGTTCGTTGGTCGAAATTCAGGAAAGCGTAGTGATATTGTGGCTTATTTATCAAAATGGCAGAGGGATCACTGAAATCACCTTCCCTTACCACGGGCGTGCTTTGGTGTTCCGCCTTGAGTGTGATCTTCAGTTCGACCTTGGCCAAGGCGCGCACCAGATTGACATGATCCAGCTGCCGGTCGGAGATGAAATCATGGTTTTTGTAGCCCGACATCAATATGGGGGTGGACAGGGTGGCTGACCACGGTGTGTTGACGGATCTCGATACAGATTTTACTGCGTCAAGCGGATTGGCTGTTGTGGCGGTAATGCCATCCAACGTGGCTTTTACATCATTGTCCGTGGCATTGGCAACAATATAGACGTCGCATTTGCCGGCTTCGGCCTGTGTCAAGTTGAGGGACGCTTTCTTTTCAGCGACAACATACGTTCCGCCTGTACCGCCTGTGACGGATCCATCGGCAGCCGCATTCGCGACGTAATATTTCCCGATCAGTTGCTGCGTGTTTTCGCGAAACAGGAAAATATAAAAATCCTTCACCTCGCTTTCTTGAGCAGTGCCCACATCTGTCGCGCGGGTCGCGGCAGCGGAAGATGCACTTTTCATATTGGTGATCACTTTCGTGTAATTGTCTATATTGAACGCTATCTCCACCGTCTTGTCGGCAGGCTGCGGTATCTCCTGCCCGCTGTCGCAGGCGGCAAAAAGCAGTCCCAACAGCAAGGCGGCGGATATATGGGCTATTTTTCTCATATTCATTGCTCGTTACTTCTTAAAGGTATATACCTCAACGTTGTTATAGGAGACTTTCAGATATTCCGCTCCCGAAGCCACAGACTCCTTGTTCACTTTGAACTGTTCGGCATAGCCGGTTTTTAATTTGAGGGGATCGGGCGTCTGCGTCTCATCATATCCGAATTCCACCACCGAAGGAGCGGGATCACCTACGAACAGGGCGCCGTTCATGGTTTCGAGGCGCACCTTGTGCGGCATGCAGTCATCCAGCGTGTTGGTGATGGTGATATTACCATCCTCATCCACCTCCACGTTGTAGCCATAGCCCATAAAGAGTTTTTTGGTGACCTTGTCCCAGGGATTGACCTGGTAGAAGATTTCTATATTTTCCAGATTATCCACCGTATAATGGTAATGGTGGTTGCGGTAAATATTATAGTTGGGTTGCGTGGTTGCATTGCCGGTGGCAAATTTCATATAGTTGCCATCGGGTATCTCTGCGGGGGTATTGGTGATGATGGGAATATTAAAGAGTGCGCCATCGACGGTCTCGATGACAAAATAGTTCACCGGCTGGTGTCCGGTCGCGCTCCATGCGGGGTTATCCATCAGTGCTTCGGGCATATAATAGACAAAAGTATTACCCACAGGCTTGAGTGGATTCCCTTTTGTGTTTGGAGGAGAGACCGTATAATAGGCTACAGGCGTATAGTCCGGTGCCGTCAGGCTGAACTGCCGGAACGCGTTCTTGTAATAGACGTTTGCGATCTTGTTGATATTGGTTCCGAAATCGACCTCCAACTTGGCTACCACACGGATCATCCTTACCACATCCTCGGCAGGTTCCCCCACCACAGGTACCGGCAGGAACGGTTTGGGTTGAATGGCGGTTCCGCCCCGTGTCACCTCCTGGTTGGCATACACCCTCGACATGGGGAATCCTTCCGTGTCGGTCGCGCCCAGATAGAGGGCGGCATCCAGGTCACGATTGAAAGTCCCCTCTGTAAAGGTTTTCAAATAGGTCTCCATGCCTGTTCTGGTATCTATGTCTTTCAAACCTGCCATGGGCATATTCGCCACGAAATAGAAATCGCGTTGCCCGGGTGTCAGTTCCACTGTGAAAGTATAGTGGGTCCTCTCTTTGGCTATGCCTTCTCCAAAAAACTGGCCTACTTTTTCCCCGGAGCCGGTATCAAAGACGAGCAAGGCAAGGTCGTGGACACGGTCTTCGAAATTCGCATGCTCGTTGATCGTCCTTAGCCCGCTCGTGCGCGCGGCCTGTATGCTCACCGAGAGGTAGACCTTTGCAGCTTCGCCTGTTGGTTCTTCACCCGGCTGGTCATCATAAATAAACGAGTCGCAGGCGGTAAACGGCAGCATGACAGCCAGAAGCAGGATAATACTATATATTGATCTATTACTCATATTCTATTTTTTCGTCGTTTACAGTTTCCAATCCATTCTATCCCGGGAGGGAATCCGGAAATACCTCTAAATTACAAGTCTGTCTGGTAGCTGTGTATCAGCCAGTCGTTCACATAGATGGAGCAACTGAAAGCGGGGTTGTTTTCCCAGCATTCCACGCAATAATCCTTGATAAGCACCTTGATGGTGAAATCATTGTCGCAGTCGAGGTTTGCTTTCCCGTTTTGTGCCGCTAGCAGGATCATGGCAATCAGGTCGCCGTTGAAGACTGTCTCGCCTTCTTCCTTGTTGCCGGTATAAAAAATATGCAATTTATTGTTATAGCCTGTTTTCAATGCCAATGTGGAGTAGTCCCAGGTGACCAGGTTGTCGGCATACGCCGGTCCGGCAAAGGGATAGGTCAACGCGGTTTCGTTGATCGGCATCGATCCGTCTATCCGTAATGTGCCGTTGACCGATGAGACTTCCACATGAAGCGCTTTCGTGTCATAATCTTTCATTGTGAGTTTGTCGAACTCGGCAATTACTTTTACCCGGTTGGTTATTTCCCTCAGATTGATGGAGGTGTGCTTGTAGAGTGTGCCGTACTTCGCCGGGTCGGGCAGGTACACGGCGGGGCTTTCGCCCTGCCACAATTGAGTGCCCTCCAGACTGGCTGCCACACCAGAAGTGGCGTTCAACTTGAGCATTACATCCTTTTTGGTGGTGGTGCCGTTGGTAAACGATGAAACCGTGAACTTGTCGTTGACGCCTGCCCAGCCGATAAAAGTGAAACTGCCGTCGGATACGGGCATCAGCACCTCATAGTCGCGGCTCAACGTTACATTGCTTTGCGTGACGGAAGTAACCAGCCTGTCAGTTTCATCAAACGCGAACAGGGTGAGCGAGGGTACGCTCCCCAAGAACGTTGAATCTGTGGCACAAGGTGTCATTGAGTAGAATTTCACATATACACCTTGGGGACAATCGGCCAGATCATCATAGATCAGGGAGTCGCAACCCCAGAAAATTGTTCCCAACGCGAACAGCGTTATCAATATCTTGTTTCGTACATTCATCATTCGTTGCGTTTTTGAAAAAAAATTGTTGTTTGCTTAAAAAAATCCGGAGGAAGAGGAATTTCTTCCTCCGGATAATGTGGAAATAATCTCTTATCAATAGATGTCTTCACCTAAGTTGATGCCATAGGAGTGCATTGTCCAAGGCAGTACTTTTACCGATACGGAAAGGTAGGTGACATCGGTCTTCAATGGATCTTCGGGATCGATAGGATTTTTCGGATTGTTTGGATCATCGGGATCGCCGGGTATTTCGGGATTGTCAGGATCATCGGGATCGCCGGGCTGACCGGGGTTCAACGGGTTGTTGGGCACGCCCATGGCGGTGAAAGCGTTAATATGGGCATGGTAAACCTGGTTGCGGACAGTGGGCGAAACCATCGGGTTGGGTAGAGCAGGGGTTGCCACCAGGTCATTGGGGTTCAACCAGATCACATACTTCATCACACCGTCTTTGTATTCGGTGGCTTGTTGTCCTTCAGCTTCGGCCAATTCCCTTGTGCTATAGAACTTGCTGTCATTGGCACCCAGGTAAACGGTTTCTGCAGCACCGGTATAAGCTGCACCATCAACTTCCTTCGGCACGAATGTTGCTCGGATCTCCATATAGGTGGTGTTCCCTTTTTTGTAACCCTCTCTTGCTTCCGCCGGAGTTTTGTCTATCAGGTGGTTTACCGGCAATACGAATTTACTGGTCTCTTCCGCGTTGAGAAGGGCAGGAAGTCCTTCCAAATCAGCGTTATAGGTATATTGCGTCACCTCGGTGAAACTGGCAAGGCCGCTATAATCAAACATCGTATTCGCTTCGGTTGCCCAATTTTCGCCGGGTGTGTAAGTGTACACCGGAGCAGGTACCTGATAATCGCTCTTTTTCATAATATAGAACTTCTTGTTGCTCTGTCCAACGGCATAAGTAACGCCGGTGACGGTAGCGATCTCTGTTTCGGCGCCACCAATCGTAGCTTTTACCGGCCATCCTGAACCTGTAGTGGCTTCAGTTTGGACTGTCAACATGGCACGCGATACCACGCGGTCCACGTTTACCTGCACATGGTTAGCAGTACCTGCTATAGCATCCTCTTTCGTGACTCCGGCTTCTACATTTATGGTATAGTCGTCCTCGTCGTTGGTCATCATGATTTTTTCTTTCTTATCCGCGCTAATGAATGTGGCCACGTCTGCCGCGTTCTTGGTAGCCTCACCGGCAAATGCTGTGGCAAAGCCTGCCGCGCCGGTTCCCTTCAGCGTGTTCAAGATATCGCTATTCCCATTGATGACTGCATATACCTTGATATTCTCCCCTGCGGTGGCGGTCAGCGCCAGGTTAGGTTTTAATACTCCGGTTTCATCGATTTCGGCAAAAGAACTTTTTGCAAACGAGTTGTAGTTCACTGTTCCGGTTCCGGCGTTTACCAGAAACACATCTACCGTTTCAATCACGTCACGTCCCGTATAGGTTCCCTTTTCATTGTAATCACCCGGCAACGACGCTTTCAAGGTTGCTCCGGCGGGAAACTTGACCGTGATGCTTGCCCAGGAATCACCATCCACAGATGACGGAGCCGTAGGCACATCGTCGCTGTTGCATGCCGTGAACCCCATTCCGAGGGCTATCACGGTCGCTAAAAATAATTTGCTAAATTTTCTCATGTTCTGAAAATTAATAATGAATAAAATTGGTTTTTTAAATTGTTATTGTAATCTCTCTGTTGTTTAATCGTTTACAGTCACCTTACGCAGCTCCTTCAGGTTGGCGCGGGCGTCGTTGTCACCTTCTGCGGCGGCTTTTTCAAAGTATTCCTTCGCCTTGTCGAAGTCACCCTTGCGGGCGTACGCCACACCGAGGTTGTTCCATACCTTGGGATTGTCGGCGATCTTGTTCATCCGGGCGATGGCGCCGTCCATGTTGCCTCCCTCTATGTCTGCCGAGGC
>NZ_JAWRIS010000007.1:0-53345 GCF_040307845.1 Proteiniphilum sp.
CACAGAAATCACCAAAGAAGCATTGGACCAATGTCTGGCACACGGATTTGAGTTATTCAACGTCACACCAGGTGGGGATGTAGCCCAGAATGCTTACGCCTATTATTTCATTTTCCGTTCCGATCCAAGTCGTTCTGTAGACAAAGAAACCATCTTCGAATCGACCAGTGCCAGAACAAATGTATGGAAATGGGCAGGTACGCCCATTACCGGAGGTGCTGAAAAAGCAGGGGCAGGTCCCTCACAAGAATTGGTGGATGCCTATGGAATGCAAGCAACAGGAGAAATGCCTGTCTTGGGATATAATGACGCTAATCGTCTGGATCCCATCATCAATACAGCATCCGGATATGATCCAAACAATCCTTATGAGGGACGGGATCCTCGATTCTATGCCTCTGTATATTACAATAATTCTCCCAGATCGCTTTCCAGTGGTAATATCGAAAAAGATATCTTCCCCTTGAAATTTTTACCTTCTGTGGTAAATAATATCTCGGTTTCAGAGAATAATGATGAAGTTACCCTAACAAGTACCGGAAGTGACCCATGGATTCATACTTCCACTCTTGGAAAACCGTTGGGTGATGCTGAAAAGAAAGTAATCAGTTTTCAATACAAAAGTAATATCAGAGTGACTAACGCCGAGTTTTTCTTCTGTGTGGCAGGTGGTCCGCAAGGAGGAAGGTCGTCGGGCGAAAACATTGTTATTGAACAAGCTTCCGAATGGACAAGATTCGAATACGATCTCTCCACAGCAATAAGCAATTGGGGATTTGGTGTGGATGCAAGTGGTGGAGCACAACCGGAAAACCATTTTCTACGATTTGATATCACAGGTGGAGCCGGATATGAAATAACGATCAAAGATTTTCAGATCGAAACTTTTACGCCACCCCCTGCACCAATACCAGTAGAAACTTTTGTCGGGGGTAACTGCGGCATATCTGATGATATCACACAGATACGGTTTACACGCACCGGCTATTATTTGAGGAAATTTAATGACTACAGGTCAAATGTGAATGTGGATAATGACGGACTTATGAAAATCTTCAGATTGGGTGAGTTATATCTGAATTTTGCCGAGGCTGCATACAACTCAGCCGGACCTGATGTAGCAGTAGCGGGCAAAGCAGCCGGAGCAGGTGCACTTTCTGCAAGAGATGCTGTTAATATTGTCCGGGCGCGGGTCGAAATGCCTCCTCTTCCAGCCGGGCTTTCCAATGAAGAATTTCAAGTTCGATACCGCAACGAGCGGCAAGTAGAGCTTGCTTTTGAAGAGCACCGCTTCTTTGATGTAAGAAGGTGGAAAATACTCAACGAGACCGACAAGTTCGTCACAGGTATGAGAATAACAAAGGATGGAGATAATTATATCTACAATAGGGTAAAACTGCAAGAACGTGGAACCAATACAGATAAATATCTGATGTTCCCTCTCAGCCTGTCCGAGGTTTCAAAGATGGAAGCCCTCACAGGTGATGACTGGCAGAATCCAGGTTGGTAGAATTCTCTTTATCTAATATTTTATATCAGAACTTCGTTGATCCTTAATACAATAACGTGAGTCTTCGAAGTTCTGATTTTTTTATTCACAATTAATTCGGAGAAAATGTATAGAAAGCCCCTTTATTTATTGTTCATATATCTGTGTTTAGGAAGGCTAATGGCATGTGCCAGTGGCAGCTTCGGTAAAGACACTTCTATGGTGTACATTCAAAATGAGCGACTAAAACTCGGCGTGGATATAACCCTGGGAGGTGCCGTCACTTATCTCTCCGATAAAGCCAATGGCGGTGAGAATATGATCAACAGTTTCGACTGGGGTCGACAGATACAAATGTCTTTTTATAGCGGCCCCTGGCCATATATCGGTCCCAATGGCGAAAGGCCTGCCCCTGAATGGGAAGGGTTAGGATGGAATCCCATCCAATCGGGAGATGCAGGAGGTAACCGTTCAAAGGTAATTTCCTCTGAAAAACGGGGAGAGAATGCTATTTTCATCAGAAGTATTCCGATGCAATGGCCTCATAAGACGGGTGTTGCAGGTGAATGCGTGTTTGAAAGCCTTTATATTTTGGAAGGAAATGTGATCACCATGGAAGCTACCCTGATAAACAACAGGAATGATAAAACCCAATATCATGCCGCCGGACAGGAAATGCCGGCAGTGTACACAAATGGTCCTTGGTATAAACTGGTTGCCTATCTTGGAGATAAACCTTTCACCGATGAACCTGTAACAGTTATCGTCGACAAAAATGATAAGAAAGGATGGCCCTGGGTACATTTTTATACCCCTGAAAATTGGGCTGCATTACTGGATGACAAAGGGTATGGAATAGGAGTATTTCAACCGGAAGTAATGAACTTCAACGGTGGATTTCACCCCAACGATGCGTTCAAAGGATATGGCGGTGAAAAAGATGGACAAACAGGACATATTGCACCGGTCGGTAGACAAATCATTGACCACAACATCCATTGGACTTATAAAACATCATTCATTTTGGGTACCTTGGATGATATCCGGTCGTATGCGAAGGAAAATCGGACTATCAGGCCAAATTCCGAATGGCATTTTGAAAACTCACGTTGTAATTGGTATTATCAAGGTAAAATAAAAGATACGGGATTCCCTATTCAAGATGGATTAAATATACAATTCGAAAAAAACGCAACACTGATAAGTCCTCTCACATTCTGGCAAGCATCCGAATCTCCATTCCTGGAAATAGAAGGCGAGTTTACCTCAGAAAAGAATAAAGAACTGGAACTCGTTGTTGAAATACGACCGGTCGGTAAATCTGATTTTACGGATTGGTTGAACTGGAGTGAAGGGGAATTTAGTGTAGAAAAAGAGAAAGAGATGAAGGTACCCCTCTTTCCAACAAAACAAACTATAACAGTCAAACAAACCATAGTTTCAGACGGTCATCCTCATAAACATCAGATCGACTTATCCGCTATACCCGGTTATCAGGGTGCTATGAAAGATATTAAAATTTCATTTTCAGATGCCGGCAAAGCCAAAATTACAAGGATTAATTTGGGAAAATAGCACCTGATTTTCCGGAAATAACATAAAAAAAGCTCATAAAATTATGAAATCAAGATATCCTATCATCATGTTATTGGTAGCAAACTTAATGGCAATAAGTTGTAACAGTAGGAGTCCCGAATATATGCGTTTCGATCTGCCCTCTGCCAACCATCTGACAATAGATTCCCTGGGAGAGAATGAATATAAAATAACCACAAAAGGGCATGATCCCTATATTTTCCTGAAGAAATTAAAAAAGCCGCTCTCTAAAGATCAAACGGTATTGACCTTTGAATATAGTTCAGCAAAGGGAGTTAACTTTTTGGAGGTTTTCTTTTTTTCGGAAGAAACCGGTTCTTTCGGGTCTAACTTAGCAGGGAGTCAGAAAGGCCCGGGACTGGAAGTAACGGAAGAAATAGCTATCTATTCAGTAGACCTGGGTGAATCCATCGAAAATTTTAACTGGAATTCAGAAAAAGGTTTTATCCGGTTAGATTTCGGCGACCGGGACAACACCGAAATAATTATACACAATATTTATTTTCGTAACCGTAACAAAACCGAGAGTGCTCTTTTTAAGGAGAAAGAGGCTTTCAAAGCGCTCGATCAACAAGCCAACGATAAATTAGCCAACTATTTATCCAATGATTACCAATCCTCTGTCACGCATGTCGAGGTGCTGGATTCGACCCTCCGTATAAAGGGGAACTATCATTCCGACGATGGAAAGGCAATCCTACATGCCGTAAAACCATGGGAAAACATTACTTTGCTGGAACAATTTGAGGGGATGGAACTGACACAATCGCCATTCTCCATTGAACTGGAAAGGTTTGTGAATATCGATGGATTTCTCTATGATCAGGCACTATCAAAATGGGTAATAGCCAAAGGGAAAAAACTTCTTTCGTCTGCACGTCATGCCGATTATATTAAACCGGAAAGAAATTTGCCAGCAGGGAAACTTGCCGGAAGAAAAGGAATCGGAGGTTATCACATAGGAAGAGGGTACAGTTCCGATCTGGTTGATTTTCCGGCTAGCAGCATCACTGTAAATATCTGGATCACCCGGTTTATCTATCTCGACGAAAGGGAGAATACAATCGCCCATGAATATGGGGGAAAGACCTATTATTTCGACAGTATTACCGTGGAGGGGTACGATCGCACGATGCTTGAGGCCTCCAAACATAATATCATCGTGGCTGCAATCCTCCTGGTAAATTCTGCAAGCCAGTCTGCCGACCCCAAAGTGGGACAGTTGCTCCAGGATGAGAACTTCGGAGGTGAAAATGCTTTTTACACCATGCCTAATATGACATCCATTGAGAGTGTCCATTGCTATGCTGCTGCACTCGATTTCCTCGCCAACCGTTATGGAAGGGAAGATAACAAATATGGGCGCATTCACCACTGGATTATGCACAACGAAGTGGATGCAGGGCATGTATGGACAAATATGGGGAGTAACCGGCCGCTGCATGTCTTCCTGGATGCTTATTACAAATCAATGCGCTTATGCTACAACATCATACGAAAGTATGACGAGCATAGCGAAGTGCTGGCATCATTCACCCATTCATGGAGTGAACCTGTTCCTGTGGATGGAGATTACGCCACACTCGATCTTCTCAACGGGCTCCTTCGTTACTCTGAAGTGGAAGGCGATTTTCAATGGGGTTTAGCCTGTCATCCCTATCCGGAAGACCTGAATGAGCCAAAAACGTGGAATGACAATTCGGCGACCTTCAAAATGAATTCACCAATGGTCACCTTCAAGAATCTTGAAGTGTTGGATAAATGGATTGAGCTACCGGAAAATAAATATCTCGGCACGCAAAAAAGAACCGTCTGGTTGTCGGAAAACGGGACAAACTCACGCTCCTACTCCGAACAAGATCTTGCCGAACAGGCAGCCGGTTTTGCCTATGCCTGGAAAAAAATGAAACACCTTGATGGTATCGATGCATTCCAGTGGCACAACTGGATGGATGCACGCGGTGAATTTGGTCTTCGCATCGGTCTCCGTAAATATCCCGACGATGAAACCGATCCTGCCGGGAAAAAACCAGTATGGTATCTTTTTCAGGCTGCCGATACTTCGCAGGAAGACAAGGTATTTGAACCTTACAAATCAATCATAGGCATTAACGACTGGTCGGAAATAATCCATACAGTGGAATGAATAACAGGAATAAAACAATCATATGAAGGCTATAAGATTTTTCTTTTTATTATGCATATTGGGATGCCTTTCTGGAATGGATTCATTCCTTCAGGCACAATCAATTATCCTTACCAGCGATCAACAACTGAGAGATCTCACCGATCCGGACAAGGAGATGGATCTCTCTCTCGGTTACAACAAGTACATCCGGAGCCTGCGGCAAATCTGCGAGGAAGGGAACAAACATGGATCCAAGCAGCTTATTATTGCGTTCGACGAGTTTTTCCGGCAATACCGTAACGATACGGGTGCCAAAAGAGAACTGACACCCGACACCGACGAATATGTAGATAACATCAAGGTCATCAGCGATTTCGTCAAACAATACGATATGGGTATCTGTTTGAGCCTGTTAAGTCCGCTGGAATTGGGGCCGGCATACAAAAAACAGACCGGTAATAGCGGGCGTTGGCTGGCCTATAAAGTCGGGTTCAGGGATACCAAAACCGGTAAATTCCACCTTCCTATCTGGCATCAGCTATACTGGACCAACAACAAGGGCAAATCACCGGTAAAATTAAAAAATGTCAAGGCATATGCATTTAAAGAGAGTGGCGGTTTTATCCCCTATCGGGTGGTAAAGCCGGAAGATATTGTAGAGTTAAAGCAGGTTACATACGAGGCAACCGACACGATGAATTACCAGGCACAAGGAGTCGGACAGAATATAGAAATGCGGTTATTGCAGGTTTCGGGTGAAGAACCTGAAGTGGAAGGCTACGACCGGGTCATGGTCATGCTCGAATATGAAACCCAGGAAATGGATTATTTTAACGCCGACGCACCTGTTTTCCTTAAAACACTGATAGAAAAATATCACGATAAAGGAGTGAACCTCACGGAATTTTATTCCGACGAGATGCATATCCAGCAAGACTGGAGCTATTTCAGCCATCATGAGAACGGACAGTTCAACTCCCTGTATCTCACTGAGAGTATGGCTAATACTTATACGCATAAGTATGGACAACCATTTGACGACAAATACCTCCTCTACTTCGTATATGGCGCACCAAACTATGAACCGTTTGCTCATTCGGTTCTCAATATTCAGTACGTAATGGGGGCTACACCGGGAGATATCCACAAAACCTATCAATTACGTGATCGCTATTACAAGCTATTGAATAATGGAGTGGTCGATCTATTTAACAATGCGAAAAAATATGCCGAATCACTATTCGGGCGAGAACTGAAAACGGGTGCACATGCGTCATGGGCGGAAAGCCCTACTATCGATCTGTGGAATACGGAAAAACTACCTCCGATACCCGCCCAGTATGAATATACCTCCAACTTTGTGTGGAGTAATACAGTGCATCAGGCTGCAGCAGCTTGTTACGATTATTTTAAATGGGGTGAATACCTGGAACCGACAGGAAACGACTTCGCTGAATGTGGCTGGAGCGACCGTAACTATTACGGTGCGGCGATGGCTTCCTCGATCGGGGTGATCAACAAATACCCCAACGCATACGCTGCAGCCTGGGGTTTCCCGGCGGAAGCACATCAACGCCGGATGGCGGTCAATTACGCTTTTGGAGCTCAACCACCCAGGGATATTTCAATGATTACGGGAAATGTCCACCGTGACATAGATGTACTAACGATCTATCCCCTGAGCCTGGTAGCGGTGGAAGAACGTTTCGGCAGTTGGGTTACCCAGTATGGCTACACCAACTATCTTACCGCACAAAAGCTAATGGAGATGGGAGAGGTATTGGAGGATGGCAAACTAAAAGTAAAAGACAAAACCTACGGCACACTGGTCGTCATGTTTGAGCCGTTACCCGAAAAAGGATTGCTCGATATGATGGAGTTGTTCATGAAAAACGGAGGCAAAGTGCTTTGGTTCGGCACCCCACCCTTGCTCGACTCGGAAGGGAACTCTTGTGTGGAACAATGGCAGAAGCTGGCAGGAGTCCGTTACCGACACGACGCATTTATGGGAGAGATTGCCACAGGAAAGGAGATTACTTTCAGCGGAAGCTTTGCTGCTGTCCCACCGCAAACGATCCTCACCGATTTCCTTGTAGACCGAATTTATCCGACAGATTCCAACAATAATGAAATCGTTGCGCAATGCGATGGTAAAATTGTCGGAGTAAAAACCGATCATGGAAAAGGCACATTCTACTATCTCGGATTTCGTCCGCGTGACGACCAGTCGCAGAGCCTTGGTTATGAAACCCGGACATTATTCGAACTGCTTCACGCAGCCGATGCTTATCCGGCCACGGGACGTCTGAAGGATGTCAATGACAACCCTTCCGTAGTGTCACGTACTTCGGATTACTTCATGACCGCTTTCCCCAATGGGACAACGATGGTAGTACGCCATTACCGTACACACAGGGAGAATTGGGATACCGGATTTTCCCGTAATGCAGAAAGGGATGCGCAAGCACTGGCGGTTAATCCTCTGCCGATCGATACCATTGAACTCGATAACATGGCTATCAACGGTCATAGGATTATCTATAACGGAAAACTTTCAATGGCTTTCAGGACAGGGAATGATAACCGTTTGACAGCCTTTATCGGAAATGGTTGTAAAGGCATCACTATCGACGGGCATAAATATACCTTTGCAGAACAACCGCTGACAAAGATTGTCTTCATTCCTGAAATAACCGAACAGGGAACCGTCTATCAAATACAAATACAAGGAACAGGACGTGTGTCATTACCCATTGTTACCGGTAAAAAAGCGCCGGTGGTAAAAGTTGGAGAACAGATTATTCCTTCGAAAGTAAACGGACAATTGCTGTTACTCGATATTGATGCTTCACTTTCGGGCAAATGGCTTAGAGCAACTCCAAAAGATTTCTAGTATATAACAAAATCAAAATTGAATGCAACAGTTCAGTATCTTTCTTATAAAGCTTATATTCGTATCGCTTTTTTTCTTTTCATGCAGTAAAGAGCCCGAAATCGAACCTCCGGTTATTGTCAAACCGGCTACCACCGAGTATCTGAAGTTCAAACTCAACTCGGCCAATCAACTGACCATATCGCAAATCGAGAAAAACAGCTATTCAATCAACACGACGGGGGGAGATCCCTATATTACGACCGAAGGTATATCGAAAATGCTCCACCAGGATTCGGTTGTGTTGACATTTGAGTACAAAAGCTCGGGAGAGATTGACAAGCCCCAGATATTCTTCGGTCCTTCCATCAGTGAAAGCCGTTCAGTTTTTGGCAATGCGATACCTGCCTCCTCCATGTGGAAAAATTACTCTCTGACCCTGATAAAGGCGAGAAAAGATTTCTCGTGGGGAAAACAGGATGATTTCATAAGGTTTGATTTCGGCACAAAAAGCGGAATCAATATCGAGATCCGAAATATCTATTTCAGATCGATGAACCAGGCGGAAAAAGAGATTTACGACAAAGAAGAAGAACAGATCATACAGGATGAAGCGATCAAGGAAGCTTTGGACGCTTACCTGAAACAACGCTTTTCTTCTTCCATTACCGAAGTAAAGGTGAGTAGAACCGAAATTACCGTCACCGGGGAATATAGCGGTGAAGGGAAGTTCAGCCTGTGCGAAGTTTTTCCGAATGATACACTGGTTACCACCACTCAGTTTAAAAATAAAATAGCACTCGACAACAGTTCATTCCGGATTACCCTGCCACGGGTGATTGCCAAAAATGGCATAAACTATGACCGTTTACTTTCCAGATGGGTCATCGTCAAGGAGAGTGGCAATAACGAATTGCTCGCCTCCCACGCCAGGTATGCCGATGTAATTGAGCCTACACAATCAATGCCACCGGGAATTTTAACGAGCAAAAAAGGGTTGGGTGGGTTTTTCATAAACCAGTTTGTGAGCGATCTCGATGAGCTCGGTATTACCAGTATCACCATCAATATCCTCATCACCGGGATGATCTACACTACCCCCGGGGTCAACAGGGTTTCCCATACATACGGGGGAAAAACCTATTACATGTCCACCGATTACCTCAAACATATAGATGAAGCTTTGAAACTGGCTGCCTCAAAAAATATCGTGGTGGCGGCAATCATTCTGGTACAAAAAGCAGCTGAATGTGCTGATCCGGAAATAGGGAGAATATTGCAGCATCCCGATTTCACATCGGAAGGCATTTATACCATGCCTAATATGACTACGGATGAGGGAGTCAACTGTTACGCGGCCGCCCTCGATTTTCTGGCCTCCCGCTATAACCGACCCGACAATGCTTACGGTAGAATACACAAATGGATCATGCACAATGAAGTGGATGCCGGACTCAGTTGGACGAACATGGGAAGAAAGCCCATGCTGAATTATCTTGACACTTACCTGAGATCCATGAGGATATGTCATAATATCAGCCGACAATATGATGAACACAGTGAAATAATGGGATCATTCACCCATTCATGGGTTGAACCGGTTGAACTCTATTCCTCCAAAGAGTTGTTGACAATGCTGCAACAATTCTGTAACCTCGAGGGTGATTTTCAATGGGGAGTGGCCTATCACCCCTACCCGCAAGATCTGAACGAGCCGAAGACCTGGCTGGATGGAAAAGCTATTTTTACTCCCCATAGCCCATTGGTCACATTCAAGAATCTGGAAGTGATAGATGATTGGATCAAAAAGCCGGAAAACAGTTATAAAGGGTCGGTCAAAAGAACATTATGGCTCTCAGAGAACGGCACCAACTCCCGCACCTATGAAACCAAAGACCTGAAGGAACAGGCAGCCGGTTTTGCCTATGCCTGGAAGAAACTGGCAAACCTGGATGGTATTGACGCTATCCAATGGCATAACTGGATAGACAACAGGGTGGAATATGGGCTGCGGATCGGATTAAGGCGTTTCCCCGATGACGAAACCGATCCGGGTGGACGCAAACCTGTGTGGTATGCCTACCAGGCTGCGGGAACCGATAGAGAAGCTGAGGTATTCGAACCATATAAATCAATTATTGGGATTAGTAACTGGAGTGAAATTATGCATTATATTTCACCATAATCAAAATTTATCAAATTATGCGCAGATTACAGACAAAACAAAAAAATCTGGTTCTTTTCTATCTTTTGTTCATCTCGACTCAGCTTCTTACAGCACAAGGGGTAGATAGTGACCAATGGTCGGCAACCGATGCGCTGGAAAGAAAAGTCAGTGAATATCCCGATGCCGGGGGTAAGAGGGACAAATATGTAGCCATGTTTTATTGGACCTGGCATCAGGGAAATGACGATACCACCACAACCGTCAAAAACATCACAGAAATAGTAAGGAAACATCCCGAAGCGATGAAGGATTATAACCATCCTGCATGGGGAAAGGCAAAACCGGGATTCTTCTATTGGGAACAACCCTTGTTGGGCTATTACAAGACGACCGATCCATGGGTGTTGAGAAAACATGCGGAGATGTTGGCAGATGCGAAAGTGGATGTGGTCTTCTTCGACTGCACAAACGGAAGCCTTACCTGGATTGAATCGTACGAAACGCTGATGAAAACCTGGGACCAGGCACAGCAAGACGGGGTGAACGTTCCCAAGATTGCCTTTATGCTTCCCTTTGGTCCGACTCCTCATTCACTGGTCTCCCTTAGACAACTTTACAATGATGTTTATAAACCGGGAAGATACAAGAATCTATGGTTCAATTGGAAAGGAAAACCGGGAATTATGGCTTACCCCGATAACCTGACCAACTCGCCCGAAGACCGTGAGATCGCGGAATTTTTCACTTTCCGCCCCGGACAACCCGATTATGTGGATGGCCCGAAGAGAGCAGATCAGTGGGCATGGCTCGAGAACTATCCTCAACATGGGTATATACCCGATCAAAAAGGTGGTTTCGAACAGATGGCAGTAGGAGTGGCACAAAACGCGGCTCCCGAAACCAACGGACATTGCAGCGCATTCAATCTCCCCGGATCGCAGGGACGAGATTTCTCTCAACGAAACGGGTTCGACCCCAGGGTGGATGGTTACCTCTACGGCTGGAATTTTCAGGAACAGTGGGACCATGCTTTCGAAGTAGATCCTGAACTGGTCTTTGTCACAGGATGGAACGAGTTCATCGCAGGACAATGGCTCCCTGAACATTCATGGACCGGAGACCCTTTCTCCTTCGTCGACCAGTTCGACTGGAAACGCAGCAGGGACATCGAACCCAACAAAGGATGGGGTAATAAAGGCGATGTCTATTATCTTCAACTGATAGATAACGTAAGGAAATTCAAAGGAATGACCCCACCGGAAAAGGCTCCAGGTCCTAAAACCATCAAATTGGGTGAATCCGGCCAATGGGACAATGTGACGCCCGAATACAAACACTACAAAGGCAATACTTTCCACCGCGACCATGTAGGGAGGAACAACACCTACTATACCAACAATACCGGACGAAACGATATCGTCAAGGCAAAAGTAACCAGGGACGATCAATTCATCTATTTTTACGTGGAAACCGCTGAAAAGCTTACTTCGCATAAAGATCCGAACTGGATGCTCCTGCTTATCGATATCGACAGAGATAAATCAACCGGTTGGAATGGGTACGACTATATTATAAATCGGAAGAATCCCTCGGGAAAAAAGGTGATTATCGAAAAGAACATCGGAAACAGATGGGAATGGGAAGAAGTGAATAAATCATTCTTTGTCGTGAAAGATAACAGACTCGAGATAAAGATTGACAAAAAAATACTCAACCAGAGTGATAAACCACTCAACTTCGAGTTCAAGTGGAATGACAACATGCAGGAAAACGGGAATATCATGGATTTCTATGTCAACGGCGATACCGCACCGGGAGGCAGATTCAACTTCGTGTATTCCGAATAAAGGATTATTATGATATACTACTCAGTCAAAACAGAAATAATGAGAGGGACAAAAAAGATTTCTATCAATGGAGTAATTCTCTCTATTTTCAGCATTACACTCCTATTCAATGCATGTAATACTGGTGAACGCGGCACCTATGTCGAAGAGCTGAAATGCTGCAACATATCCAATCCGGAAGGAATCGATGCGCCTTCATTGAGTTGGAAAATCAAGTCATCCCGCCAGGGGATAACACAAACAGCCTGGGAAATAGAGATCGCCTCACAACAGGATCTGCTAGAAAAGGGCAAAGCCGATATCTGGAAATCAGGGAAACGACCTTCCGACCAACAGTTCGGCATACAACCGGAAACGGACTTCAAAGAGGGATCCTCTTATTTCTGGCGGGTCAGGATTTGGGAAGAGAATGATGAAGAGAATGATAAAGCGACCCAATGGAGCAAACCGGCCGGTTTTTCCATCGGCCTGCTGAATGAAAGCACATGGAAGGCGAAATGGATCACCTATGCCGATCCCAACCAACATGCCCTACCCTATTTCAGGAAAGTGTTTTCCACAGATAAGGGAAAGAAAATCTCGAAAGCGCTTGTCTACTTCTGCGGACTGGGAGCAGGCGAGCTTTCCCTGAACGGCAACACAGTGGATCCCACGCGACTTCTTGATCCGGCACAGACCGACTACGACCAGTTGGCGCTCTATAGCACACTCGACGTAACCTCTCATTTGAAGAACGGTGAAAATGTCATCGGCGTGATGCTGGGCGGGGGCTGGTTTTCGCAAAAAGAGGCATGGCAAGGAGCCAATTTTTCTTATGGTGACCCGATGTTAAGGCTGCAACTGGTGATCTCCTACAAAGATGGTTCACAAACAGTCGTGGGGAGTGACGAAAGTTGGGAATGGCGTGAAGGACCTGTACGTAAAAGCAATATATACCTGGGAGAGACCTACGATGCCAATTACGAAATGGATGGATGGAACAAAGCCGGCTCTTCGTCCGAAGGATGGCAGAGAGCATTGGTCGCCACAAAAGGTATACCTCCACGATTGTTACCACAATTGATTTCTCCTATCAGGAAGAAAGAGATTTTATCGGCCGAAAAGATATGGCAGGATTCATTGGGCAACTGGATTTATGATTTTGGTGTGAATGTGGCCGGAATTCCCCTCCTGAAAGTGAATGAAACTGAAGGCACGGAAATCACCATTCGCTTCGCGGAGGGAATCGACCAGAACAAGGGGCTGGATTTCAGATCGACAGGATGGATCCACCATGGGGAGATATTCAAAGACCATTACATCTGTAAAGGAAAAGGAGTGGAAGAATGGGTTCCCCGGTTCACCTACCACGGTTACCGCTATGCGGAATTGTCGGGCGTCACGAAAACACCCGATAAGGAGACGCTAAAACTGATTGTTGTTCATTCCGATATCGAGCAGACCGGCACCTTCGAATGTGCGGACGAGCAGATCAACAAGCTACATGAGTTGGCGCTGCGCACGGTGAAGAGTAACGTCCACGGTATTCCCACCGATTGCCCGATCAGGGAAAAATGTGGATGGCTGGGAGACGTGCACGCTTACGTGAAAATGGCCAATATGAATTTCCAGATGGAAAATTTCTGGCACAAATACCTGGGAGATATCCGTTCAGGCGCTTCTAAGGAAGAGAAGAATACCCTCTTTCACGAAAGATACAACAACACCTTCTATTTTACCGACAAAGCAGCCGGCATACCCTATATGATCGCACCCGGCAAGAGGCTTTGCGGAGTAGCGTCGCCCGACTGGGGAACCGCACTCGTGCAATTACCCTGGTGGATTTATGCCTATTACGGCAACCGGCAAATTCTTGAAGAGTTTTATCCGCAGATGAAGCAATGGACACTCTATGTGAACTCGCTGGCAAAAAGTGAGGAAAGGAAGAAATTGTATAACAAAGAGACCTCTTCCATCGTATACCAGGGACTGGGTGACTGGTGCGCACCCGAGTACGAATCGGCTGATCCCACACCGGTTGAATTTACTTCCACCGCTTTTCATTACCTGGATGCCAAGATCATGGAAGAGACGGCACGCCTGTTCGACAAAAAGGAGGATGTGGCACTTTTTTCACTGATGCAGGAAGAGATCGCCCGGGAAATGATTGCCATCATGTATGATCCGGTAAACAAAACCTTCGGCACACAAACGGCAGATGCCTTGGCGTTGGACCTGGGTCTTGTGCCTGATGGTGACGAAAAGGCCGTAAGCGCGTCCATAGTGAGAAATATGAACGAGAAGAGCGAAGGATTCATGCACTGTGGTATATTCGGATTATGCAGGATAGGAAGTATGCTGGCACGCCATGGTAATGCCGAAGCGGCATGGAACATGTTCACCAAAAAAGGGGAGCATAGTTTCGAGTGGATGTGGAAATCGGCCGATGCCACTACCCTATGGGAAACATTGCCCGTGAACGAAATAACCAGAAAAGCGGTATTAAGCTCTTCCTATAACCATCCTATGCAGGCCGGTTTCGACATATCCTTTTTCGAAGATATCGCGGGTATTTCTCCCGATCCTTCCGGTTACGGTTTTAAGGTGATTCGTTTTCAACCACTCTTCTGCGATTTTCTACCATGGGCAAAAGCAAGTATCGAAACGCCTTATGGTAGGGTTTCCAGCAGTTGGAAGAGAAATGAACACGGGCTGGAATGGGAAATCACTATCCCTGCCAATTCATCGGGATTCGTGGTTCCTCCCTATGAAAAAGAGTTCAAAGTAAACGGTGAAGAAATGGGAAATTGCCATTTCCTGAAAAAAGAGACGGTGGATGGTAAGGATGTATATAAATTTCCTTCCGGAAACTACAAAATCGTTTTTTAGAACGGTCCGGTCATTTCTCAAAAAAACAGGCTATATTTATGGAATATTTTCAAACGAAACAGATTGATTAGACTCTGTTTAAATTTATTTCACTATTCAAAAAGAATTATTTTTCAGGAGAGTTCTTATAGCTAAAATCTTATTCGATATAAACTCTAATATAAATATCATAAAACTAAAAAATGATGAAGCTAAAAATGAAGATGTTGTTGATTGCGGTTTTTGCATTACACCTGACGGCATGCATGCAAAACTCCGGAAAAAATCTGACACAACTATCACAGGAATTAGAAAATGGATTTGTGAATCCGCCTGATTCAATCCAGACCAGTGTCTATTGGTACTGGATCTCCGATAACATTTCAAAAGAGGGTGCTGTAAAAGACCTGCATGCCATGAAGGAAGCCGGGATTAACCGCGCTTTTATCGGGAATATTGGTGTGGACGACCTCCCTTTCGGGAATATCAAAGTATTGAGCGATGAGTGGTGGGAAATATTGCATACCGCATTGAAAACTGCCACGGAACTCGACATAGAGATTGGCATTTTCAACTCTCCCGGCTGGAGCCAGTCGGGTGGACCTTGGGTCAAACCCGAACAGGCGATGCGTTATCTCGCCTCGTCGGAAGTGATGGTGAAAGGGCCACAAAAAATAGCACAGAAGCTCGAACAGCCACATGAGATGTTCCAGGATGTGAAAGTCATCGCCATCCCGTCCATAAACGGCGAAGGGATGGTATTGCACAGTAACAACGCCAAAATTGTGGCATCTCCCGCCATCTCCAACCTGTCGGTCTTGACGGATAACAATCCCCGGACCGGTATCAATTTACCCGGTAATAATGTGGCAATCACCTTTACAACGGACAAACCGTTTACTGCCAGAAGCCTGACTATCCGGACAACTCCTTCGCCGTTCAGGGCGGATGCCGAACTACAGGCTAAAGGAGACAACAATGCGTTCAGCACCGTTTCAAAATTTGTGATCAACAGGTCAAATCCGGCACTCAACGTAGGTTTCGATCGCTATGCGCCGGTCACCATCTCTTTACCGGCCACCACAGCCTCGGAATTCAGGTTGGTATTGAATTATCATCCGCAGAATGCGGGACTGGCGGAAGTGAACCTGAGCGCCATTCCCCAAGTGGAACGCTACAGTGAAAAAATACTGGCAAAAATGCACCCCACTCCGCTACCCTACTGGGGTGATTATATGTGGGCCGATCAACCGGAAGTGGATGACAAGTCGCTGATGATCACGGCCGACCAGGTGCTTGATATCTCCGACAAGATGTCCCCCGACGGAACATTGAATTGGGACGTGCCGGAAGGAGAATGGAAAATATTACGGATGGGGATGACTCCCACGCAGGTTACTAACAGTCCTGCCTCACCAGAAGCGACCGGCCTCGAGATAGACAAAATGAGCAAGGAATGGGTTGCCGTTCATTTCGACGCGTTTATCGGTGAAATACTTAGGAAAATCCCGGAAACCGACCGGAAAACATTCAAGGTGGTCGTGCAGGACAGCTATGAAACCGGAGGCCAGAACTTCACCGATGGATTCCTGGAGGAATTCAAAGGAAGATACGGTTATGACCCTCTTCCCTACTTGCCGGTGTACAGGGGGTATGTGGTGAACAGCCCACAGGAATCGGACCGGTTCTTATGGGATTTAAGGAGAATGATAGCGGACAAAGTGGCCTATGATTACGTGGGTGGACTGAGAGACGTAAGCCACCAACACGGATTGACCACATGGTTGGAGAATTACGGCCACTGGGGATTCCCTGGAGAGTTCCTGATGTATGGCGGACAGTCCGACGAGATCGGAGGAGAGTTCTGGAGCCAGGGTGAACTGGGTGATATTGAAAACCGGGCAGCTACCTCTGCCGGGCATATCTACGGAAAAACCAAGATCTCCGCCGAATCCAACACATCGGGTGGCCCTGCCTATTCACGCTATCCGGCGATGATGAAACAACGTACCGACCGCTTCTTTGCAGAGGGAATCAATAACACCCTGCTGCATCTCTATATCATGCAACCTTATGAAGATAAGAATCCGGGAGTGAATGCCTGGTTCGGGAATGAATTTGACCGCAAGAACACATGGTTCTCGCAAATGGATCTCTTTTCACAATATCTTAAACGGTCGAACTTCATGTTGCAGCAAGGGCTCAATGTGGCCGATGTCGCCTATTTTATCGGTGAAGATGCCCCCAAAATGACAGGCGTGGCAGATCCTCCCCTACCGATAGGCTACCAGTTCGATTATATGAATGCCGAAGTAATCATCAGGGATATGACGGTGAAGGATGGATTGGTAACCCTTCCCCACGGTACGCAGTACAAGGTATTGGTTCTCCCGAAACAGGAGACTATGCGGCCGGAGTTATTGGCAAAAATCAAGGAACTGGTTTACCAGGGAGCCATAGTACTCGGGTCGGCGCCAGACCGCTCCCCCAGCCTCCAGAACCAACCGGAAGCCGACCGGCAGGTCCGGGAAATGGCCGCAGAATTATGGGGTGAAGTGGATGGTGTAAACGTGAAAAGCAGAAAATATGGAAAAGGGGAGATTATGAACGGACTCACCCTGGAAGAGGTATTTGGCATGATCCAACTCCCACCCGATTGCAAACTGCCCGAAGACAATTCCATTCATTACGGCCATAGGTCGCTGGGAGGTATCGATATTTACTTTATCTCCAACCAGACCGGGGAGGAGAAAATTATCCATCCTGAATTCAGGGTAACCGGAAAACAGCCTGAATTATGGGAGGCAATCTCCGGATCGATCCGTACCCTCCCTGCTTTTGAAATAAAGGCACAAACAACCTCCGTACCAACCAAACTGGCTCCGTATGAAAGCGTTTTCATGGTATTCAGGGAGAAAGCCAAAAAGAGTAACCTAACTGATATTCAGGATAATTATCCTTCTCCGAATGTCATTGAGGATTTAAAAGGCCCATGGAGTGTCAGTTTCGACCCCGCATTCAGGGGACCTGCCGAACCGGTGATCTTTGAAACGCTTCATGACTGGACCACATCATCGGATGAATCCATCAAATATTATTCGGGAACGGCAAATTACAGGATCAACTTCTCTATGCCGGAAACAAAAGAGAATGAAACTATCGAGATTGACTTGGGTAATCTGACTGCGATGGCAAAAGTGAGTGTGAATGGCAGTTACGCGGGTGGTGTCTGGACATATCCTTATAAGCTCGAGATCTCTGATTTTGTGAAACCGGGAGAGAATGAACTGGAAATTGAGGTAGTTAACAACTGGATGAATCGATTGATCGGCGACCAGCACCTTCCTGAAGCGCAAAGGAAGACATGGTGCTATGTGAATCCATATAATGCCCAAAGTCCGTTACAACCATCCGGACTTTTCGGCCCCATCACTATCCAGTCAGTAAAGTATTGAGGATGTTGAATTGTTGAGAAGTTGAGAAGTTGAGAAGTAAAGAAGTTGAGAAATTCTAATTCTTAGCTCTTCACTTTTAGTTTTTAGTTCTTAGTTCTTAGTTCTT
Source organism: Proteiniphilum sp. (assembly GCF_040307845.1). GTDB lineage: Bacteria > Bacteroidota > Bacteroidia > Bacteroidales > Dysgonomonadaceae > Proteiniphilum. Next base: position 18,508 of record NZ_JAWRIS010000007.1, read on the forward strand.
CACTCTTAGTTCTTCACTCTTAGTTCTTGAGTCTTGATTTTTGGCTCTAATTTTTAATTATATGAACCCTTTTTCTCACATCTTTACGCTGTTTATAGCGTTTGTTCTCCTCTTATCCTGCTCGGAGAATAAAAAACAAAACATAGCAGCAGGAAACGAATACTCCATTGCCGCCTTTTATTGGCCGGCCTATCATTACGAGCCGCGGTCGGAATTCCTCTTCCCCGAGAAAACCGGTGAATGGGAAATCATCCGTAATACTGTACCGAAGGAGGAAGGACACCAACAACCCAAAGTGCCTCTCTGGGGATATCTCGACGAAGCAAATCCCAGGGATATGGATTTAAAAATCTCAACCGCCCTCGAATATGGTGTGAATACATTTATTTTCGACTGGTATTGGTTTGAAAAGGCACCTTTCCTGGAAAGTTGTATCAACGAAGGATTCCTGAAAGTGAACAATGACCGGATGAAATTTTATCTGATGTGGGCCAATCACGATGCCACAACCTACTGGGATGTGAAGAATCCCCGTGTCGACTCGGTATATTGGAACGGCGAAGTGGACAGGGAGCAGTTCGACATAGTGGTAGACCGGGTGATTTCGCAGTACTTCAAAGAACCCTCCTATTTCAAAATTGACGGTGAGCCGGTCTTCTGTATTTATGAGTTGAACACACTGATCAATGGACTGGGAGGGCCGGAAAAGACAAAAGAAGCGCTCGACTATTTCAAACAAAAAACTGTGGAAGCCGGTTTTCCCGGCCTTCATCTGCAAAGTATCCTGTGGGAAGCATTACCCTCTTCAATTGAAGGTGTACCCGGTGATCCGATCAAAAGTCAGGATGATGTGTTGACTTACTTTGGTTTTAAAAGCTTGACTAACTACTGTTGGGCGCACCTCCAGAATCCCGAGGGAGACTATGAAGTATGGGGTGATGCTTCCACCGACATGTGGGAGGGATTTAAAGATCAGTTCTCCATGACATACTTCCCCAACCTCACCATAAGTTGGGATGCGAATCCCCGATTCCCTTTCAAGGCAGGATATATCAATAACTCAACACCCGATAAATTTGAGAAGTATCTGGTAAAAGCCAAGAATTATGTCGACCAGAATAATATCACACCGAAGATTATTACCATCAACGCATGGAATGAATGGTCTGAAGGAAGTTACCTGGAGCCCGACACCACCTGGGGATACGGCTATCTGGAAGCAGTAAGAAATGTATTCGGCAAAGTCAACTAACTTTTTTATTCAATCGTATGAAATCTATTTACTTCTTTTTTTTATGCTTCTTTACGATCTTCACTTTGAGCAATTCCCCTCTCATCGCCCAACAGGAGTCGATATCTGTAGACGTTATTCAACCATTGGCAGGAAGCGATGAGTTAGGCAGAGTACTTCCGGGACATGAGGAAGTGGGTGATATCAAGGAAAACAGGAGTGTAGGTATGTTTTACTTCCTCTGGCAGGGAGATAAATCCTCTAAAACCTCCGAACAGGAATGGGACCTTAGCAAGATCATTCCCAATCATCCGGAAGTGCTGAAGAAAGGAAATCACAAAAACTGGGGATCTACCCAAAGAGGACGCTATTATTTCTGGGGAGAACCGATTTATGGGTACTACCGCGGTGACGATTACTGGGTGCATCTGAAAAACATGCAGTTGCTGACCGATGCACAAGTCGACTTTCTGTTGATCGACGCCACCAATGCGATTATTTATGAAGAACAATCGGATGCTTTGATGAAAGCTATCCGGACTCTTCAACAGCAAGGTAAAAACCCACCCAAAATGGTCTATTATACCAATACGCAATCGGGAAATACCATGCAAAAGATTTATGATGCATATTACAAGCCGGGAGCGCCCATCTACTATCCTGAAACATGGTACTACCTGGAAGGAAAACCCCTTATTATCGGCAGGACCAAAGAGGCCAAAGGAAAAAAGTTCCAATCCTTTTTTACATTCAGGGAATCACAATGGCCCAATGAACCCATACAGGATAACGGATGGCCATGGATCGAATTCATCAGGCCGCAGCATGTCTATAAAAACCTGAACGGGGAAAGGGAAATCATCAATGTGTCGGTATGCCAGCACCCCGATCCCGCCGCAGGTATGGGAGGTTCCGCATTTTACGGTAATACGAATAATTGGGGACGAAGCTATAGAAAAAACTATTCCGGTGAACCGGAAAAGGATATATTCTATGGGTATAATTTCCAGGAACAGTGGGATTATGCGCTTCAACAGGATGTGCCATTTGTGTTTATCACCGGATGGAATGAATGGATAGCCGGAAGATGGGGCAGTACGGATGGAAACCCCGAACACTCCTACTTCTGCGACCAAGCCGATCCGGAGTACAGCAGGGACATAGAACCCACCATGACTGCCGGATTAAAAGACAATTACTATATGCAGATGGTAGCAAACATCCGGAAATACAAGGGCATGAATGCGGCACCGGAAGCCGGTAAAGAGGTGATTATCAAAGAATGGAACGACTGGGAAGATGTGATGCCAGCCTATACAGACTATCAAGGTGATACAGAAAAAAGAGATCATCCGTCGGCGGTAATCAAGCCTCATATCCAATACACTAACATCACCGGCAGAAATGATTTCACCACACTGAAAGTGGCAAGAGACCAAAAAACAATCTATTTTATGGCGGAGACGGCCGAACCGATTATCCATGGCAACGACGAACAGTGGATGAGACTCTATATCAACAGCGACAGGGACCACACTACCGGATGGATGGGATATGACTTCAGAGTCAACGCAGGGAAGGATTTTCAACAGTATGTCGATGGACAGTGGAAGACGATTGATCAGGTCACGGTCAAAACGGAAGGAAACAGACTGATGTATAGTTTTCCCTTGAGAGCAATTTCGAAAAGTAAAGAAGTGCTCAATTTTGAATTCAAATGGTCTGACAACATGCAAAAAGAAGATCCGATGGACTGGTACGTCAACGGCGATGTGGCACCCGGAGGGCGATTCAATTATGTATACCAGACAAAGTAAATCCTTTAATACGATATAACACTGCAGAGAGGAGCAATAGCCATGCATATAGTTCTTTTATTCCTATTCTTCATGTTTTCCCGGACTGCAATTATGTCCCAACCTGTCGACCATTATATTCTCTCCCCGACACCCCCTGTAATCGGAGCATGGTTCTGGGGAGAAGAACAGTTTGAAACCGACGGGTATAAATATTTTATCGATCAGGCGAGCAAACATTCCTGTTATAATTTATTAACGACAGCTATCAGGCTACGTGGAAGAGATATAACCGACATTGACGTGCATGACCAAGTAAAGCAGGCTGTAGAGTATGCCAAACAAAAAGGGATTGGGATTGCATTGGATTTGGATCCTCGTTTGGCTTCCCGAAAATTCGAGGCTTTATATCCGGATGAACTGCAGGAATCATTATGGCTTGAGGAAATTCCCCTCTCAGATGGAACACCTGTCGAAGCCGTTATTCGCAGTGTCACTCTTTCTGATCACATGACGGGAAGTAGAACACCCTATATCCCGTTGAAAAGTTTTCTGTCGCGTGTTTATGTATATCAAAAGACATCGGAGGAAATTAGTCCGGAAACCCTTACAGATATAACCCGGGAATGTGAAGTGATAGTTTCTTCAAAAGACTCGATCGTCGTCCGGCTTCCGGCAAACAGAGAGAATAAAGGGTTGCATGCATGTGTAATGGCTACATTCACCTATCTTACCCCTGATGTTTTCGCCCCACATCTGATGGAGTTTACGCGTAGTATCATCCGAAACTACTCGGATGTTCCATTGGCTGGTGGAATGCGCGACGAATGGGGATTTCCACCCAGTTTCCCCGCAGATAGGATGGTTTCGGGAAATCACTTCTGGTACTCCAGGCACTATGCTGCCGCCTATGCAAAAAAGACAGGCGGAAGGGAACTACTGGAAGATTGCCTGTTAATGTCCATCGGAATAAAAGGAAAAGAACAGCAGAGATATATGGCGATAAACCATTATATGGAACTAAACCGGCAACAAAACACACTTTTGGAGAATGATTTTTATAAAACGATAAAAGAGGTTTTTGGACCTGATGCAGCAGTGGTAACCCACCCGACCTGGTATCCATACCCCAATCGGTTCGAAAGCAAAAAAAATGGTTTATATTGGTGGGCGGCAAGGCGTGATTGGGCGCAGACAGATGAAATAACCCCCTTTGGTGTACGCACTGCGCTGGCAAAGAAATGGAATAGTCCCGTCTGGTATAACCAATATTATTCAACCCAGAGGAGTGATTATGAAGAGGAGATATGGAGTTGCGCCCTCGCCGGAGGCAGGATCAACTACCATCCCTTGTATCCCAGTAAAGAAAAACGTACGGAAAGGCATACGCAACTCTTTAATGGGGATCTGATGCGTGCAGAAAGCAAAATCCACCTGTTGAATTTCATCAGCGATAGTCCTTTGGACTGCCCGGTAGCAATTGTTTTTGGTCATCAGGCAGCCATAAACCGGGCTGGACCTTCTTTCGATGACGTAGGTATGGAATTGCTGAACAGCCTCTGGCATGCCGGTATTCCTACGGATTTAATTCCATCCAGTGAAATAAAAGAGGGCAGTTTATACATTGATCCAAACGGAAGGATAAAGTATGGGAAACAACAATACGCGGCAGTTATCCTATACAATCCCGAATTTGAAAAAACATCCACTGCAGATTTCTTCCATCAGGCTTCCCGAGGTTCCGCCAAACTCTTTCGGATGGGAAATTGGACCATGGATTTTGATGGCAACACTTTCAACGGGAACAGTGCTTTACCAAAACAAATGATTGTTGGAAGAGATATACAAACAATTGTATCGGCGGTTTCAAAAGAGCTGAGAAAACAAAAAATTGATCTTCAAACTCCGGCTACAAGGCTATCGGAAGGCTTTGGATACATTTCCAATACCCCTCCGACACAGGGATATGCCCGTTTAATTGACGGGACACTCATCCAGGTTTCAGGAAAAGATAATCCGGCAGGTGATCCAATCCATACAACAAAGAAAATAGGTAAATATACTGTACTATTTGATGCGGTCGGAGTAGCAGCAGTCAGACTCGATAAAGAGGGTCAGGTAGAGGCACTGGCTGCAGGCGGTTTAAAACATTTTAAAACCAAAGACTTCATCATTGACCTGGAAGAGAGGATCGATCTCGCTTTTTGGAAAAACGATAACGGAGAGATCGAAGGGATCATTCAGGGGTACGAACGTGAAATTCCGGAAGAGTTATTAAAAATAACCAGCAAATGGACATTTCCAAATGTCCCCATTCATCCCACAGATGAATAAAATACACACTTGAACTTTTGTGTGTATATTTGAAAAGTATATGCGATTTGAAAAACATACACAACCCATTAAATTAAACATAGCATGAAACGAGTAGCTTTTAAAATGTTTTTAAAACCGGGATTAGAAGAAGAATATGAAAAGAGACATTCGGCTATCTGGCCGGAATTAAAGAAACTATTATCCGACACCGGTGTTCGGGATTACTCTATATTTTGGGATAAGGAAACAAATATGCTATTTGCAGTCCAAAAAATAAAAGGGGAGCAATCTTCCCAGGAAATAGGTATAAACCCAATAGTACAAAAATGGTGGGATTATATGGCGGATATAATGGAAGTAAATAAGGATAATTCTCCGGTCTCCATACCTCTCGAAGAACTGTTCCATATGGATTGAAAACTTCGGCAATCCTCTGACGATCTAACAATCATAAACAAGGAATCTACAAAATATTTCACAATCCATTAGTTATGAATAAAAAGATCATTTTCATCATTCTATATTCTTTTGCATGCTTGTTTATTATTTATGGGAACAACACAACAATAAAGAAATGGCAAAAGAAAGAGTTGGTTTTCGAAAGCAGGCAGTTATATGACAACCCATTGTATGACGTTGACTTCTTCGGTGCAGAATTCACATCTCCTTCCGGTGAGAAATTGGTCGTCAGAGGATTTTGGGATGGTGAAAAGATATGGAAGATACGTTTTATGCCGGATCAAACCGGGAAATGGAAATATAAGACAATTTGTTCTGATCCGGCCAACGATCAACTTAACGGGGTAGAAGGAGCTTTCAAATGTGTCCGCAATCACAATAAAGCCGATATCTACCGGAGAGGCCCGATAAAACATGTGACAGGCACCTACCACTTATCATATAGCGATGATAAACCATTCCTCTATATAGGCTGCACGGCCTGGAATGGTGGTCTCCTTTCTACTATGGAAGAGTGGGAAAAATACCTTTCTAACCGGAAAGCAACCGGTTATTCTGTCATCCAACTAATCACCACGCAATGGCGCGGAGGGCCCAGTAACGCAGAAAAAGAAACGGCTTTTTCAGGTGTCGACAGGATTGAGGTCAATCCATCTTTTTTTAAACGGATGGATGAGCGGATCGACCGCATCAATGATTACGGGTTAGTGGCAGCACCTGTGATGCTTTGGGCTTACGGCGACTCAAACCCCGGTTCTTTTCTTCCTGAAGAATCGGCCATTAAATTGGCCGAATATATACTGGCCCGATATGATGCAAATCATGTAATCTGGAACCTCGGAGGCGATGGTAAATACACTGACAAAAATGAAAGCAGATGGAAGAACATAGGCCGGAGGGTTTTCGACAAGAATTTTCATCGCAACATCGTCACCCTTCATCCCCAGGGATTTTCGTGGTATGGCAATGAATTCAATGATGAATCATGGCTCGACATGATCAGCTATCAGACAGGACATACCAATAGCGATAATGCCATACGTTGGAAAACACAGGGACCGGTAGTTTCTGAATGGAAAAAACTTATTCCTCGTCCTATAATAGATACCGAACCGGTATATGAGAATGGTCATAACGCGAAAGAAGTACGTAACAGCGCTTACTGGAGTATTTTTTCAACACCGGTTACCGGCGTAGCATACGGCTCTCATACCATCTGGCCATGGTTACGTATGGGAGACACACCTATAAACCACGGGAAAAAGGATCCTTCCCCCATTACATGGTATGATGCTCTCTTCCATGATGGAAGTATCCAGATAGGCTATCTCTCCGGGTTCTTCAGGGAGATTGAGTGGTGGAAATTAGTCCCTGCTAACGAGCTATTAAGAGAACAACCGGGCACGGAAGCCCTTCCCCGCTGGCAATCTGTACTTGCCACCAGCGACCGGAACACAATATTGGTATATGTGCCGGTACAGGATAAAGTCAAACTTAGTGACATAGATGCCACACGTTATACGGCCCGTTGGTTCGACACAGCCAACAATCGTTACCTGAAAGCGGATATAACCCGGAACAATAGTGGACTCGAAACGCATACGCCTGTCGATTCGGATGCAATATTAATTCTTTATAGAAAAAAGTAACATTATAATTTCATATTAAATAACTAAAAGTATAATTAAGTTGGAGCAGAATTCTTAAAAATTATCGGATAAATAGAAACAATCATGAAAAGAAATGAAATTTGTATGGGTTTACTAATAGTGATCGGCATTATTTGGGGGAATATCTTTGATGCACAATCACAACTAACAAATGAGGAAATTAAAAATGAATATTATGTAGCGGCTTACATCTGGCCATCCTGCCACGATGATCCATTGGCAAGAAAAAAACTATGGTCGGAAGGTATGGGTGAATGGGAAGTGATAAAAAAAGGGAATCCCAGATATGAAGGTCATTACCAACCACGTCAACCGCTGTGGGGATATGAAATGGATAACGACCCGGAAGTAGTTGAACGTTGGATAGACGTGGCCGTTGACCATGGTGTGAATGTGTTTGTGTATGACTGGTATTGGTATGAGGAAGGCCCATATCTGGAAAGTGCTTTGAATGATGGTTTTTTGAAGGCACGAAATAATAGCAAAATGCAGTTCTATATCATGTGGGCCAACCATGATGTAAAACATAACTATTGGAATTATCACCGTTATGGAGACAATGAATCAATCCTATGGGATGCCAAAGTGGATTGGAAAAATTACAAGATTATTGTGGACAGGGTGATCAATCAATATTTTAGACAACCCAACTACTTTAAAATAAATGGTGAACCTGTTTTCTCCATTTTTAGCATTGACAAGCTGAAGGAAAGTTTCGGCGGTAGCATAGAAGAAACCCGGAAAGCACTGGATTATTTCAGGGATGAAGTAAAAAAGGCCGGATTTCCAGGACTCCACATCCAATGGAATCAGGGTGGAGGATCTCTTATGTCGGAGGAAAGAGCCTTAGCGTTCAAAAAGAATGTTGATGAAATGGGGTTTAACAGCGTAGCCATGTATAATATGGGAGGAATGGATGAAGATTATCTTGTATATGGAGCCAACTCAATCAAGATAAGGGAGCAGATGAACGAGATATTGGACGTTCCCGTTTTTCCGTGCGTCTCAATTGGATGGGACGATACGCCAAGATTTCCCAAAAAGGGAATAAAGGATATAGTACATTCTCATAATACGCCCGGAAGCTTTGCCGCATTGCTTTCAAAAGCAAAAGATTATGCCGACCAACATCCTGGCCAAACAAAACTGATCACAATTAATGCCTGGAATGAATGGGTAGAAGGTAGCTACCTGCTGCCGGATATGTTACATGGCTTCGATTACCTGAAGGCAGTGAAAGATGTTTTTATTGACAAAAAATATGATCGTTATTGATATTGCCGCTGCATTTCACCTTTTAGTGAATCACTAAAAGATAAAACCTCAACTACTTGATTGGCAATATCTTTAATTGTGACCTCCTAAATATGCGCCATACTCCTGTATCATATCAAATATCTTAGTCCTTATATCATTCCAAATGAGTTACAGAATGATAATAATGTCTTAACTTTGTAAGATTGAGTTTTATGTGCCGAAATTAAGTAACAATATCATCATACAAAAAGCAACATGCCTTTATTGAACCTGCTAACCATTTCACACAAGTTTCTAAAGCCGGGAGTTTTAATTATCCTGCTCATTTTCATGATCTGTACTCAAAACATAGCATACGGACAGACCCTTCATCAATTCAGGATCATAAAACTCACTTGTGACTATCAACAAGAACCTCTGTTAGTTTCCGGCAAACCTCACTTTGGATGGCAACTCCAATCCGAGAAGCAGGATGTTAACCAGTCTGCCTACACCATAGAGATGTATACCCGTGTCAATGGAAAAGAGGTGAAAATATGGGATTCGGGAAAAGTGCAATCCAATCTGAACCAACGGGTGCAATATAGCGGATCACAAATGCTGGAACCGGGGACAACCTATCTATGGAGAGTCAAGGCCTGGGACTCTGACAATAATGCTTCAGCATGGAGTGAGATGCACAGATTCCGGATGGCTCCATCGGATACAGGATTAAAGGCCAAATGGATCGGGGCGATCGACAGGAAAGATGCCCATATCCCGGAAGGAAGAGACTACCATGGATTGGCCATGTCGTCCGAGGCAGGAAAAAAATGGCAAGATACCCATCCACTCTCCAGAAGAAGTATCTATCTGAGAAAAGATTTCTCCACCGACAGGAAGGTTAAAGACGCGATCATCTATATCAGCGGACTGGGGCATTATGAGCTGTCGCTGAACGGAGAAAAAGTAGGCGACTCCCAATTTGACCCGATGTGGAGCGATTACGACAAGACAATCTATTATAACGCGTATGACATAACTGATGCCCTGCAACGAGACAATGCAATCGGGGTATTGTTAGGTAACGGTTTTTTTAACCAGCAAGGCGGCCGGTATGTGAAAATGCAGGTAAGCTTCGGGCCTCCCACCCTCTTTTTCAAATTGCATATAACCTATACAGATGGCACAAAGCAGGAAATAGCCTCGGACGAAAGCTGGAAATACTCCTTAAGCCCTCTTGTCTTCAATGACATGTATGGTGGTGAAGATTATGATGCAAGGCTGGAACAAAGAGGATGGGACAGCTTTGGATTCGATGAATCGGATTGGCATCCGGTAGTAGTACAAAGCGCCCCGGATGGTCAACTGACCCCGCAGGCAACCGCCTCCGTCAAAATAATGGAAACCTATTTACCTAAATCGGTGAAAAAAGTAGGTGATGCACATGTTTTCGATATGGGACAAAACCTGTCGGGTTTTCCGATGATCAAAGTTTCAGGAAAACCGGGGGATAAGGTTCGGTTGACGGTGGGTGAAAAGATTCATGAAGATGGCACAATAGACCAGTCACGATCGGGATCGCCCTATTATTACGAATACACCTTGAAAGGAGGTCCGGAGGAGGTTTGGCATCCCCGTTTCTCCTATTACGGTTATAAATATATACAAGCGGACGGGATTAAGCCAAACGAAGTCGAATCCCATTTTGTATATAATTCGAGCGCCCAGACAGGCCGTTTTCACTGTTCCAATGAGATATTCAATGAGGCACACCGGATCATAGTGAATGCCATTAAAAGCAATATGCATGCTGTATTCACCGATTGTCCCCATCGTGAGAAATTAGGATGGTTGGAACAGATACACCTGAACGGCCCGGGACTATTCTACAATTTCGATCTGACGACATTCGCGCCGAAGATCATGCAGGATATTCGTGATGCACAACTGCCAAATGGCCTTGTTCCCGATATCGCTCCCGAATATGTTGTCTTCAAGGATGGTTTCCGCGATTCACCCGAATGGGGGAGTACAGCTGTCTTTCTGCCGTTTATGTATTACCGGTTTTATGGGGATAATTCATTGATAATAAAATATTACGACGTAATGAAAAAATATGTCGATTACCTCTCTTCCACCGCAACCGATCATATTGTTTCACATGGACTGGGCGACTGGTGCGATTACCGGAAAAACGAACCTTATGGTCCCTCGAAAAACACGCCGGTATCGTTATCTGCCTCCACCCATTATTATATGGTCATCGACTATCTGGCGCAAGCTGCTGAAATAACGAATAATCGCAACGATTTTACTTTTTATTCAAAACTAAGAAAGCAGGTTAAGGACGCATTCAACAAAGAGTTTTTTGATGAAAACACCCGTCAATACGGTACGGGAAGCCAGGCATCGAATGCCATGCCGTTGTTCGCAGGGATTGTGGAGCCTGAGTATACACAAGCTGTTCTGGATAATCTGGTGAAAGATATACAGGAAAAAGGGTATCGGCTTTCCACGGGAGATGTCGGTAACAGATACCTGTTCCAAACGTTGGCGGATAACGGACTGAACGAAATCATGTACAAGATGCAAAATCACCGGGAAGTACCCGGCTATGGTTTCCAACTGCAATTCGGCACTACCACGCTCACCGAACTATGGGATCCGAGGGATGGTGCGTCATGGAATCACTTCATGATGGGCCAGATTGAAGAATGGTTCTATAAATCGCTGGCAGGAATAACGACAGAGGACTACAGCGGTTTCCGGAATATAGTGATTGCACCTAAACCGGTGGGAGATTTGAAATTCGTGGAAGCTTCATACGACACATTGTACGGGACGGTTTCCGTTAACTGGAAAATCGATGGTGATCAGTTCAGAATGGATTTGTCCGTTCCTCACAACTGTACAGCCAAAGTCTATCTTCCTCAACAAGAAGATTGCCTCTCCGTCGGGAGCGGGAATCACTCGTTTACAACAACAATAACAATGGATGAATATGCCAATGTGAATAATGAAAATTCACTTTTACCCTTATTGTGATGATAAAATTGTACAGATCAATTATATTCCTTACACTCTTCCTTTTCAGTTATTCCCTGAAAGGCGAATTATCCTTTTTGCCGGTTGATCTGAAAACAGATCATCTGGAAAATCCCATTGGCATAGATAATCCCAGTCCCAGGCTGACATGGAGGATTGAAGACAACAGGCAGGGAGCAAAGCAGTCCGCCTACCGGATTATTGTTGGTACCGACTCCCTGAAAGTTGTCAATGGTGATGGAGAGATATGGGATTCCGGAAAGGTAGATTCAGACCGGCAACTCGTGACTTATAAGGGAACCAATCCCACACCTTTCACAAAATACTTCTGGAAAGTGATTGTATGGGATGGGATGCAACAAACGAGTACATCCGGTATCCAATCTTTTGAAACCGGAATGATGGGTATCAGTAGCTGGCAGGGAGACTGGATCAGTGACGGAAAGGATATCCATTATGAGGGCGCTCCTTATTTCCGTAAAAAATTTGAAACTGCCAGAGAGATCGCATCTGCCCGAGCATACATCGCCGTCGCCGGGCTGTATGAGCTCCATATCAACGGCGAAAGGATCGGGAACCAGCGCCTCGATCCGATGTACACCCGTTTTGACCGAAGAAACCTCTATGTCACGCACGACGTGACCGCCCAGCTTCAAAAAGGAGAGAACGTAATCGGAGTGATATTGGGCAACGGTTGGTATAATCACCAGTCGATGGCTGTATGGGATTTCCATCGTGCCCCCTGGCGCAACCGTCCCGCTTTCTGTCTCGACCTGCGTATTACCTATACTGATGGCTCTATAGAAACTATTCCTACCAACCTGAGCTGGAAGAGATCGGATAGCCCGGTAATCTTTAACAGCATCTATACGGCAGAACATTACGACGCACGGCTGGAACAGGGAGGCTGGAGTGGGCCGGGATTCGATGACTCACAATGGCACGGGGTAATGCTGCGTTCCGCGCCATCCACCAATATTACCGCTCAACAACTCAGACCGGTACGTAATGTATTGACTTTACCCGCCCAATCCGTCAATAAGATTAATGAAAAGACTTATGTGTATGATTTCGGACAAAACATGTCGGGAGTGACCCAAATAAAGGTCTCAGGTGAAGCAGGGACCGAGCTGCGGATAAAACATGGAGAACGTCTGTATGACAACGGACGGATCGACTTGTCGAATATTGATGTGTACTATCGTGGCGACAAGGAGAAAGATCCTTTCCAGACAGACATATTGATATTGAGCGGAAAAGGAGAGGATGAATTTATGCCGCGTTTCAATTACAAAGGGTTCCGCTATGTGGAGGTAACAAGCACTGAACCGGTTGATCTGGATAAGAACAGTGTGACGGCTTATTTTATGCACAGCGACGTATCACCGATCGGCAAAATTGAGACTTCCAGCGACCTTATCAATCAATTATGGAGGGCAACTAATAATGCCTATCTGTCGAATCTGATGGGGTATCCTACCGATTGCCCGCAACGTGAGAAGAACGGATGGACAGGGGATGGACATCTTGCCATTGAAAGCGCCCTCTACAATTTCGACGGCATCACGGTGTATGAAAAATGGCTGGCCGACCACCGGGACGAACAACAACCCAATGGGGTATTACCCGATATTATTCCTACAGGAGGATGGGGCTATGGCACCGCCAACGGATTGGACTGGACCAGTACCATTGCCATTATTCCCTGGGAAATATACAAGTTCTATGGAGACAGCAAGTTATTGGCAGATTGTTATGAGAATATCAAAAGATATGTGGATTACGTGGATCGTATAAGTCCTGAGGGACTGACCTCGTGGGGACGGGGCGACTGGGTTCCGGTAAAATCACATTCGAACCTGGAATTGACTTCATCCGTCTATTTCTATGTAGATACAAAGATTTTGGCAGAGGCAGCCAAGCTATTCGGAAAGGAAAACGATTGCCGGTATTACTCCGCATTGGCAGAGAAAATTAAAAATGCGATCAACGATAAATACCTGGATCGGAAAACCGGCATTTACGCAAGTGGCACCCAGACCGAACTAAGTGTACCCCTGCAATGGAAAGTGGTACCGGAAGAGATGATAACCAAGGTGGCTTATAATCTTGCCCGCAAAGTGAAAGAAGCCGGATTCCATCTGGATGTGGGGGTATTGGGCGCCAAAGCAATTTTGAATGCGTTAAGTGAAAACGGTTACCCCGAGGTGGCGTATAAAGTAGCGGTACAGGACACATATCCCTCCTGGGGATGGTGGATTGTGAACGGGGCCACCACCCTGCTTGAGAACTGGGATCTGGATGCAGAGCGGGATATCTCCGACAACCACATGATGTTCGGTGAAATCGGCGCATGGTTCTTCAAAGGACTGGGAGGTATCTATCCCGATACGGCACAACCCGGGTTCAAACACATTATCCTGCGTCCTCATTTTGAAAAAGATCTGGCACAGTTCGATGCGCAGTTTCAATCTCCCTATGGATTAGTTCAATCGCAGTGGGAATGGAAGAAAGGGAAAATAAACTACCAGGTTGCAATACCTGCGAACAGCAGTGCCACTTTGTATCTTCCCGATTATGTAAAAGGAGAGAAAGTAACGGTGTTGGAAGCCGGAACTCATAATTTTACATTTACTATGGATAATATGAATAATATGCTAATGCGACAATGTGATAATATATTGATTTACTGATTTATAAATTAAGCAGCAATTAGCAAATCAATAAATCTACCAATCAATAATGGTTCTGGGCTCCGAGAATCTTTACTCTTTACTCTAAAATATGAAACGAGCAATTTTTTTTCTGACTGTACTTACACTAACCGTCATAACGGCTTGGGGAAGCAAACCTCCATCATCGGTAATCCCTGTTAACCTCACCTGCGAATACCTGGTCAACCCCTCCGGATTGGACGTAATCCTTCCCCGTTTCAGTTGGGTACTGCAGCAGACGGACGGTTCCGCTTATGGTCAGCGGCAAACGGCATACCGCATATTGGTCGGCAGTTCAAAACAAAAAAAAGCGGATAATTTCGGTGATATGTGGGACAGCGGATGGATCACATCTGATAATATGCAGCTGGTTGAATACGGAGGCAAACCACTTCAATCCGATAAAAAATATTATTGGACGGTAGCCGTGAAGGATGAAAAAGGAAATGAATCTGTGTACGCCAAATGGGCCGAATGGAGCACGGGCTTATTCTCTCAAGATGAGTGGACGGCAAGATGGATCGGCACGGACGAAGCTTACAACCCGGCGGAAGGGCCTAACAAGATGCAGGATCCCTGGTTCCGGAAAACTTTCGATTTAAAGGAAAAACCCACTAAAGCAACACTCTTTGTGGCATCGGTAGGGTATCATGAAGTATATGTCAACGGGAAGAAAATAGGCGATCATGTGCTTGCCCCGGCAGTCACAGATCATACCAAACGGGCACGCTATATTGCCTACGACATTGCCCCTGCGCTTACTTCCGGCAAAAACGTCATTGTGTTATGGTTGGGAACTTCATGGTCTATTTTCGGGCCTTATTCAACCCCGGATAAGCCCCGCACTCCCCTCGCAATTGCACAGACAGATATTTGGGCCAAGAATGGTCAAAAACTAATAAGGATTGCCACCGACGAGTCATGGAAAACCTGCCCCAGTCCCAATATGTTGACGGGCAACTGGGGTTTTGGCGTAGGTGGTTACGGAGGAGAGATATGGGATGCCCGTGAAGAAGTAAAAGGATGGAACCTGGCAACCCTCGATGACAGCAACTGGAAAAAAGCTACGGTATACACACCGGCACTGCAGCTATCGGCGCAACAAGTAGAAACCAATAAACTGATGGACGAGCTTCATCCCGTCTCCATCGAATCCCGTCCGGACGGAAGTTATCGTGTGGATATGGGAGTGAATTTCGCGGGATGGACACAAATCCCGGTAGAAGGCAATCCCGGAGATACCATCCGGTTTCTGTTTTCAGAGCGGGAGCAGGATGATATAACATTCGGGCTGATGAATGCGTATGTAATCGGCACTTCAGGAAAAGGCACCTTTGAAAACCGTTTCAATTACAGTTCCGGCAGATGGATCACCATCAAAGGGTTGAAATCGGCTCCCCAAAAAGAGGATATCAAAGGATGGATGGTGCGTACCGCTTTCGATGAAGCTACCCGCTTCGAGTGCTCCGATCCGTTGCAAAACTGGATATACAATACTGTAAAATGGACATTTGAAAACCTATCACTGGGCGGATTTATCGTCGACTGTCCTCAGCGCGAACGGTTCGGCTACGGTGGTGACGCCCATGCCACTTCCGAAACCGGCCTGTTCAATTACAAACTGGGGGCTTTCTATACCAAATGGCTGGAGGACTGGCGCGACGTGCAGGGAACGGAGCCCATGACAGGCAATATGAACGATCCGGAGTGGGCGCGTAAGCAAGAGGGAAGCGGCAGGATACTGGGTGGAGGCGTACTACCTCAGACAGCACCGACTTATCACGGTGGTGGCGGCCCGGCATGGGGCGGCATCGTGGTCACCCTCCCCTGGTTCATGTACCAACATTATGCGGACACAAGGGTACTCGAAGAAAACTTCGAAATGATCGACGAATGGTTGGCGTTCCTCGACACCCACGTCGAGAACGATATGCTGAAACGATACGGCGGACAATGGGATTTCTTAGGTGACTGGCTTTGGCCGGGTGCCACATCGCAAGGTATGAATAACAATTCCGATGAAAACCTGTTTTTCAACAACTGTTATTGGATATATAACCTGAAAACGGCAGCACAAATCGCCCGGGTAATCGGAAAAACAGAAGAGGCAGGGCGATGGGCACAGCAGGCAGAACGGTCAGCTAAAGCCCTCCATGACAAATATTATCATCCGGAAGACCATAATTATTCCGACAAGACGATGCGGAGCCTCTCTGCCGCCCTTTACGGCGATATCATACCGGCTGAATTGAGACCCCAAGTGATGGAAAGACTCGCAAAGGAAATCCTGGTCAACCAAAACGGACATATCGACGTGGGCATTACCGGCGGAGCAATGCTCTTCAAAGTATTGCGCGAAGAGGGGCGCGATGATCTTATCTATTCAATGGCATCCCAGACTACCTACCCGAGTTGGGGGCTTATGCGTGAAAGCGGAGCCACTACCATCTGGGAGATGTGGGAAAAGGATTTGCCAGGACATTCACTGCTGCACAGCTCCTTTCTCTATCCCGGTGCCTGGTATATCGACGGAGTATCGGGTATCCGAAGAGATCCCGATATCCCCGGATTCCGAAAGTTTGTGGTAAAAGTTCCGAAGCTCACAGAAACTCAATTATCGCACGCAAAAGCGTCGTTCGATTCGCCGGCAGGATTGATAGAGTCGTCATGGAAACGGGAAAACGGAAAAACCGAATTAAACGTAACGGTACCGCCTAATTGTACGGCAACCATCCTGTTCCCTGACAACAATGGAAAAACGGTGGATGTGAATGTGAATGCTGATTATGTGAAGGAAACTGACAGGGAGGACGGGTATATCCTGTTTGAAATTCCGGCAGGAAAATACCGATTTAGTGATTAGGCGGGAAGGTGAGTCTTGGTTCTTAGTTCTAAAAATCTTCATTCTTTATTCTTTACTCTTTATTCTTTACTCTTTATTCTTAACAAATATGAAACACATTTATTCTTTAATTGTACTTATCCTGGCCGGATTTATGGCCGGATGTCAGGGGACGGTTGTCAAAGTAGATTCCCTGAAAGTGGAAATGCAGGAAAATCCACAGGGACTGGGTACCTCAACTCCCCGGTTCTCGTGGCAAATCAGTTCCGCCCAACCCGATCTGCAGCAGGAAGCCTATCAGATTCAGGTCGCAGGATCGGAGCAGGACCTAGAAAAAGGGAACAACCTGTTATGGGATTCCGGGATCGTATCAGATGATGAATCCATATTGATCCCTTATAAAGGAGATGCACTCTCTCCAAGAGAAGTCTATTACTGGCGGGTGAAAGTAATTACCAACCAGGGAGAAACAGCCTGGAGCAAAGTCAACCATTGGTCAATGGCTTTACCGGATATTGCCGGCTGGAAAGCCAAATGGATTGGTGAAGATGCACTTTCGAATCCCGGTGAAACAGATAAGGCACACACCCGCCTGGCCGCCCGTTACCTGCGAAAAGCGTTCGACAGTAAGCAAAGTGTGAGGCGTGCAGTACTCTATATCTCCGGGCAAGGCGCTTATGAAGCTTATATCAACGGGGAACGTGTTTCGGACGACGTCCTTGCTCCTACCGTGTCATGGTATCCCGAAAAAGTGTACTATAATGTGTATGATGTCACGTCACTCGTCAGGAAAAACGACAATCTATTGGCTGTAAAACTGGGCAACGGCCGTTATTTCGGCATGCGGGACAATTGGAGTATCATGTTCGGATTGCCTCGCCTGCTGGCCCAATTGGAAATTGAGTACGGCGACGGCGTCACTGACGTCATCGTCAGTGACGAATCCTGGAAGGTCACCTCCAAAGGCCCCATCATTGCCAATAATGAATTCGACGGCGAAGAATATGACGCCCGGTTGGAACTGGACGGATGGAGCAAGGCCCAATATGACGATACGGCATGGCAGCAGGCCGATATGATGGATGCACCTGAAGGTACACTCGTTGCACAACCCAATCCAAACATCCGTGTACAGGAGGAACTGACACCGGTAGCCATCACAAAACTGGACGATGGAAAATTCATCCTCGATATGGGACAGAATATGGTAGGCTGGATAAAAATCAACCGGTTGAAGGGGAAAAAGGATCAACCTGTCACCATGCGGTTCGCGGAATTGCTCAATCCCGACGGCACACTCTATATGGCAAACCTCCGGAGTGCAAAGGTGACCGATATTTACACCCCTGCAAAAGATGGGGATTTCAGCTGGGAACCTTCTTTCGTCTTTCATGGATTCCGCTTCGTGGAAATATCAGGACTGGATTATCAACCGGCATTATCCGATTTCACCGGGAGAGTCATCTATGACCTGATGGAAACGACGGGACAATTCGAGACATCCGACGAAACCATCAACCAGATATTCAAAAATGCCTATTGGGGTATCCGGGGGAATTACCGTGGCATGCCCACCGACTGCCCGCAACGCGACGAACGCCAGGGATGGATGGGCGACCGGGTGACCGGTTGTTTCGGAGAGGCATTCGTATTCAATAATGCCCTCCTATACAGCAAATGGCTCCAGGATGTAGAGGACTCTCAAAGTCCGGAAGGAAGTATATCCGTGGTCTCCCCACGCTACTGGACCATCTACAATGACGATGTGACCTGGCCGGCCGCCTATTTCTACGCTGCAAAAATGTTATGGCAAAACTATGGCGACACTGAATCGATTAAAAGGCATTACCCTTCCATGAAACGTTATCTGGAACGCATTCAACAGGTATCGATGCAGGATTATATCGTCACAAAAGACACTTATGGCGATTGGTGCATGCCGCCCGAATCGCAGGAACTCATCCACTCGCAAGATCCCGCCCGGAAAACGGCCGGTGCAGTACTTAGTTCCACCATGTATTACAGCCTGTTGGATCTGATGTGCGAGTTTGCCACACTCACCGGAAACGAAAAGGATATAGCCGGATATAAAGAGCTGGCATCGAAAATCAAAGAAGCCTATAATGCCCGTTTCTTCAATGCTGATTCGGCGCTCTATGATAACAACACCGTCACGGCTAATATCCTTTCACTACAATTGGGATTGGTTCCCGAAGGATATGAACAAAAGGTGTTCGACAATATCGTACACAAGACCGAAGTAGATTTCAACGGACATGTAAGCACGGGCGTTTTGGGCATACAACACCTTATGCGCGGACTCACCGAGCATGGAAATGTAGACCTGGCCTACAGTATCGCCACTAACCGCACCTATCCCAGTTGGGGATACATGATTGAAAAGGGGGCAACCACCATCTGGGAACTATGGAACGGGGATACGGCCGATCCGGCCATGAATTCCGCTAACCACGTGATGCTGCTGGGCGACCTGCTGATCTGGTTTTATGAGGACCTGGCAGGGATCAAAAACCATCCCGGAGGTACGGCATACAAGAAACTGCTGATGGAACCGAAATTTCCCGAAGGATTATCACATGTGAAAGCTTCTTATAAGTCGGTTTACGGTGAGATAAAAAGCGAATGGAAAAAAGAAAACGGCACATTCCTCTGGGATATCACCATTCCGGGGAACAGTTCGGCCATTATCAGGCTGCCGAAAGAACTGAATGTGTCGAAACCGGCCGGGAATGGCGTAAGGAATGTTACCGAAACAGGAAATGGAATTGAAATAGAATTGGGTTCCGGAAGTTATCAACTCTCGAATAGGTAAACTAATTTGATGATTTACTGATTTGATAATTTAATAATTTTCGTCGACAATATATCATATCTCTTTTCTTTAGATTCAGTCGTATTTAATTGTACGACTGAGTCTTTTCATTGTTATAAGAGTTGTGTCAGGTTTAATCTTTTTTATATATTTTTTCATTAATAAATTTGGACGTTTACTATATCATTCCGTAATTGCATTCCGTTTCATTTTGGAAACGGAATAATATGAATTGATTGCCTTTTTTCGCCGTATAACTGTGTATTGATACGCCGTAGAGTGTTGTTTGAGGATTGATGCCGCGTAATTCGCCTTTTTACTCTTAGATGGCTGCTTTTATTTTGACAATCATCTTTAGAGGTTCTCCTATTTATCTTTTCTATTTGAATACCATCCTAACCAGGTGGCCATTAAAACCCGTTAATAAAACCAGATCATGAAAACAGAAAAATTATTCACTAAAGTCAGGCGTTTTTTCGCCATGACAAAGTCCAAGCAAGCTTGGCTCTGTTCATTCGGCTTAACGAAAACGTTGTCGCTTTATTTTCTAATAAGTGTGGCGCTCTCTTCTTGCGAAGGGGATACTCCCGATCCTTTTGGCTTTATAGCCAAAGAGATTCAACTAAGTGCCACGATCGAAGGATTAAAGACCCGTGCCTCCGGCTCTGCCTGGGATAAAGGAGACGCCATTGGTGTCTATATGAAAAAATCGGGTGAAACGCTTGCTTCCTCGTCTCTCATGAAGAATGTACAGTATCAGACGACGGGCACTACCGCGTTTTCACCGGCAAAAGGTGCGAAAACCATCACTTTTCCCCTTGATGGATCAAATGTGGATTTCATCAGTTATTACCCTTACAAGGAAGACATTGCCGACTTCATCTATCCCGTTGACTTGTCCAATCAATCGGTACAAGCCGATATCGACCTCCTCTATTCCGACAATGCCAAAACCTTTCATGCGGGGAACCCGGCTGTCAATATGCAGTTCTCGCACCAACTGTCGAAAATCATGCTCCAGATAACGCACAAAATTGAATCAAGCCTGGATGACATAGAAGTCATTATAACCAATGTGTCAACAAAAGCGGATTTCAACCTGGCAAGCGGCATATTGTCTGCTCCCTCCGCCACCGGCAATATTCCATGTATGGTGTCATCCGATGGGGCAACTGCCGAGGCCATCCTTTTGCCTACAACCAACCTTAACGGGATGGAATTCTGGTTCGTGCTGGATAATGAGACATTCAAAATTCCCCTAAGCAGTGTGCCGGAGATTCAAGCTTTCAATAAATCGACCCGTTACACCTACAATATTTATTTGGATTCTGATCTGATATCCGCCATTACCACAGGAGAGATTTCCGATTGGACCGAAGGACCTTCCGGCAGTGCGACCATACCCACCACAACTGAAGACCCTCCGAGGATACCGGGTTCAAAGAGAACTCCTTACACGGTAGAAGAAGCACAAGAATACCAGGATAAAGCCGGTGTATGGGTGGAAGGGTATATCGTGGGCTATTTCTCGTTGTCCTCCATGAACAGTTTTTCGACCGATTTATCGGGCAATACCACCATCTCTCAAAGCAATCTCGCGCTGGCGACTAATCAAGGAGAGACTGACTTAGAAAAGATTATACCCGTGATGTTAGGCAGTGGAAGTGTGAGAGACAAGCTTAATCTACGGGCTAATCCGCAGAATTTCAATAAAAAAGTAAAGATCAGTGGAGATCTGGGAAGTTACCTCAGCGCTCCCGGGCTAAGGGATATCAAACAATATGAGTTCATAGGAGCGGAATAGTAAATCCGGAGTCAGGGAGTAGTTTTCAGACTACTCCCTGACAATTTTCGTCAGCAATATCATTTAAACTCCTTCCACATGAGAAGTGCCCGGGCAATGGCTGTCTCCACCAAAGGCCCCATGATGGCATATCCCTCTTTGTTGGGATGCACACCGTCTCCCGACAGTGATTCCGGCAAACCGTCCCGTTCATCAGCCATGACGGAGAAGAAATCGCAATAAACCGCCCCACGTGTGGAAGCATATTGCTTGATGCGCTTATTCAATTCCACAATCTTGGGAGCAGGTTCTAATCCGGGTCGCCACGGGTAATCATACGCAGGAAGCACCGAACACAACACCACCTGTATGCCATGCGCTTGCGCCAATTCCGTCATGGATTGGATATTGTCTTCGATCATCTCCAACGTGGTAGGACCGGTATTACCCGCAATATCATTGGTTCCGGCGAGGATCACCACTACCTTGGGCCATAGCTTAAGCACGTCCTGACGGAAACGGAGCAGCATCTGCGGTGTAGTCTGTCCGCTGATCCCACGGTTGATATAGTCACGTCCCTCAAAAAATTCGGGCACTTGCTCTATCCAACCCTGCGTGATGGAGTTACCCATAAATACCACCCGCTGGTCACATGTTTTCGCGGGTCCCAGTTTCTCGTTATCCTCCCCGAACCTCTCCAAATTTGCCCAGTCCTGGGCCTCTGCCCACAATATGCCACTCATTACAAATACCCATGTTAGTAATAATTTTTTCACGTTCATCTTATTTATTTTTTGTTGTTTTGAAGCTGATATTCGAATGTCAAAAATAGTTATTTAATCGGTGATTCGAACTACTATTCGTCGATTTATTTGAATGATATATCGATTATGAGACCTAAAAAAATCTAAAAAGAGTCTTAGTATTACTTTTTCTCTACTTTAATCGGTATTTTTGAATGTTTTTGTTAAGCTAAATGAGTAGAGACCAAACAAGTTTGGTCTCTGCCATAGCGAGAATTAACAATCGAGGAGCGAAGGCGACTCAAAACGACTGAATTTATTCGAATCTGTCAATGGGGTTAATCCATAAGAAAAGAATAACACAATTGTATGAACAGAAAAACGAAAATAATTGTTTTTGCTTCCATCGCAGTATTAATCCTGGGGATGGCATTCTTTCCAAAGATCAAACAACTGTTTAGTTCCGGCGGACAGCATAGCAGTTCTGCCCCACTTACTACAGGCGGAGGTTTGAACAGATCGACACTAATGGTAAATGCCACAGTCCTGACACCACAAACATTGAATAATATGTTTCGGATAACGGGTATCTTATTACCGGATGAAGAGGTTGACCTTACTTTTGAATCGGCAGGGAAGATCACCAACATCTATTTCGAAGAGGGATCCCAGGTGCGGAAAGGGACATTACTGGCCAAGGTGAACGATGCACCCCTTCAAGCAGAATTAAAAAAACTGGAAGCTCAATTACCCCTTGCGGAAGACAGGCTATACCGTCAACAGACACTCCTTGAAAAGGATGCCATCAGCCAGGAAACCTATCAATCGGTAGCGACACAATTAGAAACATTAAAAGCCGATATCGAATTGGTAAAAACACGCATTCAGCAAACCGAATTGCGGGCTCCTTTCGACGGGATGATCGGCTTGCGCCAGGTGAGTGAAGGCGCTTATGCTTCACCTTCAGTCGTAGTCTCTACGCTCACTAAAATCTCACCTCTCAAGATCGAATTTTCCCTCACCCAGAATTTTGTGAATACGATCAAGCCGGGAACAGAAATTTATTTCTCGGTAGAAAATGACCTGGGAGTATACAACGCCACAGTGTATGCTGTGGAATCACGGTTAGACGTGCGTACTCTCAGCCTTTTTGCCCGTGCCCGCTACCCCAATGCCGACGGGAAGATGAAACCGGGCCAGTCCGCCAGTATCCGCATCAATCTCGACCGGATCGACAATGCCATTGTCATACCCAGCATTTCCAGCATCAAGGAGATGGGTCGCGATATTGCCTATGTGTATGACAATGGCAATGCAAGAGAGGTGGAAATCGTCACCGGCATGCGCACATCGGCATCAGTGGAAGTAATCAGCGGCCTGAGCATAGGCGACACGCTGCTCACCACCGGTGTAATGCAGTTACGGAGCGGGATGCCGGTACAAATCGGTCAAATGGTGGCAAACAGAGCAGATTAAACGAGATGAACCTATCTGAATTAAGCATAAAACGGCCGGTATTGGCCACGGTGTTGGTACTGATCATCATTATCTTCGGGTTGATCGGATATACCAGTCTTCCTGTCCGCGAATATCCCAACGTGGACAATCCCATCATCACCGTTCAGGTATCCTATCCCGGCGCCAATGCGGAAGTAATTGAGAACCAGATCACCGAACCACTGGAGCAAAACATCAACGGTATCCCGGGAATCCGTTCGCTCACCAGCAGCAGTAGCCAAGGGAGTTCCCGGATCACCGTGGAATTCGAGTTGAGCGTAGACATGGAGACCGCCGCGAACGACGTGCGGGATAAGGTCTCCATCGCGCAAAGGTACCTCCCGCGCGATGTGGATCCTCCCACGGTGTCGAAAGCCGATGCCGACTCCGATCCCATCATGCAGATCACCGTGCAGAGTCCCATCCGCTCCATGCTGGAACTCTCCGAGATCGCCGACCTCACCGTGAAAGAGCGTCTGCAGACCATTTCCAATGTAAGTGCCGTGGAGATCTGGGGTGAATACCGCTATGCCATGCGCCTATGGCTCGATCCGCTTAAAATGGCAGCATACAATATCACCCCGATAGATATAAAAAATGCGCTCGACAGGGAAAACATCGAACTTCCCGCCGGAAGCATTGAGGGCGACCAGATATCCCAATCCATACGCACCATGGGATTGATGCAGACACCGGAAGATTTCAACAACCTCATCCTGGTGGAAAATGACTTCCGGGTTGTACGGTTCCGCGACGTGGGGTTTGCCGAACTCGACGCGGCCAACCGGCAAAATATCCTCAAAAGGAATGGAGTGCCCATGGTGAGTTGCGTGATCATCCCGCAACCGGGTGCCAATCATATCAATATTGCCGATGAGGTGAGGATGCGTATGGAACAAATGCGCAAGGACCTTCCGGAAGATGTGACCCTCGACACAGCGTTCGACAACACCAAGTTCATCCGGGCTTCTATCAACGAGGTGGAAGAAACCGTGCTTATCGCCTTTATCCTTGTGGTAGCCATCATTTTCATCTTTTTAAGGAATTGGCGGGTAACGCTGATCCCTGCCCTCGTGATTCCTATCTCGCTGATCGGCATTTTCTTTGTGATGTACCTGGCCGGGTTCTCCATCAACGTGCTATCGATGTTGGCCGTCGTCCTGTCGGTCGGATTAGTGGTGGACGACGCGATCGTGGTGACCGAGAACATCTTTCAGAAGGTGGAGGGTGGAATGGATCCTGAAGAAGCGTCCATCGCGGGATCGAAAGAGATTTTCTTTGCGGTGATCTCCACCACCATGACCTTGGTGGCGATATTCTTCCCGATTGTTTTTCTGGAAGGGATGACAGGACGCCTGTTCCGTGAGTTCAGCATCGTGATCTCCGGAGCGCTTATTATCTCGGCTTTTGCCGCGCTGTCCTTCGTGCCGATGCTATCCTCCAAAATGCTCACCACGGGACGCAAAAAGAATAAGTTGCATGAAAAGACCGAATTTATTTTCGATGGACTGAACCATTTCTACGACAGGTCGTTGCGGGCCTTCCTGCATAATAAATGGCTTGTACTGCCGGTCATCGTCGTGGCGGTCATTTGTATCGTTATTTTCTGGAACAGGATACCCTCTGAAATGGCCCCCCTCGAAGACCGCTCCATGGTGATGATCCGGAGTTCCGCACCCGAAGGAGCCACCTATGAGTTTATCAGGGACTATACCGAACGCATCTCGCAAATAGCCGACTCTATCGCCCCGGAAAGGGAGTCAAATATCAATATGACCCGCGGCACTTTCGGCATGATACGGCTTGTGCTGCCGGATATGCGCGAACGTGAACGCAGCCAGATGGAAATTGCCGATGCCCTCACCCTCGCCGTAAGGAATGAAACCGCTGCCCGTGCTTTCGTACAGCAACAATCCACTTTCGGTGGACGCCGCGCCGGCATGCCAATACAATATATCCTGCAAGCTCCCAATCTTGAAAAGCTGCAGGAATTCATTCCTCCCTTTATGGAAAGGGTGAATGCGAGTCCCTTTTTCCAGATGAGCGACGTGAATCTGAAGTTCACCAAGCCGGAAACAAAAATCCTCATCGACCGCGACAAGGCGGCCATGCTCGGGGTAAGCACCCGCGACATAGGGCAAACCCTCCAATACGCGTTGAGCGGCCAGCGGATGGGCTACTTTTACATGAACGGGAAACAATATCAGATACTGGGTGAAATCAACCGTCAACAACGTAATACCCCTGTCGACCTGAAAACTATCTACATCAAAAACAATGCCGGCCAAATGATCCAGATGGACAACCTGGTGAAACTCGAAGAAACGGTCGCCCCTCCCCAACTCTACCGGTATAACCGTTTCAACTCGGCCACCATCACCGCGGGATTAGCTCCCGGCTATTCGCTCGGCGAAGGGTTGGACGAGATGGACAGGATAGCCTCCGAAGTGCTGGACGACTCATTCAGGACTGCCCTGGAAGGTGAATCCAGGAACTTCAAGGAGAGCTCCTCCAGCCTGATTTTCGCTTTCGGCCTCGCCATCCTGTTGATTTTCCTTGTGATGGCTGCGCAATTCGAAAGTTTTAAAGATCCGTTTGTCATCATGTTCACCGTTCCATTGGCACTGTTCGGGGCACTGCTGTTCATGCGTGTGTTCGGTATCACGATGAACATATACAGCCAGATCGGCATTATCATGCTGATCGGTTTGGTGACCAAAAACGGGATCCTTATCGTGGAATTTGCCAACCAGCGGCAGAACGCCGGCGTCGACAAGCTCAAAGCGATCATCGACGCTTCGGTACAGCGGTTACGCCCCATCCTGATGACCAGTATCTCAACCGTCCTTGGACTGCTACCACTCATGTTTGCCAGTGGTGAAGGAGCCAACGGACGGGTCGCCATGGGTACGGCCGTAGTAGGAGGATTGCTCATTTCTACCCTATTCACCCTCTATATCGTCCCGACAATGTATGTCTATCTCTCTACAAACAGGGAAGTACAGGAGATGAAACGGTTGAAAAGGAAACAAAGTTGATTTGATGATTTACTGATGTGATGATTCTATTGTTATTCGGCTTCGCCGTTATTCGCTTCGCGTTATTCAATAGTTATTCATGCTTCGCATGTTATTTCCCGCTTTGCGGGATAATGCTCAAATTACCACCGAACAACAATTGAATAACAACTGAATTACCATCGAATAACAACCGAATTACAACTGAATAACAACCGAATAACTATCGAATAACTATCGAATAAAATGATGATAAAAAACGTGCCATTGCTACTCTTTTTCCTGCTGACCGTGCCTGCTGTGTCCGCACAAAACGGGCAAGTTCCGCCTCAGGAACAATCCGTACAACAAAACGGGCAAACAGTTCAACCGGGACAATCCACACAGCCCCTGATGGATTTGCAGGAATGCCTGAGGATCGGACTGGAAAACAATTACGATCTGCGTATCGTACGCAATGAAGAGTTGATCTCAGATAATAATGTCACATTGGGGAATGCGGGATTCCTGCCGGATGTCAGCCTGAACTCTGGTTATAACCTGCGCAACAGCAATTCCGACCAGTATCCTGCGGAGGGAGGGGAGACAATAAAAAACCGCAACTCCAATACACATACGTTGGATGCAGGTGTAAACCTCAACTGGACGCTCTTCGAAGGGTTCCGGATACAAACCAACTATCAACGGTTAAAAGAGCTGCAAACTATCGGGGAGCTGAACACACGGTTAGCGGTAGAAGATTTCATTGCCAGCCTCACGGCAGAGTACTACAATTATGTGCAACAACAGATACGACTGGGAAACCTCCAATACGCGGTTTCACTTTCCAAAGAAAGGTTACGCATCGTGGAAGCACGTTATCAGGTGGGATCGCTTTCACAGCTCGACCTGCAACAGGCAAAAGTATATTTCAATGCCGACAGCTCACTGCTTATCCAGCATTACGAAACGCTCAACAGTTCGAGAATACGCCTGAATGAACTGATGGGTGGCGATGTGGAACAGTACTTCCTCGCAAAAGATACCACCATTCTTTTGGATGCCGCCCTGTCGAAAGAAGAATTGTTCGGCCGGGCAATACAGCATAATACGGTCCTCCTGCTGAGTGATAAGAATAAAATATTAAGCGAACTGGACCTTAAAAGCCTGAGGAGCCGCAACTATCCTTATTTACGGTTAAATGCAGGCTATGGCTTTACCCATTACAACTACAATACCGGCACACTCGACAAACAACGCACCTGGGGTCCCAATGTGGGAGTCACCCTCGGCTATACCATCTTCGATGGATTCAATCGCAAAAGGGAACAGAAAAATGCCCGGATCACCGTCCAAAACCGTGAATTACAGGTCGAACGCAATAAACTGGCGTTGGAAAGCGATTTCGCCAATATGTGGATGGCCTATCAGATCAATGTAGAACTGACTAACCTGGAAGTAGAAAGCCTCAAAAATGCGGAATTGAATTACGAGATCGCCATGGAACGATACAAGATCGGCGACCTCTCCGGATTGGAACTGCGGGAAGCGCAAAACAGCCTGCTCGAAGCTGAACAGCGGCTTCTCACCGCGCAGTACAACACGAAACTCTACGAAATCTCACTGCTACAGATCAGTGGAAGAATCGGGGAATATTTGGAGTAAATGAAGAGTGAAGAGTGAAGAGTGAAGAGTGAAGAGTGAAGAGTGAAGAATGAAGAATGAAGAGTGAAGAGTGAAAAATGGATGAGAGAGGCTGGGGAGAGCAGGAGGTTTGATTATCGAAAACGTTCCATCAAAGTATCATAACTCGAAACTAATAAGCCGACTACTTCTGAATAGTTGGCTTGTCCCGAACTGATTTTATTTGTTTTCAGGTAACCGTCATATACCTTGTCCTGCATGGCCGACAAGGATTCATCTCTTGCAGCGAGCCAATGCTCCCGGTTTTGCCGGAGATCGGTGATGATTTCCGGACGGATAGACGCTCTTAATGACTCATACTCCTCGGGCAAAAACTGGTAGATATCGTTCAACAGGTACCGGAGCGTTGAAACGTACGCGCTATAGCGGATCTTTTCGTTGTCACTGTGCGCACAAATGACAAAAGCATACAAGTTCGCTTCCGATTCGAGGGCAATTCCGAACTGGTGCGCCATTTCATGCGCCAGGGTAGATGGATAGGTAAAATTAAGGCTGTAGTTATTCACATGTATCTCATTGAAGAACGGACCGAAATACCCGGAAACGCCCATCTTGGAATAGAGCGGTTCGAACATCATCGGCTTTGGGTTCCTTTTTCCGTTGGGGTAAGATATCCTTAACGGTTCGCACAACGACCGGTACAATGATTCAATTTCTTTCCGCACTTCGCTCCGGTCCATATCCCTGCAGTCGACATAGCAGAGATTGGCTTTCCCGATAAATCGGACGGTAAAATCCTTAAGGACCTCCGGATCATATCTCTTTTCCACGATATCGCTCCGGGTGTAAAAATCTTCCCTGAAATAAGCAATTCCCCAGCCAAAATAGAACCAGGCCACCATCACCGTTACAAACCGGATAAGTGAAAAAAGGAACCGTGAAAAAGATATCTTACGAATGATGGCGGACACAATCAATCCTATCAACAGCAGTACTGCCAAAACCAGGAACAGATCGTATAAAGAAAACGGGAAAATGTTGGAGACAAAAGATAATATTGCAGCCACCACCGGGTAAATCCGGCGCATATACCATTCCGAAAGCGTCGGACTGAGACTGAACAGGAAGATGAGCGCGAACAGCGCACCAGCCATGATCAACAAACGTATAAATTGCCCCTTTCCTACTCTATCTCCTCGTTTTAATCCCATGCTGCTGGAATGTTATTTTTCTTTTGACTTTTTATTGAACCTATTTTTCTCATTTTCTGAGAAGTAATAATCCCCTCTCTTTTTTGCTCCTTTTATTCAATTGGTTCGGGTCAATTATTTTTCTAAAGCGAAATTGTTGTTTACAAACAACAGTTTTGTATATTTTTTGTTGTCCATAAACAACAAAAAAAAGACACTTTCTACCACAAGTTCCCATCAGACCTCCTCTCTCTTCCGGTAAACAAAACATCCCGCTTCCGACGGGTGATCCTGCACATAAGTATCGGGATGTTCCTTTCTCAATATCCACACCACCATAAAATCACCCGCCGCGGCACCGGTAAAAAGAACGCCAAACAGCAACATCATCCCGCTGCCATTGAAAAGCGCTATCACCGCCGGAATGATTCCCAGCAGCAACGCCGGCATCAACGCCCCCAGGAAGTAGTGCTTTATCCTGAGTGGCTCCTTGCAATGGCAATAGGGGGTGAGCATCTGCCACATCACCCCGAACCGGATGCTTTTAAACCTGTTTTTGGCAAACAACCCGAAGAAGAAACCGTGGATCAGTTCATGAATGACAATACCTGCCACAAATAACAAGATAAATAGCAAGACCTGTTGTAGCGAGAGAAAGGAGTTCAGCCCCCAGATAAGATAAAAGGGAACACCGAACAATATTGCCGCCGCACCGGTAATCGCCAGCCCTACCCCATTCGCGGTATAAATGTTGATCGTTTTCTTCTCCTTTTCGTATTCTTCAAAATTCTCCATGTCGTTCACACTTTCATGTGGATAATGTGATTTTTTACACACTTTCCGCATATAACAGTGGCAAATATAGGATGTATCTATGACAATAACAACATATCCTGACATCTTTTCATCTCAGTGACTTTGTTCAGTTAAACTTTAGCAAGACCCCAAATTGTGCATTACCTACATCAAAAGAATCCCATGGAGAATTTCCATTGATAAAATTGAGATTTACATCATTGTCTTTCAATTCAATTTTCTTTTTTGAGAATAATCCACCTTTTTCTTCTTTTATCCGGAATATCTTATCAGAATGCAGATGGATATCATATAACAAGTACATACTCATAGAAAATAGCCTGCTGATTCTTTTTGATATTGATATTTGAGAGGTAATAGACTTGTATTTATATCCATAATCAAATGACACGACTTTTGAATCTATCTTTTTTCCATTGATTTGGAAAGTCATAGGATTATCATATTCACCAAGATCGGAAAAATAGCTATTACTGGAGAACATGAGAGAAGTTTCAAGAAATAAGGGCAATCCTGTCGGTTTTACATTTTTGCTATATCCAATTCCCAAATATCGTTCGTTTATAGAGATTGATTTATTAAATAAATCGGTATTCTCCTGATAGAATACGTTAATATTTTTATTGAGCTTATATCCGAATACAGTTTGAACAAGAATATTGTCATTTGTTGCTTTCTGATTGTGTTTAATTGCAAATGAATAGCCATTAGGCTGAAAAGAAATATCGTGGTGCACAGCATCTGTGCTTGCCTGCCTGTATGATATCCCGATGTCATAATGGAATTTTGTCAGAACAGAAATCACTTTCATGGCACGGATTGACTTGGCTTGGGAATCTTCTTTGAATATTTCAGTTGATTCGTCTATTGTAAACTGGAACTTGGATCTACTTTCATCTTCTCCGTCAAGGATAGAATAATCCGTCCATCCTTTTTTATTGTACTCCTCTGCCCTTGTTATCAGGGGATCAAAAAACTGTAATTGTCGCTCATAAGGAATTGGGCGAACTGAATCACTCTTTATATCAGTTGTAATAAACTCAATGGAACCATATATTCTTTTTTCATCCAATCTTCTGATATCCTCATTTTTTGTACTGTAATATTTCAGATACCACTTGCCATCAATTTCTTCATAAGCCACATTTACCGTATTTATTCGTTGTTTTATTTGTGGATGGGATGACATCGAGTTTCTATTCAGCTCAAACGATGCATAGGCAAGACTTTCTTTGTCAAGCACCATTGTCCCGTAAAGAGCCAGTGTATCTTTGGTTAGTTTCTGAAAACCAATATCATAACAATCTTTTCCCTCTAACGATTTTATGCCATTGAATATGAATTTATAATTTTTAAGGCTTTGAGGCTTGATAAAATCTGCACGTGATAATACGAAATCATTCTTAATTGTCAGGTAGGGTCCCCCGTAATATAATATTCCGGTGTCCCTTATTTTTCTTTTTCTGGATTTAAGCAATTCAACCTGTCCCGGACTATTGCTCGATTTTTGGTAGGGATCTTTATAGATGGATAGTACAGCCTCTATAAAGTCAGTCTGCAACTCTTCTTCATTTTGCACGCTCTCCCTGTAAAAACCCTCATACAGTGTGGGTATATTGGGATAATTAATTGGAATTTTGTTGTATGCCTTTCTTAATAGCGTATATAAGGTGCTATCTGGCATTACATATACTTCTGAAAGGAGATAGGTCTTTGGCGATAATTTTATTGTCACCGGAGATTTAATTTCCCTTACCAAAATACTGTCCCCATTGAACGAAACTCCTGTAAAGTATAGATATTCATCTATATATTTACTTGAAATATTTAGGGTAAATTTTCCGTTTTGATCTGAAATGGTACCAATTTGTGTATTCTTTAAAAAGACATTTATATTGGGGATGCCTCTATTGTCAGATTCATTTATAATATCCCCTTTTATAACTATTGTTTGTGAATTTACAATTACTATAAAAGCTTGCAGGAAAAGTATTAAGCATATAATTTTTAAAATTTTATCTTTTCTCATATATTGTCTTTCTATGCAATCCGATGTGAATTTAAAAAGATAAAAACACCTATTCTAAACTTTCTGAAAAAATGTTTATCCAATAATTTTCACCCTTTAGTCACAAACAACAATAGAATTCACATCATTCTCAACGAAAGCAAAAAAGAAATTCCGTTTAGTAAACAATGAAAACCCAATCCATAAAGAAATCCCAGATTCAACCTGAAATATACAAATACAATACCCATCAACACCTGAGGCAAACACATCACAAAATACATCGGGAGTATAGAGGTGACTTCAATGTCGTAATTTAAAACATGTAAAAAACCAAAAGACAAAATCATTATCCATATTATCATCCGGCCATACCTCTGCTGAATATTGTCCAATGTAGTCTGCCCTATACGATATAGAAGTAAACCTGCAAGTATTGCAAGAATCAATTTATAGTGGATGCCTTCAAAATATTTGCTACCCGACAATAATGAACTAATCACATAAGTGATAGCTCCTGCCGAGATGGCAACATGCATTCGTTTAAATGATAATCCCAATCTAAAACTCAGCTCTTCTATTAATGGCCCGAAAAAAACGACCAAAAATAGTACATATAGAATACCCTTTTTTCTAATTTCATTCTTCTCTGAATCAAGAGGATATTTCAATGACTCTGTATCTACATTAAATAAATTCAAAATAACAATCAGGGCCAGGATAACAATCACCAACGTGAAAAGAGACATCACATAAAATAAAATCCCTTTGAAGATTATCCCCTTTTTTGATAATCCATTCTTGTCATCTGATGAAATAAAACTGGATAACTTCATTGTAGCATTCTAAAGTATATATTCATTACCCAATCCCTGATTCGCTTAACTCATATAACGCAACGTGCCAATTCCCAATTAAGAACTAGATGTTACATATCATCACATCGTTGACAGTTCTAAGTTTCTTAGACGTGTCAACTCTTCGTTGACAAACCCTATAGGGTTGTGCCTTCTAAGGAAGGCAACATTATCCTTTGCTATCACTGTAGGATTACAACAAAATAATATCATCTTCGAAAATAAAGAATGATAGCCACTACTCCTGCACTAACGATAGCTGCAAATGATCTTATTAGAATTTCATTTACAGACACATTTCTAGCCAATAGAGAAGCTACAACAAGCCCCAAAGTGAAACTGGTAAGGATAATTAGCTCAGATGATAGCGTTGAGTTACCTCTATTAAAACCTTTAAAGAATAGGAATCCAATTGGAATAATAAAAATATTAGCAATCCATGGCTCAATATCATAATTTATTCGTAAAAAAATAAAAACAGCAAGTAACACAACACCAAGCACTAAACATCTATTATTCAATCGTCTCATAATCAATATTATTTTTAAATTATTTTTTCCAAAAGTATCAACTCATCAAATTTCTATGTACAAATATTTTCCCATTCAATTTATCCTAATTCTCATGGTCATGAAAGGAATAGAAATAAAGGTAGAACATATTTTGATTGATAAAAAGCACAGGAAACTAAATCCTGCACTTTTTTTCAAATCAAAACTGCGTTATAGGATAATGAAATTTACTATTTAGCAAATAAATCATTCATTTTTCCCAAAATCCACTGTTGTATCCCATAAAAAGGATTCGTAGTAATAATACCTCCATTCACTTCTTCCAACTCTTGGGCATTCAACTCCACAAATTCTAAATTTTTCATACAAAAATACATTTAAATTGCTAATAATAAAACTGTTCCAGTAATTTATTTGCGCTCTTCTAAATAACGGAGGTAAAATTAGTGGGGCTGGGTGAAATAAAATTGCACTTTACTTGATTTTTAATAGCTGTTTAAATAATGATTATTGAGTCCACTTTAAAAAGTCGCGGACAGATTATTTACTAAAAATATCACGAGCGGGGTTCAAAAACCCATTGCTATCAGGAAAAAAAATCGTATCTTGTAGGGAAAATAAGCGCAACCGATTATGTTCAGAAAGAC
>NZ_JAWRIS010000008.1:0-44560 GCF_040307845.1 Proteiniphilum sp.
AGTCCTAATATTAAAAAATGAATGTCCTTCAAACCGAAATACAATTCGTGCCCGGCGTAGGACCAAAAAAGGCTGATATCCTTAATAAGGAGATCAATATCTTTACGTTGGGCGACCTGTTGAGGTGGTATCCCTACCGCTATATCGACAGGAGCAGGATCTATTATATCCATGAGATCGATAACTCGATGGCCTATATCCAATTGAAAGGAAAGATCATTGCTTTTGAATCGTTTGGAGAGGGGCGTCGTAGGCGGCTGGTGGCGCATTTTACCGACGGGACGGGTTTTGTAGATTTGGTCTGGTTTCAGGGAATACGGTTTATCGAAGGGAAATACAAGCTCAATCAGGAATATGTGGTTTTTGGCAAGCCTGCGCTATTCAATGACAAGTGGAATATTGCCCATCCCGAGCTTGATCCTTTTATGAATGAGTCGGACCGTCCCGAAGGACTGATGGCAATGTACAACACCACGGAGAAGATGAAGAACCATTATCTCAACTCCAGGGCGATGCAAAAGATCATCGAAAACGCTTTCGGGTTAGTCAAAGAACGGCTTCCGGAGACACTTTCATCTGATGTGGTAGAGGCTGCGAAGCTGATGCCATTCCACGATGCTATCGAGAACATCCATTTCCCAAAATCAGCACCCCTGTTACGTGATGCGGAATTTCGCCTGAAGTTTGAAGAGCTTTTCTATATCCAGCTCAATATTGTCCGTTATGCCGCTGAAAGAAAAGGAAAGCTGAACGGGTTTATCTTCAAAAAAGTAGGAGATCATCTCAATTCCTTTTACAAGCAGAAGCTTCCGTTTCCTTTGACCAATGCGCAGAAACGGGTAATCAAAGAGATCAGGAAAGACACAGCGTTGGGAAAGCAGATGAACCGGTTGTTACAGGGCGATGTGGGCAGCGGTAAGACACTGGTGGCCATTATGTGCATGCTGATTGCGCTTGACAATGGCTTCCAGTCCTGCCTGATGGCGCCGACTGAGATTCTCGCATCGCAACATCTTGAGACATTTACCGCGACGCTTTCGGGAATGAACCTGAAAGTGGAGTTGTTGACGGGCTCCACGAAAAAAAAGGAGCGGGAGAGAATCCATGCCGGGTTACAATCAGGAGAAATAGATATCCTGATCGGTACGCATGCGTTGATTGAAGATACCGTGCAGTTCCGTAACCTCGGGTTTGTGGTGATCGATGAGCAGCATCGCTTCGGGGTGGCGCAACGGGCCAAATTATGGACGAAAAACGACCGGCCGCCGCATGTGCTGGTGATGACCGCCACGCCTATTCCCCGTACCTTGGCCATGACGGTTTACGGTGATCTGGACGTGTCGGTGATCGATGAGCTGCCGCCGGGCAGGAAACCGGTGCAGACGCTCCATCGATATGAAAAGAAGCGGGGGGCGCTCTATGATTTTATCCGCGGGCAGATTCGCGCAGGGCGACAAGCTTATATCGTCTACCCGTTGATTGAAGAGAGTGAAAAACTGGATCTGAAAAACCTTGAAGAAGGGTATCAGCATATCAAGGAAGCCTTTCCCGAATTCAGTGTCTGCAAGATGCACGGGCGGATGAAACCGGCTGAAAAGGACGAAGTGATGCGCCGGTTTGTGGCCAATGAAGCACAGATTATGGTATCGACCACCGTGATCGAGGTGGGAGTGAATGTGCCCAACGCCAGTGTGATGGTGATCGAGAGTGCGCAGCGGTTCGGTCTCTCGCAGTTGCACCAGTTAAGGGGCAGGGTAGGACGTGGAGCAGACCAGTCCTATTGCGTACTGATTACGCCCTATGAGATATCATCCGATACCCGCAAGCGGATGGAGATCATGACAGAGAGTAACGACGGGTTTGTCATCGCCGAAGCAGATTTGAAACTGCGTGGTCCGGGTGACCTGGAAGGGACCCAGCAGAGTGGCATTCCTTTTGATCTCAGGATTGCCGACCTGGTAAAAGACAACAATATTCTTTACCGTGCACGTGAGATCGCAGAAGGGCTGATTGAAAAAGACCCCCAACTGGAACAGCCGGAGCATCTGGTATTGAAACAGCAACTGGATCGCTTGGGTGGTAACCGCTACGAGTGGGGTAGGATTAGCTAATTTATTTAAGAGGCCTTTCCATAATATTCCATAGCGGATAGCTTAACCTTACACCGAAACGGTCGAATTTTTTATCGGTAAAACCAGTAAAAATTCCTACCCTGCCCAGGCCTAAGAAGCCGATGGAATAACCGCCTTCCAGATACAATTTCCTGTTTTCGGTAGAGAGTCCATGTAAGTGAATAGCTTCGTCGAATGAGAAGCGCTGCAGGAAAGGGAGATTTTTCAAAAAGAGATACATCGATTGATAATTCAGGTGTCCTTCCACCCACCACTCGCCTGAAGCGGTATAGGGTTCCAACAAGTTAAAACTGCGGTTAAAATCGGATGCGGTAAACAACATTTGATTATTCCTGAAATATTTGAGATCATTCATGTATAACCTGTCGGACGAGAGGAAAGTACCGCCCGAAAACAGGTAATCGATCTCTTCAAAAGGAGAGACCTTGATATTTTGTGAAACAGCACCGGAAATCCGGCCGTAGAGGGGGGCGGGATTGTCGGCAAAAAGACCGGCCCCTTTTTTATATGCCGCCGAAAAAGTAGGGTATTTGCTGGAGACGTACCATTTCCTTCCCTCTCTTACCCTGTACCGGTAACGTGGCGTATAAGAGAGTTCCAGCGTGATATTCGATGCCGTGTGATCAGGATATGAAGCGGCGTCGGAAGGAATATTTTCCGGTACATCTTTGCCGATAAAATTAAAAGAGGTCCGGTTGTGTAGCGCTGATCGCTTATCTATCTCCATGCCGGTATACAGACGTAGTCCGTTGGCAATATCGATGTAGTGTTCGCCTTTCATGTACCGGCTGTCATAAAACCGGATGAAATTCTGGCCCAGATCGATGGTGGCAAGCGTATTCATCAGTCTGGATTCGCCGTTCTCGCCATTTATATCCCGGGAGATATGCCCTGCGGAGAGGTGAAACCGTCCGAGCGACATGGGTGCATAATTCAATGAAGTGGAGATGTGCCATAGTAATTCTTTTCGTGCGGTAGCATAATAGAGCGACGGGGAAACCGAGAAATTCCGGTTCTTGTCGATGTTCCAATTGAGGAAAAGTGTTTGTCCCAGCCAAAACCCGTCTGTAAAGTTGTACTCTTTCAATCCACCCATTAATCCGCCGTAACGGAGCGAAAGGTCCGGTTTTATTTTCCACACGCCTCCCTGGATGATCTTTCCGAATACGGTTTTCGGGTTTTCATCGATCGATATTACTACCCCGTTCCTATCCCTGTCGGTTTCGGCCATAGAGTCGTTACCCGACAGTGAATCTTTTGTCTGGTAACTTCTCAGTTCGTCTTCGCGAAGCGGTAGTTCCCGGACGCTTATCCAGAAAGTAGAATCCTTTTTCCATGCCAGCGTGTCCACCTTCATTTTTACCCTTTCAATGTCTTTTATCTCGAGCGACTCGCGTTGGTTTTTTACCTCTTCCGGTTCCACCATTTGGCTCATCAGTTTCGACATCTTATAGGCTTCTTTGGTAGAAAGGTCCTCTTTTTGGGTTAACTTGTCTAATTCATCCGATATTTTTTGCTGTTTGGGGGACATTGGTTGTCCGTTGGATATATCTGATTTTCCGGATTCGTCTGTTGCATCCGGCAATGCTGTATGATTGACGGCAACAGGATTTCGGGTATTATCGATCTGCACCGAGTTGTATTTCATCGATGCATAGTATTTCCCCGATCCTTTTACACCCATCGTATTCATGGTCATGCTCACATCGTAGGTGGTGGGCAAATAAACCGACGACTGTACCTGGTGGTAGTTGATGCGGTAGTGCAGCGTAGTGCCCAATTCACTGGCGACCAGATCAGCAATATATACATTCCATGTATCTTCCAGAATGTAGATATAACCTGAAAAAAGATCCGGGTTTTTCTTTCTTGGAATTACTTTGATCTTGTTGATGGTATGGTCGGGTTGATAGTCCACATTCTCCAGCTTGAAAGCATAAAACCTGAAAGCACCCGGTGAGAGCGGGGATACCCTTCCGTTCAGTTTGTGGTTATAGATGCTCGACGTCACAATGCTCAGCCCCTTGTCCGCATTGAATTCCCTGGGAATGGAGCTCTTCAGCGCAATCACATCTTGCTGGTAAGTTTCAGGCGATGTAAACCGGATATTGCTTTTCGATTCCATAACCAATGGTTTTCCTATGAGGGAGTTGATGTCGAAATCGTTGTCGTTGACCTTCATGGCGCGTTTGAAAATTCCCGGGATCTTGTCGATGGTCAGGCTTCCCTTTATATAGGCTTCCGACGTGTATTCTTTTATCTGATAACGGTAATAAGGCGCATGGGCAATTGCTTTCCGCATGATACGATAAGCCGGATCTTCGTTGTTCTTAGTGGCATACACCACCACCTCTTTCAGCATATAGGATGTTTCCTGAAGTTCCACCCGGATAGTCTGATTGTCCTTTCCCATAGTAATACTTTTCCTGATACTCTCATATCCGAGGGAACGGAATTCACAGGTATAACTCCCCGGTGCAAGGGCGGTCTGGAATTCCCCCATGTTGTCGGCGGCAATTCCTTTAGCTATTTCGTAAATATAGATGGTTGAATTCGGAACCGGTTCCCCTTGTTTATTCACAATTACACCTTTGAGCTGTTGAGCTTGCAAGCTTGCGCTTACCATTACGCAACTCAATGTAAAGAGTAGAAATTGTTTCATTCCTGATATCGGTTGTTAAATGAGAATTGAACTGGCAAAGTTACATATTTTATTTTCAACAGTCATCACTGTGGAACGGCGGGAGGAAGAAAGAATATATATAAAAATAAGGGGCGAAATTTTTAATTGTATAAATGAAATGTAATTGAAGTTAATTTATTATTTTTGCTGCGCAATAAAATATTTATTTCAATTATTGCTTGAATTATGCTATCACTATGAAGTATTTTTTGCTGTTGTTAATCATTTTCCTGCCTATTTCCCTCTTGTCTCAGGATGAGGATGATAATATGGTCATCAGCGACCAGCAATCTACCTATACTTATGTGATGGAAAATAACAGGGTGGTTGTCCGGGAGAACCAGGACGTAACCTATTCATGTGCTAAAAATGTGCAACCGGTTAAATTTTACCGGTTTTATGATGTCAATTCAGAGATAACCAAAATCAAAGTGAAAGGGGTGAAGGCTTCTTCTCCCCAATATGGGACTTATACAAAGGAGAATATCTTCTATGACGATAGTAAGGTTTGTCACCTCGATTTATACTTCAAGGATAAAAATGCGGCAGGTACGGTCACTTACGAAAAAAAATATAAGGATGTATATGGATTTTCGTTCATTAATATTATTGAAAACCATTTTATCAAAAATAAGACGATCCGTATCATCGTGCCCGAGTGGATGGAGATAGATATCATCGAGAATAGCTTCAACCCGGGGATCAGTAAGTCGGTGAACGCAGATCCCAAGTCGGGTAGCACCATATACACCTATCGGATAGAAAATCAGCCGGCATATAAGTACGAGGATGCTATGCCTGATTATCTGCTTACGTTCCCTACCATTCAGATTATTCCCCGGAAAGCCCTCATCAATAAAAAGACGGAAGAGTTTTTCGATAGTTTCGACCATATGTATAAATGGTGTAAAAGCAAGGTCGATCTCGTGGATAATGACCATGCCGTAATAGCCCAATTGGCAAAAGAACTAACTAAAAACAGCGGATCCGATGAAGATAAGATCAATGCATTGCTCAATTGGGTGCAGAATAATATAAGATATATAGCTTTTGAATATGGGATTCAGGGATTTAAACCCGACGAGGCACAATCGGTGGTAAGAAAGAAATATGGCGATTGCAAGGGGATGTCGAACCTGTTGAAATGCCTGTTGCAGGCAGAAGGATTTGATGCCCGGCTGGTATGGATAAATACAACCGAAACCGGTCGTGAATGGACGCTGCCCGTCCCTTCCGCCGATCACATGATCTGTGGCTTGCAACATAACGGAGAATTTCATTTCTTGGATCCTACTGTGAAGTTTATGCCTTTTGGTGAAATCGCTTATTCCATCCAGGGTAAGATGGCTATGGTAGAGGATGGTGATCAATACCTGATGCTCCGGACCCCCTCTTTTCCTCCTTCACATAACAGAACCCGGTTGGTCAGTGAGTATGTGATTGAAGAGGGAAAATTAAGAGGACGGTCGGAGTTGTCTTTCAAAGGAGAAGCCAAATATGCCATGACCTTTTTAATCCGCTATACCGCGAAGAGCGATACCGATATGCACCTGAAAAATTACCTGAAAAGGAATAATCCTGCCGATTCGATTTTTGAAATAGATGTCAAGGGGATAGATATCAACTCAAAAAGCCTACTCATATCCTATCAGGAACTGCGTCCTTCTTGCCTGCGGTCTTTCTCTGATGAAGTGTATATCGATCCGGATGCTTTCAAAGATTTCTCGGAGTTGTCCATCGATACACTTAAAAGAAAGAACGATTATGCTTTTCCCTTCAGTCAAAACCATGTGACCAGCATCCGTGTGGTAATTCCCGAAGGCTACCGGATAAAGAATATACCCGATGATATGGAAATAGAAACAGATGATTACCAATTTTCCATCCGCTATACCGTAAATGATGACAGTGTGGTGTATCATAAGGAAATCACGATAAAAAAGACAATCTTACCGAAAACCGGTTTTGATCAATGGAACAAAGACATCAGTTTATTGAGAAAAGCCTATGTAAGACAAATTACTCTCGGGAAAACGACTAATGAAATTGAAGATATATGATTAAAAAAGTTTCCTCTACCGTCTTATTATTCTTCCTCCTGTTCTCCACTGGTGCTTTTGCCGATGACCTTCAGGCACGTGCGAAAAGTATAAGGGAAATAGTGTGGGCATGGGATAAACCCGAGTTTGAGAATTATGAATTGCCGGAAGGATATGAAAACGAATCAGCAATTATCCTTGCGCGTCATCAACATATCGAAGCAACCAGCAAGAACCGGTTCAGGATAAATGCCCTTCTGTTCGGGGATATCAACCGGGAGTTATATTATACCAATATAGACCGGCAGTTGGTGAAGATCAACGACCTGTCGGCTTTGACCGAGTTCTCGGAATTGTCTTTCAGGGAAGAGGCAAAACTAAGCGGGTATTTGCGGTCGAACAAACTTCGTACGATCGTCGGCGCGCGCGTGATCAAGCCTGATGGCAGTGTGACGGAGGTGGCCATCGATGAGGAAGCGGTAAACGTGACGGAAGGGAAGAAAGATAAAAAGTTGGAAAAAAAAGTAGCCATACCCGGCTTGCAGGTGGGAGATATCCTGGACTATTTTGTTTGTGACGAGATGGAACTGGAGACCTATAATGTGCCGCCCGAGATATTTGCCTTTTTCGGACAATATCCGATATTAAAATATTCCATCCATTGCGAATTCGGGAATAAACTGACGGTGGAATACCGTTCGGTGAATGGTGCCCCCGAGATGAAGCTGTCCACTGATGCCGATAATAATTATGTGCTTGATGCCGAAGCGGAAAATCTTATGAAAATATTCCCTCTGGATGAAACCCGTTGGATCTCTCCCTACAGAAGTCTTCCCATGATCCGTATGTATGTACTGAACAATGCATCCAAATTGATTTTTAAATCGCCCAATGCCCGAAAGGCCGGAGTATATGAAAATCTGCCCTATGACGAGTATCTGAACGATTCCAAAACTTTCCTGGCGGCGCAGGAAAAGCAAATGTTCTGGATGAAGGATACCGATAAAAAAGTGAAGAAGACCATATCGGAATATATAGAAAAACACCCCTCGATGACTGATGACGAACAAGCTGTACTGGTGTATGACGCGTTGCGTTTCCATTGGCCGGGCAATTACGCCAATTATCCGGGGTTGAAGTTTGTGGTCCGGTTACAGCAACTCTTCAAAGAGCATAATATACCGCACAAATTCCTGTTTGTGACCAGCCGTTTCGGTCCGGGAAAAGAAGAGGTAGTTACCGATGATGATATCATTACCGGCTTGTTGGCAAACGATCATCAGCTCTTCTTTTTCAGGAATGGATACCGGTATGCCGGGGAGATTCCCGCGGTGTACCAGGGGGAGGCCGTCTCTACGATGGAGGTGGTGAAATATGCCGCCAATAAAAAGTATGGCATGGAAGGCAACGCGGGACACTATGAAATTCCGGAATCAAAATCAGATGATAATATTTTGAATGCCAGTATTGAGGTGAGCTTTTCAGGGAATAACCCACTTCGTTTGGACATAAAACGGAATCTAAGAAGCACCGGTAGTATGAAAGAGGACTATTGGCCATTGGTGATGTATGAAGATTGGGATAAAGAGATGAGGGAGAAGCTGGGCATTGGGCAAACATTGATGGAGGAATTGCAGGAAGACAAATCGACCCGTAAGTACATCGATGAATATCTTTCAGCCTTAGAGGAACGTAAGAAAAATCAAAAAGAGACCGTTGAACTGGAACTTACAGATTATTACGGACAAAAACCGGATGAGATAACCGGCTATTCTTTCAGTGCGACAGGTACCATTGTTGACAGTCCCGCGTTGGATTATACGGTGACCTATACCATGGAAGGATTGGTGAAGAATGCCGGGGAAAACCTTATCCTTGAAATTGGCCGACTCATAGGACAACAATGGGAACCTGACGAGCGGGATGAGAAACGTAATATGGATGCTTATCTCCCGACTGCCATCCGTTTGAATTATCATATCGGAATAGAGATACCCGAGGGGTATGCCGTTGAAGGGTTGGAGGCATTATCTTCTGAATATTCGAATGATTACGGGGGATTTCATTCAGATTATAAACTCGAAGGGAATAAGTTATTCGTATCGGCAAGTAAGATATATGAAAAACCTTATATTTCACTTGACAAATGGAATGAGATAGTTCTAATCGCCAAGAAAACGAATGATTTCCAGGCAAAAACGGTTATTCTTAAAAAGATATAGTCTGCCGTTATTTTATTCCTCAGTGATTATTA
The DNA here is from genome assembly GCF_040307845.1 of Proteiniphilum sp. Classification (GTDB taxonomy): domain Bacteria; phylum Bacteroidota; class Bacteroidia; order Bacteroidales; family Dysgonomonadaceae; genus Proteiniphilum. Next base: position 9,109 of record NZ_JAWRIS010000008.1, read on the forward strand.
TCAGTCTTTTACCTTTTTCAAGTTGGGCGTGTTGAATAAACCATCCATCTATGGGTTCATCATCGTATTTGATCTGCCGGATTTTTTTCCCGGCGCCCTCTTTTTTGATGGTGAATTCCTTCCCTTTTCCCAGGGAAAACTTCACCTCATCGAACAGGGGCACAGAGATGATATACTTCGGATCGGCAGGTGAGTAGGTATACAACCCGATGGCGTTGAAAACGTACCAGGCCGACATCTCCCCCGCATCGTCCATGCCTGCGTAAGCCAGTTTTTCGGCTCCCATATCATAGAAGCGGTCCATGATGCTGTCGAGCACGCATTGCGCTTTCTCCTGCCTGCCGATAAAATAATAGGTGTAGGGGATAGAATGGGAGGGCTGGTTCCCATGGCAGTAATTACCGATAAATCCGGTCATGTTGTGTGCTTCATATCCTCTCCAGGGCTCGGTGAGGAGAGAATCAAGCTTTTGATCCACTGCCTCCGGAGACGGATATAATGCGATCATCCCTTCCGGATCATGCGGTGCGAAGAAGAGCGACTGCCATGCATTCGCTTCCCGGTACATATAGGCAAAATAGGGATAGTAGGGATCGAAGTCTTCTATCCAATTCCCATTGTCGATTTTTCCGCGCCAAAAGCCGGTGGATGGATCGAACAGGTTCTTGTAGTTGCCGGAGCGTTTCATCAGCAGCGAGTAATTTTTCTCATCACCCAATTCTTTTGCGATCAATGCGGTTGCGTAATCATCATAGGCATACTCCACCGTTTTGGTGACGGCCGCCTTGTATTCATCCCATGTGGGTACGTTGGTGGTATCTTTTTCCGCAATCCAGCCCCTTTCGATGTATTCATCGAGATAGGGCCTGCCGCCGCGGCCGGGTACAGTGGCGTTCTTCAGTAATAATTTATAAGCACGTTCCAGATCGAAACCGGTGATGCCCCGCAGATAACTACCTGCCACAAATACCGAGGCATGGTCGCCATGAAAGAAGGTAGGCATATAGCCTCCTCTCTTTTCCCCTTTGTCGGTAATCGATTGGATGATATCGGTCGTGATATCTGGGGACAACATTGCCAGCAATACCAGTTTATTGCGGTAGTCATCCCAGAATGAGGGATTGGTGTAATAGCGGAATCCCTCATTGACAACCTCTCCTTTCTCATCGGTGAAATCACCGTTTACATCACTGCGTAAGGCCGGCCAAAGAAATGAACGGTAGAGGGTGGAGTAGAAGAGGCCTTTTTCACGTTCGGTGCCGCCCGAAACTTTAATCTTCGACAGCAGCTTATTCCATTCGGCATCGGCTTCCTCACGCACCTGGTCGAAACTTTTGTGTAGCATCTCTGCTTCCAGGTTCATTTTTGCATTTTCGATACTGACGAAAGAGAACCCTATCCTGAGTTCCAGCGGCTCATTTTTTCCACTTTCCTTGTCTTTATTGTTTTCGCCCTGCATCCCACCGTTTGCACTCTCGCCGAAGTCTACCAGAGAAATTTCATGCTTCTCATCTTCCACTTGTTGAATATTTTCTATCGGATAGTTAGAGACTACATAGAAATACAGTTTACCTTCGGCGTCCTGAAAACCGGAAAAGACGTACTCGTCTACCTTTTGGATGTCCCAATCCTTTACATGGTTGTTGGAACGGGTCATATCGGCCACCAGTTTTTTATCCGCTCCCTTGGGATAGGTATACCGATGAAAGCCGCAACGTAGCGTGGTAGTCAACTCTGCATTGATACCATAAGTCTCGAGAAATACCCGGTAATATCCCGGGTGAGCCGATTCGTTATCATGGCTGAAAGTAGACACATAATTCCCGGGTGTGATCTCTCCGGTTACCGGTAGTAACGGGATATGCAGCAGGTTCCAGTGTCCTTTGTTGGTATGTGAAAAGCCATAGACCACCGTGTCCTCATACTGATAGCCGGCCCCACTCCGGAATTGAGTGACCGGACTCAGTTGCACCATGGCGTTGGGAAGGGAACTCCCCGGAAAGACTTCTGCCCCCCAGGTGCGTACATCCCAGGTGCGTACATATCCAAGGTCTTCCGGTTCCCACAAGGTGGCTGTACCTAAAAAAGGGTTTACATAATCGCTGAGTTGCTTTTCTATTGTGCCTGTACAGCCCGATAAGACAATTGACAGGAAAAAAATAACGGGTGAAATATGTTTCATTTTGCTGTTGAAATGGATGAACACAAATTAATTTTTGAAATGTCTATCGGCAAAATCCAGATAGCACTCCCAGTCGTATTCAGTTACATCATGTTTGCCTGTCCTTATATGATAGCCGACGTCTCCCATGACCGGTTTATACAAATCGGGCATTCCATCAGATTCAATAGCCGTTAATCCATATAGCCGGTATACCGGTCCTGCGTGATAAGCGGATAAGAATTCACCCCTGGGGTCTGCCCAGAGATCTTCCTGTGCACTGGCAACGTACACCTTCCTTGGTGCGATCAGGGCGATAAGTTGGTGCTGATCCACCGGGAGGGTTTCTTCCTTATCGTTGTATTGCCGGAAATTTTCGCAGAACCAATGAGGGAAGTTCTTGTTGATGATGGCTGCGGTCTCCCCGAATTTCCTTCGGAAAAGTGCGGCGCCTCCACATCCGGAATCATTGGAAATGACAATACGGAAGCGTTCATCCTGCGCACCCGCCCATAGGGCAGCCTTTCCCTGGCGGGAATGTCCCATGATGGCTATTTTATCGCAGTCTATTCTCTCCTGTGTTTCCAGAAAGTCGACTATGCGGCTCGATCCCCATGCCCATGCACCGATAGCCTGCCATTCGTCGGGAGCAATATTTTCAGGATCATACCCCTCGAAAAGAGAGACAATACTGTGATCCCTTAATTCCGGTTTATCGGGATAAATATCGTGGTAGCACATGGTTGCCACGGCATAGCCACGATCGATAATATTATCATAACTCCACCGGCTTGTTTGATTCCCTCTTTCCCAGTCGGGATGATCCGGTTCTTTCACGAGATGGAAAACGGGCGAATACAGTACTGTTGTATCTAAAGTAGTGCTATGATTTCCTTTGAAATTATACCCTACAAAGACAGGAACTTTACCCTTCGTTTTGTTGGGTATGTACATCAATAAAAGAGCCTCTATTTTTTTATTACCGTTCGAGAAAATAAATCTCACCTGCTTGGAGGTTGCTTTCCCGTTCATGGCATTCGGATTCTCCGTTACTGTTTCGTAGGCAATATCGATCTTCTCTTCCGGGGTGTGGCCGTACATCTGTGAGGCGAACAACTCCAGGAGTTCCGGTCTTCTCTGCTTTTCCCACTGTGTCGTGCTGGTGATTTTCTCTCCGTTATTGGCTTGCAATAGGTCGGGAAGTACGTACGCCGGTACTTTCGATTCATCGTAATTCACGTTTTGCTGGGCGCATAAGCAGATTGTAACCAGCCATGTTATTAATCCAAAATATGTTTTCATGTTAAATACACATTAAATTTTATTCTGCCTTACAAGAATTACAGGACTTATTAAACTGCTTTTGCAAATGTAGTGAAAGCCGAGAGAAAAGCCAACTTACACAAGAAATTTTATCGGTTCATTATTGAGTTTTAAAAGTTAATTGATGCCGGAATAGAATCGTCTGATGAGGCCCATTGTTTGTGGGGAGTCTTTCCCATTTCGAAAATTAATTTACCCCCGCTGATAATATCTTTATGATGGATATAGCTTTTATTATAAGTCTCTCCATTGAATGTAGCGGATTGAATATAAATATTTTCCTTGTTGAAATTATTAGCTTGAATGATAAATTTTTTACCGTCCTCCATTGTTATGGAGATTTTTTCAAAGGATGGACTTCCGATTACATAATAAGGCATCCCCGGGCAGACAGGGTAAAAGCCAAGCATGCTGAATACCAGCCATGCAGACATCTGCCCGGCATCTTCATTACCGGATAATCCGTCGGGAGTAGTGAAGTATTCACTTTCAATGATATTGTGAATCCATTTCTGGGTTTTCCAGGGTTCCTGTACATATGCAAAAAGATAAGCGATATGGTGCCCAGGTTCATTTCCGTGCCAATAGTGACCACCTTCAAAAAAATTGTCGAGCAGGGTTGTAAATCGTTCTTTTCCTCCTATATGTTCTATAAGGCCGGCAACATCCTGCGGTACATACCATGTGTAATGATACGGTGTTCCTTCACAGATAAACGGGCTAAAAGCAAATGGGTCGAAAGGTTCAATCCAGCGTCCGTCGCTATGGCGGCCACGAGCATAACCTATTGCAGGATCAATTACATTTTTGTAATTGAGTGCTCTCTCCTTAAGTTGAGTGTAATCATTTGTTTTATTTAATTTTTTAGCCACTTGTGATAAGACAAAGTCATCGTAAGCATATTCTAATGTTCTTGAGACCTGTTCTTGTTTATGGAATGCCTCCCTTACTGGATCTTCCAGAGGTATATAGTTATATTTCAGATAGGATTCCATTGCCCGTCTGCCTTTCCCATCTCGGTAACTTATTGAATCGGCATTTATTTCAAAAGCATTTTTACGCATAACCTCATACGCCTCTTCGTAATCAAATCCGGGTATATTTTTTATGATGGCGTCACCAATCATAGAGATGCAATGATCACCAATCATAGCGGCAGTATAGCTGTTCCACGATGGGAAAATAGGCAACCATCCTCCTTGTTTGGCTTTCAAGACAAGAGAATTGGCCATTTGCCCGTTACGGGTTGGGTTAAGAATGGAAAATAAAGGATGTACCGCACGATAAGTATCCCATTGTGAAAAATCGCAATAGTATTCTCCATCTTCTATTTTCAAAATTGATTCTGCCCCGTCGAATTTTGGGTAAGATCCATCGACATCGCTGAATACACGTGGAAGGAAATGAGTTTCATATAAAGCCGTATAGAACTTTATCTTATCTTCATGGATATTGCTTTCCACTTCAATTTGGCCTAATGTTTTATTCCAGATCTCAGAAGCTTGTTGTCTTACCTTGTTAAAATCCCAGCTTGGAATTTCAGCCTGGAGATTTTTTCTTGCATTTTCAATACTGGTAAAAGATGTTCCGATTTTTACACCGGTTTTTTTTGATTTTGAGGAGGGGAGCTTGATCCATGCGGCAACAGAATAGTTATCGCCTTTTGCTTCTTCTTTTCCTTTATAACTTTTTTGTCCTTCCCATATTCCGAACTCTTCAATATCGTTATTTAACTGGATTACAAAGTGACCCGAAAAACCTGCAGGCATACCATATCCCTGATAGATCCTGTGGACCGGATTATATCCTATAATCTCTCTTTTCTCAGGAATTATTTTGATATAACCTGCTCCCTCATCGCTATTGGGTTCAATGACAATGTAATGATCTCCTTCCTGCCTGAAATCAAATTGCATAATTCCGGAACGTGATAATCCCGTAATTTCCGCTTTAATATTATATTCATTCAATTCTACAGAATAATACGAAGGAGTTGCAGTTTCATCATCATGTGAGAACAGAGACGCTCTTTTATCCGGATCAAACTCCAGTGTATTGCTCAGAGGCATAATGGTTACGCTCCCATAATCCTGGGTACAGGATCCATTCATCCAGTGACTGGCCCTGAAACCTTGAAAATGGAGTTGGAAATAATAATAGGGTGGGTGGCATTTCTGTTCTGTCGGTTGTGTCTGGGCAACCCAGTTTGTCATTCCATGCGGGACACCCACAGCCGGAATTACTTGTCCTCGTTCTTCTGTAGAGTTTTTATCTTTTCCCTCCACAATTCTTATATCGGTCCCAATAAGGGGATTGACCCAATTTTCAAATTGTTGAGAATTTGAAAATTGCGAAATAAATAAACAAAAAAGTGTAGTAAAATATATATTTTTCACAGAGTTTTATAATATGTTATTGAAAAAATAATTTTACATCATAAAGTAACAATGTTTTTTGCTCCGAAACAAATCTTGAAAGTATTTTGCTTACGGGGCAAAATAAACCTATGAAGAGTAACCATTCTACTTTTAAGGATTTATATCTGGAATAACCCAATTAGATAGGAAAATTGAATGAGACAGTCGAAAATGATTTGAGATTTTAACTTTCGACTGTCTCATTTTATTAAAAATAAGTCATATTAATATCCTGCATTTTGTGACCAGTTAGTATTGGTGTTTAGCACAGATGTCGGAATAGGAAAGATGCGACGGAATTTCTGGTTTTTAGCATTAGGATTGACGATGTGTTTGAATCCCCAATCATTTTCAAATTTGCCAAACCTGATCAAATCGTTTCTGCGCCAACTTTCATCAGCAAATTCACGAGCACGTTCGTCAAGCAGATCATCCAGCGTTGGATTACCGGTTACCGAAGGAGCATGCACATAGGTACGTATCTGATTCATCAGTGAAGCCGGCGTGTCTCCTTGGGTGGCAGAAGCCCCACGCATGATCGCTTCAGCCTTCATCAATAATACATCTGCATAGCGGAAGATAGGAACATCATTACTCTGGTTACGGCTTTGGGCACTGGTTGTTTTTAGATCCATATAAAACTTGATGGATCGATATCCCTGTGATCGCCCTTTCAGATCATTCCCTACATCAAGAGTTTGTTGATCAATCAATTCTATCTCTTTAGTCAGTGTCACATGCACACCATTCACAATCCAGGGAGTTGAGGTGGCCTTGTAAGTTGCAGGATCACGCACATAAAGTGGGCCGCCGATTATTTGCTCGTTCCGGTCATCTCCCTCCAGTGAAAATTTATCTACAAATTCCGGGTTATAGACAAAGTTACCTCCTACACTGCTGGGAAGATTAACCCCATAGAAACCACTGTTGGCGCTCCTGTGTGTCCAAAAGCGGCCATAGGTCATTCCTTGTTGTGATTGGCGGTCGAATGGCATCACGTAAATGAAGTCCTTGATATGTAGGCCATTCTCAGGATAAAATTTAGAGAGATAGGGATCGGTAAAGTCAAATTTGCCCGATACAATAATATCATCACACATAGCCACCACATTATTTAATTTTGGATTAGCCATGTTGGGAGAGTATGCTGCCACATCCGTAGAGGTATAAACTGCCCAATTCAGATAGAGCTTTGCCAGAAGGGCCTCAGCCATATAACGTGTTGGCTTGCCATAGGTAGATGCGTCTACATTCGTGGGGAGTAAATCGAGTACTTCCAATAACTCTTTTTCAATGAATTCTGCCACCTCGGCACGAGGAGCACGATTTATCGCCTCGTCCTCTTCAAGAAGCCGGTTCAGTAAAGGTACATCTCCATAACTGTCCATCAATACCCAAAAATAGTAGGCACGGACAGCTCGTACGGGTGCAGTAATGGCGACCTCCTCGCCTCCCAGCTCTATAATTGTCCTGTTGCATCTGGTAATACCCCCTGTCAATGTCTCGAAGTATCCGATAGTCGCGTCATCCGGTGTCCAAGAGTGAAGGGACATATGCGCATAGCGACCATTATCATAATAATCACCGCTTAATGAAACACCGGTTACCTCATCGGAAGAGAGGGTTTGGGCATGGTGATAGTCTCGTCCCAGCGGCTCTCTCATCATATAATAGACATCGGCCGTTTTTGCTTCCGCGGCGATTTCCGAATCGGGGAAAGCAGTATATTGCGATTTCACATCCACGTCGAGGTCTGTACAACTTACAGCCCCAAAAAGTAATAAAAACGACAAGGATAATTTTATATATCTGAATTTCATATTATTTCAGTTTTTAGAAATTAACATTTATTCCCAGCATGATGGTGCGGGTACGTGGATAGGTTTGACGGTTATCGATACCGGGTTCCAATCCTCCCAGACTCATCTCCGGGTCGATTCCTTTATAACCGGTAATGGTCATCAAGTTATTGCCGGTTACGAATAGACGAAGTTCTTTGATATATTCATTGATTGCGCCAAAATTATATCCCAATGTAAGAGAGGAGAGCCGTACATAGTCACCTTTTTCCAGATAGCGGTCTGAAGGTGCATGCGAGTTGTAGTCTGTGGCTAAGTTGTCATTAAACATGGAAGCCAACACATTCTTACCGGTTCCTACACTGGCGTAATTGCTCAGAAATGCACGGGTACCATTCATGATTTTATGACCGAAAACACCTTGGAAGAATGCAGTCAAGCTCCAGTTCTTATAATTCAACGTATTGTTCCACCCCAGAGTGAGTTTTGGTTGTGCCGAACCGGAAGCAGTGCGGTCATCATACAGAGGCTTGGCTGTGGTAACCAATTTCCCGGTTTGATTGTCAAGGTATCGGCCGTCAGCCTGTTTACTCACCTTTGAAGTAAAATCTTCTCCGTATAGATCTTTTAGGCTCCCTTCACCGTACACATAGAAGTGCGATACACCCTCATTATAACCTGCCCATTTCCATGTGTAGAATTGCCCGATAGGATAACCCTCCATAACTCGTTGCTGGGTTGCTGTGGCAAATCCCGCGGCATTAAGGTTGGCACGGTCAAAATAGTCGACGGAATAGGTGTCATTAGAAAGTCTTTCTACCCGGTTTTTATTGTGAGAAAGGTTTAGGGAAGTCTCCCAGTTGAAATTATTCGTTTTTACAGGAATGGCGTTAAGGCTTAATTCAACACCTCTGTTGCTTACCTCTCCCACATTGGCAGTCAGCCAATTATAGGGATACCTTGTTGTGGACACCTGATAGTCGGCAATCAGGTCTTTCGTATTTTTTTTGTAATACTCAATGGTACCATTCAATCGGCTGTTGAAGAGAGTGAAGTCTATACCTACATTAAACATGCCGGTACGTTCCCATTTCAGGTCAGGATTCGCATTGCGTGTGGGCCCGAGCGTATGCACCAGTTCTGTCTCTCCGGAAGAGGTTACATAGTCAAACCATCCTGTCGCACCATACACTTGTGTGGCAGTAAAAACGTCAAAACCAAGGGCATTTCCACTTACCCCATATCCCAATCTCAGTTTTAAATCATCAAACAGACCTAAGTCTTTGATAAAACTCTCTTCTGAAATACGCCAGGCTACAGAGGCCGATGGAAATGTAGCCCATTGGTTATTTTTACCGAAAGCAGAGGACCCATCCCGACGAAGGGTTACCTGAAACATATACTTGCTGTTAAAAGAGTAATTGGCACGGCCGTAAAAAGAGATCATTCTCATCGTCGACAGCATATAGCGACCATCTCCTAAGCCAAGGCCATTGATATCTACTTTATTTCCCATTCCCAGATTGTAATAAGAGAGCACATCATTGTAAAAATTATAGGTGGTCAATTTGAATCCATCGTTATCATTACTTTCTTCCCATGAATAACCAGCCATCAATCCCAGTTTGTGAATATCTCCAAAAATATGGTCATAGTTAAAATAGCTTTCTAACACTTTTCTCTTGTTGTTTACCGTAGATCGGTCGGCTTTTCCACTCATACCCAAAGCAACTAAAGACTGGGTGGTATTATAATTACTGAAAATATACTGTTCATTTTGATAAGCCAGACTCATGTTGTACAGAAGACCTTTTGCTATCTCGAGGGAGGCTTTGGCATTACCCTGTATCTGCTTATTTTCTGTATCATACATGTTTTCGTGAATTAATGCTGCAGGGTTATAATTCTGAGAGATACCACTATTTTCATACCAGGAGCCATCTTCATTTCTGACAGGAACAAGTGGAGAGTAATAATTCATCGCATCCAGCACGCTCTGACCCTGCTCGTCAAAAGGCACACTATGCCGGTTTGTGACACTCGTGTTAATATTGAATGATACTGTAAGCCGGTTGTTCAGCCCTTTCGATTCCAAAAAAGCACGACCAGTCAGTCGATCCATCTTGGTACCTTTGATAACTCCCTGACGTTCCATGTAGTTGATACTCGAGTTATAGGAAGTCTGTTCCGATCCACCGCTGATGGAAACATTATGATTATGGCTCCATCCAGTCCTTTGAACTTCTTTCTGCCAATTGGTGTTGGCTCCCAAATCATTCACCAGGACGATGTTGTTTTCTCTGGCGTAATGACGCAACTGTTCTCCATCCATCACATCCCAGTTCTTCAGTATTTCGTCTGAAGCGATATAGGCGCTGTAATTGATGCTTGTATGACCAGCCCGCCCCCTTTTCGTATTAATGATGATCACACCGTTGGCAGCTTTTGAACCGTAGATGGCCGTAGCCGTAGCATCCCGTAACACATCAATACTCTCGATATCATCTGGGGCAACCAGTGCCAAAGAAACCCCCGGCACTCCATCGATTATATAGTAGGGTTCCTGTGCTGCCCCGTCACGGAACGTAGATGCGCCACGCAGCGTAATGGAAGGGGAGCCGTTTGGATTACTACTTTGCGTGACAGTCAATCCCGGCACTTTACCTTGTAATAATTGAGCAGGGTTAGAGAAAACCCCTACATTCAATTTTTCGGAAGAAATGGTTGTGATAGAACTGGTCACATCTTTGCGTGTCATACTTCCATACCCTATTACCACTAATTCCTCCAGTGATTGCATGTCTTCCTGCAAAATGATTTGCATAGCATTTTTACCTATAGTATTGATCTCTTGCATTAGATACCCGATATATGAGATATGCAGTATGGCATTCTCTTCAACACTCAAATTGAAATTCCCATTGATATCAGTCACCGTGCCATTTGTTGTCCCTTTTTCTATAATATTAGCTCCGATTATAGGTTCACCTTTTTCATCGACTACTTTTCCTGTAATCATCCTTTTCAGTTGTTGGACAACTTCATCGGGGATAGCACTATGGATTTCCAGTAAGTCGATTTTTTTATCTTCTTTATATATAACGACCTGTTTGTCCACTATTCTATACTTCAATCCCGTGTTGGACAGCAAATTGTCTAAGACATTACTGATAGATTTGCTGTTTGCGCGGATATTTACTTTTTTCATCAAAATTTCCTCTGCATTGTCGGCAAAGACAAATACGAGTCCGGTTTGATTTTCAATCTCTCTGCAAGCCTCCTTGATGGTTGTGGATTTCAGGTGAAGTGACAGTTCCGTCTCCTGAGAGTGACTTGGAGACGCATAAGAAAACATAATACCGAAAAAGAACAAAAAAACAGTTATTCTCATGACTCTTAGAATACGTTTGTAATTATTGGAGTTCTTTTTCTCCCCAATAGAATGTTTATTCATATATTTGTATGATTTAATTATTATTGCACTAAGAAAATTAAATTATCTCCGGTCGGACGGTATTCGCAGTATCGTTCGACCTTTTTTGTCAGTTTTTAATTCTTAATTTTTCACTTTATCTATCCATAGGCATATTCATTTAAGCGGGTTTATTTGTGATAAGGATTTTATTATCGGTTCTCGTGTAAGTCGTGGAGGATAATAATCCTATAATTGTCATTACGTTGTCCAAGTTGTCGGATAAATATATTTTTCCCGTACATGTACGTTTTTGAAGGTTTACGTCATTTTCAAAATCAAAAGAAAGATTATAATATCTGCTGACCTGCTGTAATACTTCGGTCATCGGCGTTTTGTCGAAAGAGAGATAGCCGTTTTTCCAGCTGATAAATTGACTCACATCGACTTTTTGCATGTCGAATGTGCCATTTTCCGAGTAAACGGCTTGTTCGTTCGGTTTTAAGAACAGTTCTTTTTTATCTGATAATTGCAGACTAACGCTCCCTTCCACCAATACGACTGATTGTGGAGTGCCTGAATAGTTGGAGATATTGAATTTGGTGCCATATACCCTCACATTGAAATTGCCAGTCTGCACGTAAAATGGTTTTTCTTTGTCGTGGGATACTTCAACATACATCTCTCCCGACAGCAGACGTATTTCCCGTTTCTTACCACTGAATTGGGACGGAAACTCGAATACTGATCCGGAATTGAGCCATACTTTGCTCCCATCGGCAAGTGTAACTGTGGAGCGTTTGCCATAAGGAACAATCAGGGAATTCAACTTATCTTGGGCGATTTTTACTTTGCTGGTTTCATTATTGGCTTGTACAATTTCAGCCGTACCTTCATTATTGAGTGTCACCTCCACATCGTTCTGAAATATAATAGCTTCCTCGCTGGTAATAAGTTGAACATCTTCGTTATCCAACAATTCTCCGATAATCAATTCCTTATCGCGGGAAGTAACCTGTTCCGATAAAGGGGAAAATAATCCAATTGCAAGGATGATCAATACAACTGCGGCAGTGGAAGCGGCTACATACCAAAAGTATTTGCGATGCGATATCTTTTTCTCTTGCCGGATAGTCTTCTGAATTCTTTCAAGGAGTACTATGTGCTCATCTTTAGTTAAGTCGCTTTTACTCATTCCGCTCCTTTTGAGATAGGTGATTGCCTTATCTATATTTTTCTTCTGTTCCGGATGTTGTCCAATGAAATTTTGCCAGAAGGTATCTAAACTCTCATCGGGCATCAATTGCCATTGGATAAATTTTTTATCTTTAAAAAAATCCGTATAACTGGTATAAGTATTGTCCGCATTCATTTAAGTATTTTGTTGTCGTATGCTAAAGGATATCTCAGTATTTCAAAGGTACCCTCTATAATACGACGATTCCGGTTTTTGTTTATCCCCTTGTTTTAGTAAAATCTTTTAAATTTAACATTATGGGATGAAGAAATGGTAAAAAATCAAGTGGTGACTGCCGAACTTTTCCCTAAATTTGCATTATAAAAAGGATGACAGATGAAACGGGCAATATCCATATTCTTAACGGGGTTTCTTGCGGTTGTGGCTGCAATCGCGTCTGAAACGACCACCGCACAAGTGGATGCAAGTAAAAGAGATTATAAAACGATCAGGGTCACCTATCCGATGGGGCCAAGGGAGAATGCTTCCGCTCCAAAAACAGTGATGGAGATATCTGGAGGGTGGGTGCGTATTACCACTGTCTCCAATCGGATAGATCCTGAGGCTCCGGTACAAGCGACTTATCTCGACTACAATTCCAACAGGGAGATTAAAACTGCTACCTTGAAAGGAGATGAATCAATCTATACCGTACGTGCGTTTACGATGAACGATGGCCTTGAATTTCTCGATGAGACGGAGATGATCGCCGGTTACAAATGCAAGAAGGCAAAGGCAATCATTAATTCCAATACGATGGAGATATGGTATACCACAGAATTGGGAATGTACGGTTCCGTACAGCCGGGAGTGGCTATTCCGGAGGGAGTAGTGCTGAAAGTGGTCAGGAACGGTAATCCTATGGCGGTGGCAAACGAGGTGGAGCTCATCAAAAGGGAAACGATGCTGGAGCCTGAGCTCAAAGGTGCCGAGCTAAAAGCATCGGCTTTTAATTACAAAATCCAGCAGAGCCGGGTGATTGCGGTCAACGTGTTTGATCATGAAAGCATTTATTTCAGGGATATTCCTAAAGTTCCACAATTGGAGGAAGGCAAAGTCCTCCGGTTTGCCAACGGATCGATCCTCATGAAAAAGGTAGAACTGCCCGAAGAGAATGCCGGTTATTCCATCTTTGCAGAGTTGTCTCACTACTCCGAGGGGGATGCCTACGACCGCACCGGATCAATCTTTGTCATTCCTACTGCCAGAGAGCGTTCTTTCTTTGATGGCCTGCTTTATGGCAAAGAAAGTCTCCCTATATATCACGATAAAGAGAGAAATCCTTATGAGGGGATGGTAGTTACCAATGATTATCTCCCTCCTCTTGAATTGATGCGCTTCTACACCTCCTTTGGAGTGCGGGGATATAATCATATTGAAGTGGCGGATTACAATTGGCCCGATTCGGTTGTTTTCAGGCAGGAAGTTACCGATTATGCCTCCGTCCTCAAAGGTGAGGTATGGGTAGGTGCATGGATTGGCAATTATTCACACGACGGACACAATGTCACCCTCGATATAAAATATTATCCTCAACAGGAAAGTACACCTAAGGAGGTTTATCCCCTTTTTACAACAGTCAATATTATGGAGATGGCCGGCCAGGCTTATCCCGAAAATATGTTCCGGAACGATTCGCTGACGGTCAATTTTACAGTCGACAAGGATTTGAAGGATGGATATATTCGTTATATCTCCACAGGACATGGAGGTTGGGGCGGTGGTGACGAGTTCAACCCGAAACTGAACGAGATCTTCCTGAACGGAGAACGAATCATCGCCTATACCCCATGGCGGGAAGATTGCGGCAGTTACCGCGAGCGCAATCCTGCTTCCGGTAATTTCGCAAACGGACTTTCCTCATCCGACCTGAGCCGGTCGGGATGGTGTCCGGGAACGGTGAGCTATCCGGTATATATTCATGTGGGTGACATGAAGGCGGGTAATCACCAACTCAAGGTGGCTATTCCGGTAGGTGACCCTGCTGAAAATAGTCGGAGTTACTGGTGCATTTCGGGTGTGCTGGTAGGCGAGGGGTTACGATAGGAGGAGAAAGAAAAAGATGCCATATTTTTCCCTTAGGCTGAGGATGGCTTTTGATACCAATTTTCTGCATCCGTGTATGGAAATCTGGAGTAGTTCGGCAATCTGCGGGTAATCATATTCCTGGACATATCGGAGATAGATGATTTCACGCTGACGGTCTGTGAGAGATCCTAATAGTTGTTCAATCTCCGTTTTTATCTCTGTCTGCTCCTCTTTTTCAATCATCAGCTCTTCCACATTTACTTCTATATTGAATGGTATTCCAAGGGAAGGATCTATATTTTCCAGTTCAATATGTTCCTTTTGGCTTTTGTAGATATCGAGAAGCCTGTTTTTCAACGATCTGAAAAGATAGAACTTGATGTTGGATATATTATCAAGGTTATCACTGTGGGTGGCGATCTTTACGAAAACATCATGAATGGCATCTTTTACGGTTTCTCTTTCAAAACCGAGATAACAACCATACGTGAACAGATCGTCCACATATAGGATGTAAATGGCAGCAATGTCGTTTTGTTTTTTCACTGATGTTTGTAGCAGGCATTATCCGACTAAAATACAAATTAAGTGAAAAATATCGGAATAAAGAATTTTATTTTTTTGCATCAACCGAAACGGAAAATTGTATGAATTTACATTTTTAGGAACGAAAAAAGTGTGATAGGTTGCATTTTTAGGAACGAATATATGTAGATGCGAATAACGACAAGGATCGATTATTGGATTTCCATCAGAAAGTGAGTACCTTTGCGGGCATGAAGAAATTAGTGATTGTTGGTTGCGGTTATCTGGCAGATATTGTGGCAGG
The DNA here is from genome assembly GCF_040307845.1 of Proteiniphilum sp. GTDB lineage: Bacteria > Bacteroidota > Bacteroidia > Bacteroidales > Dysgonomonadaceae > Proteiniphilum. Next base: position 24,315 of record NZ_JAWRIS010000008.1, read on the forward strand.
CGCTCTTTTGCAGGGGTTATTACCCGGTTATGATCTGGTAGGTATACATTCCCGGACGATTTCAAAGGCTGAACGGCTTGCTTCTAAAATGGAGGCTGGTGGCTGTCCCTGTAAAGTGTGCCCAACATTGGAAGAACTGTTGGATTTGAAGCCGGATTTCCTGGTCGAGGCTGCTTCTCCGGCGGCAATGAAAGAGTTGGCATTGGCTACACTTAAAAACGGGATATCGATTGTTACCTTGTCAATAGGAGCTTTAGCCGATACCCATTTTTATGAGGAGGTGAAAAAAACTGCTGCCAGCCACGGTGCGCGTGTCTATATCGCTTCCGGTGCCACTGGCGGATTCGATGTACTCAGAACGGCTACGTTGATGGGAAATGTTTCTGCGAGATTTCTTAACGAGAAAGGAGTGAGGGCACTGAGAAAATCACCTTTTTATACTTCTGAGATGGAAACAGCCAATAGAATCGTTTTTTCCGGGACAGCCAGGGAGGCGATCAATACTTTTCCGACCGGACTCAATGTGGCTGTGGCCGCTTCATTGGCAACAGTAGGCCCTGAGAAATTGCAAGTCACGATGGAGTCGACTCCCGACTTTGTGGGAGACAGGCAGCGGGTGGAGATCAAAAATGAACAGGTGCATGCCGTGGTGGATGTCTACAGCGCTACACCGGAAATTGCCGCTTGGTCGGTGGTGAGTACCCTCCGGAATATTAATTCTCCTATTGTGTTTTGAAAAACGTTTTGTGTACAATATTTAGACAGTTTATTGGATGGGGATTGATATGGAAGGTAGTCTCAATCTTTTGATTATATATTTATTCCTGTAAAATCAGACAAGTTCCAGAGTACCTTTTCACTCAGTCGGTCGAACGCCTGGCGTGTACGTCCGGTAGATACCTGCATGCAGCGCACATTCGGGTGATTGAGAAGATGTTCGCCGCCCAATGCCCCGACCGTGTCGCAATAGCAGCGGTTATCCCCTTCGAGCCATTGCAGAAAGGGGGCCTCATCCCATGCCGGAGAGAGTCCTGTATTGAACAGTATCTTGTTATTCCCTAATTTTTTAAACTGGGGGCCATGCAATAATACCGTATTCCTGTTGAGGCAGCAGCAGACCACTTCCGATTCGCAGAGCAAATCGTTCAACGGCATGAAACGGTATCCCTTTGCCTTGGCATCCTCTTTTTCACTCCGGGCAAAATAGGAGATTTCTGCCCCGAAAAAATGAAGCGCGTCCGCGATCATACCCCCCGACTTGCCGAGACCCACGATACCCGCTTTGAGTCCGGTGATCTCACGTGCCATACCGTCCCAGGGTTCCTGGTCGAACCCGTGCAGGCAGCGCACCAACTCACTGATCACATACTCAACGACGCCTTCATCTCCGTAATCACGGATACCCGTGACGGTGATTCCCCTGCTGTTGGCATAACGGATATCCACGTTGGCGCTTTCCGGGGAGTAGAGGGAGCAGCACATACCGATGTATTTTACATTAGGACATTGTTCCAGAGCGGATTTACCAAGTTGAGACGTATAGCTAACCAATACAGCATCGGCATTTCCGATTCGTGCTGCAATCTCGTTATCATTCCTGGGTATGTCGCGATAGAGGATCACCTCCTCTGCGAATAAATGCAATTTTTGTTCTGCGGATGGAATTAAACTGATGGGTTCTATAGCGACTAATTTTTGGAACATAACAGATATTGTTTAATTCTACAAATATAGTGAAAGCCGAGTGAAAAACCAAAAAAAGCTGCTACAGGAGCGGATATCCCACCACGGTCGGGCGGTTATCTCTCCTGCAGCAGCAATGCATTCTTACTGTTGAAAAATTAATTTAAAACCGTATACTTGCTCCTCCCGACAACCAGAATCCCGGCTGGGGAATGTTCCCGAAATCTACATGAGTAGTATTGAAAATATTGTTGGCATTGACAAACAGATCCACATGTGGAAACCTGTAACTGGCTTTCACGTCCAAAAGGGAGAAAGGTGTGAAATCTACCCGTTCCCCGGGCTGTGAATCTACATACTGCACATAAGATCCCTCTCTCTCCTGCCAGCGAAAATTCCACGACAGGCTGAGGTTTTTCAGCACATCGTGATGCAGTGCGGCGGTGAACTTGTAATGAAGAGGATTCAGGACATAATTGGATATCAATCCGCTTTCCACCATATTCTGGTCGAGAACCATAAATCCCATACTGAAGGAATGGAATGGCTGGTTTGCGCCGAACCACTCTTTGAGATCGAGCCCCAACGTGGCATCCAATCCTTTTGTATTGATCTTCGTGTGGTTTCTCGATTCCCACAGGGCATCGGAAGACGTTTTTACCCAGTCGATCATATTCCTCCCCTTCATATAAAAAGCGGCAATGCTACCCTTGATGACGGGATGGATATATTTCAGTCCGGTCTCGAATGCTTCCGACGTTTCGGCTTCAAGATTACTGTTGCCGGTATGGGTGGAAGTTGTATAATAGAGGTCGGTGAAAGTGGGCATACGGGTGGCTTTGTTCCAGGATGCGTAAAGTTTCAGCGACTTTGACGGTCTATATGACGCGTTCAGTGCGGGGTAGAGGTTGAATTTATCCACTACCGCCGTGTTGTAGTTCAGCAAGCCACCCACCGAGAGAGTGAACCGGTTAAAAATGAAATTGTGCTCCAGGAAATAGCTGATATTGGTGCGGCTATCGGATTTGGTGTACTTCCCGATAGTATCATCCATCGGCTTACCCAGCACGTTGCTCATAATACCTTCATTGCGAAACTCACCTCCAAAGCTGGTAATCCCCCATCGTGAAGCGTATTGCATGTTGAGGTTCATGCCAAAGACGTCGCTCCGGTGATAATTATGACCTTTATAAGTGGCGGGTATATCAGGCGTGCCATCGCGGTAGAGTTGAAATTCGTCATAGTGGCGACTCCAATAGATGTGTGGGATAAATTTGAGTCGCCCGCCGGTCTCACCACGTATGGAAGCAAAGATGCCCTGCGTATCATCAAACTGGTTAGGATGGGCAGCCGAATAAAAAGTGTTGGCTCCCTGTTTTTTGTCATTCAGTCCCGCCATGACGTCGAGATTTGAACCGTTGATATCGAACCGGCTTTGCCAGAGCAGGTTGACGATATTGTAATCACTGTTCGCGATATATCCGTCTGAGTGTTTATATCCTGCGGATAAGCTGTGCAAGGAGTTTTCAGTTTTATAAGCACCTCTTGCCTCTGCCCCAAAAAGCCCATACATACCGCCTTCTAATTTGGCAAAACCGTTTGACTCGGGGTCTTTCCGGGTGATGATATTCACCCCGCCGGAAAAGGCGCTGGCACCGAAGACCAATGAGGATGGCCCCTGTACGATCTCGATGCGTTCGATGTCGGAAAGGTTGATGGGAATGTCAAAACTGTAATGTCCTGTGTGAGGATTGGTGAGGTTTACACCGTTGAGGAGGATGGCTGTCTGGTCGAATGACCCGCCACGGAGGGAGATGTCCGCCTGTACGCCGTGCGGTCCGCGTTGCAGGATATCTACGCCTGCCACATAATTCAGGAGGTCTTCAATACTGCGAACGGGTGCCCGCTCAATTTCCTGTCTCGAGATAACGGTTACCTGCTTCGCTGCCAGGTTCAATGGCAGGTCGACCTTTGAAGCGGTAACCACCACTTCGTCCAATTCCGTGGGAGGAATGGAATCTGTGGATGTTTGGGTATATACCCGTTCCGCAGGCTCTACCGTAGTCGCATGGGCGCTTATCAACGCACAACCGGAGAGCACACCTATCGTGACTGTCTTGTGCAGGCTGTTGAAAACGCTGTACGACTTGCGGGCGAACCGTTTGAAACGAAATACCCTGGTCGTCTTGAATTGTTTTTTAAGCATATTCTATTTGATTTTGTAAGAATGCGGTGCAAAAATAAGAATAAAAACACTACAACCCAAAGAACCATTTAGCCATAGAGAAATAAATGAGTACACCCATTATATCGGCGATGGTGGTAATCATGGGTGCACTGGCCGTGGCAGGGTCTAATTTCATCCGTGTAAAGATAAGCGGCAACATCATACCTATCACACTGCCCACCATTACTGTGGCAACCATAGTGATGGCCACCACAGGAATAATGTCCGGTGCCCGGAAGGAGGCTATGAGAGACACTCCGGCCGCCATAGTTATCCCCAGCATCAAGGAAACTGTAAACTCTTTGCTCAGCAAACGTATCCAGTCCTGCCGTCGGACGTCGCCCATGGCCAGGGCACGGATCATTAGCGTGGCGGATTGTGATCCTGCATTCCCTCCGCTGTCTATCAGGAGAGGTAGGAAAAATACCAAAGCAACGACTGTTTCAATTACATTCTCAAATCGAGACATGGCATACCCTGAGAAAACATTCATAAACACCAGCACCATCAACCATCCTACCCGTTTCTTGTAAAGGAAGGAGACGGTAGCCAACACAGGATTGATAATGGCATCCTGAACTGCCCCAAATTTGTGGAAATCTTCCGTGTCTTCTTCTTCTGCCACATCAAAAATATCATCAATCGTAACAATACCGAGTAGTGTATTGGTACTGTCCACAACGGGTAAAGCTACACGATTGTAATCCTTAAAGACCTGTATGGCTGTTTCCTGATCATCAAAAGCGTTTAGTACCATAACTTTATGATCGATCAGGTCCTCTATCTTTTCATCCTGGCCGGCGAGTAATATATCGCGGATAGGGAGGTCGGCAATCAATCTCCAGTGCTGGTTTACCACATAAACCACTTCCAGGGTCTCGGCCTCTTTCCCGAAGCGGCGGATATGTTGCAATGTCTCCGCGACGGTAAAGTGGGACTTCACTGCCACATACTGGGGAGTCATCAATCGCCCGATACTCTCTTCGGGATATCCAAGAAGCTGCGTGGTTTTTTTCAGGTTTTCGGTGCTCAGCAACTGCATCAATTGTTGGGCCACTTTGCCGGGTAACTCCTCAAACAGTGCAGTACGGTCATCCGGATTCATGTCATTCATCAGGTCGGTAAGGCGTGATGCATGGTGCGCCAGCCCGTCGATGATTTCAACTTGCTTGTCGGGATGGAGTTCGCTGAAGACTTCTGTAGCTTCTTTCCCGGGAAGAAGGCGGAAAAGAATGATGGATTGAAATGGGTTGCTATGCTCAATGAGATAGGTAATATCGGGAACATCCAGTTTAATGAGTTCCGTTTTCAGGGTAGTCCATGCCCTCTCTTTTATGAGCTTCTGAAAATTGAATTGGGTATCTGTCATCACACTCTCCTTTCTACTTTGCCTGAAAGGAGGGTATTCACTTACAGGTCAAAGATTTTACATTGATTATATTTTCGGGAATCTTCGTCCATTTGACAATTTGTTATTAAAGTGTGGCAAATATACGCTATTTTTTTGGAATGGGCGGCAAAGGGCGGGCGAAAAAAGATAAAATGCCTCTTTTCTTTGGTCTGTGTAACAAAGCAGGATTAAAACAAAGCAGGATTAAAACTCAAAGAAGGAAAAATGTACATTTCCATATTTACGTTCTTCTTTGAAATGCGGGAGATGTGAGAAATTGAGGTTTTTGGAATGTTCCATGACAAAAAATCCCCCCTCCTTGACCAATTGTTGATTGATAATGATTTCGGGAATATTTCCCGCGGCGGGCAGATCATAAGGAGGATCGGCAAAGATGAAATCGAATGGTTGTTTGACTGATGGCAGGAATTTAAAAACATCCGCTTTTACCGGAAACAATTCCTTTGCTCCGAGTTTTTCCTGTGCCAGACAGATAAAGTTAAAGTGATTTTGGTTCTGCTCCACACTCATCACGTAGGGGCATCCCCTCGAAATCAATTCAAAAGCGATGCTGCCTGTGCCGGAAAAGAGATCCAAGGCCGTTATTTCTTCCCAGTCAAGGAGGTTGTTGAGCACATTAAAAAGCCCCTCTTTCGCGAAATCGGTAGTAGGGCGTGCCTTCAGGTTCGAGGGAACCTGGATTCTCCTGGATTTGTATTTTCCTCCGATTATACGCATAAGCCTGCTAATATATCAGTGGGAAGCGTGCTCTTCTGTTTTTCTGTCAATATCACTTTTGGACTCAACTCCAAATATTCTACCTGTCGTATCAGTTTTCTGAGCATATCAACTGTAGCCCTTTGGGAATCGGTGTCACCGGAAAGGATAAGCCTGTCCCTCGATTGATCGAAGCCCAGTTTTTCCCATACACTTGCGATAAAATAAATGGCCTCGTATGGGTCTATTGCCTGAAACGTATTTATAGAAAGTAGTTGTTTCCCTGAGAAAGAGATAATAGTGACATAATTGTCGTGAAAATCGGCGAAGCAACACTTTCCGGTTTCATTATCCCTTTGATACATAAATAGTTGGGTGAGAAGAGAAGAGTGATGATGGAATGCGGGGTTCCATAAATTCCGTGAAAGGAATGAATATACCTCTTCATCGATATTGAAGAGGGTTTGGAGATCATTGCCCGGTGTATTATCTGTGAGAACAATCCCCTTTGCTTCATGAAAATTGAAACGGAAGAGCTCTTCAACCCGCTTCTTTTCAAAGTATGCTTCGGGAACAAGTGTATGGAAAGGAGAAACGACTATCACTCTAATCTGATTGAATGCCTGGCTGAAAAAGCCGAAGTCAAAAATCAGCTTCTTGATATTATCTATATAGGAGAGTTTGCCGCTTAGTCCGGTTTCCTGAAAATGAAAAATAGTAGGGTCTCCCGGACAATAAATACAAAAAGAAAATCCATTCGGCAACAGCCGAATGGATAAATTGTATCTTTCCGAATATGCCAGATCGATATTTTCAGGTAAAAACATAGATTGATGCCGGGAGGTTTTTATTCCCAGTTACCTGCATTATTGTTGGCCACTTCAAGTGAGCCTACCTGCATTCCGGGATATCTGTTACCCGGACGATCAAGCACTTCCTGGATTTTCCGATCCACTAACCTTTTGTCAAGATCTTCTAAATAGACCGAGTAGGGTGTTTTTGCTTCGAATACCTGGATGGGGTAACCTGATGCTGTAATCAGTGAGTCGACTCCCATCTCGAATTTAACGCCATTCCCATAAGGTACGAATGCCAGAGAATCGGCGGAGAAATTGCGGCGATTCGGATACAAGACCCCACTGGCAGGGGAGTAGATAGAATCTCTCACTAATTGGGGTGCATTCTTTGTTTCATCCCAAAGACCGGCGTCCTTTATGGCTTTTTCGTTTCCTGATCTGATAATCTGCATAGCTTTTGCTTCTGTCATACCTGCTTCCAACTGAGCCTCGGTGAGATCCCCTGCTTTTACTACAGTAGCAATTCTCCCATCTTTTACGAACTGGGTTAGTGTGTCAAAACTGGCTGTGTAAGAACCGGATTGGGCGCGCAGGGCAACCTGTGCAGTACGGATATCCACCAGGCGCTGGATAACTGCTTTGTCACGTTTTGCTACTTCAGCATCAAAATCAACCTGTCCTTGGATACTTCTCCAGCTGACATAAGCCAAAAGAATAATGGCCACTGCTAAAAGCACTCTCATTACAACTTTCATGGACTTTTCCTTTTTAATATTTATACTGTTTTAATTCTGATTTTCTGATTTTAGACTACAAATTTAGAAAAAGAATGATAATTGTGCTACTTTTACGGGAAAAAATACCAAAAAAAATGGTAAATCGGTTTTTTATTGAGAAAATCGGAGAGAATTTCCCGTTTAACTTCACGGATGACCAGGAGAAAGCGCTGGAAAAGATTGCAGGTTTTCTTTTTTCAGGGATCGACGATCATGTTTTTTTACTGACAGGGTATGCAGGTACGGGAAAATCCTCACTGATCGGTAGTCTTGTGAAGACGATGAACGAGTTCAGGCAAAAGACCGTCTTACTGGCCCCTACCGGCAGGGCGGCTAAGGTTTTTTCGGGTTATGCTGCCCAGCAAGCATTTACTATCCATAAAAAAATATACCGTCAACAGAAATTTGCGGAAGGATCACCCCGTTTTTCGCTTTCCGAGAATCTGCATAAGCATACTCTTTTCATTGTGGATGAAGCCTCGATGATCAGTAATGAATCGCCCGATTTCTCTGTTTTCGGAACAGGTCGATTATTGGACGACCTGATAGAATATGTCTATTCCGCACAAGGATGCAGGATACTGTTTGTGGGTGACAGTGCCCAGTTGCCACCGGTAAAACAGGAAAACAGTCCGGCACTCGATAGGGATATGCTACGTTCATATTCCCTGCAGGTAACGGAGGCGACACTCACCCAAATCGTACGCCAGCAGGAAGAGTCGGGTATACTGTATAATGCAACCATGCTAAGGAATGCGCTGAGGGCTCAGTTGACGGAAGGGTATCCGAAATTGAAGGTGGACGGTTTTGCCGATGTAGCGCGCATTACCGGGACAGAGTTGATCGATGAGATAGCCTCCGCTTATCAAAGCGATGGTATGGAGGAGACCATTGTCATATCCCGCTCCAATAAACGGGTGAATGCCTATAATAATGGAATCAGGAATAGGGTATTGTACCGTGAAGAGGAGATCTCTGCGGGAGACATCCTCATGATCACCAAGAATAACTACTTCTGGATAGAGGACTATGTACATCTTGATTTTCTGGCGAACGGTGAGTTTGTGGAAGTACAGCGTGTCAGGGGTGAGGAAGAGATGTATGGGTTCAGGTTCTGTAATGTGTTATTGTATCATCGGGATTATGAAATTGAATTTGAAGCGAAAATCATTCTTGATGTGTTACATACCGAAGTTCCCGGCCTTACGCGGGAACAGAATGACCAACTCTTTTTTAATGTGATGGAAGATTATGCCGATATACCCCGTAAGCGGGAAAGATATAAGAAGGTGAAATTGAATCCATGGTTCAATGCCTTACAGGTGAAGTACGGGTATGCCGTTACCTGCCATAAGGCGCAGGGAGGAGAATGGAAGAATGTATTCCTTGATCTGGGATATATCCAGCAATCTTATATGGGTGAGAACTTTTACCGGTGGCTTTATACCTCTATTACCCGTAGTGCAAGGAAGTTATTTCTTGTGAATTTGCCGGATGATTTTGTGGCACTTGCCAAATAATGATTACTTTTGTGAGTTGTAAAACGGGCTCATTACTCAAGTGAGCCTGTAGTGGAAGTCACAGAAAAAAGATGTCAGATGTCGATAAAAAGGAATGAATATATTGATCAGCTTTTGAGTGATCTGAAATTATTGGAACAAGGCCTCCTTTCTGTCAAAGAAAACGATACGCTGCCTTTCTCATTTTTCAGTGCCTCTTTCGACCGGGTAGAGAAGATTTCACGGTCGCTTCATGAACTGGAGCTAATGCAGATCGGGGAGATGAAAGAACAGATGGAGCGGTTAGTACAATTCTTGTCAGAATCGGACGGACGGGGCAATCCTGTCAGGGAAGCAGAACCTTCACCGAAAGAAGAGACGGAGCCCTCACCGAAAAAAGAGACGGAGCCTTCACCGAAAAAAGAGACGGAACCCTCACCGAAAGAAGAATCAGAAGTATCTGAAAACAGGGAAGGAATGATGGATAGTCGGCCAAGCCACGCGTATCAATCGGAGGTGCCGATGCAACCCGGACAATCCGAATTGCCGGAAATACCTTCTCAGGAAACGTGTGAGACAGCTATAAAAGAAGAAAGAGTGAGCTTTACAGGAAAAATCATTTTGCCTGAATACCGCGATCCGCGAATAAGTGAAATGGGGGAAAAGCAGATCACACGTTCTTTGAATGATACAATCCAGGTACCTCCTGCTTTACTGGATTTGAAACGGGGAATCAGTCTTAACGATCGTTTTCTGTTCCAGAGGGAGTTGTTCAATAACAGTCGGTCGGAGATGGATAGCGTAGTGGAGGCGTTAAATAAACTGGGTAGTTTTGACGAAGCTGAAAACTATTTGAAGAATGAGAAGAATTGGAATTTCGAAAATCAAACAGTAAAGGAGTTCCTCCTGATTATTAAAAAAGGGTTTGAGTGAGTGCAAAAGCAGTGAACATGGGAAGACTGTATATAGTGCCCACACCGATAGGTAATTTGGAAGATATGACGCTGAGAGCGATCAGAATACTGAAGGAATGTGATCTGCTGCTGGCGGAAGATACACGCACCAGCGGTAAACTGTTGAAGCATTTCGGTATAGAAACTCACATGCAGTCTCACCATAAATTCAATGAACATCGGGCGGTGGCGCATATCGTGGAGAGGATAAAAACAGGAGATTGTATCGCTTTGATATCGGATGCCGGTACGCCATCCATCTCCGACCCCGGCTTTTTGCTTGTACGTGCTTGTGTGCAGGAAGGGATAGAGGTTGAGTGTCTTCCCGGGGCGACCGCTTTTGTGCCTGCCCTTGTGGAATCGGGGTTGGCATCCGATCGTTTTTGCTTTGAAGGCTTTCTTCCACAGAAAAAAGGAAGACAAACCCGGTTGAAGCAATTGTCGGATGAAAGCCGTACTATGATTTTCTATGAATCACCGTATCGGGTGGTGAAAACGCTCTCCCAACTGGCCGAAAATATGGGCGATGATCGTCCGGCTTCGGTGTCGAGAGAGATATCGAAACTCTATGCGGAAACGCTAAGAGGTACTCTTGGTGAGTTAATCTCCCATTTTACCGGGAATGAACCAAGGGGAGAATTTGTTATTGTAGTGGCAGGAAAATAAAAGTAACATCTACAAATCAAACTATTTTATTGAGTCAATCGTTAATTAAAGAAGAAAAATTATTTAATCGTATGAAAAAGATTGGAATACTGTTTTTTGTCATCGGACTCATTGTCTCATGTACAAATGTAAGAGAATCGAAGGAGTATAAAGAGCTTCAGGCGCAGCGTGATTCTTTGTTGCAGCAGTCTGCAGGGACGGAAGCTGAGGCCGCTGAAATGATGGCTGTGATCAGCGAGGTGGAGGACAATTTCGCCAGGATCAGGGAAGCGGAAAAATATATCTCCACACAATCGGCGCAGGGAGGGGAAATGAATCAGGCTACCCGCGACAAGGTGAATGATAATTTCAAGATGATTAACGAGATCCTTCAACGGAACAAGACCCAGCTGGATGAACTGAATAGGAAATATAGCGGAAGTAACAAGGAGATAGCTTCGTTGAAGAATACCATTAACCGGTTGAATAACGAGATGAAGGAGAGTTCAGCACGTCTGGTAGAATTGCAGACCCAACTGGCGCAGAAAGATGAGCAAATCACCCAACTTTCGCAGGATATTGCGTCCCTTGCCGTGGAAGCTGAACAGCAATCACACACTATCCGGGAACAGGACCGCTCATTGCATACCGCGTATTACGTTTTTGGTACGGCCAGCGAGCTGAAAGACCAGAAGATACTGTCCGGTGGATTTCTCCAGCAGACACGTGTGTTGCAGGATACATTCAATAAGGATTATTTCCTGAAGATAGATGTGCGTGAGGTCACTGAAATACCATTGTACTCCTCGAAAGGAAAACTTTGGTCTACCCATCCTGAAGGGACCTATGAGTTTGTAAAAGGGAGTGATGGAAATCTCACTTTCCTGATTACCGATACCCAGCGTTTCTGGAGCCTCACGAAATACCTGATTATTGAAGTGAACTGATAACAATAAATTTAAAAAAATAAACGTCGCGGAGTGGCTTCAGGCCACTCCGTGATCTTTTACGAATGCAATATAAAAATCTTTTTATAGATCTGGACGATACCCTCTGGGATATCCATAGAAACGGGAAAGAGTGTCTGGAGGAGATTTATCGTGATTACGGATACGAAGAGTTCTATCCTACGTTCGAAGCTTATTATGATGTCTATATGCCCGGCAATCACCACCTGTGGGGATTATACAGGCAGGGGGAGATCACCAAAGAAGCACTTATTGTGGAGCGATTCCTGGCACCGGTGAGGGCGTTCGGGATTGAAGACCCGGACTATGCAAAGAGATTGAGCGACGATTTTCTGGAAAGGACCACCCGCAAAACGAGGCTGATCAATGGAACACTGGAACTGTTGGATTACCTGAAACCTAAATACCGGATGCATATTCTCTCTAACGGATTCAGGGAGGTGCAATTCAAAAAGATCGAAAATTCAGGACTAAAGTCCTATTTTGATAAGATAATCCTTTCTGAGGATGCAGCCATCAATAAGCCACACCCCGATATATTTACCTATGCACTGAAAAATACCAATTCCCGGCGCGACCAGACAGTGATGATCGGCGACAGTTGGGATGCCGATATCATAGGGGCATATCAAAGCCGGATTGCACAGATATGGTTTAATCCCGAAGGGATATCCCCGGATGGTTTTGAACCTACTTATACCGTGCGGACACTGGAAGAAATAAAGGAGATTCTGTAGTTATTCGGTTGTTATTCAGTTGTTATTCAGTTGTTGTTCAGTGGTTATTCGGTTGTTATTCAATTGTCCTCCGTAGCGGCATGGTCATACACCTTGGGCCACCCCCACCGCGGGGCAGCTCCGATCCTTCCAGGGTAATCACGCAATTGCCCGAGGAAGCAATATCCCGCTGACCGTTGATGATATCGGCGGCTTTCACCACTTCAAACCCGTTCTTGTTCAACTCTTCCAATGTGTGGATATTCCGTGCATAGGAAATCACTTTGCCGGGAGCAAGTGCTAAAAAATTGGCACCGCTATGCCACTGTTCCCGTTCCTGATCCCAATCGTCGGATTTGCCGCCGCATACTATCGGCAGCAGGTCGATCCCCAATTTCCGTAGGAGGCTCAGGATGCCGCTTGCTGAAGAGATTTTCGTCACTTTGCCATTGTCAATCTGCATGTGTACAGTCTGATAGGGAGTGTTGTTCATGATCAACGGTTTGTAAACCATCGCCTTGTCGTCGTCAAGCATCGTGAAGACCATGTCGAGATGGATGAACGATTCAGGTGATTCCGGTAGTTGTTGCACGATAATATGTTTTTTCCCCGAACCGGTTTTGCAGAATTCCCGTGTCAGCAGGTCAATCCCCTGGGTGCTTGTCCTCATCCCATTGCCAATCAATAGGATATCTTCCCGTATTACCAGGATGTCTCCACCTTCCATTTTTGCCATAGGGTCGTTTTGTGACAGGTCATAACCATTCACCACATTTCCATTGAAAAAGAGGTTGCTTTTGAAAATAGCATCCATAATCAGTGATTCCCGTATACGAACACTGTTGGCCATCTTGCAGACCAGTGCGTTATTCCCGATAACGGCCGAGGGGTCGCGCGTGAAATAATAGTTGTAGAGCGGTTTCAGCGCGTAATATTCATCACGCAGGAAATCGGTCAGGGTGTTCACCCTGAGGGGAAGTCCCTCAATCAGTACTTTGGTGAGATTGGGGACAGGGAGATCCATCAGGTAATCAATATATTCCATTGCCTGTTCCGTGGTACATACCCTGCGGACCAGATCGTCTTTCAGATGCTCCTGTTCCAATACCTCTGCCAGCAGGTCCGCCACTTCGTAAACAGCTGATGTTTTTTTCAATACGGCCAGCAGTTGGTCATATTCCCTGCGGGCAATGGAAAGGTTCAGGATGTCGCTGTATAAAGCCCTCTGTGCATGCCGGGGAGTCATATTCTCCACCTCGGCACCGGGGTAATGAACCAGTACGGCTTCCAGTTTTCCCGTCTCGGACTGGATCTGGAGTGTGCATTTTCTGTTCTCGGTCATATCCATAAACTCATTATTAAGACAAAAGTAGGAAATATCTGTTGCTTTCTATCCTTTTTTTGTTTATTTTTGAGGTGAACTATTTTGTAAAGATATTTGTATGGGACAAATAACCCTGAAAGATATTGCCCAGGCTCTTAATCTCTCTCCATCCACCGTTTCAAGGGCGATGAAAAATCATCCTGCTATCAGTGTGGATACAAGAAGGCTTGTGCAGAAATATGCGGAAGAACACAGGTACAAACCCAATGCCCTGGCTATGCAACTCCGTACAAAGCGTAATAATACCATCGGAGTCATTGTGCCTGAAATCGTGCATTATTTTTTTTCTACAGTACTTTCAGGAATTCAGCAGGAGGCTGAGAGTGAAGGATACAAACTTCTTTTTTGCCATTCACAGGAAGATTATGAACGGGAAGTGAAAAGCGTGGAAACTCTTCTTGATGCCCGGGTGTGTGGTATTTTGGCTTCACAGTCGAAAGAAACACAGCAATATGGGCATTTTCAGGAGATCATCGATAATAACATTCATCTTGTTTTTTTTGATCGGATCTGTACGGGGATCAATACGGACAAGGTGGTTGTGGATGACTATGCGGGCGCCTTTCATGCAGTGGAACATCTCATAGGAACCGGGTGTCAGCGGATTGCTTTTCTTGGCTCTTCTCCGTCGATGCCTATCGCCAACAATCGGCGTATGGGGTATGAAGATGCGTTACGCAAACATAAACTTCCTATCCCAAAAGAGATGAGCCGGGTTTGTGATACCATTGATATGGCAAAGGAAGTGGTTCCTCAGATGTTGCAACTCAACCCGCATCCGGATGCCTTCTTCTGTGTGAATGACGAGGTGGCTGCCTATTGTGTCCAAATCGCAAAATCTGCCGGTTATACAATACCGGAGGAGATATCGGTGTGCGGTTTTACCAACAGTTATATCACCGAAGTGACGGATCCCACGCTGACTTCGGTGGACCAGCATGGATTCGAGATGGGAAAAGTCGCTGCCCGATTGTTGATTAACCGTATTGAAGGCAAAGAAACAAAACCCGGTATCGTTAGTCGGGTGATCAAGACCGACCTGGTGATTAAGGGATCTACTCGGTAGTTATTCGGTAGTAATTCGATTGTTATTCAGTGGTTATTCAATTGTTATTCAGTGGTAATTCGATTGTTATTCAGTGGTAATTCGATTGTACTATTCCGCAAAGCGGGAAATAACAGCGCAACTGAATAACGTGAGCGAAGCGATCTAATAACAATTGAATAACGCGAAGCGAATAACGCACGAAGTGCAAATAACGGCGCAGCCGAATAACAATTGAATAGAATAACGGCGTAGCCGAATAACGATTGAATAGAAACGGCGCAGCGGATAACAATCGATTGCATAAAAAAAATGGGTAATTTTCCAGAAGAATTGTTTATCGCTACCGGTAGAAGTGTACATTTACTTCTCTAAATTTATATCATTGATAACATGAAGAAAAGGCATTTATCTTTTTGGGAGATCTGGAACATGAGTTTCGGGTTTTTGGGTATTCAATTCGGTTTTGCTTTGCAGAACGCGAACGTGAGCCGTATTTTTGAAACACTCGGAGCAAGGGTGGAAGATATACCCATCCTGTGGATTGCGGCACCCATCACCGGATTGATCGTGCAACCCATCATCGGGCATTTGAGCGATAAGACCTGGAACCGTTTCGGACGACGACGCCCTTATTTCATGATAGGTGCTCTTTTCACTACGTTGGCGCTGTTCTTTATGCCGAACTCCCCCTCCCTGTGGATCGCTGCCGGGATGCTATGGATCATGGATGCCTCCATCAATATCTCCATGGAGCCATTCAGGGCGTTTGTGGGAGATAATCTCCCTACCGAACAGCGGACGATGGGATTTGCCATGCAGAGTTTTTTTATCGGTACCGGGGCTGTAGTGGCTTCGGCATTACCCTATATGCTGACCAACTGGTTTGGTGTCCCCAATATAGCTGAAGAGGGGAGCATCCCGCAGTCGGTAAAACTTTCATTCTACATTGGCGGCGTAGTACTCCTTTTATCAGTGCTTTATACCGTTTTTACATCGAAAGAATATTCTCCGGAAGAATTGGTTGCCTTTGAGGAGGAGAAGGAGAGAGTCTCCGGGGTGAAAGCAGAAATAAAAACTCCGGTGTCCTCATCCCAATTTTTAAAAAACGGAGTTATATGGACGGCAATAGGTCTTGCCGCCACTTTGCTGATCCTATTTACCGATTTGGGAAATCAAAACGGACAGCTTTATATCGTGGGAGGGCTGCTGCTTATTTTTGGCCTTATACTGATTATCTCCGGCCTTATCAGGGATAAGTCGGGCGAACCGGCCGGACTGGTGGGGATCATGAATGACCTGTTGCATATGCCCAGGACGATGGGACAATTGGCGGTGGTGCAATTCTTTTCCTGGCTGGCATTTTATGCCATGTGGATATATACTACACCGGCCATTACGCAACATGTGTACGGTACGACCGATTCCACAACGGAATTGTACAATCAGGGTGCTAATTGGGTGGGAGTGTTGTTTGCCGTGTATAACGCAGTCTCGGCTTTAAGCGCCTTTCTCTTACCCCTGATTGCCCGCCAGATAGGACGGAAAGCTACCCATGCAGTGGCATTGGCATTGGGAGGGATTTCCTTCATATCGCTTTATTTTATCACAGATCCCAATATGTTGCTTATCCCGATGATAGGAGTGGGATTCGCCTGGGGTAGCATCCTCTGTATGCCTTATGCGATCCTTACCGGGGCTTTGCCTGCAGCTAAAATGGGTACTTACATGGGCATATTCAATTTCTTTATCGTGATTCCACAGATACTGGCGGCAAGTATTTTGGGTTCTATTACCCGGGACCTGTTTCATGGACAAGTGATACTGACTATGGTGCTTGCCGGTTTTTCCCTTATCCTGGGAGGACTTTCCGTATTCTTTGTACAGGACAGGGATGATGTCTACCGACTGAAGAAGTGATTAGGCAGAACAGTGGGGGACTGGAGGACTGGAGGACTGGAGGACTGGGAGACTTCAGACTTCTTCACTTTCCACTTTCCAGTTTCCAGTTTTTAGTTTTTTATTCTTAGTTTTTAGTTTTCCATTCTTAGTTTTCCATTTTTAGTTCTAAAAATCTTGATTCTTTGTTCTAATAGTCTTGTCTCTCAATAAAAAACAGATGAAAAAAATATTTCTATTATTGCTTGTGCCGGCACTGTTGATGGCGTGCGGTAATCAAAACCGGCGGCAGGGGAACGTAACCGGAGCCAAAAGCGCGCATCCGGAATGGGCGTACAATGCGGTAATATATGAAGTGAATACCCGGCAATATACGCCGGAAGGTACTTTCAGGGCTTTTTCGGAACATCTGCCCAGGTTACAGGAGATGGGGGTGAACATCCTTTGGTTTATGCCAATACAATCCATTGGAGAAGAAGACAGGAAAGGAACATTGGGCAGTTATTATTCCATCAAGGATTATACCGGAGTAAACAACGAATTTGGAACGTTGGAGGATTTTAAGTCAGTCGTTCAACAGGCGCAGGATAGGGGGATGAGAGTGATCCTCGACTGGGTAGCCAACCATACTTCCCGGGATGCCGTATGGGTGGATGCCCATCCCGATTGGTACGTGCGGGATAGTCTGGGTAACTTGAATATCATGTATGACTGGACTGATATCGCGCAATTGGATTATTCTGTTCCCGGGATGCGGGAAGCAATGATAGAGGCGATGAAATTCTGGATCCGGGAGACCGGTATCGACGGGTTCCGTTGTGATGTGGCCGGTGAAATCCCCACCGATTTCTGGGAGGCGGCAAAAGATTCACTGATTCTTCTTAATCCCGATATTTTCATGCTGGCCGAAGCGGAAAAGCCGGAACTGAACGAATCGGTGTTCGATGCATACTATGCATGGGATTTCCATCACAAGATGAATAGAGTGGCACAAGGGAAAGAGCCGGTCGATTCATTGCGGGTTGCCCTGCAAAGGATGAACGACCGTTTTTCATCCCATGCCATACCGATGTATTTTACTTCTAATCATGATGAGAATTCTTGGAACGGCACCGAGTTCGAACGGATGGGTGAAGCGGCAAGATCGTTTGCCGTACTGACCTATATGCTTCCCGGGATGCCTTTAATATATAGTGGGCAGGAAGTGGGATTGGATCACCGGTTGGAATTTTTCGAAAAAGACCTTATCGAATGGAAGGATAAGGGTGGATTCAGCGGATTTTATAGAGAGTTGAACTCGTTCAAAAAGAAACATAAGGCTTTATTAGCCCAGGAGCAAGACGGAGAGATGACAGAAATAGCCAACGACTCTCCCGGAAGCGTCTGGTCGTTCAGGCGTGTGAATAAGGAAAACGAGGTGGTTTGTGTTTTCAATCTCAGCGGGAAAACGGTAAACGTGAAATTTAACGGGAAAGTGCCGGGCAAAGGCTTTTCTTCTTTTCCCGGTGATTCCAAGGCACTTCCCGTGGATGAAATGAAACTGAACCCCTGGGAATACAGGGTCTACTCGAAATAGGGTTTCAGAGTTTCCAGCCAGTTGACGATACGCTCTTCGGTCAACTCAGGCTCATAATCATCATCCAACGGCAGTCCTACAAATTTCCCGTCTTTGAATGCTCTGGAGTATTCAAAATCATATCCTTCGGGAGATACCTCACCTATGACGGTAGCCCCTTTCTGAACGACGATTTCATACAATATGCCTATCGCATCCACATATGAACTGGGATAAATAGATGCGTCACCTAGTCCAAAAATGGCGATGGTCTTTTCTGACAAATCCAGCTTTTCAAACTTGGGATAGAAATCATTCCAATCGTCCTGTAAGTCCTGTACGCCCCAGGTGGACACACCCAGGATCAATACGTCATGGGTAAGGAACGGCGTTTCATCGCCTTCATAGATATCTACAAGGGTGGGAGAGTAATCAGCCAACAGTTCGGCCATCTTTTCCGCCGCATTCTTGGTGTGTTCGGTGCTCGAACCGTAAATAATCGCGATAGACTTCATAAGAGAATATTTTTATGTGATTTTATCCAGTTAATCACGCAAAGTTAATATAAGTTTTAAAACAGCCAAAACCCATATATCCGATTCCCTCCTGTCATGATAGGCGGCATGACGCTTCCCCTCCTTATCTTTCTGTTTTTTAGAAATATTTAAATGTCATCACGGACCTTTTTTGTAAAAAATAACAGCTTCGCTTTTTTCTTCTTCTTAACTTTGTATCGCTGTTTTCGCAGCTTTCATTCTGAATAACAGTTTTATTTTTTGACTGGTTCTCTTTGATCAGTATTTTTTGATGCATGCCCTTGGGGGCGTTGCATTAATATTTTTGCGGTATAGGCAATAAAATTCTATTATAATATATCGTAATTGTGAATGAGCTATGATGAAATGTAGATTGAAATTTTGGATGATTTTTTTTATGGGCTTCACGGCCCTCATGCATGCGGAAGAGATTGAAAAGCAGATGCTACTCTACACACCTTACACCAGGATTTCTGTTCCGCCGGGAGAAACCATCAATTACAGTATCGACATTGTGAATGAGACGGAGCGTCTCAAAAATCCCGATATTTCCGTCAGCGGCATACCCCGCGGATGGGAATGGGAAGTGACATCGGGCAGTTATATCGTCACACAGCTTGCCGTCATGCCCAATGATAAAAAATCGTTTAACCTTCAGGTGACAGTCCCCCTGCAGGTGAACAAGGGAACCTATCGTTTTATGGTGCGTGCGGGAGAAGCTGAACTGCCTCTCTCGGTGACGGTATCCTCGCAAGGGACTTTTAAAACCGAGTTCACCACTGGTCAACCCAATATGCAGGGCAATGCCAAGTCGAATTTCAACTTCAATGCCAATCTGAACAACAAGACTGCGGAAACGCAGCTTTATGCCTTGATGGCGACCGCGCCACGGGGGTGGAATGTTGTTTTCCGCGCAGGAGGAAAACAGGCCACGTCGGCACAGGTGGAGCCGAACACCACGGAGAATATCAGCATTGAGATCACACCGCCGGGAAACGTGGAGGCGGGAACCTATAAAATCCCTGTGCAGGCGACCACCGGAAGCACTTCCGACGAATTGGAACTCGAAGTTGTGGTGACCGGGTCTTACGATATGGAGCTTACTACTCCCAGGGGGTTGTTAAGTTCGGACATCACGGCCGGAGATACAAAACGTATTGATTTGGTAGTAAACAATGCCGGATCGGCAGAGTTGAAGGATATAAAACTGTCGTCGAACAAACCCGTCGATTGGGAAGTGAGCTTTGAACCGGCTTCTGTGGAGACGTTAAAGGCCGGTGAGACCGCCAATATCCAAGCGGTTGTCAGGGCTTCTAAAAAAGCTATCCCCGGCGATTATGTGTTGAATATCAGTGCTAATACGCCTGAGGTAAACAAAAGTGCCAGTTTCAGGATGACCGTGAAAACACCGCTGCTCTGGGGATGGATAGGTGTAGTAATTATTCTGGCAGTAGCA
>NZ_JAWRIS010000009.1:0-98804 GCF_040307845.1 Proteiniphilum sp.
GTCATTCTATTATCAGTTTTATACCGTCGGCCAAGACGAAAACCGAAATTACATAAAAACCCCTGTCAAGTATTAAACCTGACAGGGGCATTTTTATTTTGGCGGAAAGGGTCAATGATAAAATGGTCAAGAGGGTCAACGGCGACTGGCGAACGGGGTCACTGCGCTATGGATTTTCCATTATTACCATCAACACCTCTTTTCTCAATATTCAAATGTGTTTTTATATATGCTGTTTTTGATTTCTGTGAAATCCTGATATAAACAGGAGCGAACCCATCCTTTATTCCTTTCTGATACACGCTTCAAGTGTTGCCATGTTTGTAATTTATTTGTAATTTTTTAGTGCAAATATAGCATATTTCGGGTCAAATATCATGTACAAAACACGTTTTTGGGAATAAAAAAAGGTAGTTGAAATTACTCTCAACTACCTGAAATATACTGCTGATACGTGTTGTAGCGAGAGGGGGGCATGATCCCCCGACCTCATGATTATGAATCATGCGCTCTAACCAACTGAGCTATCTCGCCATCAAGCCTTTATCTTGAGATTTCCCACTAAAAACAGATCATATCACCAGATAATATCATTGATCTGTTCTCAAAATGGGGAAATTACCTCTGTAATTCGAGGTGCAAAAGTAGTATAACTTTTTGAATCCTGCAACAGCAAAGTGGTAAAAATCGGTTTAAAATTGTAATTTTGTAGACCAAATGTCTTGAATCTTGATTCTTGAATCTTGGTTCTTTACTCTTTATTCTTTATTCTTTATTCTTTACAAACTGACAGATAATAATGATCGATATGATCTATCCCGATAACTTCGAACAGAAAATAGAATTTCAGAAAGTACGCCAACTTCTTTCGGAACGATGCCTGAGCCCTCTCGGAAGGGAAAAAGTGGAGGAGATGGGTTTCCTGACTTCCTATGATGAAATAGAACCTCTTCTTTTTCACACCGAGGAGTTTGTTCGCATCAGGGAGGAAGAGGACTCATTCCCCGCCGATCATTTTTATGATATGCGCCCTGTACTGAGACGTATTCGCATAGAAGGGTCATGGATAGACCAGAACGCGTTATTTGAACTGCGACGCTCACTGCAGACTATCAACGGAGTAGTGGCATTCCTACGGCGCGATGAAGAGAAAACGCCCAAATATCCGTATCTGCTGGCATTGGCGGGAGAAGTGTTGACCTTTCCGGAAATCACCAAAAGGATAGACGGCATACTGGATGGTTTCGGGCAGGTAAAAGACCATGCGTCACCACGCTTGTCGGAAATACGTCGCGAACTTACTTCCACTGTGAACGGCATCTCCAGAAGCCTGAATGCCATCCTACGAAAAGCACAGGCCGAAGGGTATGTGGATAAGGATGTATCGCCGAGTATGCGCGACGGACGGCTGGTGATTCCGGTAAACCCTTCCCACAAACGGAAGATCAAAGGGATCGTACACGATGAGTCGGCTTCGGGTAAAACAGTCTTTATTGAGCCGTCGGAAGTGGTGGAAGCCAATAACCGTATCCGTGAGCTGGAAGCAGATGAACGGCGGGAGATCATCAGAATACTGGCCGATTTCACTAATTGGCTACGGCCATTCCTGTCTGACCTGCTGGAATCATACGAATTTCTGGCAAAGATCGATTTTATCCAGGCAAAGGCGGCTTTCGCCACGCTGGTAGGAGGAATCAAGCCTCCCATCGACAACACTCCGCAAATCGATTGGGTGGAAGCGGTGCATCCGTTACTTTACTTGGCCTTAAAGAAACAGAACCGGAAGATCGTCCCGCTCGATATTACCCTGGAAGGGGATAACAGGATTCTGGTGATCTCCGGCCCCAACGCCGGTGGAAAATCGGTCTGCCTGAAAACAGTGGGACTATTGCAATACATGGTACAATGCGGATTGCTGATCCCTTTGAAAGAGAACTCCAAAGTGGGAGTTTTCAACGATATCTTTATCGATATTGGCGATGAGCAATCCATAGAAAATGATCTTTCTACCTACAGCTCTCATTTGATACACATGAAGTTTTTCGAGAAACATTGCAATAGCAAATCACTGTTGTTGATCGATGAATTCGGGAGCGGTACCGAACCCCGGATAGGAGCCGCCATTGCCGAAGCATTACTCGACAGGTTCAACCGGCGACAGTCGTTCGGCGTGATCACCACCCACTACCAGAACCTGAAACATTTCGCCAATGAGAACAGAGGGGTAGTAAACGGCGCCATGCTTTACGACCGCCATGAGATGCAGCCGCTCTTCCGCCTCGCTATTGGTAATCCGGGCAGTTCGTTCGCCGTGGAGATCGCCCGTAAGACCGGTATTCCGGAAGAGGTAATTACCCATGCGTCGGAGATCGTAGGTAAAGATTATATCGATATGGATAAATACCTCCAGGATATATCGCGTGACAAGCGGTACTGGGAACGGAAACGGGATGAGATACGCCGCGAGAGGAAACGGTTGGAAGAGATCACTTCGAAGTATGAGACCGATCTGGAGGCTATCAATAAGCAGAAGAAAGAAATACTGGCACAGGCGCGGGAGCAGGCGGAACGGTTGTTGGCGGAAAGCAATGCCCGTATTGAAAATACAATCCGTGAGATCCGTGAGGCCGGGGCAGATAAGGAAAAAACAAAACAAATCCGGAAGTCACTTCAGGAATTCAAAGAGAAGATAGAGCCGACGGATATTGCAGAAACAAATAAACGAAAAATACAGAACCGCAGGTATAAGGTAAACAACGATGACGTCTCGAAGCAAGCCAAGCCGCTTGCAGCCGGCGATACAGTCCGATTGATAGGCCAAAACTCACCGGGTGAGATCATGGAGGTCTCCGGAAAGAAAGCGGTCGTCGCCTTCGGGATGATCAAATCCACCGTCGACCTTACTAAATTGGAACGGGTGAGTGGCAATCAGATAAAAAAAGAGGCGAAATCCTCCAACACCCGTGACCTGTTATACGAGAGAAAACTTAATTTCAAGCAGGATATCGATGTACGGGGCATGCGCGGCGACGAAGCATTACAGGCGGTGATGTATTTCGTGGATGACGCCATCCAGTTGGGAGTGCAGCGGGTGCGGATCCTTCACGGTACCGGTACGGGAGCACTGCGGCAGGTTATCAGGGAATATCTGGGAAGTGTGAACGGTGTAGCTCGTTTTCAGGACGAACATGTGCAGTTCGGAGGTGCCGGCATCACTGTGGTCGATTTGGGATAAAACAAACCGGTAACCCCTTCGATATTCAATTTTATTTATCTTTAAACAAGGTGGGATGCGCTTCGGAAATCTTTTGAGAGTAAACTCTCATGATTTCTCTCAGCTTTCACTATCTTTGCGCGAAAAATTAATTTTCGCCCAATTCAATGGAGAACAACAAGCAACTCAGCCCCGCTTATAAGACCATCGTCGGGGTTCAATTCCTTTTTGTGGCATTTGGTGCCACGGTACTGGTTCCGTTATTAGTAGGACTTGATCCTTCCACAGCACTGTTTACCGCAGGTATGGGGACACTGATCTTTCATTTGGTTACGAAAGGCATGGTCCCTATTTTTTTGGGCAGTAGTTTTGCTTTCATTGCGCCCATCATAAAGGCTACAGAATTATATGGTCTGGCGGGAACGCTCTCCGGTCTGGTGGCCGTCGGTCTTGTCTATTTCCTGATGAGCGCATTGGTAAAATGGCAGGGGATAAGAGTGATCGAACATCTTTTCCCGCCGGTAGTCATTGGCCCTGTGATTATGCTGATCGGCTTATCGCTGGCCGGTACAGGTGTGAATATGGCACAGGAAGATTGGCTGTTGGCCATCATAGCACTGGTAACAGCCATAGTCGTAAGCATGTTTGCCAAAGGGTTATTACAACTGATTCCAATCTTCAGTGGAATTATCGTAGGCTATATAGCTGCGATGCTGATGGGGAAGATCGATTTTTCCGGTATTGCCGCAGCGCCATGGATAGGATTACCTGAATTTGTAAAACCGGAATTCTCCTGGGGAGCTATCCTCTTTATGATCCCGGTAGCCATTGCACCTATAATCGAGCATGTAGGCGATGTATATGCCGTAAGTCAGGTAGCCGATAAGGATTTTGTAAGAAAGCCGGGATTACACCGTACTATGCTGGGTGACGGTATCGCCTGCTGTATGTCGGGATTTATCGGGGGGCCTCCGGTGACCACCTATTCTGAGGTGACGGGCGCCATGATCCTCACCAAAGTGACCGATCCCGCCGTTATCCGTATTGCTGCCGTCACCGGTATTGTCTTTTCGTTAGTGGCAAAAGTAAGTGCCTTTCTGAAATCGATACCGGGTTCCGTACTCGGAGGGATCATGTTGCTTCTCTTCGGTATGATCGCGGCCACGGGAATAAACAATATGATCCGGAACAAAACCGACATGAGCAACACCCGCAACCTGATCATCGTATCACTGATCCTCACCACAGGGATCGGCGGCGCCGTGTTGCAGGTGGGTAATATCAGCATGACCGGGATCGGCCTGTCAGCCCTTATAGGGGTGATTTTAAACCTGATCCTGCCAAAGACGAAAGAGAAAATTAAAAATAGAGAGACCGGTGAGTGAAGCTCTAAATTTATCCTTACAATCGCTACTCCCATCCAACTACATTGAACTTCAACTCGGAGAGCATATCGTCAAAGTTTCGATATGATAGTCCAATAGCCCTACCGTCAACAGGCACATCCGCAGCGCCATTCGGATATTTGCCGGGATCGGTAGGTGCTCCGGCTTCAGAACACCAATATAGCACAAAATTGCGATTGGAATCTATAAATGCAGTTGGACGGTATTGTTGCACAGCATCAATTATCGGCTTTGAGAACATTTTAAATGTGAACCCGTCTGTCGATTCTGCCAGATAAACACCGTTAACGCCGTTAGAATTATAATTATTACCGGAACATATTGCGTAATAAAAACCAGTTGTATCATCGCGAAAAACATCAAAATGCCACGGTTCTATATCCCGTTTTCCTGTTAACGTCGCCTTTTTTGTGTATACAAAATCACCTGAACCCTCCAATATTGTACCTTCCATAATCCATATACCCCAGCATACTCCCGTGTTTGTAATATAATTTCTCGGATATATTCCTGCACTTCCCGACAAGCAATATACCCTCAATTTATTGGGTGACACCCGGAGTAATGCCGGGCTTAAAAACTCAGGCTTGCCGGTTAATACTCCATCGCCTGTTCTCCATAAAAAATCAGTATACCGCGCTCCTCTTGGCGTCCAACTTTGTCCATCTATTGATTTCTGTGAATAGGTTGCGAACGAATTGGTATTTTCCCGGCTTATCAGCCATAATGTGTTATTATCAAAGAACAGATCCGGATCGCTGTTGACCGTTGCATTGTCAGGTACGGGAGTAATTGGATTCTGAACCCTTGTATATATTCCGTTAGCTGTCCCATTAATAGGATGAAATATCCTGGGAGGGTTACCCTCCAGGTCTGCATCTCCGTAATATATACACGCATTCTCAAACACTCCTACTGATTTAGGGTATGGAGTTGTCGCCAACCAATATTCATGTCCGTTCCACCCACCCGGGATATAGACTATCGACGGATGAGTTTGAGACTGGCCATAATCAGCTATTTGCTCAGGCAGGAAATCAAAGATTCCATCTTTATGGTTATTTATAGGTGGAACCGGAACGCTACACCAGAACATATCATTTTCATTAAATATTGACATCTCTTTTTTCATATTATGTATCATATTAAATTTAACAACCTTTTATTTCCATTTTTATCAAATATAAATGGTGCATCGTTTTCATCATATAAAACAATGCATCCACGCTTCACTCCATCAATATATAAGTAGGGTGACCAACCTTTTAAGATCTCGAGCAATGCAGGAGGGTCATCTCTGAATACCGCGTTCTCAACATCCGTACTCAGGCACGTACCAACTTGGGGTATATTGTAATTAGGCAACAACTCAAGAAGATGCGATGTGATTTCACCTGCCTGCACTTTATCGAATTGAAACTCGTTATTGTAATTGGCAATCTTATAGATATAGGAAAATATACTGTTAAATATGGCATCCGACATTTCTCCTGATTTCAATAAATCCGAAGCTGAATCCTGGAAGCCTGTATCATCGGTTATCTGCGCTCCATCTTTATAAAACACAATCATAGGTTGTCGCATTTCAACGCCCAGTGTATTTTCGATAGAGAAGTCGGTTACGCCCTCAATATCATATCGAACTTCCAAGTGTTTTGGATAGGCAACCGTTTGTATTTGGGTTGTATACTCCACCCACAACCAATCTTCTGCAAATGGCAATGCCACAGTTTGTAGATTTATATTATCGATATGCCCCTCGTCAATATACCTGTCAGCTATTCTAAATATTAAACTTCCGGGCAAATTCCCGGTTGTTGGTTTTTTTACCCTCACATAACAACCATATTTCACCCAGTCTCCTGTACTATACTGTACAAATGCTTCTTTATTGAGCTTTAAAAACACACGAGCAACATAACCTGGCGATGTTCTGTAAGAGAAAGCGACATTGGCATCATCCTGTATATTTTCCTCTTTTATCCCGAATGTGGCTTCACCACTCAACACTGCATTCTCCGAGTTATTCAACCACGATTCGATATTTCTGAATCGTGGGTCTGATATTGTGTTTCGTGAAAGTTTCAGCAGATTATACAAGTTTATATCCCTCGGAACTAAATGGGCTTTAATAGATGGGTTGGCATCTACTATATAACAGTTATCGGATAGTATATATTCATTTTCTGTCATATTATTGAAGTCCGTGTTTTCAGGGAACAGGCCCCAATCTAACAGAATAAAACCTTTCCGAATACCATTTAATGGGTATAACCTGAATCCGCTGGATGGTTTTTCCAAAAGTTGGAGAGAGGAAATCATGACTAGCGGAGATTGCTGGTATAGCTTGATAACCCATTTTCCTGAAATATTACTCTGAAATACGGAGAATACTATAGGTGTTTCCGGTATTCCCCCATCAAGGTATAATTCCCTTACACTTAAATTTATTAATCTTTTTCTACCTAAACTATCATCGCCATTATCCCGGTAAACAGACCTGTTTAATCCAATCAGATAATCTATATCATCTTCGGATTTCTTCGTAGCGATAAAACCGGGAATACCCTTTTCCTGGAATACAGAATCTTTTAATCGGTATTGAGGTGCCCACATTTCTGTATATGACCCTTCTTCAATATCTTCCCATTTGACGGCGATGTTTATGATTTCCCCTCCCGAGGATATTCCTCTATATTGATTTATATACCCGTTTGATGGATTGGTTTCAAATTCGAACCTATATACCTCAATTACAGTTTCTTCATTATCTTTTCTAAAAACAGAAATGTCCCATATCCTGGCTGTCCCCTGTTCTTGATTAATACCTACGGAAGCAACGGTGTACGTCCATCCCAGCTTTGCATGTAAAATCTGAATTTCCTTTATGCCTAATAGTTTTGGAATATTGTCACCATCTGCCGTTTCATGATAGATGCTTTGCCATAAATTTATATCTGCCATAATTTTATTCTTTAAATGGTTTATATTGTTGCTAATAGATATTTATCCACGATCCTCTGCATTGGAGGTTCTGGATAGTGTCAAATTAATTTATAAAAAAAGTCTCATTATTATGATTGTATTGTAGATCTCTCTTTCTCCTTTATAACCGAATTTCTCGCATAATTTATAAGAACCGGTATTTGTTTTATGCAATTTAGCATACACAGATTTTAGTTTTTGAGATCTGGCATATTCAATCAAATATTGCATCATTTGTGAACCTATCCCTTTACCCCAATATTTTTTCACACCTATATAATACCATACTTCACCGTCAGTATCGGTGATATTTTTGATGCCAAAGGCACCTATTGGTTTTTCATTCCACCATACAGAACGTATATAATAATTACTCTTATCGGGTAGACTTAGAAACCATGTTTGCTGGGACTCTCTGTCAAAATCAGGGGTGAGGGTTAGTTCCTTTATTTCCGGATCATTCAACCATTTCCACGACTTATCCAATACTTCCTGTGAATATTTCCTAAATGAAACATGATTATTTTTTTTATGTGTCATATTTGCATCTTTTTTCTTTTAAATGGTGGAAATTTCAAGTAAGTGCCCGAACGCCAAATCCATTCAAACGGACCAAACAAAAATCGTTTCATCCAATATTTACTAATTATAATCTGTAGTGCGTAAATTATCAAACCCAAGGTAAATAGTTCAGTAACACCCTTATTCCCAAAGAAATCTCCAACCCCCCAAGCTGAAAAAAGAATCGCTCCGATTATATTTTGCATCTCATAATTGGTGAGCCCCATACGGCCATAAGGAGTAAGCAGATCAAGGTATTTCCTGACACCTCCCATCTGGTAAAGAATTACAAAACCCACCACCAATACTCCTGCCATGCCAATGGTGTTGAGATTCCTGAAAAAAGAGACCGCAAAATAGATAAGAGGAACATCCTTTCCTTCTATCATTAATTTGAATAAACCGATATCCTCTCCCGGACTTATTACCTTTATTATAATTAAAGCAAAAAGTGAAATCAGGAGGAACAGTGCTAACAAAATAAAACTTCTTTTTTTTCTGATATGTGCTTGTTCAAAAAAGCGAAGTCTACCCACCATAAATCCTATGATAAACAATGACAGGATCAAATATCCGTTACCACTATATACAAATTGATGTTTTAGCTTATCAAAAGTCTTAACCGTTAGATTTTCTTTGGCTGTTTCCAGAAATGTTTTGGATTCAAAAGCATTCATTCCACCGTATTGTTCCTCCGTAGTATTGACATCTTTCATATCAGATTGTTCGATCAGAGACAGAGGAATATCTTCGGTTGATTGTTCAGTTGTGACTTTGTCGAAACCAATAATGAACAGGTTTGGAATTCCTAATAGCAACAAGGATATAATGAGTATCAAAGCCCAATTTCTCAACGGGTACAGGAATACCAGAATCACTCCAAAAACGGCATAAATTGTAAGTATATCCACATAAGTAAAACTTGTTCCAATCATGCCGATCACAAAAAGCAGTAACATTCGCCACAAGAAACGCCCACGAAAATCAATTCCTTTTTTGGCTGCTCTTTCCATCTGGATGTAGAAACTAAGGCCAAAAAGGAAAGAGAAGATACTCAGAAATTTTCCCCTGATAAATATACCGGAGAACCACTGTATGAGCTTATCCAATTCAGGAACGGGAGAGTTCACCGTTATGTTACCATCAAAATATCCGAACCGATCTAACATATGTATAAGAAGTACTCCCAGCAATGCAAATCCTCTTAGCGCATCGATAACGGTAATCCTTTCCAGGGAGACCGGACCTATTTTACTTTCTTCATTCATATTCTTCGGATCATCTATTCATTTTCTTCCTGATCTGCAAGATACCATTGATACATCATACGTATACCTTCTTCAAGTTCTACCTTATATTCCCACCCCAACGACTTGAGTTTAGAGACGTCAGTTAATTTTCTCATTGTTCCGTCGGGCTTCATCGGATTAAATTTAATTCTCCCACTATATCCTACAATTTCAGCAGTAAGATATGCCAAATCCCTTATACTAATTTCCTTACCTGTTCCTACATTGATATGGCAATTACGAATATCTTCTTTGTCGCCTCTCAGATCACTGAAGTTTACATTCTCCATAATAAAGACACATGCATCGGCCATGTCCTCGCTCCAGAGAAATTCTCTCATCGGTTTACCAGTTCCCCACAACTCAAGATGATTTGAATATATCCCAATCTTATTTAGTGTAAAAATAAAATCGTCAATCGTACTCTGTCCATCTATCCCATCCAGGGATCTTTTCCTCAAATCTTTCTGTATACCACTCCAATTATTTTCTTTCATACACTTGGCAAGATGCATCTTACGAATCAAAGCTGGGAGTACATGACTTTTCTCCAGATCGAAATTGTCATTGGGTCCATATAAATTCGTGGGCATTACCGCAATATAGTTTGTACCATATTGTATATTAAAACTTTCGCACATTTTGAGTCCTGCGATCTTGGCGATCGCATAAGGCTCATTGGTATATTCAAGCGGCGATGTCAACAGAATCTCTTCAGCTATCGGTTGTGGTGCATCTTTGGGGTAAATACAACTACTTCCGAGGAACAACAGTTTTCGGACATTATGCCGGAAACTCTCCCCTATCACATTATTTTGTATCTGGAGATTACGATAGATGAAATCCGCCCGATATATATTATTGGCGACAATTCCCCCTACGTAAGCTGCTGCCAAAATCACATATTCCGGGCTCTCTTCGTCGAAGAAATCTTTCACGGCATCACCATCCATTAAATCCAACTCAGAATGAGTGCAGCCAACTAGATTGGTATATCCTTTGGAAAGCAGATTTTTCCAGATGGCAGAACCGACCAGGCCATTGTGTCCGGCAA
The DNA here is from genome assembly GCF_040307845.1 of Proteiniphilum sp. Lineage (GTDB taxonomy): Bacteria > Bacteroidota > Bacteroidia > Bacteroidales > Dysgonomonadaceae > Proteiniphilum. Next base: position 10,510 of record NZ_JAWRIS010000009.1, read on the forward strand.
TATAGATTTTACTATCCTTATTCATTGTCAATCGCATCCTTTACTTTTAATTTTTTTACAAATTTCATATCGTGCCGGACCATCAATCTGACCAATTCTTCAAACGAGGTTTTACGAGGATTCCAACCCAACAAAGTTTTCGCTTTTGTGGGATCTCCCAAAAGCAGTTCCACTTCAGCCGGGCGGAAATATTTGGGATCTACTTCTATCAACACTTTTCCGGTAGCGATGTCAATTCCTTTTTCATCCACCCCTTCGCCTTCCCAACGGAGAGTAATGCCGGCTTCTGCAAATGCATAAGTACAAAATTCACGGACGGTATGCATCTCTCCTGTAGCCACCACAAAATCTTCTGGTGTATCGTGTTGAAGCATCAACCACATACATTCCACATAATCTTTAGCATAACCCCAATCCCTCAATGAATTTAGATTTCCGAGATAGAGCTTATCCTGTATCCCTTGTGCTATACGGGCTACGGCAATGGTTATTTTCCTTGTTACAAAGGTTTCTCCCCTACGTTCACTCTCATGATTAAAAAGAATTCCATTCACGGCAAACATATTGTAAGACTCCCTATAGTTTTTCGTGATCCAGAATCCGTATAATTTGGCCACACCATACGGGCTGCGGGGATAGAAAGGAGTTGTCTCCTTTTGCGGTATTTCCTGTACCAATCCGTAGAGTTCTGATGTAGATGCCTGGTATATTTTTGTTTTCTTTTCCAGACCGAGAATACGGACAGCCTCCAACAGACGAAGTGTACCTACTGCATCGGTCTCAGCGGTATATTCAGGAACATCGAAACTTACTTTCACATGGCTTTGTGCCGCAAGATTATAAATTTCATCAGGCTGCGTGGTCTGTATAATACGGATCAGGGAGCTGGAATCTGTCATATCCGCATAATGAAGTTTAACCAGCCTGTCTCTATGCATATCCCTTACCCATTCATCGAAATAGAGATGCTCTATACGTGCTGTGTTGAATGAAGAAGAACGACGTAATATTCCGTGCACTTCATACCCTTTTTCTATCAACAATTCGGCCAGGAATGATCCATCCTGTCCCGTAATACCTGAAATCAATGCTACTTTTGTCATATTATTCCAAATTTTAAATTTTTCATTATTCACTTTCATTTTCTATCCTGCATTTTCATACGCTTTATTGCCGAACAGTGTCAGGAAAATAATCTTGATATCCCAGAAGAAATTCCATTTTTCCAAGTACCCCATGTCATATTCTACCCTTTTCTCCATTTTCCAAAGTTCATCTGTCAACCCTCTGAATCCGTTGACCTGTGCCCAACCGGTTATACCGGGTTTGACGAAATGACGGACTTTGTAGTGCTTGATCAGTTCTGAATACTGTTGGGTATGTTTTAACATATGAGGGCGAGGTCCCACTACCGACATATTACCTAGAAATACATTGATGAATTGCGGGAATTCATCAATGTTAGTTTTTCGAAGAAAGCTACCAATGGTCGTGATCCTTGTATCGTTTACTTGAGCCTGTTTACTATCAGACTCATTATTTACAGTCATTGTCCTGAATTTATAGCAATAAAAAGTTTTATTGTTAATTCCTGTTCTTTGTTGCTTGAAAAAAACAGGGCCTTTTGAATTTATTTTTATCAAAAGGGCTATAATGGGAAACAGCCAACTGAATATACATAAGATGACAACACCCGAGAAGAGAATATCAAAAATACGTTTTTCTGTACGTAATGTCAAACTATCCAATGGTATTTCCTGGGGATTGAACATTTCAAAATAACGTGCCGACTCTTTTTTCTTGCCTATCAAATTAAGGTTATTCCAATATCCTTTCATAAGAATGTATCTTACCCGTACCCCGGTTTCATTACATTTGAGAAGTAATTTCTGGGTATTTTCTTTTGTAAAATAAGTAGGATCGGTCACAAAGAGCATATTCAATCTATATTTTTCCGACAAGGATGGTAACTCATCCAATTTACCCAATGTCGCAAAATCCGATTGAAGTCCTGTATTCGAAAGATATCCAGCCAATTTAAATCCCAATGATGGGTTATCATTGAGCACTTTTCCCAATACCAGATCAGAGTTTCCCATTCCCAGAATAGCGACACGATGATGTGCATATCCCTTTTCATACCTAAACTGTTGAAGCTTGTAAATAAAATAAAAAACAACGACTTTCAGCACATAGAAAAAACCGGTATATTCTAACAGAAAACCCTTATTATATCCTTTCGGCAGAAAAAACTCTGCCAGAAGGAAGAGTGTCGGAAGAAGGATAAGAAACCGTATACTGAATGTTTTCACTCTTTCGGTATAACTATTTGTAAAATAGTAATTTTGTTTTGAGTAGATGATATATGCCAGTAGTTCGGAGATATTGGCATGTAGAATATAAAGGTTCCTTTGCGGCAGATCCACATAGTCAAACATGGGACTATTGTAATATACCATATATAATGATATATTTAGTAGCAATAGATCAAAAAGAAGATAGACAAATCTTATGCCCGGATGTTCTGTATTCATATGCTGTGATTATAAAAAAATGAAATTTAATTTTAAAAAAAAGACTTCAAGAATCAATCAATGGAAAGAATTATTCTTTCAATGATTTACTTTAAACAAAACTTTTATCAACTCATCTCTTTAAGGAGCCCAGGTAAAAGTATAACGTAATGAAGTGATACAATTATGAAGCTCTTTGAAGCGTATCAGACCTACATTCGGTTCCCCCTCAAAACTAGATGTTCCTAAATCGATATAATCAACCTCCATATTCTTATAATGGTAAAAACAATGCTTGTACATCAAATTCATAATGCCCAAGTTTCTCTTTTCTAAATCATCACCCATAAAGATACCCTGTACAATCTTTTCATGTCCCCGATAAAAGACTCCAACCCCTAAAACATTATCTTCAGTATTTTTCACGCAGAAGAAATCTACGGGTACAATCCAATTCATAGCCAACAGGTCGTCCAACGTCATGTGTATTTTGCGACCTTGTTCCTCACGGTTCCGGAGAATCACCTTGTATCCTTCTTCCATTGATTCCCTATCATTCACCATTGACCAAGTAAGACCATGCTTCACTGCTTTTCGACAATTTTGTTCCACCACATACTTGGCCCATTTGCCATCAAAATTTTTCAGATCGACCCAATTGCAGATATCCGGTGTAACCATGGTAAATCCCAGTTTGACAAATGCATTCACCAGCTTTGCATTCATATTGGCTTGATACAGATCGGGAGGCAAAGTAATCGATAGTCCCTTCAATCCTTCTCTCCGTATATACTCTTTAAGATCGGTCAGAAAATTGGATATAGTATAATAAAACTGATATTCGTGCGAATAATGGAATCCCCCGAACGGTGCCGAGAAAGGCGACTTAAGTACACCATCCTTTATTCCCGCGATCAATCCCATAGAAGAATCGTCCTCTTTCATCAACCTGACTACTCTGTCGCATTTGTTTTCTACAACATCGATAAATGCTTCCGATATAAACATATGCGGATCGGTAGTAAAACGTCTTCTGTACTCTTTTTTTGATACTTCTACAAGCATTGGATTCTATTTATTAATAACTTCCTGTAATATACGCAACAATCTTTGTTCAAAAATTGAAAGTGTATAGTTCTTCTCATATTTTATTCTCCCATTCACTCCCATCTGTTTACGCAGAGCCGGGTTGGAAAGTAAAAACTCAAGCTTTTCCACCAATGCATCCACATCATTAGGAGGAAATAAAAGACCTGTATTCCCCACATCCACTATATCAGGGATTCCCCCTTCATAAGTAGAAATCACAGGAAGGCTATGTTGCATGGCCTCTAAAACCACCAATGGAAAACAATCTCTTTGTGATGGTAACACGAAAACATCAGATTGTTCAAAGGAAATCTCTTTCTGTTGTCCATAACGCTTCCCAAGATATCTCACCTGGTCAATCAGTCCTTTTTCCACCACGTATGCATTGAATTGCTTTTCATTGATATCTCCCTCTCCTCCAACAAAATCACATTGAAAAGAATAAGCCTTATTCTTTAAGATAGAACAAGCCTCCAACAAGACAAATACTCCTTTTTCTTTCATAAGATTCGACAAAAAGAGAATACTGAAAGGCCTGTTTTCCGGTAAGGTAACCAATGCTGCACTTGGCTGATAATCCTTAATACCGTTCGCACAATAGTAAACACGATCTTCCGGCACATATGGCTCTATATCGTAATAAAGATGCCTTGAAAGCAAGATTACATATCTATTTTTAAAGACAAACCGATAAAGAAGATTATTTATCTTGTTCTCTTTCTCCTGCTCTATACCCTTATTATGAATATGATACACTGTTTTTACGCCAAAAATCTGTAACAGTCCGACCAACACTACATCCTTATAAAATCCAGAACCAGTAGTTGTTAATGCATAATAACAAAGATCCGGCTTACGATGCAATAATTTTCCAAGTAAATTAAACCAGATCATTATCACACGTCCCATTTTTTTCAGGCTCATTTTACCACTCTCATGCACCTTATTCGAGAGGATCAGGTTGATATACCTTCCACGAAACGAATTGTGGATGAGTCTGCTCTCTTTCACCAATTCCCCAACAATGGCAGAACCATGAACCGGGGGAGGTAGATGTAGCATAAAAAGAATATCCTTAGGCGTTGATTTCATATTATATTGTTATGTATTGATAAATTTTAATCCTGACTCAGTTTCCCCCATTCTTTTATGAATTTTGATCTAAAGTCTTCAATTAATGGACATCTTTTATCCAGACAAACATCTTCTACTACCGGTTCCAACTCATCTATAAACTGCTGAAATTTCTCCTCTGTATCTATGTTATCCGAGGGATTAACTATCACTCCATTTCCTGGATGAATAAGGCTGGAAGCTCCTGCATATTGTGAACATAATACCTTAAGTCCAAAAATTAAAGCCTCGTTGACAACAGCTCCAAATGGTTCAAATAAACTGGGCAAAACAAATCCTGATGAAGAAGCATACCATGCATAAAGGGCATCTGCCTCAAATTTTCCAGGAAAAAAAACTTTCTCGTCCAAATTATTTTCACTTACAAACGTTGACAATTTCGCCTTTTCACTTCCTTCACCGACCAATATAAGTATGACATCGTCTCTGTTTGACAGTACCGGAGCAATAGTTTCAATAAACGGGGCCAATCCTTTTTCGGGAATAAATCGTCCTACAAATAACACCACTCTTTTTCCTTTCAAATGATAAGTAAGGATATTGACATGTGCGAGTGATTCTATTTTGTTTCTATTTTTTCTTAAACGTTCAGATAATTGTAATATAGGAGATACGATTACCTGACTATTTGTGAGCATAAATGTGTTTCTATAAAAAGAAGCCACCTCTTCTGACAATACCACCAGAAAGTTGAGATACCTGATTGAGGAATCTCTTGCGATTCTACGGGCTTTCGACTGGACATTGACACATATAGCGGGATTATCATCGATAAAGGTCCCCAATTTTTGCCTGATCAAACCTGCTGATTTTAGCAAAATCAAGTATTGCGTTGTGAATGAATACTCATATCCGAGAATAATATCCGGTTTTACCTGTTTTATTTTACGATACATCCCGAAACGAAAAAAACGCTCTTTATATTGGGGGCCATTCAGAAGATAAGATATCTTAAATCGACACTCTTTTCTCAAATTCTCTTGATCATAAGAAAAATTGCTCACCTGTTCACGTAAAAATACCACCTCTAAATCATACAATTCATTCAGTGAATTAAACTGGTCGATCCTATATGGAGCCAATACAGGGTGAAAAATAAGCATTTTCTGTTTACTCATATTATTTATTTGCATCATAAAACAGCTCAATTAATTTTTGAAACGATTCCATATAAAAGGGAAGAATGTCTTTGTCCACAACATTACAAACGAGTAGGGCAGGAACATCGGAAAATGTTTTCGGATATAATATAAATATTCATCATAGGCCAATCCCTTAGGACTTTTCAAATAAGCGATCCTCTCTTTCAAAGAATAGCGGGTATCTCTCCAGTTTTTCCCATGATCGTCTGCACATACACCTCCCACTTTCGGCGCAAGAAAAACAGGAAATCCTTTTTTATTTGCCTGTAAGGAATAATCATAATCTGCAGTACCATGAGTGAAGCGATTATCGAATATTCCAATCTCATTTACCACCTCTTTACTGACCCATAATATATTGGCATTGGTAATATCACACCTCTGCGGTTGTTCCTTTGGTTCAATCATTTGGATCCTGACCAATAACTTGTTGTCTTTTATACGTGATCCACCATACGTGATTTTATCATCTTCTTCGTTTATAGTCGCACTTGAATAAATACCGGTCTTGCCAATCTCCTCAAGTGAATAAGTTTCTGTTGCTAATAGATATTGAAAAAAATCGGGATATAATACCACATCGTCATTAATCAACAAATAGGCATCATAAGATTTTTTCTGAATTGCCGTTTTCCAAGCCAGGCGCATCCCTCCTGCCCAGAATAGACTACCATCCCCTTCTATTACCCGCACCTGTGGAAATAGTACTTTTATAGAATCACCCGTTCCATCTGTTGATCCATCGTTGGTGAGATAAATATCGAGGAGATATTCAGAGGGGATACTTGCCTGGAACAAAGAGGAAAGACAAGCAATTGTTTTAGCTTTCCTGTTGTGGCACGTTAGCAATACTGCGATATTCCTTGTTTTCATACTTATTCTGTTTTAATAGATATTGCTGTAATCGAATATACCTTATATCGAATATGCCTCTTACCCAAATGAGTACCTCCTTATTGGTCATCTTTCTGAATGAATAAGAAAAACAGATACCCAATGTAACCATCAACATAAAATAGTTAAGAGAAAAATTATTCACATCTTCAATCCAGGCATAAAGCCATCGAAAGGCAATGAAAACGCCCACAATTTTCATATAAATATTATTTGACTTATTCACGGCAAGATAGGAGGCCTGAAAAAAAATCAGAAAATAGAATATGATCCCCACGACACCAGTCCAGGTAAAAACATTGGCTAACCCAATTTCATTTTCTAATCGTTCATACCTGCCTGTCATTTCAAACATTTCTCCACCAAAATAATCAGAATCATTACCCCTTGCAGGAGTTCTTCCCAACAACCAGTAATTATGATTTATCGCTGATTCCAATACCTCAACATAAAGAAATGTCCTTGTATCTGCCGCCAAGCTCTCTTCCATTAGATTTCCCTCGGTATCCATTACCACATTTTTGTAATCACTATTGAAATATTCATCCATCTTAAACACGTTAAATATATTGGTGATCCCCAATACAAAAAACAGTACCGGAATAATAAATAGAGAAAGACGAACACCTTCGATCCATTTTACCGAAATTATATTTCTCAGGAAGTAGATGGCAAGAAGCAGAAATGGCACTCCAAATTTTATGACGCTACTTCGTGCACCTAAATCTACAACTAAGACGAATAGAGATATAAGTAGTAGAAATATTCTCTGACGCATAGAAAAGGCAGGGAAAAACAGGAGTAGTATACTTATCGGCATCAGATAAAAACCAAAAGCATCGGTTCTGATAATCAATGCAAATACAATAAATAAGGGTAAGGCATATTTTATAAAAAATGAGAACAAAGATTGGACAATCATCTTATTGGTTGCAGAAAAAATAACAATCGGTAATAACAACGCCATTGCATTGTTTATTAGACCTTTCCAATCCCAGTAAATTTCTGCAACAAACATTCCCCTTATGACACATATAAGATTCCATAGCAAATAAAGCCATATAATAAGCATATTATCCTCATTTCTTTTGTCAAAGAAATAAAATCTCGAAAGAAAAAATACCAGTAAAATTAAAAAGGATAAACTCCACCATACTGTTGTATTATTCAAAGTGTCAACCAGCGGTATTCCCTTTTTTAAATAAGGTAATACCGAATAAATAGCTATCAGTAAAATACTTATGGGAATTACATGGCTGACGATCCGTTTATTTTCATTAACTTTATTCATATTTCTATTCAATTATGTTGAAATATATATGTTACATATTGCTGTATCCTTAATGAAATTTTATTGTTTTATTACTAATATGATTTTATCCCATTTGCTTTTAAATACCAGTAAAACAGGCTGAATTTACTCAAAAGAGCAGTTCCTTTTCGCCCATTAAAACCTTTGTACTTAAATCTTAACCAACTTTCATAATGAACAGATAAATCAATGGGGTTGAATGGATTCAGATGGGGTTTCCTATATTTTCGAAATACCTGAAAGCTTTCTTTCTCCCTGATCTCATTCATCAACGGATTTCTTGAAATACCATTCTGATGTACTCTGTATGCCACGGTGGGAGTTCTCATATAATATAATTTAATATTGTTCTGTAACACCCTGATCAATGTGGTTGTATCCTCATAGATCCTGAACTCTTCATCGAAATAATTTATTTTTTCTAACACACTCCTTCGATAGAAAAAAGTAGGAGTATTCAAAAAAGCCGGCCAGCGACTATAGTCTTTCAATTGTTTTTTTACCGATGGTAAACCGGAGAAAAAAATTAAAGCTTCATTGGTTGTGTTATTGCTGAGCAATGCTCCTTTTTCATCTATTTCCTGTAAATCTGAAATAATAAACGAAGCATCAGGAAACTGCTTTGCATACATAAGATTATCAACAATAGCATTCTTCAGGAGTGTATCATCACCGGCTATTATTTTCACCCACTCTCCGTTTACTGTCCGTAGTCCCCTATTGCAGTTGGAAGAAATGCCTGTATTTTGCGCTACAGTAATTAATTTTGTCGAAGGAAAACAATCCTTATTCTTCACTAACCAGTCCGCACAAACCTGCACGGTATTATCTGTAGAAGCGTCATCGGTTATGATCAATTCTATATTCTTCCAGGTTTGAGCCTTAATGCTATCCAGCGCATCAATTACATATCGACCACTATTATAAGTAACAAGGATCACTGAGACCAATGGAGTGTCTGTTAGAGTCATAAATAATCATTTTTTTATAAATTTCTGTATATTATTTTTTAAAATCTCTTTTACACCTATTCTTCGCTCTAATTCCTTATATGCATACCACACCGAAACCGCAATAAGTAATATCCCCGGCAAATAGGCATAAGGCCGGTTTATGATATTTACCACGATAAAACTAAGTATTGCCAACAGAAACTGAACAGAAAAAATAAGTATGAAAGAAGAATTGAAAGAAAAACTATATTTCATTTTTGCTATTATATATACCTGTATGAGATAAACCAGATAGGATAATAAGAAAGAAATTCCCAGTCCGGTCAATCCCCCCCAATAATACCCCAGGATATTAAAAATCAGGGTATATATACTTGCGGATAGTTCATTCCAAAAGAACAGCTTGCCTGCTCCTTTTGCCAAAAACACAAATGCGATAGCCCAACTTACAGCTTTAAAGAAAATGCCCATCACAGCCCAATAAACCATGCCCGTGATTACTAAAAACCGGGTAGAATATAAAAGCATCACAGCCCAGTTCACGAAAACCATAAAGAATATCAGGATAGGAGCAAGAACAAGCAATGCTATTTCCGATTGCTGGTTAATATTTTCCCTGCATTTCCCATTATCCGCAGCTATCAGTGAGAGTCGAGGATAATAATCGGTACTCATCGCAGTGAAAATCATTCCCACGTAAGTGTTGACAATAGTAAATCCTGCATTATAGAAACCTACATCCGCCACATCTCCTGTGCGATTGATAAAAATACGAAGCAAATAAGCCGTAATCATGGTTATCAGACCGCTCAGGCTTATCATAAAACCCATCATCATCATGCCTTTCCCCTCACTTACAAGAGTAGAGCGGGAAATTGTCACTTTTTCGGTTTTAATATTCCTCGCAAAATACCAAGAAAAAAACAGTGTAATAAATGCAGTGATAATAATAACAGGCACAATTCCACGAACCCCAAATTTGTAATAAAGGGGAATCGTGACAATCAGTCCTATGAAACTACCATACACATTGGCTTTTGCTAAATGCTGTAAACGCCGTAGCCCCTGTAATAATACCATTTCTCCGGTATTTAATTGATTAAATAATAAAGTAATGGATATCCACACAAAAGCGAGTGTATACTCTCTATTTCCAAAAGTAAACTCACTCAACCAGGGAGAAAAGAGTAATGTCAACAAGGCTCCTAATAGCCCTGTGGTCCATACTAAACGACGTAAAACGGAGATAACTGTAGAAATACGATCTTTATCTCCGGTAGCATTGGCCTCAGATATATTTTTCACGGCACTCGTACCAAGACCGAAATTGGTAAGTCCACTTACCAAACCTGTTGTAGAGGTAAGTAATCCAACAATACCCATACCGGCTGGTCCCAATAGGATCGCTACAAATTTGGAGCGTACCACCGAGATCAATATCTGAAAAACTTGTACCCCACCAAAAAGTGAGGTCGCTTTCATTATTTGCAGGTATGAATCTTTTTGTTCTTTCATTTCTGTTTATTTCAAAATTTCAACGAAAAGTATTGACAGTTTCTACGATCGTTTCTATTTCTTCATCTGTAATTACAGGACTGATAGGGAGACTTAACACCTCGGCATGTATCTTTTCCGTGACCGGAAACGAAAGATGGCTCCAAGCCCTGTATGCTTCTTGTTTGTAAGGGGGAATCGGATAATGGATCAATGTTTGCACCCCTTTCTCCTGCAAGAAGTACTGTAACTCATCACGTTTCTTCGTTCGAATCACAAATAAATGTGCCACATAAGCATCCCAATCCGTTATCATTGGCAAAATAATATCAGGATGCGTAATATGTTTCAAATAAGAGGCAGCTATTTCTCTTCTACGGGCCGTTTCATTATTCAAATAAGGCAATTTCACACTTAATACGGCAGCTTGTAACTCATCCAAACGACTATTATATCCTTGATAATCGAATTTATACTTTACGGACGATCCATAATTCGCAAGGGTTCTCACTACGTTAGACAGCACCCTATCATTTGTGGTAACAGCTCCTCCATCTCCCAAAGCTCCCAGATTCTTACCGGGATAAAAACTATGACCAGCAGCATCTCCTAGCGCCCCCGTCATTATACCATTGAATTTACATCCATGTGCCTGTGCATTGTCCTCTATCAGTTTCAGCCCATATTGCTTACAGATATTACCAATTTTATCGGTATATGCACATTGTCCATATAGATGGACAATCATGATCCCTTTAGTTCTTGCTGTAATCACTGCTTCAATCTTCTGCTCATCTATCTGGTAGGTGTTGATATTTGGTTCCACCAAAACCGGGACCAGCCCATTGTCGGAAACAGCAAGAATGGACGCAATATAGGTATTGGCGGGAACAATGATCTCGTCTCCGGGTTGCATCGCCCCCATCTCTATGTATGCCCTTAGTATGATCCGCAAGGCATCCAATCCATTGGCAACACCCACACAGTAATCAGTACCTGTATAAGCGGCATAGCTCTTCTCAAACCGCTCCACCTCTTCTCCTAACAGATACCATCCCGCATCAATTACACGGCCAACGGCTTCATGAATTTCAGATGAATGCTGCAGGGTTATTTTTTGTATATCAAGAAACTTTATCATTTTCCCTTTTTATAACTAAAAAATTGATTGTAATCTCTTATATAATCACCCTCATCATAGGGATGTGAGGTCAATACCAAACATACTGCTCCCGATGAAAAACCTATTTCTCCAGCCCAGATGCCCGGTGGAATGTGCAGCCCAAAATAGGGGCGGTTCAATGTAACTATCCTCTTAGACTTACCATCATCCAACACAATATCGAAAGCTCCACTTACCGCCACCATGAATTGATGACACTCTTTATGTGCATGTGCTCCCCTATCCTCACCTCCTGGTATATCATAGAGATAAAACACGCGTTTGACATCAAACGGGATTGATTTCCTGTTCTCAATGACGCTGATATTTCCTTTCTCGTGTTGATGCTTTTCTATTTCAATAATAGAGCAATCGTAGATAGTGAGATTATTCATACTCCAATCTCTTTAAAGTAGTTATAGTCATAAATGTAATCCGAGAAATCGTAGTTTGTGGACGCCAGCACCAAAGCAACGGAATTTGTAGAAAAATTCTGCATCTGTCGCCATACTCCCTGAGGGACATACAACCCATAATAGGAACGATTCAGGGAAAATAGCTTTTTTGATTTTCCATCATCTAACAGTACTTCGAAACTGCCTGACAAAGCCACAATAAATTCCTGGTTGTGCATATAGGCATGCCCATTCCTCACCTCTCCGCCGGGTACATCATAGACCCAGTAGGTACGTTCAATCTTAAACGGTATATGGTTTCCTCCCTCGATAACAGATAGATTACCTCTTCTGTCGAAGTGCTTGGGAAGTTGTATGATTTCCGCTTGGATAATTTCTGCTTCTCTGACTTCCATTTTACTGTGATTCTAAATATGTTAAAACATTATGCCTTGAGTGTACCCCGGTAACAGATTATGTATATCCGTAACCGTATTTTTTTCCAGGCCCATATCGGTAATTCGTTCGGTTAAAATTGACTGAATTCAGTACAAAATAGATTCTCCTGAGTTTACCCTCCTGGAAATACCTGTCGGCATCCTCCACATACTTCTTCGGTGTGATACCACTGGACGTAACAAATAGGTTCATATCGGCAATCCTATCCAATAAAAAGGCATCTGAAACCATTCCTACAGGTGCAGTATCCACTATTATAAAATCGTATTCCTCTCTTAACCCGCTGATCAATTCATCCAAAGCCGTTTTTGCCAGTAGTTCATTGGGATTGGGAGGGATGGATCCGGCTGTAATAACGGACAAATTAGGATGGAGTCCCGATGGTTTTACCAACTCCTGTTTGTCCATGTAGCCTGACAGATAGAGAGTCATCCCCTGTTTATTGTCTAACCCCAGTTCTTTCGCTAATTTAGGTTTTCTGATATCCAATTCTATCAACAGGACTTTCTTATCGATTAATGCCAGACTCATAGCGAGATTAATGGATACAAACGATTTCCCTTCACCACTGATACTTGATAATATGTTGATTACCTTTTTGTCTTTGCTGTTAACGACAAAAAGAAGATTGGCACGCAAAAGCCTTAGCATTTCGTTAAAATTGTCGATACCGTTCTCTTTTACAGCAACAGACTCTATTTGTGACAGTTTAGGAATTTCGCCCAATAAAGGGATTGATGATATCTCCTCCAGATCCTCTTTGTCATCTATCTGATATCTGAGAAGATCTTTAATGGTAATCCCAATAAAAGGCAGTATCAATCCCAGTAGGAAAAAGATGAGCACTACAAATTTCTTATTGGGCGATACGATGCCAGCCACCCGGATATAGTCTACCAGTTTAGAACTGGGTTCTACCACTGTCATGTTCATGTAACGCTCCTCTTTCTTTTGAAGAAGATAGAGAAACAAATCTTCCTTGATATTTTGTTGTCGCTTTATATCGGAAAAAGCACGTTCTTGTTGTGGTATAGCCCTAATCTTTGCATTGTTTCGATAATATTCATCATTAATATCCCGTAATTGAATCTCCAAGTTGTTTTTTTCGTTTTGTAAGCCGGATACTACTGAACTGAAGGTAGATTGTAACTGATTATTCAGGTCAATCATTGACTGATTGCTACTCGAGGCAATCCGGGATAATCTGTTCCGCTGCAATACCAGATCATTATAGGCAGTAATTTGGGAATTTAATATAGGACTTTGCACACCGGAATTAGCGGGGATCAGTTGACTATGATCATTTTTCTGTTGAACAAAAGATAACAAACTCATCACAATGGAATATTGCGACTCGATGTCCATTCTCTTTTGACCCACACTTGCTAATTGCGAATTGTAAAGATCAGCTTGAGACGCAATGTTTGTCAAACCCTGCGATTGCCTGAATTGCTGTGCAAGATCTTCCACATTGCTTAATTCATTGCTTAAGTTGGCTAGATGGCTATCTATTATTTTCGAAGTTTTTTCGGCTAAATCCAGTTGATCATTGATCCCTTGCTCATTGTAGGCTTCAATATATTCTTTCAGAAATTCCCTGCCCATTTTCATATTAGGGACATTCAATGTGATTTTGGCGATCGAAGACGTCTTTGAGGTTAACTTTACTTCTAATGAATTTGTAAATGTATCTGCTACCTTCAACGGATGTTGTATTTTCACTTTAAACCACCTCTTTTCAGAAGGTTTGGTCTTACCATGAAAGAGCCGAACCTCCCCAAAGGGTAATTGCACAATAGAGTCGTTTACTAGAGCCTTTACCTCATACTTGTCCCCTTCAATCTTTCCGGAAAAGAGATAATTTCCATCGGGATACACCAAAAGGGTGAATGATATCGTTTCTGATAAGCTCTTTAATCTATCTTCCGGTAACTGAATTCTGACAGGTAATTCATCTCCGTATAAAATAGCAGTCTTTCGCTTCGGAGCATCTGTCCAAACCTTGTCTATCCCAAATAGAGATTCCATCTCTGTGTATGAAGCGTATAGGTGAAGTTTCCTGACGACACTCTCAGCGACCATTGACTTCTTTAGTATCTCCACCTCATTATCCACATTACTTTTTCGGGTAACTACTCCCATTTCCCGAAAGACATTCAATTCCGAGATTCCTCCTTTCTGGTCATCCCTGAACTGAATGGAAGTGGTTATTTCATATTTCGGTAAGGCAAAATAGAGATACGCTGCCGCAATGGCCAAACAAAGAATGATAGATATTACAAACCATTTCCAGTAAGAAAGATATTTCATCAGAACAGACCATACATCAATCTTCTTTTCAGACAACATGAAATATTCTTCTTCCACTCCCAAGTTCTTATTCATCACTTTTTACAGATTTATTTTGACAATGAAAAAATGGAGATACCTAATGTTGCCAATGAGATCAACACCGACAAGGTAGAGACGCGGTAGCTTTCAGCCGCACCATACCTGGAAGAATTTGCCTTGGTTTGATTGGGTTCTACGTACACCACATCATTCTGTTGTAGAAAATAGGCAGGGGAATCAAACAGTTTTTTATCATTGAGATTCAACGTATAAATTACTTTTTCTCCTGATTCATCCTCCCGTAATACCTTTACATTATCACGCCGGCCATATATGGTCATATCTCCGGCCATGGCTAACCCCTCAAAGATAGTTATCCGGCCATTATTATTTTCAAATTTCCCTGGACTTAGGACTTCACCCAATACATTAATCGAATAGTTCATAAACCTGACGGTGATGATGGGCATTTCTTCAGTAAAGAATGGTTTCAATTGATTTTCAATATGCTTTTCCAGTTGTTTGGTGGTCATCCCTTTCACCTGCAAGATACCTAAAGAAGGGAAATTAATATTTCCATCAATATCAACCAGATAGTTCTGCAGTGTTGGTTGAGATTGAATATTATACTGGCTCGTAGTACCCTGTAGTCCAATCACCTGCGGCATGATAAGATTGTATCTTTTCGACGCATCGGGTTCACTGCTCACTACCGCGATAGTAAGGATATCCTTCGGTTTGATCTGGGGATCATACTTTACACTGTTCAGCACTGTCTGTTGCTGGTCGGTTTGCTGAAAATAGGCGATATCTTTCACTTGTACGCAGGAAATAGTGATGCAAGCGAGTGCCAACAAAAAAATAATTTTTTTCATCTTAAACATTAATTTAAAGTAATTGCATAATACCGTCAATTCATAATGAAAAAAAGACAATCATTATACAAATACTGCTAGCTGTGATTTTAATTCTTAATTTTGCAAGGATAAAATGTTTTATCTCTGCACCTCTAAGCTGTGTATATCTAGTTTTCTTAACTAAATTAGTTAAGTGCAACAAATATATATTGATATTTTATCAAAACTATCAAAAATGCCATTACATAATATTACACATTATGTACAATTTGCGTTGAAACTGTTTATGGCATTGACTCTTTAAAGACTTGTTTTTTTGACTCAATTCCATATCTGTGGAAATTTAGTTAAAAATTCCGTGTTTGACTATATTTCACATCTATTCCCCTGTTTTTTAACATGATGGTAGAAAATAAAAATATATCTTTGCAACGCAATCAAACAACAAGCTACATTGAACAAATTACTTTGGTGGAAGTAATTTATTAGGAAAATCAAGCGCACTCATCCTCTCCCATTGATTTGGCCATAGATAGGGAGAATTATAATTAGAGTTTTCCACCAATATTTGGTTTGTCTCAATTCTGCTTACACATTCAGAGACACTATTTTATTCAAACACACTATTAAATTGAAAAAGAAAGATGAAACGAAACTACATGATTATCTTTTTGGGATTGGCATTCTTATGCCTTAATCTGGGAGTATCTTCTGTTCAGGCTCAAGGAGCCAGATATACAGGATCATACACCAAGTCACCTACCATTAAACATATTGGTAAAAAGGACTTTGTAATTGACGGTCTGGAAATATCCAGTGCCGATGAAATTTGTATCGCTTTGTATAACTGTGAAAATGTGGTTATCAAGAACTGTAAATTCGGACCTTCTCAACGATACAGAGCAATCCATTTAGAAAACTGCAAAAATGTAACCATCATAGACTGTACATTCGAAAACGTACAAACTGGTCTCCGGGCGGCAGCATCACAAGGCATACAATTTGAATACAACGATGTGACAAATCTTGTTGGAACGTTGAAAGGATCGGATGAACTCGGGATTATGGTTCAATTTATCAAGGTTTCAGGGGCAGGTAATAGCGTTAGCTATAACGTATGTGAAAATTTCTCGGGAGAAAGTTCCACCGAGGATATTATTAATATGTGGCAATCAAATGGAACGGCGGGAAGCCCTATCATGGTGAAAGGGAACTGGATCAGAGGAGGAGGTCCTTCCGACTCTGGTGGAGGAATCCTTATTGGAGACGGTGGTGGATCCTATCAGATCGCCGAAGATAATATCCTTGTCGACCCGGGTCAATATGGTATTGGCATTGCCGGAGGTCATAATATGACCTTGAGGAACAACAAGGTATTTGGCAAAAAACAATATTTCTCCAACGTAGGTATGCAAGTTTGTAATTGGTACGAAAAAGAAGGAATACAGTCTCATACTGTAACAGCAGAAAACAATACTATAAACTATAGAAACAAAGACGGAAAGGTTAACAATTGGTGGTATGCAGGCAATACGGGGACAATAAAAGGTAGGGATACCAACAAACATGATCCCAATATGACCGCATCGATCCTCCCTGATAAAATTATAGGTAGAGCCCGCTCTGTTTCTTCCGAACCGGAAAATAAACCGGAAAGTATTCCTAACGTAGAGAATAATGACAAAGAGATGCGCATCTATTTGGATACCTACGGACGTATCTGCGTCAATAATCGTTCGCCATTGGAAGCGTCAGCCATTGTGGTAGTTAAGAATCAATCAGGAAAAACTGTCCTTGAACAAAAGATTACGAGTTATCACACAGTGTTACGGAAGATTCCTGCAGGCACCTATAAAATTCTGGTTAACTATACCTTGCAGGTAGGTACCACCCGTAGTTTACATCAAGAAACGTTAGAAATTCTCTAAATAAATTTCCGCAATCTCCTAAACACTACAATTATAATGAAAAATTTTATATACTTACTGGGTTTTATCTTACTCAGCATCACTATTTCTTGTGAAAAAGAAACAGTGAATCAGATCAGTGACGAAAACAATCAAGAGAGCGAAACCATTAAAGACTTCAGCCAATTCATAGGTAACTGGGAAGTAAATGCTTACAGCGATTCAGAACTTATATTCGGTCCATTTAAAGTGACTACCTTTAAGGCTGGGAATGATTCTATCACTCTCCTTGATACGGAAGAAGAATTCTGGAAATTCCAGGTAAAAGCATTGGCCAAAGTAGAAACCGGAATCTTTGAAACAAAATTGTTAAACTGCGAAAAAAGTGACGAAAGTATCGAAATCAAAATACCCAATGGAAAGATATTAGATAACGATAGCATCTACTTCGAAATACAGTTTGAAGATGACGAAACTCCTTTTTTGCACACCTATCAGTTGAAAGGGCACCGCATAAGCGAATAGATCAGTTTTGGGCTTGTGATACAACTTGCGAATTAACTTCCTCTTTGCTCACAAGTTCTTTCAAGGTATCTATCAATTGCTTTTTGTTGAGTATATCCAGTTTCCTGTTAATACGGTGAATCGTTACAAACACCGCATCCAGGGTTCTGTTTGTAATTGAGGCTATATCCTTGCTGTCCATATCGTTTACAAGTAAACCACAAAGGATTACTTCCCGGTGGGACAGCGAGGGATAGGCTCTCTGAATTATACGCAGTTCCCTTTCATAATAGACCAAATCGTCCAATGTTAATTGCTGGTTCCCCTCTCTGAAATATTTCTTCATCAAACTCTCATGCATGCTTTTTCCTGTTCTATTCAAATAGGGTTTTAATTTGGAAACCTCGTCCTTTATCGAATAAAGTGATGAAATAGAAGCTACTGCATATTTTTCTGAGGCTTTTGAAAAATGGATGATATATATTTTCCCAAGTGAAAGATTATTAATACAATAAAGTGAATAATTCATTATTTCATGTTTGCCGTTAAGCATAATGACATGTACTTTCTGATCATTCACAAAATCGTTATTAATTTTCTGATAACATTTTCCTACATATGGATTAATCTTCCTCCACGCTGTCAGGTCAAATACCTCCCCCTCATTCATTCCCAATGTTTTATAAGCTCGTTTATTCAAAAAAACTTCCTCTTTCGAAGGAATATAAACAGCCATGGAATGAGGGATTTGATCAATGTCTAATACAATTTTTCCTTTAAATTGGTATTCATTACCAATTTCGACCTCTATTTTTTGGGTTCGCATTTTGCTGTGACTTTAATGTTTGTCGCAAATATATAACACATAGTCGGAATTTAAACACTAATTGAGAAAAAAAAAACTTACAAAAACCTACAAAAATTAATATTTACTGTATAAGTAACTAATTATTAAATAATTATTTAATTTCCATTTTTTTACTTCATCTATAATAATTCTACAGATTTCCACAATATTTATTGTTAGATCAAATTTTTTTCTTGTAGTACATATTCCTATCTGTAAATTTTCAATGGGTAATACTTACTGCTACAATTATAATTATGTGGTTTTAATGAACAAGTATCGGGATAGTTGTGATCGTTCATAGATTGTATCGATTTTTATTAAAAAAATTCGTGAATAAAAAAAATGTCGTATATTTGCAACGCAAAAAATATTACCCTTAAGTATAGAGGATGGGTAAATTTTTTACTGAAAAGATAAATCACAGCTGTCTAAGAAATTAATTTGATTTAACGGAATAAAGTCATCTAAACTTTTTCACCTTTAAACAATATTATAAAGAAGGAAATTCTTTTTTCTGATGTTAAGTTACTTAGCAAAGATATTATAGAAAATAAATTCTATTATATTTATGATATTGCATGTGAAATAAACAAAAAAACATAAGTGAATTTGTAAATAAAATGCAAGAGTGATAGGATGATTTTTATATTATAAAAACCAAACTTTCCACATCAAATTAAAGTTTACTATGCCAATAATTAATTCATGGAATTTTCCTGTATTTAAAGGAAATTTAGAAGAAATAAATTATACCCATCAGAAACAATTCGTCATCAATACGATTAGTCCGAATTCGTATGGTTTGGCTTGCAAGGATCAGACCGTAAAGGAAGCATTGCAAAAAAGTGATATTCTTATTTTGGACGGCTTGTATTTTGGATGGGTTGCTTTGTTTAAGCAAGGGATAAAAATAAATCGTATTGCGGGTTGGGATGCTTTTGTGTTTTTTTCAAACGAATCAAACAAATCGTATGGCCGGGTTTTCTTTCTGGGTTCATCGGAAGATACGCTGCGAAAAATAAAAGAGAGATATAATAAAGAATACCCAAATGTGGAAGTGGGTTATTATTCCCCCCCCTTTAAACCAGAATTTACTGCGGAAGATAATGAAGCAATGTATCAGGCTATCAATAAGTTTTATCCGGATGTAGTATTTGTAGGAATGACAGCTCCTAAGCAGGAGGTGTGGGCATATCAGAATAAAAAGAACATTGATACAAAAATAATTTGCAGCATAGGTAATGTCTTCGACTGGTATGCAGGTAATTCTATACGTCCGGCCCTGTTCTGGCAAAAAATCGGAATGGAATGGTTGGTACGTATTTTTTATCGTCCGGAGATTTTTAGAAGAAACATAGGAAACCAAATGTTGTTTTTCAGACACTTATTCCTGAATATATCACATCTGAAGAAAATAGAATAACTTAAAATAATAGATATGATTAAAGGAGCAATTATCGGCCTCGGCAAAATGGGGCTTTCCCACGCGGCTATAGTGGGTGCGCATCCCAAAGTAGATATGGTCGCTGTTTGCGATACTTCTTCGCTGGTACTGGATGCATTTAAAAAATTTACTCAGGTACACACCTATAGCGACTATCAGGAAATGATAAAAAAGGAAAATCCTGATTTTGTCGTTATTGCCACTCCTACACGATTTCATTACGCCATGGTAAAATATGCGTTGGAAAACGGCAAGCATGTTTATTGCGAAAAACCTTTCAGTCTTCACGCCTATGAAGGTGAAGAACTGGTACACTTAGCCCAAAGTAAGGAATTGATCAATCAGGTAGGTTATCATAATCATTTCATCGGTACTTTTCGGGAATTAAAACGGCTGCTTCAGACAGGTATATTAGGAGAAATCGTGCACTTTACCGGCGAGGCATACGGCCCGGTAGTCATAAAGGAAAAAGGAGGAACATGGCGGTCGAAACCCGAAGAGGGTGGAGGTTGCCTGTATGATTATGCTTCACACGTTTTAAATCTGATACAGGAAACTATCGGTCGTCCAACAGAGGCAAGTGGTTCGCAATTGAAACATATCTATTCCAAAGGAGTGGAAGATGCAGTATATTGTTCATTGAAACTGGAGAACGGAGTTTCGGGACAATTGGCAGTAAACTGGAGTGATGAAACACATCGCAAGATGACCACTTCGCTCTCTATAATCGGAAAGAACGGAAAAATAATTTGTGATGCTACCGAAATAAAGATTTATCTCAAAGAACCGGTGAAAAAAGAAGGTTTGGAACAAGGCTGGACTACAAAATATATTACCGATTTTGCAATTCCGGTCAATTATTATCTACGGGGAGAGGAATATAGCGCGCAAATAGATAATTTTATAGATTGCATCGTAAATAATAAACAATCGGTTTATAACACTTTTGAACAAGGACTGTACACCGATAAAGTAGTGGAAATGATAATTGCAGACGCTAAAAAATAAGAATTATGGATAAAGTATTATTTGGAGATAATCAGTTTTTTGCTGTTAATCACGCATCGGATGAAAAAGCGCGCGCACAATCTATCCGTTTTAAGGAGGACAAGGCAATAATGAAAGTGTTGGATGATGCTATTGATTTAGGCATAAATACTTTCATGTGTACTACCCACGATCGTATTGCCAATATCTGCGACATTCTGCGGGCAAATCCTGAAAAATATAAGAATTTCAACATATATCCATGTATGCCGTATGCCCACAAATATGCCAATGCAGTAACAGAATTGGGTATTATAGGCACCATCAAACAGTATGTACCTGGAAATTTATTTGGCACCTTTGCCAAAGGAGGTATGGCTTTTGTTAACAAGGATTTTATTAAACTGATAGAATTATTGATTGATGCTGAAATGAAAATGTTTAAAGGCATCAATACACCAGTAATTTTTATTCAGAATGTAATTGTGGATATGATACTTGGCCTAAAAATGCATGGTGTGCTTAAAGCGTATGATGAATACATACGAAAAAAATACAATGCAGAGCCGGGGTATATAACCATGAATATGCCGGCACTATTGGATGTACTAAATTCTTTGGGAATTGACAATCCCATTATTTGCAGTTCTATTAATAAGATAGGTTTTCGTATGAGCGGTGGTATTGAGTTATACGAAAAATACCTGCAAGAGAGACAATTCCGGCCTATTGCTATGCAAGTATTGGCTGCTGGCGCATTACGTCCGAAAGAAGCTATCGAATATCTCGGGAAATTTTCGAATATAGAATCCGTTTTGTTTGGAGCTTCATCAAAAGGACATATCCAGGAAACAAAAGACCTGATTGAGTCGACAATCTAAAAAGTTTTATGTATCAACCATCAGGTATTTATTGTAATAAAGGGAATTCCACCAACAGCATAACTTAATAATTCCATTTGGTACTCTCTATAAATATCAGGGAAAAAGTAAAAAGTGAATTATACTGGTCCACTTCTTTTATTCCTCTCGACATACTTCTTTGTAGATACTTACCTGTAATTCGGCAATTTCTTCGAGGGTAGGAGCCGTTTTTTTCAAAGCATTCATAGAAAGTTCTTCTGAAAATACGCGATTGGAAAAAATCTGATGAATCGAGTATGCGCACATATTTACATCGCCGGGAGGGAAAAAGAGCATCGAATTACCTTCTCTGTCCTGTTCCGGCAAGGCTCCCACATAAGAAGCAACGGTAGGAACTCCCAGCCTTAACGACTCGGCAACAGCGACACCATATGATTCGATAAAGGTAGGAAATACGGCAACATTCGATTTCAACAGTTGATCAATAATCCCTGTTTCATCAAGAGGACCGAGCCAAGTCACATTTTCATTTAAACCCTGTTTACTCAATTTCCTTTTAATAAATTTAGTATAACCATCTTCTCTGATTCCCCTACCTGTATGTCCCGCGATCATCAACTTCAAACCGGGATATCTTTTTTTCAATAAGGGCAAAGTATCAATAAGAACATGCAATCCCTTATACGGGGCAGTAGAAGATATGGAAGTGAAGATAGTGTATGCGGTACATCTTTCGGAATTCCATTTTTCGGAAGTGATAAAATTTTTCCTCAATGGAATCCGGGTTTCGATGAGCTTGGCATTTTCATTCAGAAAGAGGATATTTGCTCTCACCCACTCCGATTGAGTGCTTATATAGGAATGATTCCGGATCATTTCCAATTCGTAACGTGCGTGTTTTTCAAACTCTTTTTTGATATTAAACAGCAATAACTCAGGTTTCACCACTTCTTTTATCCCCACGGAAGCTATCAACTCTCTCATGGTCAATCTCCCGTAAAATTCATTTACTATTTGTGAAATTAACCCCTGAATTTCCAATACCGTATTCCCTTTAATATATCCTCTTGCAGTAAGTAATCCCCAATAGCTCTCCGTACCCCAGATATGTATCACATCAGGAGTTATCGAAGAGACGATTTCGGTAATCTGTCGGAGATATTTTTCCCGGGGAATTTGATCTTTTTTTTTCCAAGTGTTTGGGACTTGCCACTGTACTACTTTTTTATAATTGGATTTTCTGATTGTCTTTGTTTTTCCCTGAGAGATATTATATAATTGGATATCATCCTTATCCATAAGGATATCAGCCATGGCATCTAACCATGTAGCAGTACCGGAGATTTTTTCTTCGGTAAAGAAGCGGCTACTAAACCACAATACTTTCATTATCTGAATTTTAATTGATGTACAGTATCATATACGTCAAACACATATGGAAAAGACAAAAATAAAGTTTTTTTTTCAAATACGAAAGTCTCCATAACTTGACGGTATTGTAAAATATGAAAATCTGATTCTACAAATATATTCTTGTCCAACTGAAAAACAACTTTCTGCTGATTGCAGAATAGATGGAAAAATCGGCTAAATCATTTGGAACGTGCTAAATAATATACTATTTTTGTACCGTTTTTAACGAAGCAGATAAGGATTGTCCCACGATTCGAAGAAGTTATAGCGTTAATCAAATAAATATCAGTAATATAGTATATTACAACATATTATCTTTCTATTTCTTTCCGGTTATTTAAAAAAAATGTAGAACATTAGTAAATAAAGGTGAGTACAGCCAATAGAGTCATAAAAAATACCGGTTTCTTGTATGCGAAGATGGGGATAACCGTATTCGTATCCCTATATACTACGCGATTATTGCTCAGTTCATTAGGAACTACTGACTTCGGCATTTTTAACGTGGTAGGAGGCGCCATTGCCATGCTGGGATTTTTGAATGCGGCCATGGCTGGTGCTACACAACGTTTCATGAGCATTGCGGAAGGAGAAGGAAAACAGGAGAAGAAAAAAATTATTTTCAATATCAGTGTAATATTACATTTAATTATCGCCTTTATCATTGGTTTTGTACTACTCGCTGTCGGTTATTTTTTCTTCAATGGTATTTTAAATATTCCTGACGACAGGGTCTTTGCAGCAAAAATAGTGTATGGCAGTATGATTATCAGTACTATGTTTACTGTGATAACTGTACCCTATGATGCTGTGCTGAATTCCCGTGAAAACATGTTATATTACGCTATTGTAGGCGTAATGGAGTCATTCCTTAAACTTGCTGTAGCTTTTATTGTAGTGTATGCCTTGCAGGACAAATTGATTGTATATGGTATATTGATGGCTGTAATTTCCCTCCTGGTCATGGCGGTTAT
Organism: Proteiniphilum sp.; assembly: GCF_040307845.1. Taxonomy (GTDB): domain Bacteria; phylum Bacteroidota; class Bacteroidia; order Bacteroidales; family Dysgonomonadaceae; genus Proteiniphilum. The sequence goes on from NZ_JAWRIS010000009.1 coordinate 35,187, forward strand.
GTGCATATACTGTCACCGAAATTATGAGGAGTGCACTATTGCACCAGGACGTTATTGGGATAGGGATCTCATGAAAAAAATGACAGCATTTGCAGGATGGAATTTACTGAACAATGCCAGCAGGATGATATCGCAATACGGATTGAGTGTTGTATTGAACAATTTTTTCGGCGCCATTCTAAACGCAGCACAAGGTATTGCTAATCAGATTTCCGGTCAGTTGATGGCCTTTTCCAATACGATGATAAAGGCTGTCTCTCCTGTGATTGCAAAAAGTGAAGGTGCGGGAGAAAGAGCCATGATGGTGAACGCATCATTGTTATCTGCAAAATACGGTTATCTATTATTCGCTTTTTTTGCTGTACCCTTTATATTGGATACTCCATATATATTACAGATATGGTTAAAAGATGTTCCCGATTGGGCAGTATTATTTGTTAGGCTGCAATTAATCCGTTTATTAGTCGAGCAACTAACCCTTATGGTTGGCAGAACCGTGGAAGTACAAGGAGATGTAAAGGTTTATTTTGCACTGCAATCATTCCTGAATATATTACCTATTATCTTGACCTATTTGTTTTTCTCTTTTGGTTTTCCACCCTATTATTTATATATTATCTGGATTTTGGTAGGAGGTATAATAAGTGGTGGCGTTTGCGTATATTTTGCAATGTTGAAGTGTGGACTTAAATTTTCTGATTTTGTAAGGAAAGTGGTATCCCCCAGTATAGTCCCCACTCTAATTATGCTTATAACAGGATTTATTCCTATTTATTGGATGGAAGAATCCTTCTTTCGTTTATTATTAGTCGTTATAATGACTACTATCTCTTTTATCATTATGGTGTATGTCTTTATGAAAAAAGAAGAAAGAATTCTGATATTCAACTTAATAAAATTAGTAAGAACTAAAATATTAAAAAGCAAGAATATCAGCAGTGCATCGGGCCAACCTTAAATCTTATTCTGCGATTGTATTCCATTTTGCCAAATGACACGCGTATATAATCGAATGATATTGCTTTCAACATTTCCAAGTTATCGGTGATGTTTGGAGAATAATATATGAACTTGGGAAAAGTTCCTGCAAGCTTTACTTTTCCCTCGTCTTTCATTATCTTTGCAAGATAAAATGAAATCATGGATATATCAGTTGTCATACCGCTATACAACGAAGAAGAATCGCTCGTCGAACTACACGATTGGGTCCGACGGGTTATGCTTGAGAATAAGCTGTCGTATGAGATTATTTTTGTAGATGATGGGAGTAGTGATGGATCTTGGGAAATCATTAAAGGGCTAAAAAACAAATATGATACTGTAAGGGCAATTAAATTCCGTCGGAACTACGGGAAATCACCTGCCCTGCATTGCGCTTTCCAGAAAGCGCAGGGTGATGTGGTCATCACAATGGATGCCGATCTTCAAGATAGCCCGGATGAAATCCCGGAACTTTATCGTATGATCAGGGAAGAGGGATACGATCTGGTTTCGGGTTGGAAAAAGAAACGTTATGACGATAAGCTGACCAAGAACCTGCCGTCTAAACTGTTTAATGCCACTGCCCGAAAAGTTTCCGGGATTAAACTCCACGATTTTAATTGCGGCTTGAAGGCCTATCGCAAATCTTTGGTCAAAAGTATTGAGGTTTACAACGATATGCACCGTTGGATCCCCGTACTGACCAAAAATGCAGGATTTACCCGTATAGGTGAGAAGGTGGTACAACACAGCCCCCGGAAATATGGGAAGAGTAAATTTGGTGCAGACCGTTTTGTGAATGGATATCTCGACCTGATGACGCTTTGGTTCCTGAATCGTTTCGGGAAAAAGCCGATGCACATCTTCGGACTTTGGGGAAGCCTGATGTTCCTGCTAGGGTTCATAGCTATTGTGCTTGTAGGTGTTATTAAGTTATATGATATGCATCACGGGAACCCTTACCGATTGGTTACGGAATCACCCTATTTCTATATATCCCTTACCATGATGATCCTGGGTACCCTACTCTTTCTTGCAGGATTCCTGGGCGAACTGGTATCGAGAAATGCACCCGAAAGGAACCATTACAGGATTGATGAAGAATTCTGATATTTGGCTGCGCGTTATTCAATAGTTATTCATGCTTCGCATGTTATTCAATGGTTATTCGGCTTCGCCGTTATTGCTCCTTTGCGGGATAAATATAACCGAATAACAACTGAATAACAACTGAATTACAACCGAATAACAACCGAATAACAACTGAATTACAATTGAATAACAACCGAATTACAACTGAATTACAATCGAATAACAACCGAATAACAACCGAATAACAACCGAATATATGCAAAAGCATTCATACTATCTTATTTTGTTCACTGCCCTTCTGCTATCCTGTACTTCGGGAAGTAAACGGGATTACCATTATTATCAGGAATTAGGAGAAATATTCACGACCGGATATAATATTAAGTATGCCTATAACCGTTCGTTAAAGGAGGAGATCTTATCAGAACTTCATGAATTTGATATGTCGCTAAATCCTTTCAAAGAAAATTCTATTATTACAAAGATAAATCGGAATGAGCCGGTGGAACCCGACTCTTTCTTCCTGAAGGTATTCCGGAGAGCGGAAGAGATATCACGCACTACATCCGGAAAATTCGATATTACTGTTTCTCCACTTATCAATGCCTGGGGTTTTGGATTTCAGAATATGGACAGCATCACCCCTGAAATTATCGACAGCCTGAAAGAATTTGTAGGTTATGAAAAAATATCTGTCAGTGCCGAAGGAAATATCACTAAAACCGACCCAAGAGTAGAAATCAATACTTCTGCCATAGCTAAAGGTTATGCATGTGATGTAGTTGCTGATTTACTGGAGAGTTACGGAATAGAGAATTACATGGTGGAGATTGGAGGAGAGGTCACGGCAAAAGGCGTAAACGACAAAGGAGAATGTTGGCGCATTGGGGTAGATAAACCTATTGACGATGCCACCGGTATGTTGCACGACTTGCAAACGGTGCTTTCCCTTTGCGATAAATCATTGGCCACATCCGGTAATTACCGGAACTACTATATCAAAGATGGAAAGAAGTACGCCCACACTATTGATCCGATTACAGGGTATCCCTCCCAACTGGATATTCTTGGTGCTACCGTAATTGCCGATGATTGTATGACCGCCGATGCTTATGCTACCGCTTTTATGGTTATGGGAATGGAGCGGTCGATTGAAATAGCCAAAGAAATACCCGGATTGCACTATTATTTCATTTATGAAAAAAATGACGGCTCTTTTGGCGTTGAATATTCCGGCGATTTCGAACAGTTTTTTATAGAATAATATACATTTGGAAGAGTAAAATATCTTACGGATTTTTATCATACATAATAAGAAAGTATACACTAAGAAAAAAATGGAACAACAGGAAACAGGAAAAAAAAGTCAGAATAGTGTAAGAATGTGTCTTCAAAAGAAAAAAAGGAATATGATTAACTTCCATGTATATGGAAAAACATCCATCATATTATTCTTATTTTTTGTATTCTCTTTCTTGGAACTCTCTGCACAAGAAACTGATCATACACCTTCATATCCCAACTTTAAAATCGATGGAACATTAAAAACTAAATTCGAGCATGCCACTGAAACCGGCATGTCGCGTTTTTCTGTTCGAAACTCCCGCGTCGGCGTAGCAGGGGATATCAATCCCTATTCGGCTTACAGGGTACAGGTAGAACTCAGCAACGAAGGCAAGTTCAACGTATTGGACCTGAGCGGGACATTGAAGCCCATTGAGGGACTTTCACTTACATTGGGCCAGACCAGCATTCCACTGTTCAATAGCTACATCGTAGCTCCCGGTTCAATGATGTTTGCCAATCGTGCTTTTCTGGGAAAATATTTTTTGAGTACCCGTGATTTAGGGTTTGTGGCCAAATATGATTTTCTTCTCGGTACTATTCCCACGAAGTTTGAATTTGGTGTGTTTAATGGAAATACAATCAATGATCCGGTCTGGAAGGAAGACGTGTCATATGGAGGACGAATAGAATTGGGTAGCATGCAGGGGTTTCGTATGACAGCAAAAGTATACGATTATCCAAATGACGAGGAGACTCATTTTCTTTTCTATGGAGCCGATCTCCGCTATGAGCAAAAAAACTGGAAAGTGGAGACCGAAATCATGAAGAGGGAGAGCAAGACAGAATTCCATCCCGATTTACTTTCTTATTATCTGCAAGGGGCATATACGATTCCTATCCGGACAAAGATGTTTGAATTTGTCAAGCCCGCTGTTCGATGGGATGCTATCGACGGGAGTCCGGATGTGGGTGGATTCGACGTCAACCGACTGACTACCGGAGTCGGTTTTGGGTTTAAGAGCGAACGTTTTACCTCTATTCTCCGACTTGACTACGAATGGTATATGGTGAATCATCAAATGGATATCTTCTCACCCAATGATGAGATGGATTCCGACAAATTCACCCTGGAGTTGCTGTTCACTTTTTAATAAGCTTTCCTGATATGTGCAAACCCAACACAAAAGATTGATAAAATAGCAAAAATATAGATCGACCTGTTTTTTTATTGCAGGAAATTAGGTATTTTTGTCCTGCATAAATTCTTGGAAAATTGATCAATGCAACATATTAAAAAAATTACACATGAAAAGAAAATCATCTATTTTATCCCTTCTGCTCATTGTCGGGGTCGCCATCTTCTCGACTTCCTGCAGCAGCAAATTAACGCCGCTTACGCAGAATAATTTCAACGTAACGCCTTCTCCGCTTGAAACGGTGGGAAACCAGATTCCTGTGACCATCAACGGTACATTCCCCGAAAAATGGTTTAATAAAAATGCCACGGTAACTATCACCCCCATCCTGAAATATGCAAGTGGTGAAATTGCCGGCACTCCCTACAGTTATCAGGGGGAGAGCATCTCCGGGAACAGGATCACCATTTCTCAAAACAGGGGGGGAAACTTCTCGATGAACAGTTCGTTTCCCTACTCTTCCGAGATGCAGTCATCGGAACTATATCTCCGGTTCGACGGAAGAATCAAGAACAAACGCTCCAATCTGCCCGACCTGAAAGTGGCTGATGGAGTGATCGCCACTTCAGCCCTGGCAGATGTGGGAACCACCCCTCCTTCGGTAGCTCCCGACGGATTCCAGCGTATCATTCAGGATGCTCAGGAAGCCAATATCATGTTCGTTATCCAACAGGCCAACCTGCGCCAAAGCGAGTTGAACTCACGTGATATGAGCGAATGGAAACGTCGCGTAGAAGAAGCATTCAACGATCCAAAACAAAATGTGAACGTAGAAGTATCAGCCTATGCATCACCCGATGGCGGGCTCTCCCTCAACGAAAGGCTTGCCGCTGAACGTGAACGTAACACATCCAAATATTTGGAAAGTGAATTGGACAAGAGAAAGATCGATACTGAAGTCTATGCACATTATACTGCCCAGGACTGGGAAGGATTCCGCCAGTTGGTTTCAGCCTCTAATCTGCAGGACAAGGAATTGATCCTCCGGGTATTGGAGATGTATCCCGATTCCGAGACCCGTGAAAGGGAAATCAAAAATATCTCCTATGTATTTGAGGAACTCGCCGGAACTATTCTGCCGCAACTGCGCCGTTCACGCATTATCGCCAATATCGAGATCGTAGGCAAGTCGGATGATGAGATCATGACAGCATGGAAACAAAATCCGAAAGAATTGTCGGTGGAAGAATTACTGTATGCTTCAACGCTTACCGACGACCAAAGCGTGAAAGAAAATATTTATCAATATGTTACTGCCAACTTCTCCAATGATTACAGGGGATGGAACAATATCGGTACGATGTTCTTTAAACGTGGAGAATATGCCAAAGCAAAACAGTCATTCGACCGCGCAGCACAGGTTAATCCTTCGGCTCCCGAAGTGAATATGAACAAAGCTTTGTTCGCTATTATGGACAATGACCTTAACTCCGCCAATGAACTGCTGGGACGTTCTCCCGGTGCTGACGGGCTCGACGAAGCCATGGGGCTTCTCAACCTGTTACAGGGTAATTACAATCAGGCCGTAGGAGCTTACGGCGAAAGCAAAAGCAATAATGCCGGTCTGGCACAACTATTGGTGAGAGACTACAATAAGGCCAAACAAACACTGGAAGCTGTCGATAATCCCGATGCCGTAACAGCCTATCTGCTTGCCATAATCGCCTCCAGAACCAATAATTTCAACGAAGTGACATCGAACCTGCGTACGGCCATCGGCCGCGATAGAAGTATTGCAGCAAAGGCGCTGAACGATTTGGAATTCGCAAAATACCGCACCAATCAGGAATTTATGTCGATTGTAGGTTAAAATATGAAGTAGAAAATCATTGGCGTTTTCGTTAAGCTAAACAAACGGAAGGCAAAGTGAATAAAAAAAGTGGATCGCATCGATCCACTTTTTTTTGTGACAAAGGATAAAACTGCTCGTATCACCGGGCAGAATCGGGTTCATTTTACTTCTGCCAAATCAGTTTGATATTGAAATCATCCCCACCCATATTTTCTTTGGCATCCTGATAATTGGCCATATTGTTCCGCTGTAAAATGACCGGATATTTAAACCGTCTGGGCATCACATTACCTGTAGGTACCCCATCCCCTACCGGCATCTGCGGCAATCCGGTCCGGTTATATTCGAACCACTGCTGGTAATCGCAAAAGAACAACGCGTAAAACTTCTGGATCATGATTCTTTCCAGTGTACCGTTGAATTCTGTTTCTTCATTATCGAAATAGCTTGCGGGAAATGTTGCGCCCCATCTTTCAATAGCCGCTTGTACACCGTTTTTATAGTGTGTCCCGGCATCGGAACTGATTATATTTTTCAGTGCCAGTTCCGCTTTTATAAACTCCAGCTCCGCATAACCCATCAGAGTAAGTTCTAACGGCGGTTTTACAATGTTCTGGTTCGGGCCTGAACCGTTAAAAGAAGGAGCGATATTATATCCGCTGGGCCATCCCACGTACGATTTTTGATTGTCATTGGTCGCCTGGGTAGCAAAAACAGGTAACCGGGGATCATTCCAATTTTTCAAATTGTCGATAAAAAACTCCGACAGTACTTTGTAGGAAGTGAAATCCTGCGGACGGGTCATCGGTGGCTCGGCAGGGAAAACTCCCGAAATAAACAGTTCCGCTGCGTCTTCATTTGATTCAAAAACAGGATAAGTAGCCGGCGCATTGAGCATTTTTTTCAATTCCGATTCGGCATTCAATCCGGGGACATTCAACCCTCTTAATAAAATCCGGATCCGGAGAGAGTTGGCAAATTTCCTCCATTTGGTAATACCGGCCGACACACCGGAAACCAATGCGTTGTCGGTGCCATATAACATTTCACCGTCTGTATTATATCTCAGGCCGGCGGTTTCATTAAACAGCAGGTTAGCGGAATCCAGATCCTGCAAAATGGATTTGTATACCTCCATCTGCGTGTCGAATTTCGGCGTAAACACCCCCTCGTCGCCCCTTGTCGCTTCACTCATGGGAATATCGCCAAAACTATCCACCATTATGCTGTACATCCAGCTCTGAAGGGTTTTGGCGATTGCGCGGTAATTTGTTTCATTCAGCATCGCGGCCTGTTTTTCCATTTCCCGGATATTGTTGAGCCAACGGTAGTAGACACTCCAGTGACCATCTCCCGCGGCATCGGAAATATAATACCATCCCAATCCCCCTGTACTATTGGTAGTTACGATAGACTGCATCAGGTGAAACGTAAAACCGTTATACCGACTCCAGTTATAGCTGCCCACTTCATACAGGACAGGATTCAGGAAAACACCGGGATTTGATTCCTGCATGCGTGTAGGATCCGTATTCAAATCATCAAAATTTTCACAGGAACCAAGAATTATACTGAATAGTAAAACTATGACAAAAAAACTGTCTTTTATAAACTTAAACTTTCTCATCTTCATTATTTTTAAAAGCTAATATTCAAATTTACACCGTACGATTTTGTGGATGGGATAGAACCGTTTTCTATTCCCACTACCATGGCATTGCCGTCCAATGCGGCAATTTCAGGATCATAAAGGGGATAGTCGGTAAATGTCAGGAGATTCCTGCCGTAAACACTTACAGAGAGTACCGAAAACGGGGTTCTGGCCAATAACCTTGCAGGCAATGCATATTCCAGGCGTATCTCCCGTAATTTTATAAATGAAGCGTCAAAAGTATTTGTCTCCACATTTGCCCTTCTGTAATATTCCTTATTGTAAGCCTCTACCGTAACCAATTTTTCATTGGGACTATAAGATCCGTCACCGTTCCTGACCACACCCGGAGCCACCATATATACCCCTCCCAGGTTTACCAGACCGGGATCGGACGTAATGCGGGGATCATCTGCGGGGATATAGTATTCCGTACCCGGCAGACGTCCGTTCAGCGTGTGCGCCAGTTTACCCTGCTCGCTCATTTTATGATGTGACTGGGAATAAACCATGCCCCCGATTTGTCCGTCCAACAGGAAGCTGAAAGTAAAATTTTTGTATTTGAACTCATTAAAGAATCCTGCTTTCCAGTCAGGACTCGCATTCCCTACAAATTCAATCTCGCCTGCCTGTTCCGGAAGGCCGTTAGGACCTATCACCACGTCCCCATTCTCATTTCTCACCAGTTTATAACCCCAAAGGTCGGTTACGGAACCGCCTACGGTACCGATCAGTGACACAACCGAGCCTACGGTCGCTATCACCTGGTTCTCGTCGGACCCCTCAGCCAAAGAAAGGATCTTATTATTATTCTTAGCCCATGTAACCGCAGATCTCCATCTGAAATCGCGTGTCGCAACCGGGATTGCATTGAATTCGACTTCAAAACCGCTATTCTGTACTGTTCCGGAGTTAATCGTTGCCCGGGTATATCCTGTAGTCGGGTCGATCGGCGCATCCAGTATCTGGTTCTTGGTCCTGTTATAATAATAGGTGAAATCAACTCCCAACCGGTCTTCATACATCCTGTAATCAAAACCCAATTCATAATTGGTAGATATCTCCGGTTTGAAATCCCTGTTGAAAAGGGTCGTGGGCAATTGGAGCGATCCGGGGAAAGTGCTGGTATCGTAATATTGCGATGTTTTATACGGATCCGTGTCATTACCTACCTGCGCCCATGAAGCCCTTAGTTTCATGAAACTTATTACCTCGGGCATGGAGATCATTTCATTCATAATAGCGCTCAGGCTTACCGAAGGATAAAAGAACGACCTGTTCTCTTTCGGCAGGGTCGACGACCAGTCGTTACGCCCGGTAATATCCATGAACAGCACATTCTTGTACGATAAGTTGGTCATGAAGTATAAGCTGTTGATGGCTTTATTCCGTATTCTTGTCACCACATACGGGTTGGATGCTCCATTCGCCAGTTTATATATTCCGGGAGTCTTTAATCCGTTGACTGAAGCCGACAGTAGGTCATATTTCGACTGCATCATATTTCCTCCGACGGAAGCACTGAAGTTGATCCCGTTATCAAACGTATCATGATAAGTAAGCAATGCGTCGGAGTTGATCTCATAATCAAACACGTTTTCCTTTTTGAAAAATCCGTTCCCGAAGACCACATCACTGATGGGACGATGCTGCTCCCTTTGTTCGGAAGAGAGTTGTATACCGGAACGCACCATAAGTGCAAGTTTGGATGTTATGTCGAAGGTGGCGGATAACGAACTTACGTTGCTGTGTTTCCGTGAAGGGTTTTCCGACTCATACAATATCACAAAAGGATTCCCGATAAATGAACTGTATGGTTGCAACTGCCTCACATTTTCCTGCCCGGTCCTCCACATCGGCCGTAACCAGTCGAGATTTACGTTAGGATTCTGGAAAATCAGGAAATAGGATATTGAATTACTGTTATACCCCAATGCAGGAGTATTATCTACTTTACGATTCGTATAACTCGACCTGAAATCAATTTTCAACCGGTCGGATATCTGCTGTTGACCGCCCACACTTAAAGTGAATCTGTCGTATCCTGTGTTCGGCAGGATCCATTCGTTTTTTGCATACGTTATAGCGCCCCTGACAGAACCTCTGTCCGATTTTCCCGTAATGGCTACCGTGTTGGTCAATGTATACCCCAATTGAAAAAGGTCTTTACGGTTATTCGGATAAGCAATCCAGGGAGTTGGCTTTTCTGCCCTATCCTGTAGTTCGGGATCGTATTGGTAATAGAGTTGATTGGAATCGAACCTGGCTCCATAGGCGCTGCTTGTCCCGCTTGTACTCGAATTGCCGTCAGGAGATGCTCCGTATGAATAATAGAGTTGCCCTGCATATTCCGTACCGGCTTTACCGATATTCGAGGGAAGCCCCTGCCCGAATTCGTATTGATAATCGGGCCATCTCATCACATCTTCTATATTCAGATTCGAAGTAAACTCAACTCCGATACCTTTTGTCGCTTTCTCTCCCGATTTGGTCGTAACCATGATCACACCGTTGGCCGCGCGGGATCCGTACAATGCAGTAGCGCTTGCCCCTTTCAATACCTGGATGCTGGCGATGTCGTTCGGATTAATATCGGCAAACCCATTCCCATAGTCGATAGAAAGCTCTGCCGCATCACCCGCCCCATATGCCATACCGGGATTGGTAATGTCATTACTCAGGGGGACGCCGTCAACCACGATCAGCGCACTATTGCCGTTGACATTCAGTGACACATCACCCCGAAGGGAAACCCTGGTGGACGATAATGGCCCGCCGGGACTCACTATGTTCAATCCGGCCACTTTCCCGGATAAGCCGGTCGACCAGTTATTGGGCATCGTATTGGAAATAGATTCTCCATCGAGGTTTTCCGTGGAATAACCCAATCCTCTTGCCTCCCTTTTAATCCCAAGGGCGGTGACAACCACCTCATCCAGTATTTCGGAATCTTCATGCAGTATGGCGTTGATCACCGAAGTTCCATCCCAGGCAAGTTCCTGTCCGGCAAAACCAATATATGTAAATACGATGGTGGAGTTCGCAGGCACATTCAATGAGAAATCCCCGTTGACATCCGTCACTGTTCCGTTAGTTGTCCCTTTCTCTACCACATTGACCCCTATGAGGGGAATACCGGCATTATCTTTCACATTACCCCTTAAAAGGCGTTTCTGGGCATACGCTCCTTCTGTGAAAAATGCAAAGCATAACAGCAAGCTGAAAAACAGGGCTGAAAAATTGATTTTCATCATTTAATTTAAATTTAATTTTGATTGTATAACTAATTCGAGTGCGAAGATATAGTTATAATATTACGGACAGGTTAAGATAAAATGAAGGAAATATTACGTTTCGTCGATAGTGTTACCCTCCGCCTGCTATATTCGTTTTTTGAGTTTCCAAGCAGTTTTTACAAAAAAACACACATTGTAAATAAACAAACCGGAAAACTCGTAACTTTGCCAGTCAGGAAATTATCTCCCGATCCAAATACAATCAAGATGGTAAAGTCACTCAAAATAAAAATCGTGCTCAGCCTCTCCCTCCTCATTGTAATGCTGATGGCTGCCGGCATTATGTCTATTCTGGATTTCAGGAAAATAGGGAATTCGGTGGACACCGTATTGAAAAACAATTATCAATCCATTGAATCGGCGAAGAAAATGCTCGATGCAGTAGAAAGGGAAGACAGCGGCATTTTGTTGTGGATGATCGGAAATAAAGATGCGGGAATCGAGACTGTTTGGAGTGCTGATTCAATCATCCGGAAAGCGATCGTCAATATGGAAAAGAACATCACCGAAGCCAATGAACCACGGTATGTGATAGCGGTTATGGATGAGTATGAACAATACCACTCTTCCGTAAAGAAGATACTGGAGGACGGGCGCAGCGCCGAAGAGTTCAAACGGATATACGATACCGAAACGGACTCGCTTTTCCTTAAAACAAAAGAGGCTATCAACAACTTGATGGTGTTGAACCAGGATCAGATGTACCGGCAGGCAGGGATCGTAAAAGAACAATCGCGCCGGGCCATGATGCCGGCCATCGTCTCTATCGCGGCCGCTATCATCTTTGCTCTGTTGCTCTACTTTTTTATCCATACCTATTTTATCCGTCCTGTCAGGCAACTGATCAGCAGTGTAAAGGAATATTATCCGGAAAAAGGCCAACTGGTCGCCGGAATTGTATCCAAAGATGAATTCAAGAAGCTGGAAGAAGAAATCAACCAGTTAATATACAGGCTCCGGCGGACAAAAAATTCAATGTAAATTTCAGATTGATGATACGTACAAGAGTGGTTATCAAATACCTCGGTTATATCCTACTGTTCAATGCGTTATTCCTGTTTATCTCTGCTGTGATCTCCTTTGCCCACGGCGAGAATTCGGTGAGTGCACTCCTGTTCAGCGCCCTGTTAACGGCCTCCCTGGGAAGCTTTCCACAGATTTTTGTGGAAAAGATAGAGGAGATTTCGTTTCACGAAGGATTGGTTATCAGTGTAACCGGGTGGATCATCACCTGTATCGTCGGCATGATCCCCTACTATATCTGGGGTGGGGAATTCACGCTGGCGAATGCACTTTTCGAGAGTGTCTCGGGTTATACTACAACCGGAGCAAGTATATTAAACAACGTGGAGGTACTTCCGAAAGGATTGTTATTCTGGCGTTCTTCTACCTCATTTATCGGCGGTGTGGGGATTATTCTTTTTGTATTATTGGTTCTTCCGGAGAAGAAAGGGGTACAATCCAGTTTTTACCGTTCGGAAGTGTCCGACCTGTCGAAGATGAGTTTCCGTACCCGGTCCCGGCATATCATACGGATGATAGTAACCGTCTATTTCACGCTGATCATAGTAGAGACAATTCTGTTGAAATTGTTCGGCATGACTTTTTTCGACGCCATTTGTCATTCATTCTCCACCGTTGCGACAGCTGGTTTTTCCACGAAGAACCTGAGTATTGCCGCTTATAACAACATTTGGATCGAAGTGGTCATTATGCTTTTCATGCTTGTCAGCAGCATGCACTTCGGATTAGTCTACGCCTCTATGACAAACAAAAAAATAAATATTTTCACCTCCCGTCCCGCACGCATGTATATGTTTGTCACATTCATCGGGATTATGCTGGTAGCTTTCCAACTGACACAGGAAAAAGTATATGGATTAGGAGAGTCATTGCGATACGCCGCCTTTCAGGTTATTTCATTGGTAAGCACTACCGGCCTTGTCACTGCAGATACGGCAAAGTGGCCTCTGTTCTCTATCATTTTGCTTCTCTATTATTCCATGCAATGCGGAATGGTCGGCTCTACGGCCGGAGGTATCAAATTCGACCGGATCTACCTCTTTTTCGCATCGGTAAGAAAACAGTTAAAGTCAATCATTCATCCTGAGGGAATATACGTAGTGAAAATGGACAAGAAGATTATCGACCACGGCCTTGAGTTACAAATCGTAACTTTTATCATCGCCTATCTCTTTACGATGATGATCACGACCCTCCTGTTGGCAGCTATGGGAATAGACGGGATGACTTCCCTGTCGGCTTCCATTGCCACCATAGGAAACGTAGGCCCCGGTTTCGGGGAAGTGAGTTCGTTCGGCAATTATGGTCAGCTACCCAATACGGCCAAATACATACTTTCAGTCAACATGTTGTTGGGACGTCTGGAAATCATGAACGTATTTGCTCTTTTCTTACTCTTATTCAGGAAAGATTAGAATAAAATTTTTTGGAGCCATAACACAAGATTCGTTGAGAACCGATAACGCCAATACAACGAGCGAATAGCAACTCTGTTAAATAAAAAATCGTACCTTTGTGTTTTTAATAAGAACCGATATATAGATATAATTAAATGATAAACTTTGTGGAAGAGCTCCGTTGGCGTGGTATGATACATGAGATAATGCCCGGAACGGAAGAACAGTTATTGAAAGAGCGGACAGCTGGATATTTAGGTATTGATCCTACAGCCGATTCATTGCATATAGGACACTTGGTAGGCGTGATGATGCTGAAGCATTTTCAGCGCGCGGGACACACCCCTGTCGCGCTGGTAGGCGGTGCTACGGGAATGATCGGTGACCCCTCCATGAAATCGGCGGAACGCAACCTACTCGACGAAGCAACATTACGTCATAACCAGGAAGCCATCAAAAAACAGCTGGCAAAATTCCTCGACTTCGAAAGCGAAATTCCCAACAGGGCTATCCTGGTGAATAATTACGATTGGATGAAAGATTATTCTTTCCTGAATTTTATCCGCGATATCGGTAAGCATATTACTGTCAACTATATGATGGCAAAAGACTCGGTAAAAAAACGATTAAGTGGAGAATCGAGTGAAGGCATGTCGTTTACCGAGTTTTCCTATCAACTGCTACAAGGATATGACTTTCTCCATCTTTACCGAGACAAGGGATGCCGACTGCAATTGGGGGGATCCGACCAATGGGGAAATATTACTACCGGCACGGAGTTGATCCGCCGTGTGGAAGGAGGCGAGGCCTATGCTTTAGTCTGTCCGCTTATCACCAAAGCCGACGGAGGAAAGTTCGGCAAGACCGAGAGCGGCAATGTATGGCTCGACCGCCGTTACACCTCACCCTATAAATTTTATCAGTTCTGGCTCAATGTGAGCGATGCAGATGCCGAGAAATATATCAAGATCTTCACTTCCCTCACGAAGGAGGAAATAGAAGCATTGGTTGCAGAGCAACAATCCGCACCACATCTTCGGCCACTGCAGAAACGACTGGCCGAAGAGATCACAGTAATGGTACATTCACGTGAGGATTATGAGATGGCTGTCAATGCTTCAGAGATACTGTTCGGCAAGTCTACCTCACAGTCGCTCCGCGCTATTGACGAAGAGACGTTTTTACAGGTATTTGAAGGCGTTCCGCAATTTATCGTTTCACGTGAGAAACTGTCATTGGGAATTAAAGCAGTCGATCTGCTTACCGAAGAAGCAGCCGTATTTCCTTCGAAAGGAGAGATGCGCAAGACCGTACAGTCGGGCGGCGTGATGATTAACAAGGAGAAACTGGAATCGTTCGACGAGACTATCAGCCTTACACACCTTATCGGTAACAAATATATTCTTGCCCAAAGGGGGAAAAAGAATTACTTCCTGCTGATTGCAGAATAAGTGGTTAAGTACCTAAGTGAAATAGGTGGCTAAGTGGTCAGCCCGCATTACAACTGCTTTTTGATTGAAAAATCGCCGGAATTATTTGGACGGTTACAATTATTATACTACTTTTGCACTGCTTTTCACGAAGCAGATAAGGATTGTCCCATGGTGTAATGGTAGCACATCTGATTTTGGTTCAGCCAGTCTAGGTTCGAATCCTGGTGGGACAACCAAGTTAAAAAAAAACCGAACATTATTTGTCCGGTTTTTTTGTGCGTATAAATGGAGAAGAAGTTATTTTGAATAAACAGCCTTCACATAAGGAGCATTATTCAAAAAGTCGTAGCTTTCCTTCACACTTTCAAAAGGAGTTAATCCTTCGGTATACCTTTCCACCTCCACAATCATATATTTGGTGCCGGCTGTCCCCGCATTGTTATAGATGCTTTCAAAATCCACTTTTCCACTTTTGCCTATTTCGAGTTCATCTTTGATATGGAGAAGTTCGAAACGACCGGGATAAGTATTGAAGTAGTCTACCGGATTTTTACCGCCTTCCCCTAACCAATATACGTCCATCTGGAAGAATACTTTGGAAGGATCGGTATTCTGGAGCATATAGTCATACATCAACTGGCCTTCAATTTCCTGGAATTCGAAATTGTGATTGTGATAACCGAAACGGAGGCCAGCAGCATTACATTTCTCACCGATCTGATTGTAATAATCGCAATAGGCCTGTAAGTCGGCCAATGTAGCGGGTGTCGGCATCCAGGGAGTCACGATATATTTCATACCAGCCTCTTTATGCGCTTTAATAGCGGTATCCCACCATGCCCAGGTTTCATCCCAGTTGGTGGCTGCCACACTGTCGGCCAAGGGCCTTGCCGTATGGGAAGAGAGTACTTCCATACCCACATCTTCGATAGATTTCTTGAAGTCGGCCGGAGACAATCCATAGAACTTTCCGTCGGCATAACTGGCTGCTTCTACTCCTGTATAACCCATTTCAGCCACTTTAGCGATAGTACCTGTATAGTCGGCCTTGATATCGTCGCGCACTGAATAAAGCTGCAGATAAATTTCTTTCTTCTGTGGGGCACAGGCCGGTAGAATAAACAGTCCGACCAGAAACGCAGCCATTAATAATAATGATCCTTTTTTCATTGTCCTATTTCTTTAAAGAAAAGAATATTTCCACCTTTTAGGCAGAAATATTCTTTCCGGTTGTTGAATAATATTAATCTAATACTTTGACTCTGATATTCCTGAACCACACATCGTCACCATGATCCTGGAAACCGATGTAACCTTCACGGTTAGGACCGCCAAGGTTATTCAACAATTCGAATGCCAAAGGCCATTTTTCCTGGCTGAATTTGCTTGCCTGCAACAGGTCTGTCCATTGTGGTGTCCACAAGTGATATTCAACCACATTTTCGCCATTCTGCCTATGCACAACGGTTCCTTTAAACACCATAACTCCACCGGTATTCCATTCACCAAACGGTTTTGAGTTCTGGGGAACAGCCGGGATCATATCGTACAGCGACATTGACTGACGGTTGTTATCCTTACCCAATTTAGCATCGGGGTGATTTTCGTTATCCAATATCTGCGCTTCGGGAGCAGAGATATAAATGGGTTCCATCCTCGCCTCTCCGGTGTTGGGGTCTTTGGTCTGTACTTCCTGCGCAAGGTAAAGTACACCGGAATTACTGCCTTTGGCAACTTTCCATTCAAATTCCAGTTCGAAATTTTTAAACTTGTGGGCAAAGATGATGTCTCCACCATCAGCTTCCTGGGCTTCGCCCCCGCCTGAACCGTTAAACTTGATGGCGCCGTCTTCGATAGTCCATTTTCCCGGAACGTTCTCTTTTCCGTAACCTCTCCATCCTGTAAAATCTTTCCCGTTGAAGATAACAATGTACCCATCTTTATCTGTCTGGAACTGTGACAAATCTACCTGAGGGTTATCCAATACTGTATATTCAGGTACTGCACTTTCTGTCGTAGAATCGGCTGCATTATCTGCGGCAGCATCAGTCTTTTTTGCACCACCGCCGCAAGCCATCAATACACTTGCAAGCATACAACAACTTAATCCGTAAATTGATTTTTTTACTCTTTTCATAACTATTTCCCTTTTAATTAAACTGATAATTAACTTCTGTTGAAATCAGGGAATAACGACGGAGAAACACCGCCGCTATTCCCTTCAATTACTGTGCAATTAAGGCATGTCCGGCAATTTCCATCCATTCTTGTAAGTATGCTTGATCATCTCTTCAGCATACGCAATGGCATTCACCGGTTCTGTCCATGTTTTGTTGAATGTGGGGTGACCGTCAGTGATCTTGAAACCGTCTTCGATAATGGTTTTAACAGTCGCATCAGCGGGGATATTGGTGAATTTCATATTTTCACCATCCCAATGCAGTTCCTGGTTGAGCCCTTGCAGTCTCACCGCAAGTACGCCCATCACTACCATCTCATTGAAAGGACCTGCTTCGGAGAAAGGAGAGGCTGTTTCAACACGGTTTGCGGGAGATTCCTTACATGCGCGCACCCAGTCCATTTCGTGAGAAAGGGTCACTTCACGCTGTGTCTTGGGAGAATTGGGAGTACGTCCCGATATCAACCAGGGATCTCTTCCGTAACAACCACAAATCAACGTATCTTTCGTTCCGTAGAAGATCGCCCCACCCCCCTGGTTATTCAAATCCTTACCGGCAGGCATACCTTCGGGGCGAATGGGAGTCAAACCTCCGTCGTACCAGGTCACTTCCACTTCGGGCATACCCACTTTGGGCATGTTGTCACGCTGTGGAAACACATATTTTACCATCTGGGCATTAGGAGCACAGTCGGTAAGCAACATGGTGGATGATCCCTGTACTTTTGTGGGATATCCCAGGTTCAACCCTTTGAATACCGGATGAAGGATGTGGCAAGCCATATCACCCAAAGCACCGGTTCCGAAATCCCACCATCCACGCCAGTTCCATGGATGGTAAATTTCATTGAATGGGCGATTATTGGCCGGTCCGATAAAGAGATCCCACTTCAAGGTAGAAGGAACCTTGTCCGTTTTCTTAGGAATCATCAGCCCTTGCGGCCAGATAGGCCTGTCGGTAAAGGTATCTACTTTGGTCACTTCCCCGATTTGTCCGTCCCTGATCCAGTCAATCACCTGACGTACACCGGCACCGGATGAACCCTGGTTCCCCATGCTGGTAGCCACCTTGTACTTGGCCGCAAGCTTAGTTAACAGACGTGATTCGTATACGCTATGGGTAAGCGGTTTCTGTACATACACATGTTTACCCATGGTCATGGCATCAGCGGCAATGATCGCATGGGTATGGTCGGCAGTAGCAACTACTACCCCATCGATGGATTTACCCAACTCATCATACATTTTCCTGTAGTCGTAATACTTCTTGGCATTGGGATGTTCGTCGAATACATGTTTGCTGTATTTCCAGTCTACATCGCAAAGCCCGATGATATTCTCACTCACGAGCTGTTTCAGGTTAGAATTCCCCATCCCCCCTATTCCAACGGCAGCGATGTTGAGCTTATCGCTCGGGGCCTTGTACCCCATACTTTTCCCGAGTACCGAAGAAGGCACAACTGTTAGACCGGCTGCTGCTATCGCACCGGTTTCTAAGAATTTTCTCCTTGTAATTTTTGATGACATAAGTACTTTTTTTGGATTAAATTTTTGACGTTTTAGATATTTATTCTCTGGTTATCTGTTCTTTATCCTTATCCCAATACATAGTTCTTCCTTCCATGTATGCCCGTGTTCCCATATGGGCGGTAATGGCTTCTTCGAATCCCTGATCGATACTGCAGGAGGGTTGTGTACCGTTTCTGATACATTCGAGCCACTCTTTCAGATGCAGGAAAGTAGTGTTATAACGTTTTCCGCCGATGAATGAATAGAGAAGTCCCCTCTCGGCAAAATACCTTTCGGTAGCGGTAGAAACGGCATCCACACTCTGTCCCGGAATATAAGTATAAAATGGTTCCCCCGGCTTCACAACTCCCTGTTCGATCTGCGTACGGTATTGCTCGGACCGCGGATCCACAGTTACCGCAAGCGTGTTACCCACCTCCATGGTCGCATCATGTCCCATGATCTTACGGCTGCGGCTGAACTGGTTGGCCAACGTAGCGGAATACAACATGGTGAGTTCCCTTTCCTTGAACTCGAATACCGTCTGCAACACATCGGGTACGGTACGTCCATCTTTAAAGAAATAGACGCCACCTGAAGAACTGGCCGACGAGGGAATACCCAGATGAAGGATCTGGTTCATCGCATCATACTCGTGTGTCAGCAGGTCGCCGCTCAATCCGGTACTGTAATCCCACCAGCAACGCCAGCGGAAAAACCGTTCCAGGCTGAACTTATCGCGGGATTCCGGTCCTACGTACTCCGACAATCCAGCCGAAGTCATATAATCCATATATTCCTTTATCCTGTCCGGATCTCCTTCAAACTGTTTCCAATCGATGGTTTTTGGATTGGCATCCTTATGTATGGGATAAACCCATGCACCGTTGGGATCATTACGGTTGGTACCGGTCTCTATCAGGGATATCCTCCCCAGCAAGCCTTTTTCAATGATCTGCCGCGCCCTTTCGTAAGCCTCGATCTGCCGGTTCTGGTGTCCTAACTGAAATACCAGGTGCGGGTTGCTTCTCGATAACGAGCGGAGCTCATAAGTCTCCGGTACCGTCCATGTCATCGGTTTCTCCAGATAAACATGCTTCCCCGCCCTGAGGGCATCCATGGCCATGGTACCATGCCAATGGTCCGGCGATGCAATCACCACTGCATCCACATCGGGGGCAGCCAATAATTCCTTATAGTGGCGATAACGCCTGGGTTTGGAACCTAATGTCCCTCCCACTCCTTCCCGGTGAATATTTGCACCGGCGTTGACCGCAGCTTCAGCATAAGTGTCAAAAATGTCGCAGACCGCCGTGATCTCCACCCGCAAATCCTCCTGCTCTACAAAATCCTGATAACGGGTATTCGCCGAATTTATTCTTGATTGTTCGATCAGGTTTTCCACATATTCGGGAGTAGCAAACCCCAACCCCTGCATCAACTGTGTTCCCCTGATACCAAAACCGATGATACCCACCCGAATTACTTGCGCGTCGGAAGAAGTTGGCGAGTAAGGAGCTACTTTACTCCCGAAACGAAACATCTCCGCAGCATTGCGGTTGGTGTTTTCTGCCTTTTTCTTTCTGTAAACCCCATAAGCCATGGCCCCCAATACCGGCACGGTCGCTATTACCTTGAGTGCGTCACGACGCCCCTGGGAGAACTCATTCGCAGAGGAGTCCTTATCTTCTTTCCGATTATTTATATCTTTATCTTCTCCCATAAAAATAACAATTACTTACTTTTACGAAATAGCAGGTTGTCAAAACTGATTGCCCGGGAGGCAGGAAACAACATTAATACCGCCACTGTCACCAATAGGATCAGATTCTTATCAACCCATAGATAAGATCCTTCGGTGGGCAGGATATATTCCGCAAATAATAAGGGAGGATGCGAAAGGTAATAGAGCAACAAAAAGATCATAGCTCCTATGTAACCAATATTTGTGAAGAGCCCTAAGATCAGTAGCAGCCCTAAGATCGTCAATCCCCAGATATTAATGAAATTGGTTATCTCGAGCAATGTGGGATTCTCTGCCAGCCGTACAAAAAGCGAAGCAAAAATGCCCTTTGAATCGATCAGGTATCCGTAGGCCGACCAGTTCGGGGTGAATACCTTTGCCAATCCCTCGTATAAAAAATACCAACCTATTAAAACACGTAATACAAACAGCGCATATAGTTGTAATTTGCTATAACATATTGATTGCATCTCTTATCTGACTAAAATATTTTCATCACAATTCATCATTCAGGCTTAGAATGCATGTGTAAAAGTAAAACAAATATTTTTGAAAATGAAATTTTATTACAGTAATTGAGTAAAATTAGATATTTTATTTGTAAGAAAGAAAAAAATCCGACATTTTATTGGACAGTCCAATACCCAAAAACACTTGTTTAATATATAAATTTATGTATTACTTACGTTGTAAAAAATCTTCAGGACAAAAGTAGTGAAAATAATTCGGGAAATAATAGGTTTTCTGCCTGTTTTATCCTATTTTCGCCCGTGGAAAGGGAGTATGAATATTCAGGATAGAAGTTCCGACCGTTAATTTATTGAAAATTGAGAAGATGAATCAAAACACCTTTTTAGGCCTTATCGAGCAAAGTATTCGCAACCACTGGGAGATGCCGGCGATGACTGATTTCCAGGGAAATACTTTCTATTATAAAGATTTTGCCTGTGAGATAGACCGGCTGCACGACTATTACAAAGCTGCAGGCATTCAACGAGGAGATAAAATCTCGATATGTGGTAAGAATTCCGCAAGATGGGCCATCTCCTTTTTTGCCGTGCTCTCCTATGGTGCCGTGGCAGTAAGTATCCTTCACGAATTCGACAAGGCCAGCGTACAGTTTATTGTGGATCATTCCGATTCAAAAATGTTATTCGTGGACAGCGGCATCTGGAATGAAATCGATGAGGAAACCATACCGAAAATTGAAACTGTTTTTTCCCTTGAAAACTTCTCGTTGCTGAAGTCCACATCCGACGGGTTGAAGCAGTTTGATGCAGATGCCCCGGCCTATTTCGGGAAAAAGTACGAAAAAGGATTTTTTGTGAATGATATTGTTTTCCGTACCGATAAGCCTGAGGAATTGGCTGTGATCAATTATACCTCCGGTACCACCAGCAGCCCCAAGGGAGTCATGCTTCCCTACAGGAGCCTCTGGTCGAACACCAAATTCGCGAATGACAGCCTGCCGTTTATTGAATCGGGTGACAATATCGTATGTATGTTACCGATGGCACATACTTATGGTCTGGCATTCGAGATACTCAATTCTATCTCCATGGGTTGCCATATCCATTTTCTGGGGAAAACCCCTTCACCACCGGTATTGCTTGACATGTTTTCCAAAGTGAAACCCAAATTGGTACTGGCTGTCCCTCTTATTATAGAAAAAATCGTAACCCGGAATGTACTACCCAGACTGCAACAAGGGGCAACAAAGACACTCATCAAAATACCTTTGGTGAACAGTGCCATATATAACAAAGTACGTGGGTCAATGATAGAGTTCTTCGGCGGAGAACTGGTCGAAGTGGTGATTGGCGGTGCCGCGCTCAATCCCGATGTGGAGAAGTTTTTAAGGAAAATCAGGTTTCCCTACACCGTGGGATACGGGATGACCGAATGTGGTCCATTGATTTCTTACGCCTACTGGGCTAAGTATAAAGAGCGTTCCAGTGGAAAGGTGGTAGACAGGATGGAAGTGAAAATCGACTCTGAAGACCCGCAAAATGTCGTAGGTGAAATACTTACCCGGGGCAGTAACGTGATGCTGGGATATTACAAAAACGAGGAAGCTACCAAAGAGGCGTTTACCGTGGACGGCTGGTTGAAAACCGGTGACTTGGGAACGATGGACAGCGGCAATTTCATCTTCATCAGGGGAAGGAGCAAGAATATGATGCTGGGCCCTTCCGGACAAAATATTTATCCTGAAGAGATTGAAGAGAAGCTCAACAGTTCTCCGTTTGTCAGCGAGGCACTGGCTATCAGTGAAGATCAAAAGGTTGTTGCCCTGATCGTGGCCGATAAGGACGCCCTGAAAGAGAATGGGGTGACAGATCTGGAAGTGGACGCCTTATTTCAGGGAGTGGTCGCAGAGGTGAACAGTCAATTGCCATCCTACAGCAAGATTGCATCCTTCCGGCTCCAGGAAGAGGAATTTGAAAAAACTCCCAAACAAAGTATCCGGCGGTTTAAGTATGTTTAGATCCAAGACGCATACAACCAAGATCCAAGACTCAAGATGCAAATCTTGAATCTGTCTTGGTTCTTGGTTCTTACAATCTAATCAGTCTATCTTAATACTCGTTCCAACTCCTTATTTCCATATCCTCCTGATCCATATTACAGAAGGCAGTGATAAAGGCACTGGCAAGACGGGCGTTGGTGATCAGCGGTATATTAAAATCGACTGCACCACGACGGATAATATAACCGTTGGTAAGTTCCCTTTTGGTCACATTCTTGGGGATATTGATGATCAGGTCGAATCGCTTGTCGATGATCATCTGCCGGATATTGTTCTCACCGTCCTCGTCGGGCCAGTTCACATCGGTCGCCCTGATACCGTTCTCTTCCAGGAACTTCTGTGTACCGTGGCTGGCGTAGAGGTCATATCCCCTTTCTCCCAGCAATTTGCATGCCTCTAACAAATCGACTTTCGATTTCATCTCGCCGGAAGATATCAGTATCCCTTTCTGGGGTATTTTATACCCTACCGAAAGCATCGACTTGAGGATCGCATCCGAGAAATCTTCACCAATACATCCAACCTCTCCCGTAGAGGACATATCCACTCCCAGCACCGGGTCGGTATTCTGCAGGCGGGAGAAAGAGAACTGGGATGCCTTCACGCCAATGTACTCCAGGTCGAACACCGAACTGTCGGGTTTACTGAAAGGCGCATCCAGCATGATACGGGTAGCTGTATCGATAAAATTATGTTTCAACACCTTGGAAACAAAGGGGAAAGAGCGTGACGCCCGCAGATTGCATTCGATCACTTTGATCTCGTTGTTTTTGGCCAGATACTGTATATTGAACGGCCCACTGATATTCAGTTCTTTCGCAATCCGTTTCGATATTTTTTTTACCCGGCGCATAGTCTCAAAATAGAGCTTCTGTGCAGGGAAAACGAGAGTAGCATCACCCGAATGTACACCGGCAAATTCCACATGTTCAGAAATGGCATATTCTACTACTTCCCCTTCACGGGCTACCGCGTCGAATTCTATTTCTTTGGCGTTCTGCAGGAAAGAAGAGACTACTACCGGGTATTCTTTCGATACATTGGCAGCCATCTTCAGGAATGTATGCATCTGTTCCTTATCATAACATACGTTCATGGCAGCTCCTGAAAGCACGTAAGAAGGACGGATCAGCACGGGAAATCCCACTTCGTCAATAAACGCGTCGATCTCCCCGAAACTGGTCATCTCTTTCCAACGAGGTTGATCGATACCCAGTTCATCAAGCATCGCAGAGAATTTATGGCGGTTCTCGGCCCGGTCTATCGATAAGGGAGAGGTTCCCAGGATGGATACATTCTGCCGGTACAATTTCATGGCGAGGTTGTTGGGAATCTGTCCCCCGACCGAAACAATCACTCCTTTGGGAGTTTCTAGATCGATCACATCAAGTACCCTTTCGAACGACAACTCATCGAAATAAAGCCGGTCGCACATGTCGTAATCAGTGGATACCGTTTCGGGATTGTAATTGATCATCACCGATTCATAGCCCAGTTCCCGGACGGTCTGTACCGCGTTGACCGAACACCAGTCGAATTCTACCGACGAACCAATGCGGTATGCACCGGATCCCAACACAATCACTGAATCTTTTCCACTTTTCCGGGGGGTAAATGCCTTGTCCGAATCGTAAGTGAAATATAGATAATTGGTTTTCTCCGGGTTTTCGGAGGCAACCGTATTGATACGGCGCACTACCGGCATAACCTTTAGCACTTTCCTTCTGTTTCGCACCCTGATCAGTTCATTCTCCAGGGTTCCTCGCGGATTTTCTACAAACCGAGCGATCTGGAAATCGGAGAAACCGAGTCGTTTTGCTTCACGAAGCACCTTTTCCGGCAGGTCTTCGATCTTATTATAAGTTTCAAGTACTTTTGAGTAATTGTATATATTCTCCAAACGTCTCAGGAACCATGGATCGATTTTGGTCAACGCCTCGATCTGCCCAACCGAATATCCTTTTTCAAAAGCATTGGCAATCGCAAAAATACGCATATCGGTCGGCTTCGAGAGTGCTTCTTCCACATTGTCGAAGATCATCTCGCGGTTTCCCACAAAGCCGTGCATCCCTTGTCCGATCATGCGTAACCCTTTCTGGATGATTTCCTCGAACGACTGGCCAATGGACATAATCTCACCGACGGACTTCATGGAGGAGCCGATCTCGTGACTTACGCCATGGAACTTATTAAGATCCCAGCGGGGTATCTTCACGATCATATAATCTACCTTTGGCGCCGTATAGGCAGAATTGAGTGTCCCCATCTCCCCTATCTGGTCGAGGGTGTAGCCCAAAGCCAGCTTTGCCGCCACAAAAGCGAGCGGATAACCCGACGCCTTGGAAGCAAGTGCCGATGAACGACTCAGGCGGGCATTGATTTCGATGATACGGTAATCATTAGTCTCCGCGTTGAAAGCATACTGGATATTACATTCACCCACGATACCGATATGTCGGACCACCCGCTGAGCAATATCTTCAAGCATGGCGATTTGCTCTTTGCTAAGGGTGATGATGGGGGCCACCACGATACTTTCACCGGTATGTATACCCAGCGGATCGAAGTTCTCCATCGGTACCACGGTAAAGCAATGGTCGTTTTTGTCACGGATCACTTCGAATTCGATTTCTTTCCATCCTTTCAAACTCTCCTCTATCAATATCTGGTTAGAAAAAGAAAGGGCGCTCTTGCACAATTCTATAAATTCTTCTTCATTGGTGCAGATGCCTGAACCCTGTCCGCCCAGTGCATAAGCAGAGCGTACCATGATAGGAAACCCCATTTCACGGGCCGTCGCCAACGCATCCTCCAGGCTTTCTACCGCCCTTGATGCAGGCGTTTTGGCCTCGATCTCATTCAGTTTTTTCACGAACAAATCCCTGTCCTCGGTGATCATGATCGCCTCTACCGACGTCCCCAACACCTGTACACCATATTTATCGAGCGTACCTCTCTGGTATAGTTCTGCGCCGCAGTTCAACGCCGTCTGTCCCCCGAAGGCCAACAGGATACCGTCCGGCTGTTCCTTTTGGATCACCTTTTCCACAAAGTAAGGGGTGATGGGCAGGAAGTAAACCCGGTCCGCTACACCCTCCGATGTCTGTATGGTAGCGATATTCGGGTTGATCAATACTGTTTCTATTCCCTCTTCACGCATCGCTTTCAAAGCCTGCGAACCGGAATAGTCAAACTCTCCTGCCTGTCCGATCTTCAGGGCGCCGGAACCCAATAAAATCACTTTCTTAATTGAATTGTTCATTATGTTGATTTGCTGATTGAGATTGAATTAGTCTATAAATTTTCAAATTATCCATCTCGCCTTTCCACTTTTTCCACCTTTCCACTTCAATTATACTCTCCCCAATGTTTGATCTCTATCTCATCCTGCGGCATCCTGCAGAAAGCCTTGATAAAGGCGCTGGCAAGACGGGCATTGGTGATAAGGGGGATATTATAGTCGATGGCACCCCGACGGATCTTATACCCGTTGGTCAATTCCTTCTCGGTGAGGTTTTTGGGAATATTGATAATCAGGTCGAATTTCTTTTGGGCAATCATTTCGTCTACCTTCAGTTCATTGTTCTTTTCATCACCGGTTTCATCGGGCCAGGCCACATATTGGCTTTTGACGCCATTCTCTTCCAGAAACTTCTGTGTTCCGCCGGTGGCATAAAGGGTATAACCGTGTTGCTGCAAAAGGCGGCAGGCATCCAGCAGGTCAACTTTCGACCGGGATCCCCCCGAAGAGACCATGATATTTTTTTCCGGAATGCGGTATCCAACCGCCAACATCGAGGTGAGCAGTGCATCATCGAAATTAACACCAATGGCTCCCACTTCACCGGTTGAGGCCATATCTACTCCCAGCACGGGATCGGCTTTCTGCAAGCGGGTAAAGGAGAACTGGGGCGCCTTGATGCCCACATAATCGAGTTCGAATGCCGATTTTTCCGGCTTTTCTGCAGGAATATCAAGCATCACTTTAGCCGCAAGCTCTATAAAATTAATTTTCAACACCTTGGATACGAATGGAAATGATCTTGAAGCCCTTAGGTTACACTCAATCACTTTGATGGAATTATCCTTTGCCAAAAACTGAATATTGAATGGTCCGGTGATTTGGAGTGCTCGTGCGATTTCCCGTGTGATCTGCTTAATCCTCCTTACCGTCTGGACATAGATTTTCTGTGGAGGGAACTGGATGGTGGCATCCCCCGAATGCACGCCGGCAAATTCCACGTGTTCGGAGATGGCATAAACGATCAGTTCGCCGTTACGTGCCACCGCGTCCATCTCTATCTCTTTGGCATTTTCCACGAATTCCGATACTACCACCGGATATTTGGCCGACACTTCGGTCGCCAGGGTGAGGAAATGCTCCAATTCATTCTCGTTGGAGCAGACATTCATGGCGGCACCCGACAATACATAAGAAGGACGTACCAATAGAGGGAATCCCACTTCATCGGCAAACAGACGGATATCACTGAGGGTGGTGAGTTCTTTCCAGCGCGGTTGGTCAATACCCAGCCGGTCGAGCATCGAAGAGAACTTGTGGCGGTCCTCGGCATTATCGATGCTTTTGGCTCCCGTACCTAAAATATTCACCCCCGATTGATCCAGCCTTACCGCCAGGTTATTGGGAATCTGTCCTCCCACAGAGAGGATAACCCCATGCGGATTTTCCAGTTCTATGATATCCATCACCCGTTCATACGACAGCTCATCGAAGTAAAGCCGGTCACACATATCATAGTCGGTAGATACTGTTTCCGGGTTATAGTTGATCATCACGGAACGGAATCCCTCCTTACGGACTGTGTTCAGTGCATTGACCGAGCACCAGTCGAACTCCACCGACGAACCGATGCGATAAGCCCCCGATCCCAGTACGATGACCGACCGGTGATCCCCCAGATAGTGTACATCATTTTCCGAACCGTTATAGGTAAGATACAGATAATTGGTCTGGGCCGGATATTCCGCAGCAAGCGTATCTATCTGTTTGACAAACGGGAGAAGACCCAATCTTTTCCGGTAAATACGTACCCGGAGGGAATCTTCTTCCTCTTCCATCTTATCCTTGTAGATGGCCCGTGCTATCTGAAAATCGGAAAAACCCTGCTGTTTAGCCGTTTTCAGTAGTTCATCGAAATTAGGATGGTTCTCTTTCTGAAAATTGATGGATTCAGCCGGATAGTTCTCCAACGACTCTGCTGTTTTGATTATATTGCTCAATTTTTCAAGGAACCACCGGTCTATTTTTGTAAGGTCATGGATCTGGTCGATAGTATATCCTTTCCTGAAAGCTTTACTGATCACGAAGATGCGCTGGTCGGTCGGCTCGCGGAGTGCTTTGTCGATATCTTCGACCTTCAGTTCCTTGTTCTCCACAAAGCCATGCATCCCTAATCCGGTCATGCGGAGCCCTTTCTGTATGGCTTCTTCAAAGGTACGGCCGATCGCCATGATCTCGCCCACCGATTTCATGGAGGAACCGATCTCTTTGGAGACTCCACTGAATTTTCCCAAATCCCAACGGGGTATTTTCACAACGATATAGTCCAGAGCCGGCTCAAAAAAAGCACTGGTCGACCGTGTCACCGAGTTCTTCAAGTCGAATAAACCGTATCCCAATGCCAACTTTGCCGCCACAAATGCCAACGGGTAGCCGGTCGCCTTGGATGCCAATGCCGATGAACGGCTCAAACGGGCGTTCACTTCGATCACCCGGTAATCTTCCGAGGCGGGATCGAAGGCGTACTGCACGTTACATTCTCCCACGATACCAATATGACGGACGATCCTGATGGAGAGTTCCCTCAATTTGTGATATTCTGAATTGGTCAGTGTTTGCGAAGGAGCAACGACGATACTCTCACCGGTATGGATACCGAGCGGGTCAAAATTCTCCATATTACAGACGGTGATACAATTGTCGTAACGGTCGCGTACTACCTCATATTCCACTTCTTTCCATCCTTTAAGCGATTTCTCAATCAGGAGTTGGTTGGAATAGTTGAATGCTTTCGTGGCGAGGGCCTTCAACTCTTCGGGATCGTTACAAAATCCTGATCCCAGTCCGCCAAGGGCATAAGCAGCACGTACAATAATAGGATAACCCAGTTGTTCCGCAGCTTTCAATGCATCGTCCAGGGTAGAGACGGCATGGCTTTGGATGGTCTTCACTTCAATCTGATCAAGCTTTTTCACGAACTGGTCACGATCTTCGGTATCCATAATCGACTGTACCGGTGTTCCCAGTACAGTCACATTATATTTTTCTAGTGTTCCTGCAGTGTACAGCTGCACACCACAGTTGAGTGCGGTCTGTCCCCCGAAAGCCAGCAGGATACCGTCAGGCCGTTCCTTTTCAATCACTTTCTCTACGAAATAAGGAGTCACCGGGAGGAAGTAAATCTTATCGGCTGATCCTTCCGAAGTCTGTACCGTAGCAATATTGGGATTGATCAGGATGGTCTCTACTCCTTCTTCACGCAATGCTTTCAATGCCTGCGAACCGGAATAGTCGAATTCACCCGCCTCCCCGATCTTGAGTGCACCGGAACCGAGGATCAGCGCTTTTTTCACCTTTAACCGACTTTCCTCTGTAGAGAGCGGTGTATCTTGAGTAAATATATTGTTGGTCATTTTTAGTTTTTAACTCTCAAAGCATTTTTACAAACTCTTCAAAAAAGAAGCGGGTATCGGTCGGGCCGCCTGTCGCTTCAGGGTGAAACTGCACCGAGTAGAACGGTTTTGTTTTGTGGCGGATTCCCTCGTTCGTACCGTCGTTCATATTCACGAACCAGGGTCCCCACTCGGAGCCTAACAGCGACTCGTCCACGGCATAACCATGGTTTTGGGAAGTAATGTAACAACGGCTACTTCCTACCATTTGTACCGGTTGGTTATGACTGCGGTGCCCATATTTCAGTTTGTAAACATTGGCACCGGCTGCTTTCGACAGCAGTTGATTCCCCATGCAGATTCCAAAGATGGGTTTCTCTTTCTTCATCGCCTGACGGATATGGTCGACAGTGGCTCCGCAATGATCGGGGCTTCCGGGTCCGTTGGAAATCATCACACCGTCATAGTCGATCCTGCTGAAATCATAGTTCCAGGGAACGCGGATCAGATGAACGTCCTGTTTCAGTAATTCCCGCAAGATGTTCAGCTTGGCCCCACAATCGACCAGCACCACTTTTTTCTCTCCTTGTCCATATTCGATCACTTCACTACAGCTGACTTTAGCAACAAGGTTTTCGGTTTCGGGATCATAAAACTCTACTTCATCATCTTCCCCATATACTATCTTTCCCAGCATGGATCCTTTCTCACGAAGCACTTTTGTGAGCATCCGCGTATCTATTCCGCTGATACCGGGCACACCCTCCTCTTTCAGCCAATCACCCAGGCTCTTCACAGCGTTCCAGTGGGAATATTCTTCGGAGTAATCCTGCAGGATTAAACCACAGGCATGGATACGTTCGGACTCAAAAAAATCGGAAATTCCGTCTGTTTTGCTATAAGCAGGAACTCCGTAATTTCCGATAATAGGATATGTGAGTGTTAAAATCTGTCCTTCGTAAGAGGGGTCTGTCAGGCTTTCGGGGTAACCGACCATTGCCGTATTGAAAACGACCTCTCCCGATGTTGCCTTTTCAGCTCCAAAAGATTGTCCATGAAAAACCATCCCGTTTTCAAGGATCAATCGCACCGGTTTGTATCTGTGCATAGTGCGTTACATTATTTTGTAAAGTTGATAATTATATGATATTAGGATACAAAGTTAGAAAAATTTCGGAAATAATGCAACACATTTTACTAATCTAGTTTCATTTTTTACTATTTATGGCTGATAAAGTTCAGCATCTTTTGTTTGTATGTTCTCCCTATGGGTATTTCCCGGCTGGCCACTGTTAACCGGTTCCTGTTGACCGATTCAATTTTATTTTTCTGCACGATGAAAGAACGATGCACCCTGATGAATAAATTGGAGGGAAGGATATTTTCCATATTTTTCATCGTTTCCAGGGTAATAAAGGGCCGGCTACTGTTGGTCGTATATACCTTTATATAATCCTTCAGTCCTTCGATATAAAGAATATCCTTAAAAAGGACTGAGACAAGTTGTTGTCCCGACTTTACAAATATCGCCTCCGATCCGGAAGCGGTTGTTAATCCTGAGGAATTTTCAGACACAGCATCGAACCAGTCCAGCACTTTTTTGCAGGTTATTAGGAATTCTTCGAAAGAAACCGGTTTTAGCAGATAGTCGAAAGCATTTACCCGGTACCCTTCCAACGCGTACTCCTTGAAAGCCGTAATAAAAACGATCTTTGTCTCGGGCGGCACCAGATGGGCCAATTCCATGCCATTGACATGTGGCATCTGGATATCTAGAAAGATCAAATCTACTTTCTTGCTGATAAGGTCTTGCATCGCCAAAGTAGGATTATTATATTTTCCCGTCAGCATAAGATCGGGCGTATCCTGAATATAAGACTCCAGAAGGCTCAGAGCCAATGGTTCATCGTCGACAATCCAGCAGGTAAGTACTTTCTCCATATCCTTCTTTTTTTCAGGTTTCGATGACCAATACGGTTGAATAGACATTGTCCTCTATCTCTTTATGCCACATATAGCGGTAGGGATAAATCAGTTCGAGCCTCTTCTTCACCTGCTGCAACCCGATGCCGTTGCCGCTTTTGTCGGATGCGTCTTTCGGGAAATAGCTGTTGCGGCACAGGAATTCGATCTTTCCCTCTTCCTTTTCCGTCAGGGAGATATCGATAAACGAATACTCACCACTACTGATTCCATGTTTAAAAGCATTCTCTATCAGCGAAATAAAAATGAGCGGTGCAATCATCATCTCACTGTTCTCCCTGATATCGAATTGTACACTGATCTGAGCATCCACCGGCAAGCGCAGGCGCATCAGGTCGATGTAGTTACCGATAAAGTTTACCTCTTCTTTCAACGGCACGAACATCTTATTGTTCTCGTACAACACATATTGGAGGAGGCGGCTCAGGTCCATGATGGCAGGCTTCACCTTCGGAGAATTGAGTTGCGCCAGCGCGTAGATATTGTTCAGCGTATTGAGCAGGAAATGCGGGTTTATCTGATTCTTCAAGTTTTTCAGTTCGGCCTCTACCATTGTCTGCTGCATCTCTTTCTGCATGGCTTCTACTTTAGCCCATCGCCGGTTCATCTTGATAGCCGTGGCCAGGATGACCACCAATGTCAGTGAAAGCAGATCCCGAAGGATGAAAATCACAATCGGCACCCATCTGCTCCCCTCCGGCCGAGAAGTAGCTTCCGGAGGTTTTCCCCCGCCAAATGGGGGCATGTCGCCTGCCACATTCAATGTAAAGGAAAATTCATGCCAGAGATGGATGAGCAAGGCTGTACCCAAGATTATCAGGATATTGGTAATAAGAAATTCATTCTTCCTGTTTTCAAATAACAACCGGTCAATAAGGTAGAAGTAATTGGTATAAAATACGACCGTAAAACAAATCGGAACGGGAATAAACAGGAGAAAACTGACCCATGAAAAATCTCCCCGGCTCATGAAAAACAGGGGCTGTCCGAAGATGATGGCCCATGCGGCAATATGGATAAATATATTATCCGCTTTGATTTTTATCCATTTTCTATTCATATCGTATTGCTTCTATCGGATCGAGCTTTGCAGCTTTCTTTGCCGGATACCATCCGAAGAAAATACCGGTGATAGAACATACAGCAAATGAGAGCAATACGCTCCACGACTGAATGAATACCGGCCACGAAGCCGCCCATCTTACTACAAAGGTAACCCCCACGCCCACAAAAATACCAATAATTCCTCCAATCACACTAATCAGGATGGCTTCTATCAGGAATTGCATCAACACATCCTTTCCCCGGGCACCTACACTCATCCTTAATCCTATTTCACGGGTACGTTCGGTAACCGAGACGTACATGATATTCATAATCCCGATAC
This sequence comes from Proteiniphilum sp., assembly GCF_040307845.1. GTDB lineage: Bacteria > Bacteroidota > Bacteroidia > Bacteroidales > Dysgonomonadaceae > Proteiniphilum. The sequence goes on from NZ_JAWRIS010000009.1 coordinate 68,300, forward strand.
CTCCCACAACAAGACTGATGCCGGCCACACAGGCCAACAGGATCGTCATCAGGTCGGAAGTAGTGGTGAGCATCGAACTCAATTCTTCCTGTGAACGTATCTCAAAATCATAGTCGTAAGGATCAGCCATGCCGTGATTCTCCGCAAGGATGGCTGTGATACTCTCCACAGCGTCGGGAGTTGCCTCTTCCGATACGGCAGAGCAATAGATCCCCTGTAAATAGTTGATCGCTAAAATCCTTTTCTGTACGGCTGTATATGGCGCCAGCACGATATCATCCTGGTCCATCCCCATGGTGTTGTACCCTTTACTCTCCAGTACTCCCACCACCTCAAACGGGATGGTATTGAATCGGATCACTTTGCCGATGGGGTCTTCACCTGCGGTGAAGAGATTATCGACGATCGTTTTACCGATTATACAGACTTTATTGTTGGTCTCCACATCCTGTTGGGTGAACATGATTCCGGACTGGATCTTCAACTGACGTATAGCCAGGTACTCAGGACTTACACCGTTGATGCTGCTCGGATAGTTCTTATTCTGATAAATGAACTGCCCGCTGCTGCTTACATTGGGTGATACCGCCGATATATACTCCGCTTTATCCCTGATGTCGAAATAGTCCTTATTTTTCAATGTTTCCATATTTGACATGCTCAGGCGGGCTCCTCCTTCCCCGCGTTCTGAATAAGGGTGTATCATGATCATATTCGAGCCCATCTCCGAAATCTGATTCCGGATACTCCGCTTGGAGCCCTCTCCTATCGCCAGCATAGTAATTACGGAGGCTACGCCGATTATAATACCTAACATGGTGAGTAAAGCCCTGACCTTATTTCGGGACAATGCCACCATGGCTATTTTGAATAAATTATCCGTATTCATTTTATTTGTTTTCTTTATTATACCCAAGACCTATCAATCATCAAATCAACAAATCATCACTACCTGTCCCGATTTATCGGGATCATCAAATTAATTTACTCTTCTTTGGGCAATTTCTCATAAGCTTCTGCAGCCGACAGGATATGGGGGTTATACTTATCCTCGATAATCCTCCCGTCTTTCAATATGATATTGCGGGTGCCGTACTGCGCTATATCCTCATTATGGGTAACAAAAATGATCGTTCTCCCCTCACTGTTCAGTTGCTGGAATAATTTCAGGATACTGAACGATGTGCGGGTATCCAGGTTGCCGGTCGCTTCGTCGGCAAGGATTACCGCCGGATCATTGACCAATGCCCGGGCTATGGCCACACGTTGCATCTGACCGCCGCTCATCTGGTTGCTTTTGTGTAGCAGCCGGTCGGCAAGCTCTACCCTCTCCAGCGCATCAATAGCTTTCTGCCGGCGCAGGGATGAGGAAATGCCGGGATTATACATCAGCGGAAGTTCTACATTTTCCATAGCCGTAGTGTTGGCCAACAGGTTATAACTCTGGAAAACAAAGCCGATCTTGGTATTCCGGATCCTGGCACGCTGATCCTTGTTCATTTTCTGTACAGAGATGCCGTCCAGCAGGTAAGAACCGTCGGTAGGGGTATCCAGACAACCCAGAATATTCAGCAGTGTACTTTTTCCGCTCCCCGATTTTCCCATGATGGTTACGAATTCACCCTCTTTGATACTGAATGTCACACCACGTAAAGCATGCACGGTTTCAGCACCGACAATGAAATCGCGACGGATATTCGCTATATCGATAATAACAGGTTGGTTATTCATTATTTTCAACTTTTGGGATCATTGCATTTTCCGGATTATCTACCTCCTCCACCGCCGCGACGTGGTGGCTGCGCCATGAAAGGACTGGATTCGTTTCCGTTGCCCGTCGGGGTTGTCAGTTGGGCTGCCTGATTATTCTTTCCTATAATCACTTTTTCGCCTTCGTTTACACCCGATAATATTTCGGTATACATATTATTCCTGTTGCCTGTTTTTATCGGACGCCGCACCGGCAAACCGGCCTGATCGAGCACCCACACCACGGAGTCTCTGCCGTTCATCGGCTCGTCCCCCGGATTAAAATTCACCGCCTGGGATGGAACGGCAAGCACATCCGGTTTATCCAGGGTATAGATCGTACAGGTCGCCGTCATACCCGGTTTCAGTTTTAATCCGTCGTTAGGTGCTTCCACTACTACTTCATAAGTAACCACATTATTGGTGGTCGTAGGCGATAGCCTCACTTGTGTGATTGTGCCGGCAAATTCTTCATAGGGAAAGGCATCCACGGTAAAATTTACCCTCTGTCCTACAGCAATATCACCCATATCCGCTTCATCAACTTCGGCTATTACACGCATTTTGGTGAGATCCTTTGCAATGGTGAAAAGCGTCGGCGTTTCGAAACTGGCAGCAACCGTCTGGCCTTCTTCCACTTCACGGCTCAGGACAACACCATCAATGGGGGAATATATTTTCGCATACCCCAGATTAGTTTGAGCTGTTTGATAGTTATTGGCACTTACATTATAGTCGTTCTGTGCCTTTTGGTAAGAGTATAGCACTTCTTCATAATCCGAACTGCTGATCAGTTGCTTTTCAAACAACACCTTGAAACGCTCATAATTCTTCTCCTTGTATTCCAGTTCACTCCTGGCGGTTGCCATCGAACTCTTTGCCGACGACAATGCTGCCTGCAACACCGTTTGGTCGAGTTCGGCAAGCAATTCGCCTTGTGAGACTACGCTGTTAAAATCGACATAGATATTATCGACTCTACCGCTGACCTGCGTGCCCACATCTATTTTCGTTATCGGTTCCAGTGTACCGGTGCATGTCACCATATTGGAGATATCCTGCCTTTCGACTGTGGCCGCAAGCCATTCTGTTTTATGATTCTTATTATCCTTGCAGGAATAAAACGAGGCTGTCAGGCTCCCTGCAAACAGGAGAAAAGCCATAAAAGATAACCGGATATCCCTTTTTGAATTGTTGTTATTTGTCTTCATATGATTATTTTATTTTCTGTTTTTCAGATCAATCCCTGATAATATTCCAGTACTTTAATATTCATCAGCGCGGTATATTTAGCCTGTAGCAATTCCTGTTGCGCGGTGACCAGCCTGTTTTTCTCCGTCAACATCTCAATGGTGTTCTTGAGACCCAATGTAAACTGTTCATTCATCACATCATAACTCTCACGGCTATATTTCACTTTCTCTTCGGCTGCGACATACTGCGATTGGGAGGTCAGGGTATTTAAATAAGTCGTTTCGATATCCGCATAAAGTTCCTTCCGGATACTTAACTCGTTCAACTGTGAAGAATAGACATCAATATTTGCTTTTTCCACGGCACTTTTGACACTCCTGTTGGAAAAGATAGGGATGCTGACCGACAATCCGACCATATTGTTCCAGTTATTTTTCAGTTGTGATCCGAATGAATATCCGGAGTTATTATACAGGTTGCCCGTACCTGTATTCGCCTGTAAACTGATGGTAGGATAAAAACCCGCTCTTGCCTTTTCAATACCCAGGTGTGCATATTCGGTGTTAAGCCGGCTGTTGTTTACCTGCGGCATCACATGTAAAGCCGTCTGGTAAATGGTTCGTTTATCAGGGATCATGGATAGTACATCATCTTCGTCGGGTGGTGTGAGCACTAATTCCATACTGTCAAGCCTATCCAGTTCCAGTAATTGCTTCAATTGCAATTTATAATTTTCGAGAGTTGTGTGGGCATTCACCAGATTGTAATTATCCGATGCATACTGTGATTCCCATTGCGATACATCGCTTTTGGCTACCGATCCGACGGATAATTTTATCTTATTGCTCTCTAACTGGGCTTTACTCAGTTCCACGGCATCCTCATAAGCTTTCAACGCCTCACTGGCATACAGGATTTGCATATAATTCTGTATGATAGCCAACTTGATATTGTTTTTACTCTCTTCAATTTCCAGGTCGGCAATCCGGTTGTTTAATTCAGCCTGTTTGATACCGGTGGTGCGTGCGCCGCCGTCGAAAATGGTCCACGATGCATTCAGGCTGTAACTTCCTGATGCTGAAAATGAAGATGTGCCCGAAGAATCATCTTCTTTTGAAAACGGATAGTTGGTCAGGTTCTGGCCTACAGATGCCGAGAGTGAAGGGAGCATTGCCGCTTTGGCCTGTTTGGCATCGACCAGGCCTGTTTCTTTATTGGCTTCGCTTTGTTTTATCTGGATATTATTTTCCAGTGCATAATCTATACAAGTCTGTAAATCCCATTGTAAGGGTAAGTTATTTTCTTGTGGATATGCATCCGGTATTCCGGATAAAAGGAATATTACTACCGTGATGCAAACAGAAGTAATATTTGTCCTTTTCGGAATGAATGGATAAGAAATGTATTTCATAAATGATCCTTTTTTCTGACAAAAATAGGTTTACCCGACAAACGGCGAAAAACATTTCGACAAAGGTCCGGTATTTATCGATAAAAAAAAGGAATCGTGGTACCAATGACTTTACGGATAAGGCACTTTATCCGGTATTATCACCTGGGCAGAAAGAAAAGGCGGGATTGATTGGTAAAAGATGGTCAAAAAAAAATTGGAAGCGGGGTTTTGAAAATAACCCCGGCTCCCAACCTTATAATATTACTTGAAAAGAGTACTACAACTTGCGCGCTCCGTCGCTGATTACCACATCATAGACTTTCGGTTCGTGGCCGTATTTGGCCTTGAACTGCGCTTTGGCATCACTGATAAAAGAATCATACAACTCATCCTTTACCAGATTGATGGTACAACCTCCAAAGCCGCCGCCCATCACACGCGAACCGGTCACACCATGTTCACGGGCTACGTCGTTCAGGAAATCGAGTTCTTCGCAGCTCACTTCATAAAGCTTACTCATGCCATGATGTGTTTCAAACATCTTCTGGCCGACGGTCTCATAATCGCCTTTCTCCAATGCATCGCACACATCGAGTACCCGTTGGGTTTCCTCGATCACGTATTTGGCACGCATGTAATCTTCTTCAGAAATCTCGTTCTTCACTTCGTCGAGCATTTCCATGGATGCATCACGCATGAATTCCACTTCGGGGTGACGTTTGGCAATGGTTCTGGCGGCATGTTCGCACGATTCCCGCCGTTTGTTATAAGCCGACGAAGCCAGTTCATGTTTTACCACCGTGTCGAGCAACACCAGCTTGTATCCTTTGGGATCGAACGGGAAGTAGGCATATTCCATCGATTTGGTATCGAGGCGGATCAGGTTTCCTTTCTTTCCGAAGATGGAGGCAAACTGGTCCATAATGCCACATTTCACACCCACATAATTGTGCTCCGTGGATTGTCCGATACGTGCCAGTTCGAATTGGTCGATACCAAGGTTCAGCATATCGTTCAATGCAAAAGCATAGGTGCTTTCCAAGGCGGCCGACGATGACATACCGGCACCCAGGGGCACATCGCCCGAAAATACGGTGTCAAAACCCTTCACTGTACCACCTCTTTTGATGATCTCACGGCATACGCCGAAAATGTATTTTGCCCAACCCTCTTTGGGTAGGTCTTCTTCGGTCAATCCGAATTCAGCACTCTCATCGAGATCAATTGCATAGGCCCTCACCTTATCGGTCCCATTGAAGCGCATTGCGGCTATCATGCCTTTATCGATCGCACCGGGAAATACAAAACTCCCGTTATAATCAGTATGTTCGCCAATCAGGTTAATACGTCCCGGTGAAGTATATACCACCGGCGTTTCATTCCCGAATTTCTCTGAGAATATTATAATTATTTCTTCTTTCGTCATAGTAATTATTTTGTTGTCATATCCACTCATTATTCTTCTACCGGCACACTTTGAGAAGCCGTATCTACCGGAACTTCATCATCGGTTACAGAAACACCTTTAGTTACGTTTTTCGATCCGACCAAGCCGTAGAACAACAGGTAAGCCAATGCGATCACAATCACCCAATAACTGGCGATATAACCGGCTGCGTCAGCCACACCACCCTGAATGGCAGGAAGGATACCTCCACCACATACCAGGGTCATGAATATACCCGAAGCGGCGGGTGTGAACTTACCCAAACCTTCCACTGCCAGGTTAAAGATACTTCCCCACATGATGGATGTACAAAGACCCACTAATACAATAAACAAAGCGTTAATGGGCACTTGTGCCATACCAAACGAGAGTGCACCCGTAGCAGATGTCTGTAATACCGGTAATGAAATCAGGTTGGTGGTGGGCGATAAGATTGCGGAAAGGATTAAGATCAATCCTACGGCAGAGAGTGTGGAAAGCATTGTTTTACTGGAAATTTTACTACCTAAGGAAGCTCCGAGCAACCGGCCTACCAACATGAGGAACCAATAAGTACCTGCCACAAAACCGGCAATGGTTTTTCCTACTTCCGGATTATCGGACAACCAGTAGATCATGATTCCGGGAGTACCTACTTCCACACCTACATATACAAAGATAGCAATGGCACCCAGCACAAAATGCCTGAACTTCAATGCGCCTGACATCAGCTTACCCATAGGTTCTTTTGTATTGGTGGCATGTGGTTCAGGAATTTTTACTGCCATCATTACAAAGAACACAACAGCAAAAACGCCCATGGCAATGTACATCACCGGAAATACGTCTTTAATATTTGCTTTAGTTGCCTCACCGATTAAAATACCTACGAACATAGGGGTAAAGGTGGCCATAATAGAATTGAAGGAACCGCCGACCTGGATTAACTGATTACCTTTGTTTCCCCCGCCGCCTAATGTATTCAGCATGGGGTTGACCACAGTATTCAACAGACACATGGAGAAGCCGGCAATAAACGCACCAAGCAGGTAAACGCCAAATGCTGCTGATTCAGGAGAATGTCCCGAGAGGAACTGTACAAATACTCCTACAAACCCTATAGCGATAGCGATCAGGGCGGTTTTTTTGTATCCTACACGTTGCAGCAAGATACCGCCGGGTATTCCCATTACGGCATAAGCGATAAAATTAGCCGCATTTCCCAGCAATCCCATAAAATTGGAAACACCGAATTGTTCTTTTAATACTTGTCCCATCGGCGCAGCCAGATTGGTAACAAATGAGATCATTCCGAAAAGCGCAATCATCATGATAATTGGCACAATCCGATTTTTGTTCTGATCAGTAGTCGTGTTCATACTTTTGATTAATTATTTTGTTAATTTATTAATTGTGAATAGTCGAATATCAATTTATGCTTCAGTTGAAAACCGATAGGTTGTCCTGGACTCGAAAGTATCATCCGGCTGCAAGACTACCGACGGATATTCCGGCTTATTGATGCTGTCGGGAAAATGTTGCGTTTCAAAGCACACAGCCGACCTGGCCGGGTAACGTTTTCCCTGCTTACCTTCAAAATTACCGGTCATCCAATTCCCCGTATAGACTTGCATGCCCGGCTCGGTAGTGTAGATCTCCATTTTGATACCTGTCTTCGGGGAGAAACAATAACCTGCATAAATATATTCATCCGCTGCATTTTTATTCAAAACGTAATTATGATCGTATCCTTTACCAAAATGCAGTTGTTCGAAATCGTCATTAATCCGCTCTCCGATGGTATGGGGCTCGGTAAAGTCGAACGGCGTTCCTTTTACAGGTTCCGCATCGCCGTAAGGTATGGCCGTATTGTCGGTGGGCAGGTAACTGTCTGCGTTGATCACCAGCAGATGATCGCCGACAGAGGGATCCCCCTGTCCCGAGAGATTAAAATAGGAGTGATTGGTGAGATTCAGGATAGTCGACTTGTCGGTAGTCGCCTTATAGTGGATATCCAACGCATTATCATCCGTCAGAGTATAAGTCAGGGTAACGGCAAGATTACCGGGAAACCCTTCTTCACCATCCGGAGAAAGATAAAATAACTCAATACTCCGGTCGGTCAGTTTTTTCACCTCCCACACCACCGCATTAAATCCCTTTATTCCTCCGTGGAGTGAGTTCGGGCCGTTATTGATTGCTAATTGGTATTCTTTCCCTTCAAGGGTGAAGCGGCCATTCGCAATACGGTTAGCCGTTCTGCCGCATATAGCGCCAAAATAGGCCTCTTCCGAAGTCAAATATTCATCTATCGTATTATGTCCCAATACAACGTCAACCAATGTTCCGTTCTTATCGGGCACCATCAGCGAAACTATCTTAGCACCATAATTGGTGACCGCCAGTTCGCATCCGTTCTCATTTGTCAGAGTGTACAACCCGGTTTGCCTGCCGTCTACCGTTTTCTTAAAAGCATCGACAAGCAAACCGGATTTGCCATACAATTTGTTCATGTAATTTTCTGGGTTTAAAATTAAGATATCGATGAAGATTGATTCTTTCTTAAATCTGCTGTAAAATTAGCACCTATTTTCGACGTAACATGAAAAAATTTTGTGTTATATAACATAAAACTTTTTAATTATTACATAACCACTTCATCGACCTCTTTTAATTTTTTTGTTACTAAAACTTTATCTATCTTATTTCCATCTACATCCACAATCTCAAAATGGAGATTGTCATAGTCAAACTGATCTCCCACCGCCGGAATTTTATTAATACATTCAAATACAAGACCGGCTACCGTCGAATAATCGATCTTATCGAAATCCACAATAAAGTCTTCATCCATCTGCGACAATATCTCGATAGGAGCTTCCCCACTCACCAAAGCAGAATGATCATCGCGCATGAATATAAGCGGATCAGACAGTTCATCTTCTGTCTCCTCCGGAATAGCGCCTACCAGATTCTCAAAGATATCATGAATAGTGATAATTCCATCGAGGCTTCCATATTCGTCCACCACCACGGCGACAAACTTGTGGTTATTCTTGAAATTTTCAAGCACTTTTTGTGCCAGTTGATTATTGGGGACGATGATAGGCTCCATGATCAGGTCTTCTATTGAAAAGAGATCCCTCTTATTGAGCCTTAACAGGAAATCCCGCATGGAGATGGTACCTGCAAAATCATCGATTTCTTTTCTGCAGGCAAGAATCTTGCTGTGTTTGGTCTGCAACAGGTCCTCTATGATCTCTTCCCTGCTCTTGCTGATATCCACCCATTCCACATCGGTACGGTGTGTCATAAGGTGGATGGCACGCTTATCGGAAAAATAAAAAACCTGCTCGTGGATTATATTTTCTTCCACATCGATCACACCCTCGTGGGAAGCGGTCTTCAGCATGGCTCTCAATTCCATTTCCGACACCACTTCCACTTTCGGCTGCAAGCCTATCAGCCGGCTGACAAAACCAGTCGATACCGACAGCAGTTTTACAAAAGGATAGAAAATAATACTCACCACATGGATAGTAGGAGCCACGGCCATCGCCATTTTCTCCGGATTGTTCAGCGCAATGGTTTTGGGTACCAGTTCACCGATCACGATGGAAACATAAGTGATCAGGAATACCACAATTACCATGGAAACACCTTCAGCAAAAGGAGCAATAGCCGGAAACTGCTGGAAGAAAGGCACTAAATATACCGTAAAAGCCTGTCCCCCATAAGCTCCGTTGACGATTCCGATCAAAGTAATTCCTACCTGTACGGACGACAGGAAATTACCGGGGTCGGAACGTAATTTCAATGCCCGCCGGGCGCCCGACTTACCTTTCTTCCGTTCTGCCTCCAGTATGTTCTTTTTCGTAGATACGATAGCGATCTCCGACAAGGCAAAAAAACCGTTCAAAAGGATCAGTATAAGAATGATGATAATATCAATCCACATAGCAGGCTTGTTCTGTATAATAAAAGGGTGATAATTTTACCACAATGGAGAGGGATAAGCACCCTCATCCACAATACTTTTCAACTTCGCCACAACGCCGGGCCGGTCTTCTGCATAAGTGACCCCGAACCAGGAAGAAGGAGTATCGAGCACTTTCACTGTCGCTTTTCCATTTACGATCAGATGATTGACCAACAACGGTATGAAATATTCCGCTTTCAGATTTTCGGCATTTTCTTTCAGGAATTGTATGAAATAATCGTCGGAATATTTGAAATAATCGGGAGTGAAACCCCACATATTCATGGAGACAGGCGTATTATCGTCAATGGCAATCCACCGGTCGTTTTCATCCTTATAGCTCACTTTTCCGTCTACGCGCATCACTTGTGTACGTTCCACCACCCCGGTTAGATTACGGTCTTCGTCGGTTTCACAAACGCCACGGGCTACGGTTCCGCTTTCCGACAGGGTATTTCCCACACGGTAACCCACCATACAATATTTGTTTTCACTTTCTCCCAAAGTAGAAAGATAATCGGCCAGCACCTTGTAGCTCTCGCGGCCATAGAAATCATCGGCATTGATTACTGCAAAAGGCTCATGAATAACTTCTTTTCCCATCATCACAGCATGGTTGGTACCCCACGGTTTCACCCGGTCGGGGTGGGGTGTGAAGCCTTCCGGTAATTTATCCAGTTCCTGGAATACCAGTTCCACCGGTATTTTTTTCTCATATTTACTGACGATCTTCTCCCTGAAGTCATTTTCAAACGATTGGCGGATCACGAATACCAGTTTTCCAAAGCCGGCATTCACCGCGTCGTAAATAGAATAATCCATAATGGTCTCGCCGCTCGGACCTAATCCGTCCAATTGTTTCAGTCCTCCATAACGGCTTCCCATTCCCGCTGCCAATACAAATAAAGTTGGTTTCATACGATTTTTAATTAGAACAAAGAGCAAGGAATAAAGAGCAAAAGCGATGTAAGCTAAAACTAAAAACTAAAAGAATTTAATTACTTTCTCCAATTAACAGCCTTTGTCTTATTATTCAGTACTCATCTCATTCAGATTGATTTATTAATTTGTAGATTTTATTTCTCTATTATATACGAAATCGGGGTTACACACCGATATGCAAATGTACGGTTTTTATCTTAAATCTCATTCACAAGCCTCTTTTTTCATACATATTTAATTAAAAAACTATTCTTCAACCAAGCTTAAACAGTTCATTAATAGTTATCGCCAGATACGTAATACAAGAGGTATTGAGAAAGATGGTATATGAGGAGAAATTGATTTAAAGTTCACTTATAGAGAATAAAAAAACGGTCGATGGCAAAATACCAGAAGTAGATAAAACAGATCACAAAAAATCATACTTCAAATGTCTTCCAGAGATTATCTTCCGGCACGGGCGCGGTGACCATTATTTTTTCTTTGGAAACGGGATGAATAAAGGAGATAGTCCGTGCATGCAAGCTGATGCTGCCGTCCGGATTGGAACGGGATGCACCGTATTTGAGGTCGCCTTTGATAGGGCATCCAATTTTGGCCAACTGCACGCGAATCTGGTGGTGCCGACCGGTTTCCAGGTCGACCTCCAGCAAATAATAATTCTGTGATGCGGCAATCAGCTTGTAATGGAGTACCGCCTTTTTTGTGTGTGGCTTTTCAACGGGATAAGCAGTAGATTTATTGGTCTTTTCGTTCTTGACCAGATAATGGGTCAACTGATCCTCCTCTTTCGGGGGACGATCCTTCACAATGGCCCAATAGGTTTTATCCATTTCACCATCGCGGAACATATCATTGAGCCGCGACAACGCCTTGCTGGTCTTTGCAAACACCACCACCCCGCTCGTCGGACGGTCGAGGCGATGCGTCACACCACAAAAAACGTTGCCGGGCTTATTGTACTTCTCTTTCAGATATTCCTTCACCATCTCCGACAGCGGCTGGTCTCCCGTCTTGTCGCCTTGCACGATCTCACCGGGTGCCTTATTGACAATGATGAGGTGATTATCTTCGTAAAGAACTGTCATTTAATCATGTATTCATGCCACCGCAGACATTGATCACCTGTCCGCTTACATACGAAGAGAGATCGGAAGCCAGGAAAACGGCCGTATTCGCCACATCTTCCGGTGTGCCTCCGCGACGTAATGGAATTTGTTTTGCCCATTCATTACGTACCTCTTCCGACAATTGTCCGGTCATTTCGGTAATGATAAAACCAGGGGCAATGGCATTTACACGTATACCGCGTGAACCCAACTCCTTTGCCATCGATTTCGCCAGGCCGATCATGCCCGCCTTGGAAGCGGAATAATTAGCCTGACCGGCATTTCCGGATACGCCTACCACGGAACTCATATTCACGATGCTGCCCGATTTCTGGCGCATCATCACGGGGGTTACCGCATGGATAAAGTTGAATGCCGATTTCAGGTTTACATTGATCACTGCATCCCATTGCTGTTCACTCATCCGCATCATCAAACCGTCCTTGGTAATACCGGCGTTGTTAATCAGGATATCTATGCGACCAAAGTCCTGCATAATCTGTTCAACCACCTTGTGCGTTTCCTCGAAATTGGCGGCATTGGAGGCGTAACCTTTACACTTTACACCCAAAGAGGCAATTTCGTGCTCGGTAGCCGTACCGATCTCATCTATGGTTAAATCCGTAAATGCGATATTCGCACCTTCCGAGGCAAACTTCAAGGCTATCGCTTTCCCGATACCACGGGCAGCTCCTGTCACTAATGCGGTCTTTCCTTCTAATAACTTCATACTTATTTAATTACTAATTATCAATTTCAGAACTAAAAACAAAAAAAATAAAAACTAAAAATTAAAAACTAAGAACTAAGAACTAAAAATTAAGAACTAAATTTTCACTTTTCACTATTAGTTTTTCACTTTTCCACCTAATCACTCAGGCACCTAACCACCTAGGCACTTATCCACTCAGGCACTTATCCACTCCTCCCATACAATCCCTTGATAAGAATATCAGCAATAGTATCCCTATCCTCTTTCTTATTATAGTCGAGTTTTAACGTGCCCCGTATGACTGGCACTTCCAGTCCTTTGAATGCATAATGCAATATCACTGCGGTCTGTTTCACATTCTTCAATCCGAAGAGACCTTTATTACAACCATCCTGAATGATTTCTTCAAGATAACTGATTTCTTTCCTGTCGAACTCCTTGCGGACGTTCTCCACCTGCCAGATATCCCTGAAGAAATTGGCACGCAGCGTTCCATTGCGCGTAACCACCTCCTTGACAGCACTCAGGCGGGTAAAAGCCAGCAAAATCAGTTTTTCGTCAGCAGGGATATCGCGCTTGATTACTTCCTCAAGTCTGCTATACAGCACATTGAGTTCCGACTCAATAACCGCCTTATAAATATCGTATTTGCTGTTGAAATAGGTGTAGAGAGTACGCCGGCCACGTTGTGATGCTTCGGCAATATCATTCATCGTTGTATTCTCAACACCTTTCTTAGCGAAAAGCTGTTGGGCTACATCGATTAAATTTTTCTTTGTCTTGGAAATTGCTGAAACCATAACATTCTGCACATTTTACTTATGTCTGTGCAAAAATAACACAAGATTCTAAATTGAAAAAGTAAATAGCGCAAAAAAACACGAAATAGGCAAATACACTCCTTTAAAAGCGATTAATAATTACTCCTCCTTCTTCAATAATCCGGCAGCTTCACATACTTCGTGATACCATTCTTCTCCGAATTTCCGGATCAGAGGTTCTCTCAGGAAGCGGTAGAGGGGTACCCCTTCTTTCCTTCCAAGCTTCACGGCCGGTTTGCATATTGACCAACGGTGATAATTGACAGCAGTGAAATCGTTATATTCTGTCAGTCTTATGGGGTAAAGATGGCACGAGACCGGTTTACGGACAGATATCCGTCCTTCCCGGTATGCATTGTCGATGGCACATTTACATACCCCATCGGCATCGAAATAGGTAAATACGCACTCATTTCCATTTACGAGCGAGGTAACCAATTCCCCATCGTAATCTGTATAGGCGATCCCCTGTTTATTGATTACCTCTTGTGCTTTTGGGGAAAGGTCATTCCAGATTTTGGGGAGGATGCTTTCTATATCCTGGAATTCCTCTTTCGTGATGGGCGCTCCTGATTCTCCTTCCACGCAACATTCCCCCTTGCATTTACAAAGGTCGCAAATAAATTGTTCTTCAAATATTTCGTCCGACAGGAGCGTATGTTGAATTTGTATCATTGTTGTTTATTAAATGTTAGAAGTTAGAACTAAAAATTAAGAAGTTGAGAAGTTAAGAAGTTGAGAAGTTTTATCCCCCTAATTATTCAATTTATTAATTACCCTTCTCTCCCACTCTCCCACTTAGGCACCTTTCCACTTTTCCACTTAGGCACCTTTCCACTTCTTAGAATATCCCCAGAACAGTAGGACTGTACACAAGGCGCTGGCAGCAGCGGCGAGGGCAAACCATCCATTCACCGGCATCTCCTCTATTTCCCGCATCCACGAAGTGTTTCCCCAGAAATAATGCATCACAATGATAAAAGCATTATTGATAAAGTGAAACAGGATGGGGATCCAGAGATTCTGAGTGTAAAGGAACAGATATCCCAACAGGGCGCCCAGCAGGAGTCGCGGCAAAAAACCATAGAACTGAAAATGGACCAGGCTGAATACCAGTGCTGTGATCCATACAGCAGCGTGTCCATCAGGGAACTTCTCTTGTATGAATTGCTGTAGCGCTCCACGGAAAAACATCTCCTCCGACACCGCTGCAAACCCTGCGACTACGACCAGGTTCAGGATAAGGCTGCCGATGGTCTTCCCCGACAGCAACAAATCGGTAGTTGCGAGTGCGGCGTCTTCCATGGAACGTAATACCTGTTCCACCCCTCGCATCGGCGCCGGAAGTACAAACCCTTTATTCCATTGGGACAGAAACGAAGCTAAACAATATGAAAATAGGAAAGCAAGCACAGCGAATACCATTTTTCTCCCCATCCGGCTACTGCCTGTCATCTTCAGATAGCCTGCCGGAGAAGGGTGAGTCAATGCGGCAATAAGAAATGCCGGCAAAGCGGTGCCCACTAGCGATTGCATTACTGAACCCACATAAATGGCATTCACTCCGTTCCCGCTGCCCACTGCCGGTATCATCAGAATGAGATTTGTCAGGATACCAGCCGTTATCACACCAATCAACAGAAACAAAAAAAGATAGGCTATCTTGTAGCCCGGTGTAAAAGATGAAAGAACAGGTCTCATTGCCACAGTCATTTAAAGTACAAAGGTAGTACAATAATCCGGTAAAGGAATTACAGCGGGTTCTATAAAATATTTTTTGCAGATTAAAAGAATAACACTAATTTTGCAATCTTATTTTTCAAAATGTTACAATCAGTTGAATTTTACGGACTTTCAACAAAAAACAATCATTTTCACATATTATAATGAAGTCAACACTGAACAAAACGAACGATGTAAATGGAACCATCGTCATTGAACTCGAAAAAGCAGATTACCAGGAGAAGGTAGATAAGTCATTGAATCAATATCGTCAAAGAGCCAATATTCCCGGTTTTCGTCAGGGAAAAGTACCCAAAAGCCTGATCCAGAAATTATATGGAAAAGCAGTATTGGTTGACGAAATCAATAAAATTGTCTCCGACGAAATAGGCAATTTTATTCGTGACAATAAATTAAAAGTACTCGGGGAACCCCTGCCGGCAGATAACCTGGACGAAGAAATTGATCTGGAAAAAGAAGAGGTACTCAAATTTTCATTCGATGTGGCGCTTACTCCCGAATTTGATCTGAATCTCGACAAAAACGTTGAATTGACTTCTTATAAGATACAACTGGAACCGGAACTGTTCGAGCGGCAGATGGATGCCTACAAGCAGAATTACGGTACCTACGTTTCTGTAGAGGAGGAGGCCAAAGATACCGACCTGCTCAAAGGTACACTCGTAGAAATGGATGGTGACAACGAAAAAGAAAATGGCCAGGTAATTGAAAACGCCATCCTGATGCCTTCCTATATTAAGGACGAGGAAACAAAAAACAGTTTTATCGGCGCCAAAGTAGGCGACAGTGTGGTATTTAATCCCAGGAAAGCGTACGACAATAACGAAGCCGAAATAGCCTCTTTACTGCAAACCACTAAAGAGAACGTAGCGGACATTCATTCAGATTTCCGTTTCGACATTAATGAAGTGACCCGGTATAAAGAAGCGGAGATGAACCAGGAATTATTCGACAAAGTATTGGGAGAAGGTACAGCTACAACCGAGGAAGAATTCCGGACCAAAGTAGAAGCCGAGTTGGTGAAACAATTCAACCCGGACGTCGATCACCTTTTCATTCACGAAGCACGTGACATCATTGTAAAGATGATGGAAGAGGTAACATTCCCCGATGAATTGTTGAAACGGTGGTTGCTCGCGGCAGACGAAAAACGTACGGCCGAAGAGATAGAGGAAGATTTTCCGAAAATTCTGGAAGATCTGAAATTCCAGATTGCCAAACAGAAGATCGTGGAAGAGAATGAGATCAAAGTCGAATTTACTGATATCGAAGCACTCGCCACAGAAGTAGCAAGAGCTCAGTTTGCCCAATATGGAATGACGAACCTGCCGGCGGACGTATTGCAGAATTATACCAAAAGCCTGCTTGAAAAAGAAGAGACGGTGCGTAGTCTGTTCGACAGGGCTACAGAAAACAAGCTCATCGACTGGCTGAAAGAAAACGTGACCGTGATCGAAAAAGAGATCACTTCAAAGGATTTCAGTGAACTGATGAGCGGACATATGCACGAACACGGTGAGGGTGAACATGCGGAAGAGCATACTCACGATGAAGAGGTTGTTTCTGACAATATTACTGACACGGAAGAAGAAGCAGATCCAACCGAAAAACCGACAAGAAAAAGAAAAACTTCGACACAAAAATAACTTTCCTCTGAATAACTATTAATTGTTTATCAGGATTTTATTTTGTATTTCGATAATTCGTTATAAATTTGTTATATAATTCTAAAGCGGGAAAGTATACCCGGATGTAAAATTTGGCACTTTGTTTGCAGTGCCCTTATTGATAATGATTAGAATTATACACATCAATAAAAAAATTATGGATAACGATTTTAGAAAATATGCGGTGAAACATCTGGGCATGAATGGCGCCAGATTGGACAGTTACATGAATATCACCAGTCAGGGGGGATATATCTCTCCCACCATCATCGAGGAACGCCAGCTCAACGTAGCACAAATGGATGTTTTTTCACGATTGATGATGGATCGTATCATCTTCCTCGGCACCGCCGTTGACGATTATACGGCCAATGTGATCCAGGCTCAGTTGCTCTATCTCGATTCATCCGATCCGGGAAAGGATATCTCCATCTACATAAACTCACCCGGCGGGTCGGTATATGCAGGATTGGGTATTTATGACACCATGCAGTTTATCTCAAGCGATGTATCTACCATTTGTACCGGTATTGCCGCTTCCATGGCTGCCATACTATTGGTAGCCGGTGCCGAGAAAAAACGGTTTGCCCTCAACCATTCCCGTGTGATGATCCATCAACCGCTGGGAGGCGTACAAGGACAGGCCTCTGACATCGAAATTACCGCCCGTGAAATTGCAAAAATCAAACAGGAACTCTATGCCATCATATCCACCCATTCGGGTAAACCCGTTGAGGATGTGGCCAGGGATTCCGATCGTGACTTTTGGATGACGGCAGCCGAAGCTAAAGAATACGGTATGGTAGATGACGTCCTGACAAAAAAAAATAAATAATGGCAAAAAAGGCGAATAGTAGCAATCATTGTAGTTTCTGCGGAAGAAGTGAGCAGGAGGTAAATCTGCTCATTTCGGGTATGACCGGCTTTATCTGCGATATGTGCGCCGAACAGGCACATGAAATTGTGAACGACTCGTTCCAAAGCAATAAGAAGTCGGACGTAGGCCTCACCCTTTCCTCTCTCCCCAAACCTGCGCAGATCAAGGAGTTTTTAGACCAGTATGTGATTAAACAGGATAGTGCGAAACGCTTTCTGTCCGTATCGGTCTACAACCATTATAAACGTATCTTGCAAAAGAATACCAAAGACGATGTGGAGATTGAAAAATCGAACATCATCATGGTGGGAGCAACCGGTACAGGAAAAACATTGCTGGCCAGGACCATTGCAAAGTTGCTGCAGGTTCCCTTTACTATTGTGGATGCTACGGTGCTTACCGAAGCCGGATATGTGGGAGAGGATATTGAAAGTATTCTCACCCGCCTGCTTCAGGTTGCCGATTACAATGTGAATGCCGCGGAAAGGGGGATCGTTTTTATTGATGAGATCGATAAGATCGCCCGCAAAAGTGACAATCCTTCCATTACCCGCGATGTGAGTGGTGAAGGAGTACAACAGGGATTACTGAAACTCCTTGAGGGTTCGGTGGTAAATGTACCGCCCCAGGGAGGCAGAAAACATCCGGAGCAAAGGATGATCGCCGTAAATACAAAAAACATATTGTTTATTTGTGGGGGTGCTTTCGACGGGATAGAGAAAAAAATCGCTCAACGACTTAATACACGTGTGGTAGGTTATGCTGCCAGCAGTCAGACTTCAGTAATAGACCGGAACAACCTGATGAAGTATATCACTCCGCTCGACCTGAAGTCGTTCGGACTGATACCGGAGATCATCGGGCGACTTCCTATCCTCACCTACCTGGAACCGCTTGACAGGGATGCATTGCTCCGGATATTGGTAGAACCCAAAAACTCGATCATCAAACAGTATCAGAAATTGTTTGAGATGGATAATGTAGCACTCACTTTCGACCAGGGCGCTTACGAATACATCGTCGATAAGGCGATTGAGTTTAAACTGGGAGCACGCGGACTGCGTTCTATCGTAGAAGCCATCATGATCGAAGCTATGTTCACTCTTCCCTCTTCAGGTGAGAAGAAAAAAATGCACGTTACCCGCGAATATGCTACCCACCAGTTGGAAAATTCAGACCTCCATCATTTAAGAGTAGCCTGACAGAGACTTCATTCGCGACATATAGGAACTCCGGCCGGTGAAAGCCGGTTGCGTGTGAATCAAAAAAACGCATGTTCAGCCTGCGTTTTTTTATGTGTTCACCATCCGTTCTTTATTGAATTATAGAGGATTTACAGCACAACCACAAATATTCATTTTGTATTACTATAAATCTTATTTGGAAATATAAAATACTTTCCTAAATTTGTGCTTGCCTTTCAAAGAAGGCCGATTTGATTACAGAGTGATTTGCTCAATGGAAAAACAAGATTTATTATACAAAGGTTTAAAAGAATATTTCGGGTTCGATACTTTTAAAGGTAACCAGGAGGCTATAATCGGGAGTATCTTATCCGGAAAAGACACTTTTGTATTGATGCCTACCGGTGGTGGAAAATCTCTCTGCTACCAACTCCCTGCGTTGCTGATGGAAGGGACGGCGATTGTCATTTCACCGCTTATTGCACTGATGAAGAATCAGGTGGACGCCATGCGTAACTACAGTGAAGAGAACGGCATTGCCCATTTCCTGAATTCGTCACTGAATAAGCAGGAGATTGAGGAAGTAAAAAGAGATGTGCTTTCCGGCAAGACCAAAATGCTGTATGTAGCGCCTGAATCGCTTACCAAAGCCGAAAATGTGGAATTTCTCCGGAACATTCCTATTTCATTCTATGCTGTGGATGAAGCACATTGTATTTCTGAATGGGGGCATGATTTCCGGCCGGAATACCGGCGCATAAGGCCTATCATCAGTGAAATCAGCATGCGTCCCATCATCACTTTAACTGCCACAGCCACCCCAAAGGTACAGCACGACATACAGAAGAATCTCGGGATGACCGATGCGGCTGTATTCAAATCATCCTTTAACCGTCCTAATCTCTATTATGAGGTCCGTAACAAGACCGAACAAATAGACAGGGAGATTATCAAGTATATTCTTTCCCAGGGGAAGAAATCAGGAATTGTCTATTGCCTGAGCAGAAAGAAAGTAGACGATTTTGCAGAGATACTGCAAGCAAACGACATAAGGGCATTGCCTTACCACGCCGGAATGGATGCGGCCACACGCAGCTATAACCAGGATGCTTTTCTCATGGAGAAAGTAGATGTGATCGTAGCTACTATCGCCTTTGGCATGGGGATCGATAAACCCGACGTCCGCTATGTGATTCATTACGACATCCCCAAAAGCCTTGAAGGCTATTACCAGGAAACCGGCCGTGCAGGACGCGATGGTGGTGAGGGCAAATGTATCGCATTTTATTCAGAAAAAGACCTGCAGAAACTGGAACGGTTCATGCAGGGGAAACCGGTCTCGGAACAGGAGATCGGAAAACAACTGCTGCTGGAAACAGCCGCTTATGCTGAGACATCCGTATGCCGGAGGAAAGTGCTGTTGCACTACTTTGGCGAAGAGTATAACGAACCGAATTGTGAACATTGTGACAACTGTTTAAATCCCAAGAAGAAAGTGGAAGCAAAAGAGTTACTTATTACTGTATTGGAGGCGATTACCGCTCTCAAAGAAAAACAAAAAGCCGATTATCTTATAAATTTCCTTATTGGAAAAGAATCATCCGATATAGAGACATACGGGCATAACGAACTGGAGGAATTCGGATCGGGCGCTGATGAAGAAGAAAGCACCTGGGAAGTAGTTATCCGCCAGGCAATGCTGGATAACTATCTGAAAAAAGATATCGAGAACTACGGCATTCTTAAGATCACCAAAAAAGGAAAAGATTTCATTAAAAATCCGGTCTCTTTCAAGATAACAAAAGAAGATGAAGATGAGGATAATATGGCTGATCCGGAAAGTGATGATTCAGATGTTATTTCTGCCGGTGGAAGCGGTGGAGCTGCCGATCCTGTACTTTTCTCTATGATGAAAGACCTGAGGAAAAAATTATCGAAGAAATTGAACGTTCCTCCTTACGTCATTTTCCAGCCCTCGTCGCTCGAGGCTATGGCCACGTCGTACCCTATTACGCTGGAAGAACTTCAAAATATTCCCGGGGTGGGTGCAGGAAAAGCAAAGCGCTACGGCAAAGAATTCGTCGATTTGATAAAGAAACACGTGGAGGAAAACGACATTACCCGTCCTGAGGATCTCCGCGTAAAGACAGTCGCCAATAAATCGAAACTAAAAGTATCCATCGTACAGGCAATCGACAGGAAAGTGGCGCTCGACGATCTGGCGGAATCAAAAGGTATCGATTTCAATGAAATGCTGACAGAAGTGGAAGCAATCGTTTACTCAGGTACCAAAATCAATATCGATTATTTCCTTAACGAGGTGATGGATCAGGATGTACTACAGGACGTATATTCCTATTTCAAAGAAGCGGAAACCGATGATCTGGAAAAAGCCCAGGAAGAGTTGCCGGATTATACTGAGACAGAAATTCGTTTAGTGCGTATCAAATTTTTCTCCGATATGGCGAATTAAGTGCCTAAGTGATTAAGTGGGTAGGTGCCTAAGCGGTTAAACTATTTCATACAGGTATTCGTTATTAAGAAGGAAGCTTGTGAGTGAAATCTAAATAAAACAAGCGTATGCAATATTTACAATATATAAACAGTCCCGATGACCTGAAGAAACTCAGCATAGACCAACTGGAAACAGTTTGCAGCGAACTGCGGGAATTCATCATCGAACAGCTCTCCCACAACCCGGGTCATTTTGGATCCAGCCTCGGGACGGTGGAGCTGACAGTGGCACTGCATTATTTATATAACACTCCCTACGACCGGCTTGTCTGGGATGTAGGGCATCAAGCCTACGGGCATAAGATCCTGACCGGCCGTCGCGATAGATTTTCAACCAACCGTAAACTGGGCGGTCTTTCGGGATTTACAAACCCTAAAGAGAGTGAATATGACACTTTTGTTGCCGGTCATGCATCCACTTCTATCTCGGCAGCATTGGGTATGGCTGTAGCGGCTAATCTTCGCGGGGAATTAAACCGCCATATCGTAGCCATCATCGGCGACGGTTCGATGACCGGCGGATTGGCATACGAAGGGATCAATAACGCCTGTTCGCAACCCAATAACCTGTTGATCATCCTCAACGACAATGATATGTCGATTGATAGTAATGTGGGAGGGATGCAGGACTACTTAGTGAAACTAACCACATCCGCAAAATACAATAAGGTAAGGAATAATATTTACCAAGGGTTCAAGAAACGGAATCTTATTTCTGAAAGTAGCAAGAATCTTGTCCTGAGATTTAACAACAGCGTCAAATCCTTGATAACAAAGGAGCAAAACCTGTTCGAGGGATTCAATATCCGCTACTTCGGTCCGGTGGATGGGCACGACCTGCCGGGATTGATCCGCATACTCCGCAACATCAAAGACATGCAGGGGCCAAAGCTGCTCCATATCAAGACTGTCAAAGGCAAAGGATTCAAACCGGCTGAAAAATCGGCCACCATCTGGCATTCACCGGGTCTTTTCAATAAAGATACCGGCGAACGGATCGTAAAAAATAATGCAAATCAGCCCCAGGCTTATCAGGACGTCTTCGGGCACACCCTCGTAGAGATGGCTGAGAAAAACGAAAAAATTGTAGGAGTGACGCCGGCCATGCCCACCGGCTGTTCAATGTGTTTTATGGCGGATAAGTTTCCTGACAGGACTTTCGACGTCGGTATTGCCGAGGCGCATGCCGTTACATTCTCCGCCGGTATGGCAAAGGAGGGGTTGATCCCATTCTGTAATATATATTCGTCGTTTATGCAGCGGGCATACGACCAGGTAATCCATGATGTGGCACTACAAAAACTGAAAGTGATCTTCTGTCTCGACAGGGCAGGATTAGTGGGACCCGACGGTCCTACTCATCATGGTGTATTCGATCTGGCTTATCTCCGTCCTATACCCAACCTGATCATCTCATCCCCCTATAATGAACATGAGTTGCGCAATCTGATGTATACAGGTGTATATGGAAATGACGGTCCTTTTGCCATCCGATATCCCCGTGGACAGGGTGAAATAATCGAATGGAAGAATGAACCTCACATCATCCCCATCGGCAAGGGGAGAAAATTAAGAAGAGGAAAAGACATAGCCCTCCTCTCTATCGGTCCTATCGGAAACAGTGCTGCAAGGGCTATCGACGAAGCCGAAGAATCAGGCATCGGCGTAGCGCACTATGATATGGTATTCCTCAAACCCATTGATGAAGCGTTGCTGCATAAAGTGGCACGTAAATTTAAATATATAATCACCGTGGAAGATGGAGTCAGTAAGGGTGGTTTAGGAAGTGCAGTCCTCGAATTTCTTTCGGAAAACGACTATACCGACGTGCACCTGCACCGGATAGGTATTCCTGATGAATTTGTCACCCATGGATCTGTCAGTGAACTACAACATATCACCGGAATCGATAAAAAAGGAATTCTGGAACAGATTATCCATATATACAAGGAAAGTAAAGGTAATCATGCACATCTACAACCGCCGCATAACAGCATAAGTCCTGTTATACAAATACATAACCGTTAAGATAGAGAATCATTAACTGCAAAAGATGCAATGAAGATTTTAATAGCAGGTGCGGGCGCAGTCGGAACCCATCTGGCGAAACTTCTCGGGCAGGAAAATCACGACATAACATTGATCGATGACGACAAGGACCGGCTTGCCATCATACGCGACAACAGCGATATACTGACCTATATTGGAAGTTGCACGTCAATTAAGGATCTTACCGAAGCGGGAGCTACCAATGCCGATCTCTATGTCGGTGTAACTCCGGAAGAATCCAGGAATATTACTTCCTGTATGCTCGCATCCAATTTAGGAGCGAAGAGAACGCTTGCACGGATAGATAATTACGAATACCTGTTACCCAAAAATAAAGATTTTTTTGAGAAGCTGGGCATCCACTCCATGATCTATCCCGAATTGATAGCAGCAAGGGAGATCGCCATGTCGCTTAAAACTCCATGGGCCCGTTTCTGGTGGGAGCTATGTAACGGAACAGTGATCATTGCCGCCGCCAAAGTGAGGGAAAATGCGCCCATCGTCAATACATACCTGTACGATCTTGTAAAAACAGAGAAACGGTTCCATATGGTAGCCATCAAGCGCAATTCAAGCACTCTTATACCCAAAGGGAGTGACCAGATATTGCCCGACGACATCCTCTATTTTAGCACCCTGAGGAAGTATATCGATTCTCTGCCGGAACTGTTCGGGAAAAAATCGTTCGAAACCAGGAAAGTTATGTTCATGGGAGGCAGCCGCATCACGATGCGTACCATACAACAACTGCCGCAAAACATCAGTATAAAAGTTATTGAGCAGGACAGGGAGCGTGCCCAGGCACTGGTTGAGATGGCTCCCTCCAACGTGACCGTTTTCGTGGAAGATGGAAGGAACGCCGAATTCCTGCTTCGGGAAAGTATCGCCGACACCGATGCGTTTCTCGCCCTTACCGGCAATTCCGAGGCCAATATCCTGGGATGTATAATGGCCAAACAGTATGGCGTAAAAAGGACGGTTGCCGAAGTGGAAAACATCGATTATATTGCGATGGCGGAAAGGTTCGATATAGGCACGGTGATCAATAAAAAGTTGATTGCCGCCAGCAAGATCTATGAATTATTGCTGAAAGCCGATGCTTCCAATATAAAGAGCCTTACCGTTGCCGACGCCAATGTGGGAGAAGTCATCGCCAAACCCAATTCCAAAGTGACAAAAAAACTGATAAGG
Organism: Proteiniphilum sp.; assembly: GCF_040307845.1. Classification (GTDB taxonomy): domain Bacteria; phylum Bacteroidota; class Bacteroidia; order Bacteroidales; family Dysgonomonadaceae; genus Proteiniphilum. Next base: position 92,850 of record NZ_JAWRIS010000009.1, read on the forward strand.
AACCTCAACCTCCCACCCGATATTACTTTTGCGGCGCTTATCAGAAACGGTGAACCGATGTTGGTGGATGGAGACACGCTTATTGAGCCATATGACCAGGTGGTGGTCTTCTTCCTCAATAAATCACTGAAAGTAATCGAGAAGCTGTTTAACTAATATGAGACCTTTATCACCGGCTTCCATCACCGGGAAATAAAAACATGAAGAGATTTAACTATCAATTCGTATTAAGCACTATTGGTCTGCTCCTGATCATTGAAGCGGTCTTCATGCTCCTTTCCGCACTGGTAGGTGAGTATTACAACGAAACAGCTGTAAAGAGTATCTATTTTTCGGCAGTAATCTGTTTCTGCACAGGGGCACTCATCACTTTTATGGTGAGAAAACGCAGACGTACAACAGGAAACCTCACCAAGCGGGAGGTATTCCTTACCGTCTCACTTTCCTGGCTGGTGATGGCATTGTTCGGTACGCTCCCCTACCTGTTCAGTGGTGCCATCCCTTCTTTCACGAACGCTTTTTTTGAGAATATGTGCGGTTTTACCACTACGGGGAGCTCTACCCTGGTCAATATCGAAGCATTTCCCAAATCACTCCATTTCTGGCGCAGCTTCACGCAATGGATCGGAGGAATCGGGATCATCATCTTCGTACTCTCTTTTATGCCTATCTTCGGTGGGATTTCGAGCCAGTTCTATGAAGCAGAAGCCACCGGTATCGCTGAAGACCAGTTCCGGCCCCGTATCCGTGAAATCACCAAACAGATGTCATTGACATATCTTGGCCTCACCATTCTCGGATTTTTCTTTCTCTGGGCCGGTCCTATGGATGCGTTCGATGCTGCTTGCCATACCCTCACAGCCATCTCTACAGGCGGATTCTCTACGAAACAGGCCAGTATAGCCTTTTTCAATTCTCCTTATACAGAATATGTAATCACACTGCTCATGTTCCTGGGCGGCACTAACTTCCTTCTTATTTCAACGCTTGTCACACGTTTTAAACCCACAATTTTCAAGGATGAAGAGTTCAAATGGTATTTCCTGATCATCATTCTTTTCACCGTGGGAATTACAATCGCTCTTTTGGCTACAGGGCGAATGAATGACATAGAACAAACATTCCGGACAGTATTTTTCCAGGTCGTTGCGGCTGTCACCACTACCGGATTTGCCACAGCCGATTTCCAGTTGTGGGGGTCTGCCTACTGGCTTCTTTTCCTGGTGATGATCCTCTTTTGCGGAAGTGAAGGTTCTACATCGGGCGGTATGAAGATATCCCGTCTGATCGCCCTTTCCAAAAATGCATTGCTGGTCTTCAAGCGTCAGGTACACCCCAACGCCCTCTATGTGGTAAAGATAAACAAGAAAGTGATTACGGGAGAGACTCTCTCTCGGCTGTTTGCCTTTGTCTTCCTGTATGTATCCATTACGGTCATCAGTGCCGTTATTTTGGGCCTTAACGGGATGAACTTCGAAGAATCGATCGGCGTTTCATTATCCTCCATCAGCAACTACGGCTTCGGATTAGGTTCTTATGGTCCCAGCGGCACATTTGAATCAGCCACACCGTTTATGAAATATTATCTCAGTTTCCTTATGCTGGTAGGGCGTCTTGAGATATTTACCGTACTCTCGTTATTTGTTCCCGGTTTCTGGAAAAGGTGAAAAAACTAAATATCCACTTTTCACTTTTAGTTCTTAAAGAAGATCGTATCGTCTATCGCGTCGATGGTAATCGGTTTAGTCTTGTCCACTTTCCCGGCGAGCAGATCCTTGGAGAGTTGGTTCAGCACTTTCCGCTGGATCAACCGTTTCACCGGACGGGCCCCGAATTCAGGATCAAAACCGGCTACTGAAATACTTCTGACCGCTTCATCGGTGTATCTCAACACTATGCCGTTTTCCAACAACATTTTCCCTACGCCATCGAGTTGAATGCGGACAATCTGTTCGATCTCATCCTCCTTCAGCGGGGCAAACATGATGATATCATCAATCCTGTTCAGGAATTCCGGGCGGATTGTTCTTTTCAGCATATCCATCACCAGATTGCGGGTATTATAGATGATCTCCTCACGGTTCGAAGGAGTGATCCTTTCGAAATTCTCACGGATCAAGTTCGATCCCATGTTAGAAGTCATGATGATGATGGTATTCTTGAAGTTCACCACCCTACCCTTGTTGTCGGTCAACCGTCCATCGTCCAGCACCTGCAGGAGGATATTGAACACATCCGGATGGGCCTTTTCAATCTCATCGAACAATACCACTGAATAAGGTTTTCGGCGGATGGCTTCGGTGAGTTGTCCACCTTCATCATAGCCTACATATCCGGGAGGCGCACCAATCAATCGCGTAGCGCTGAATTTCTCCTGGTATTCGCTCATATCGATACGGGTCATCATATTTTCGTCATCGAACAGGTATTCGGCCAATGCTTTCGCCAATTCGGTTTTTCCCACTCCCGTGGTACCCAGAAAAATGAAAGAGCCGACCGGCCGTTTCGGGTCACTCAACCCGGCGCGGTTACGACGCACGGCATCTGCCACGGCAGTGATGGCTTCATCCTGGCCGACCACCCGCTTATGAAGTTCGTCTTCGAGATGAAGCAGTTTCTCCCGTTCGCTCTGCATCATCTTGCTTACGGGAATACCCGTCCACCGCGATACCACATCGGCAATATCTTCCGCGTCCACTTCTTCCTTGATCATCGCACGGCCACCCTGGCGTTCGTGTAACTGCTGTTGCAGCGCTTCTATCTCGCTTTCCTTCTCCTTGATCGTTCCGTAGCGCAACTCGGCCACCTTGCCGTAATCGCCTTCACGTTCGGCACGTTCTGCCTCGAACTTGGCATTTTCAATATCAATCTTGTCTTGTTGTATTTTATTGATGATCTCTTTTTCGGATTGCCATTTGGCTTTGTATTCCGATTCCTCCGCCTTCAGGTCTTCGATCTGCCTGGTAAGCAACTCCTCTTTCTGGGTATCGTTTTCACGACGTATTGCTTCACGTTCTATCTCCAACTGCTTGATCTTGCGCATGATTTCATCCAGCTCTTCTGGAACGGAGTCTACCTCCATACGCAGTTTGGCAGCCGCCTCGTCCATCAGGTCGATTGCCTTGTCGGGCAGGAACCGGTCGGTGATATAACGGCTTGAAAGTTGTACGGCGGCAATAATCGCTTCGTCTTTGATACGCACCTTATGGTGGTTTTCATACCGCTCTTTCAACCCACGGAGGATCGAGATGCTGTCCGATTCACTCGGTTCATCCACCATCACCGTCTGGAAACGGCGTTCCAACGCTTTATCCTTCTCGAAATATTTCTGGTACTCATCCAGTGTGGTAGCTCCAATAGCGCGCAGCTCACCACGCGCCAACGCCGGTTTCAGGATATTGGCTGCATCCATCGCTCCTTCGCTCTTTCCGGCACCGACTAATGTATGGATTTCATCGATGAAAAGGATAATCTCCCCTTCCGACTTCACCACTTCGTTGATTACCGATTTCAACCGCTCCTCGAATTCACCCTTGTATTTCGCACCGGCAATCAGTGCTCCCATATCCAGAGAGTATATCTGTTTGCTTTTGAGGTTTTCCGGCACATCACCCCGCACGATACGGTATGCCAACCCTTCTGCAATGGCCGTCTTACCCGTTCCCGGCTCACCGATAAGGATAGGATTGTTCTTGGTACGCCGGCTCAGTATCTGCAGCACACGGCGGATCTCCTCATCCCTCCCGATCACCGGATCGAGTTTACCGTTACGCGCCCGTTCCGTAAGGTTCACCGCATATTTGCCCAGCGACTGGTAAGTATCTTCCGCCGACTGGCTGGTCACCTTTTCCCCCTTGCGCAGGTCCTGTATGGCCGCCTGCAACTGGTTCAGCGAGATGCCCGCATCTTTCATCATCTGCGAAGCACTGTTCTTTTCATCCAGTATCGCCAACAGCAGATGTTCCAGCGACACGAACTGGTCGCCCATCTTGCTGGTGAAACCGGTAGCTTTCTGGAACACCGCATTCGTCTCCCGGCTCAACATCGGCTCGCCCCCGGATACACGAGGAAACGACTCGATCTCCTTATCGAGCACCCTCTCCAGGTTTTGGGGATTCACACCCAGTTTCTGGAACAAAAAACCGGTTACATTTTCACCCACCATCATCACTCCTTTGAGCAGGTGGGCCGGCTCAATCATCTGCTGGCTGTTGCCCTGCGCCAAGTCAATCGCCTTCTGTACCGCCTCCTGCGCTTTTATTGTAAAATTATTAAAGTTCATATATATTGTCTCCTTTCTTTTCTTATTGATAAACGTGACAACCAGTTAAAAGTTCCACATATTATTGGATGGGGAGATCCAAACCTGCCTCACGTTATTTCTATCATAGTGTCGTCAAAATCTTTGCCAAAGCATGCAATATGACTTTTTGGCAGGAGCGATCATATACGCCACGGCCAAAAGGGAATTTGTCCATACCGTTTTTCATCTATTTGTGTTACTCGGTCTGGCAAGCCATATTTATGCAGCCTGGCTTATTCCGCTATACATATTCTTACAGTGAATCGAGCGGACTTTTTATTTTTGACTTCGACAGGTCGGTCACGTGTGTATAGATTTCGGTCGTTTTAACAGATTGGTGGCCAAGCAAATCTTTGATAAAACGTATATCTGTACCGGTTTCCAACAGGTGTGTGGCATAACTGTGGCGCAGCCCATGTATGCCGATTTGTTTTTTGATTCCAGCCTTTTTTAATCCCGATTTAAAAACTTGTTGGGCACTCCGGATGGAATATTGCCCTCCATCCTGTCCTTCGAAGAAATATATTTTAGGACGATAGTCCTTATAATAACTTCGCATATCTTCAAGTACTGATTCCGGGAGGGGAACCACACGGTCTTTTTTCCCTTTACCCTGTTCTATTCGGACTAACATGGCGGTACTGTCGATATCCGAAATTTTCAGGCTGACCAGTTCGCTGACACGTAACCCCATACCATAAGCAAGTTTCAACATCAGTTTATGTTTCGGATTTTGGGTAACTTCAATAATTTTTTGCACTTCTTTCTTATTGAGCATTTTTGGAAGTGTCTGCGGTTTTTTGGGACGTGGAATATCAAAGAACATTTTCTCGCGGTGTAACACTTGTTCATAGTAGAATTTTATTGCGTTGATACGGCTATGGATTTCACTTTCCGACAATTTCAGTGTCCGGTGACAATAAAGAAAATAACCACGTAACCGATCAGGAGTAAGCTCATTGACCGGATACGATTTAAGGATGTACAGCAATTGAGCAAATTCCAATGTATAGGTTCTAAGCGTATTTTCGCTGTATCCTTTCAGTATTATCTGTTCCTGAAACCGTTTTAGAGCTGGTAGGTTTTTAGCATGAATTTTGCTCAGTACTTCTTTACCGGCAATCACCGGCTTCAAACCAAATAACTCACGATAATATCGGTTATCGGTAACATACCATGATTTCTTCGATGCCGACCATCTTGCTTTTGTATGATTGCGCAGATAGGAGATAAGTTGGTTGTCTTTTTCGAACCTAATCCAAATCACCTGCTTGCCGTTATATTCACCCGGCTCAAAATGATATCTTTTATCTCTAAAATCCATAACTGCGTATTTCAGATATGTTAAACATCCACTTTTAAATCTCTGTTGGAGTTGAAAGATAGTATAATAATTCGAAATACGCAACAAAATATCTGTTTTCAATCAACTGATTCACATAGATGTAAAACCCATTTTAATTTTTATTGAAACAAATGATTGTTTTTTAATATTATTGCGTATATTTGTGCGTTAGCGGCAAGCATAAACCAACACCGTACAAAGAATGAACCCTCTCATAAAACAACTTAAAAAATACGGAAATCTGACCTCTGAAATCGAAACAGAACTTAACGAAAAAATTAAAAGTCTGATAAAACAAAAAGGCGAT
>NZ_JAWRIS010000010.1:0-24560 GCF_040307845.1 Proteiniphilum sp.
AATCGGCTGACCGACTAAATGTTTATTACTATCTTTACCCATGGTTGTACTTTGTTCTGTTCAAAACAAAATTACAACTTTGGGGCGAAACCGAAAGGAAGTAACCCCTTTTCTTAAAATTTTATCCGGTCAGTAGTGAAAAACTTACTAAAATTAGACTATTTCAGTTCTTTTGTATTATTTTTATGCGTGATATGCTTTTGGCGCGTTTAAATGAACCGGGAATTTTCACCATGATTGTGCCGGCTTACGTCAGGCGTGTACCTTGGTCATTCCTTAAAGGCAACAGTTATTATTTTTCACTTAAAACAGGCAAACTGTTTTTTATTTCCTCAAAAAATACAAAAATGTATTAACTGGGTTGTCTTTTTGATGCTTTTGTCTTATTTTTGTATAGCTTGAACTGCAATCTAAACCTCTCTTCCCTGTTTCAAGGGCGCGTATTTCTCTTCGTGTGGTTCACCAATTTAATAAATAACCCAAGTTTCGCATGTAGATTGGAAACGTACGGACTTGCGAGACTTCAAAAAGATTCAATGAATATGGAAAATAAAAAGTATAGAAATTTTATTCTGCGTAATTATAACGATCTGCCTCAGATAAGCGCCTTGTCCGATCAGGAACGGGAGGCTATTGGCGTCGTGGGTCGTGTATTACCTTTTAAAGCTAACAACTATGTGGTGGAAGAATTGATCGACTGGAATAATGTGCCGGATGATCCTATTTTTACCCTCACTTTTCCCCGTGAGGAGATGCTTTCTAAATCTCATTATGCACAGGTGAAAAAGTTGATTGATGCGAACGATGAAGCCGGCTTGAAACAGAAAATATATGATATAAGGATGAAGTTGAATCCTAATCCGGCAGGGCAGGAACACAATGTGCCGGCGGTGGACGGGGTAAAATTGCATGGGATGCAGCATAAGTACCGGGAGACGGTGCTTTTCTTCCCCAGCCAGGGACAGACTTGCCACGCTTATTGCACCTTCTGTTTCCGTTGGCCTCAGTTCTCGGGTATGAATGAACTGAAATTCGCGATGAAAGAGGCCGATCTACTCCATAAATACCTGCTGAAGCATCCAAAAGTCTCGGATGTCCTTTTTACGGGAGGTGACCCTCTGACGGCTAAAACAAGTATCATGTCTGCTTATATCGAACCGCTGCTGACAAAAGAGTTCTCGCATATCCGGAATATCCGTATCGGGTCGAAAACACTGGCCTATTGGCCTTACCGGTTCCTGACGGACAAAGATGCCGATGATATGCTGCGTCTTTTTGAAAAGGTGAAGAAGGCGGGTAAGCATCTTGCTTTCCAGGGGCACTTCAATCATCCGGTAGAACTCTCAACCGACGCCGTAAAACAAGCTATTCAGAGAATCCTCAACACCGGAGCACAAATCAGGACACAGTCGCCTTTGCTTCACCATATCAATGATGATCCGAAGGTCTGGGCCGAGATGTGGAAAGAACAGGTGAGACAAGGCTTGATACCTTATTATATGTTTGTGGCACGCGATACCGGATCCAAAGCTTTCTTCGAAGTGCCACTCGAAAAGGCATGGAATGTTTTCAGGAAAGCATACCGTAACGTGAGCGGTATCTGTCGTACTGTCCGTGGCCCCAGTATGAGTGCCAACCCGGGAAAAATACAGATATTGGGTGTGACCGAAGTAAAAGGAGAAAAGGTATTTGTCCTTCGCTTCCTTCAGTGTCGCAATCCGGATTTGGTGGATATTCCGTTCTTTGCCAAATACGACAGGAAAGCGACCTGGTTTGATGACCTTACGCCCGCTTTCGGAGAGGAAGAGTTTTTCTTTCAGAAAGATAACCTGTTGGGAAAACATGGAAGAGATAACGATTTTATGTGGGAATGAAAAGGCTATTTATCAACAAAAAAAACAATGTTTTAAATTATTAACACAGAGTTAGCTGATTTATTGCTTATTTTGCTGCCTGAAACGAGCATAACAATTGTTCTCACACAAGTACATGATTAAAGCGAGTTCCATACACTCATTGATGTAAACAAATAAAATAATCGTATGAAAATGGAATGATATGGGAAGAATCATAGCGTTGGCAAACCAGAAGGGAGGGGTGGGCAAGACCACCACTACCATTAATTTAGCGGCATCGCTCGCTGCATTGGAAAAAAAAGTATTGGTGGTAGATGCTGACCCACAGGCGAATGCCTCCTCCGGTTTGGGTATTGATATTAAAAAAGCGGCAAATACTATTTATGAAGGACTAATCGGTAAAAGTACGCCACAAGAGGCGGTGCAGCATACTCCTTTTGAAAATATCGACATCATTTCCTCCCACATCAATTTGGTGGGGGCGGAATTGGAGATGATTCAAATGGAAAATAGGGAAAAGAGACTCAGGAATTTGCTGCACCCGATAAGGGATCAATATGATTTTATCCTGATCGATTGTTCCCCTTCATTGGGTATCATTACGGTCAATGCGCTTACAGCCGCCGATTCGGTGTTGATTCCCGTACAATGCGAATATTTTGCCCTTGAAGGGTTGAGTAAGTTGCTGAACACGATAAAGATCATCAAGTCGAAACTCAATACCAAACTCGAGATAGAGGGTTTTGTACTTACTATGTATGACTCCCGTTTGCGCCTTCATAACCAGATATACGAAGAGGTGAAACACCACTTCAAGGAGTTGGTATTCACTACGGTTATCCAACGGAATATTACGCTTAGCGAATCGCAGAGCCATGCCAAGCCGGCATTGATGTATGACGCCGGTTCCCGTGGAGCGACAAACCACATGCAACTGGCGCAGGAGCTGATCGAAAAAACGGATAACGAAAAAAATTAGCTAACTTTGTACCCTTTATGGTATAGACTATGGCAAAAAAGAATGCATTAGGACGCGGACTGGATGCGTTGATCACTTTCAACGACGGTGAGACACAGGGCTCTTCTTCCATCAGTGAGGTGGAACTTGACAAGATTGTTCCCAATCCCGGTCAACCACGCAGGGCTTTCGATGAGGAGGCATTACGTGAATTATCCGTATCCATTCAATCAATTGGTGTCATTCAACCGGTCACATTGAGGAAACTGGACGATGATAATTACCAGATTATTGCCGGTGAGCGCCGTTACCGTGCTTCTCAAATGGCTGGATTATCTACCATCCCTGCCTATATTAAGACGGCCGACAATGATGAAATGATGGAGATGGCGCTGATTGAGAATATTCAGCGTGAGGATCTTAATTCAATAGAAATTGCCCTGGCTTATCAGAATATGATCGAGACGCTTTCCCTCACCCAGGAACAGTTGAGTGAGAGAGTGGGTAAGAAGCGGGCAACCGTCACTAATTACCTGCGCCTGTTGAAGCTTCCGGCGGAAGTGCAGATGGGCGTAAAAAATAAAAAAATTGACATGGGGCATGCGCGTGCATTGATCTCCATGAACGACCCGGTGGAACAATTATCCCTCTATAACATGATCCTCGATGAAGGCTTGTCGGTGAGGAAAGTGGAGTCGATGGTGAAAGATTATGAGGAAGGAACACTTGCCCGACAACTCAAAGATGGTGATAACCGGAAACCCAAAGCAGGGAAGTCAACCGTAAGACAGCAATCTCCGGACGATTTTGATGCGTTAAAACAACATCTTTCGGCTTACTTCCAGTCCGATGTGCAATTCAGTTATAACAAACGTGGAAAGGGAAAGATTACAATCCCGTTTGATTCACCGGAGGACCTGGAGCGTATCATCGTCATGTTTGATAAAATGCAAAAATAATTGCTGATGATGAAGGTGCCCGGAATCCTTATTTGTATGGCGATCCTCTTTTGCGCCGTGGAGGTGCAGGGGCAGAATCATTCTCCCGAAGAGCTGCGGGATACTATACCTGTGTTGATGAAGGATTCTACTGTGGTACAGGTGTCCGACTCTATTCTCCTGCAGACGACCGACTCTGTCTCCCTTGATCAGATGGCGGATTCTGTCTCCCTCAACCTGAAAGAAGATAAAGAAACAGTGAGGCAGCAAGATTCTGTCCGGACGAAAGTAAGCAAACCTCCCGTAGAAATCACTTCGGATAAGTTTTTCGCACCTTCTTATATGTTCAGTCCTTCTCCCCGCAAAGCGGTAATCTTTTCAGCGATCTTTCCGGGCTTGGGACAGATTTATAACCGTAAATACTGGAAACTGCCCATTGTATATGGTGCTTTTGCCGGGTTGACGTATGCCATCACCTGGAATAACGGTTACTATCAGGACTATTTAGGCGCATATCAGGATATTATGGACGATAATCCCGCAACCAATCGATGGCATAATATGCTCCCTTACGGACAGGATCCGGAAACCATAGACACTCAGTGGTTTACGGGGGTGCTAAAGCAGCGGAAGGATTATTACCGCCGATACCGGGACCTGAGTATTATTGGGACGGTGGGAGTCTATTTGGTTTTTATTATAGACGCTTATGTGGATGCGCAGTTATTTGATTTTAATATGAGCCAGGACCTCTCAATGCGCGTGACCCCTGTTCTTATCAGGGGTGAAAAAGGTCTTAATCAAGGAAGCTCCTCATTAGGGCTGCAATTGAATTTTAATTTTTAACACTAAAAAACATGATTCATCCTCCCGGGATGAGTCTTTAATGGGTATGCAGAGAACTATTTTACTTACATTGGTAGCGCTATGGACCGGATTAGGGCTTATCGCTCAAAATAACTTGCCGGGAAATTCTGTGGGAGCTTCACCGGCCGGTGCAGACACTATCCAGGATAATGCAATTATCTACCCGGAGAGTATGACAGAGAAGTTGAGCGACCTGTTGCGTAACTGGCAACTCGACCTTTCGAATGCTGAGATCGATTGTAAAAGAGGTCAGAACGTGGCTTTCCACGATTCAGTCTATCTTAAGAAGTTGTATAGTTTACCCTCGGAGATGGAGTTATCTTTCAATAGTGTGGTGAAGAATTACATAGAGATGTATGCCGTGCGGAAAAGGGATCAGGTGAGCTATATGTTGGCATTGGGAGACTACTACTTTCCGATGTTTGAACAGGCTTTGGACAGGTATGGACTTCCCATCGAACTGAAGTTCCTGCCTGTAATCGAGTCGGCTCTGAATCCCGTGGCCGTGTCCCGCGCGGGGGCTACAGGCTTGTGGCAGTTTATGTTGCAAACGGGGAAAGGCTATGGATTGGAAGTAAATAGCCTGGTAGATGAAAGGAGGGATCCTTATAAATCGACTGATGCCGCTGCACGTTACCTCAAAGACCTGTATACCATTTATGGCGACTGGAATTTAGTGATTGCCGCATATAACTGTGGGCCGGGAAATGTGAACAAGGCAATAGCCCGTAGTGGTGGCAAACGCGACTATTGGGAGATATATTACCGTTTGCCCCGGGAAACCAGGGGATATGTGCCTGCCTTTATCGCGGCCAACTATATCATGAATTACTACGCAGACCATAATATTTGTCCTGCACACTCTTCATCCCTGACAGTCGCGCTCGATACGGTACAAGTGAACGAAAGGATGCATCTGGCACAAGTCGCAGGAGTGCTGGATATCCCTTTGGGTGAGTTGCAGAGACTGAACCCTCAATTCAGGAAGGATGTGATCCCCGGTGATTTTAAAGCGCATGCACTGGTATTGCCCACGGAAAAAATGTACGCGTTTATTAATAAAAACGATACCATCCTCAATTATGATAAGGCACGGTATTTTACGCACAGGGCCAGTACCGACGGATATTTGGATGGTTCCGTTTCATCGCTGTCAGGAAATACGGCGAGTGTCTATTACCGGGTAAAAAAAGGAGATAACCTTTCCGCTATTGCCCGGAGACACGGTACCACCGTTGACCGGATCAAATCCTGGAATGGCCTTAAATCAAATAAACTCAATATTGGAAAGCAGCTGATCGTGGGTAAAAAAGAAGCGGCACCACAACCAACAACCCAAGGGCAACTGGCTCAGGCCACTACTGATGACAATCCTGATGGAAAGACACAGACGGTGAACCAGTATTATCGCGTGAAAAAAGGAGACACGCTGGGAGATATCGCACGCAAAAACGGTATCCAGGTGGCTCAACTTCAATCATGGAATGGATTGAAATCTTCCAGGATTAGTATCGGGGACCAGTTGATTGTCGGACAAAAAGCGGTACCTGCTCCCCAGGAGACAGCGATCGGAAAGGATGAGTATAACCGTGTTGAAACAGCGGGTGGAGGCAATATTATCTCTTCTTATCTGAAGGGGCAAATTGAGAAAGTGGAACAGAACAAATTGACCGATGAACAGGGAACTCCGGAGGAGGAAGAGGTTGAAGCAACATCGTCTGTAGAGTAGCTATATTACCAGTACTTTTTTCGAGGAGATAGTGCCGTCAATAGTCCTGACCCTCACTATATACACTCCTTTAGGGAGATGTGCTGATGAGTAGGAGCCTCTGTTTATACTTATATCGATGGTTTCATGATGGATTTTTATTCCCGATGAATAGAAAATTTCCCATTCGACCAATTCATAGTTCGATTCAATAAATATCCTTTTTACTTCGTTGGAATGGTAGACCACCAGTTTGAGTTGTTCTTTTTCCGGTTCTACCGTGGTAGAAATTTTGCCTATTACATAGGGTGCGATCAACAGGGTAGTATTAATAGGACTTTCAATATTCTCCGATGATTTTACCCATCCCGATGGGTTTTTCATCCACGCCGTGGAAACAAGTCCTGAACCGATTTTTCTGGGTTCGGCATTGAATGTCGAAAAACCGGAGGGTATCCCGTTGGCATCAGAATAGGAGATATAAAATGTTTTAGAAACAGAAACCGGGTCGTTAAACCGTATGTAATTCTCTACATTATGGCGCATGTCACGGGAATCAACGGGAAAGCCATTATTGGTGAAATACCTGTAACTGTAATTATAAGGCTGTTCGTAAAGGAGCCGTTCGGGACCATCTTCTCCGGAATAGACCCTTATTCTGATGTTCATATTCGTGATACTGTTGACAGGAGGAGACGAGACAAAGACTCCTCGTAACTGTATACCGTCTCCGGCATAAAATTGTTCTGCGAATTCGGTATATCCAAAGGTATTGTTTGTGGCAAATAAAGGTACCTGTTGAAATAGATATTTCACCGCATTGTCCACCGGTTTAAAATTATGGCTTCTTGTGAAAGGTTGTTGTGCGTATGGATTAAATCCATTCATTTGCCTGGTTTGTGATTCCCCGGGATCAAGATAGTAACTGATCGGATTTGGATTGTCGAGTGATCCCTGCACATCCCATAACTTGAAGAGGGAGGCATAAGAATCGGGCCCCCGGGGTGATGAACACATCGAAACCCCACCGGTGAGGGTACCTACTATTCTTTTTTCCCTGTCCAGCAGAGGTGAGCCGGAGGATCCTCCTTCCGTGGCGCCGGTCTCCCATCCACTTACTTCCCACCAGGAGTTGGGTTCTTCCTGGTTGTAGTTGGGCAGGTCGAATGAGCTGAGGCTCAACCGGTCTTCGTCTATTGCCACTTTTTTAATGCCCCCGTTGGGATGATGCAGGCCGTGGAACGGCGCCGAAGGTGAGGAATTGGCGTTCCATCCCAGATAATAGGGCTGATATTCTGCCGGGGGAGCCTCTTTCAGCTTTAACAAGGAGATATCGTGCCTTTCACTGATCAGTACCGAATCGGCTGAAGCCATGGTCATCTGTAACGGACCGCGTATGTCGAGATCGCACAGCGGAGAATTGTAATTAAAAAATGCGACGATGCTCCCGGCAACCACATCATATCTCCTATTGGCCAGAAAACTGGGCTTATAGTTCTCATTCAGGCAGTGGGTGGCGGTCAGCAGGTAGGGTATACCGTCTTCCGCCGTATTATTCACAAGGGAGCCGGTACAATAGGTGGTGCCGTTGATGATCAGTCCCACCACACCGTTCCCGGGTTGAATGTCTTCGGGATAACAAACCAGATTGGGATGGCAACTCTGTTCCGGATCCCGCGGCTCGGTGGCCCTGAAGATACCCACGAAATCATGGTTTACTTCACCAACCTCAATCTCACCCTTGAATGCTGCTTCCACCGGTTCCTGGTATTCCACGATCAATTCATCGCCCCCGACCGGTTGTACGGGAAGCATGTTCAATTCGGTGTTGTTTCTTTCGGTGTAAGAACCCAGGATCTCCGATTGATCGGAGCTGTAGACAAACAGTTGGGCTCCGGGCGGCAACCTGAATTTCGAAAAAAGAACATTCAATGAATAGGCTCCTTTGGAGCGAATCCCCACACGCCATACTTTCATATTGCCGGCCACAAAAGTAATCCCTGCATTGTCGGGGCGAAGGAAAGGATGAAACTTATGGGCAAATTCCAAACTTTTGAGATTCGACTGGTCTTGCAGGGATTGTCGTAATGCCGACTGGCTGTCGAATGATGGCATCTCTACAAACAAGTCGGTGGAGGAACTTATGGACCTTGCTCCCATCCCGGCGTGAAGCGGAAGGGGTTTACCTCCGTAACTGATCTGTCCTGAGACCGTGTGGAAAAGGACACAGAAGATAAACAGAAGACTGCTCTTCAAGATAGAATGGAAAGAGTAGGGAACACTTCTCATGTATGGGAATCAATTTAATGAAAACGTTCAATTACATTAGGCTTATTTGAGTCGCCTTCGCTCCTCGATTTTCAATTCTCGCAAAGACATAATCCAAGCAAGCTTGTCTTTTGTTCTTATTGCTTAACGAAAACGTTCAAATCCTATTTGAATGTTGTTTATATAGCTTAGTGAAATAGTCACTGCAAATGTAAGGTTTTTTAAGGAATAGGCGTAATTTTGTACTAAAATTATTTGCGTAAAAAGGAACATAGAGGTAATGATGATGACATTTGACAATATAAAAAGTTTTTTGGATGAGAAGGTCAATCAATATAACCATATTTCATTTATTGAAAATGATCCGATATCCATTCCCCACCTGTTTTCAGACAATCAGGATCGTGAGATCATGGGGTTCTTTGCTTCTTTACTGGCGTGGGGGCAACGAAGAACTATTATCGCCAAATGCGGTGAGTTGGTGCAACGGTTCGGTGGGGAACCTTATCGTTTTGTTATGGAACATGGCGATGATGACCTGAAGGGTTTACTCGGATTTGCGCATCGTACCTTCAACGATACCGATTTACTCTATTTTGTAAATTTCCTGCATCGGCATTACTCCCGTTATACGACCTTGGAAGATGCTTTTTTAGATAGAGGTGTTTTCTATTCAGTAGAAGATTCCCTGATTCGATTTGAACAGGTCTTTTTTGATTTTCCCGATGCTCCGCACCGTACCCGGAAGCATGTCGCAACTCCCCTCCGCAATTCAGCCTGTAAGAGGATCAATATGTTCTTGCGGTGGATGGTAAGAAATGATGACAGGGGAGTAGACTTCGGTATCTGGAAACGGATTCCTCAAAGCGCACTGATATGTCCTATCGATTTACATGTCGATAGGGCGTCACGTCGGTTGGGATTAATTACCCGGAAACAGACCGATTGGAAAACCGCCCTTGAACTGACCAGAAACCTCCGGCTCCTGGATCCTTCCGATCCGGTGCAATACGACTTTGCCCTTTTCGGCTTGTCGTTGGAGTACGATTGGTGAAATTCGGGAAAATCATGCTGAATTGCGGCAGGCTGAAAAGTGCGGGTTATTTTGCCTGCTTTTTCCGGAAAAGTATGCCCGCCTTGCCTCCTTCTTTAGTGGTAATATGTGGTTGTGCCGTGGATCCGGGAATAAAATCGTGGCGGTACATATTGAGAAAGAGCAATAACAAGGAGATCAGTAACGGGCCGAAAATAATCCCCCAGAATCCAAACATCGCAAGTCCCATGATCACGCCGAAGAAAGTGATCAGCGGATGAATATTGGCCAGTCTTTTTTGCAGTACAAACCGGAGGATGGCATCCGATCCTCCGATGATAAGTAATCCATAGCCCAGCAGCAGTATTCCCCTCATGATATCACCCTGCGCCAATGCCGAAATGCCGATCGGTACCCATACCAGCCCTGTGCCCACCACGGGGATAATAGTGGTACAGGCGACCAATACGGCATAAACCAGTGGATTGCTCACTCCAAAGGAAAGGTAACCTATATAAGCCAGTATTCCCTGTGTGATGGCAACCACCGGGATGCCAATGGCGTTGGCTTGTATGATCGATTTTGTCTCTTCAGAGAGGATATGTTTGTTTTCCTGGCTGAAGGGTAGTATCTCAATGGTCGCCTCCTCTAATGATGTATAACTTACCAGCATGAAATAAAGGAGGAAAATGGCAATGATCCCGTTGATGACCATCGAACTCACTCCTGAAACAAGTGTCTGCATGATGGAGGAGCCGGCCCGAGGTACAAAAGCGAGATTTTCCGGGGTGAACAGGGTGAAGCCAAAACGCTCTTCCACACTGTCTGAGAATTCCCTCATGGTTCTCATGATCTGTGCGGGATCGATGCTTATCCCTGAAATCGTGTCGGCAACAAGGAACCCAAAGCCGGTGAGTGGGATCAGGATAAATAGCGTGGTCCCCAGAACAATGACCGAAGCGCTCAGTCCCTTTTTCCAGTGATATTTCTCTACCAGTTTCACCATCACTCCTTTCAGGAGGATAAAAAGGGTGAAAGCACCGAAAAAGCCTCCCAGGTAAGGTTGCAGCTCTTTAAAAATGACCACTGTCAAGAACAGGATCAACCCTACAAGGACAACACGATGATATCGGCTTTTTCCGTTTGGCATTATGCTTCGCTTCCAAATTCCATTAAATAGGCTTTGATAAATTCATCCAGATCACCGTCCATTACCCCTGTCACATCTGATGTCTGGTAGTTGGTGCGGTGGTCTTTTACGCGGCGGTCATCAAATACATAACTGCGGATCTGGGATCCCCATTCGATCTTCTTTTTTCCGGCTTCAATGGCTGCCTGCGCTGCACGGCGTTTTTCCAGTTCTATCTCATAGAGCTGCGACTTGAGCAAACGCAACGCATTTTCCCGATTGCCCATTTGCGAACGACTCTCGGTATTTTCAATCACAATTTCCTGTTCTTCACCCGTGTCGGGATCCTTATACTGGTAATGCAGGCGAACACCCGTCTCCACCTTATTTACATTCTGCCCTCCTGCGCCCGAGGAACGGAAGGTGTCCCAACTCAGGTTGGCCGGATTGACTTCTATCTCGATGGAGTCGTCGACTAATGGTACCACAAACACCGAAGCGAACGAGGTCATCCGTTTTCCCTGTGCGTTGAAAGGCGATACCCGCACCAGCCTGTGCACGCCGTTCTCACTTTTCAGGAAACCATAGGCCAGATCACCCTCTACCTGAAGGGTAGCTGTCTTGATACCCGCATCATCGCCATCCTGCCAGTTGGTGACGGTCGTCTTGTAGTGCTTACCCTCGCACCAGCGCTGATACATCCGGAATAGCATCGATGCCCAGTCCTGGCTCTCTGTGCCCCCCGCACCGGCGTTGATCTTTAACACGGCTCCTAACTGGTCCTCCTCCCGGCGGAGCATATTCTTCAACTCCAGGTCTTCAATCAGTTGAAGGACACGGTTATAATTGGCATCGATCTCCTCTTCCGATACAATACCTTCCTTGGCGAAATCGAATGCCAGCTGTAGTTCCTCGGCTGCCGATTTTACCTCCTGGTAGGCATTGATCCAGTATTTTAATTCACGCACCACCTTCATCTGCTGTTCGGCGGCTTTGGCGTCGTTCCAGAAATCGGGTGATTGGGTGCGTAACTCTTCTTCTTCTAATTGGATACGCTTTGCATCGACGTCAAAGATACCCCCTCAGCGCGTCCTCGCGCTCCAACACATCTTTTAGTTGGTCTGTCGTTATCATATTATAATTTATTATATACTTTTAATTGTCTGCCATCCACTTTTCCGGTATGACGAAAGAATCGAATTTGCAATAAGCGACAAAAATACACAAAAGATGCCGAAATTACATTAAAATATGGGATTTCGTACATGGCAGAGGGTTTAATGATTGGAATAAACCAATAGGGATTCTCCGGCTTTCAGCACCTCCCCCATCTGCGGGTTCCATGCTTTCAGTTGCTCCACGGTGCATCCGTATAACCGCGAAATGGAGTAGAGTGTTTCACCCATTTGTACCGTATGGTTTTTAGGAAGTGGTGAGATGATGTCACTATCTTCTTCCCTCAACACCATGTCGCTTTTTGCCTGCTGGACCCTATCTTTTTCCTGCCCTTTCCCGTTGGCCGTTGATGTGAGGGACGGGTTTTTTTGCGGGTCAGTCTGTACAAGAATAACCGATTCATTCTCCGGATAGCTTTCTCCTTTCCCGATGTCTTCGGAATATTCCGTTGTTTCACTGAGAGTTATTTCCGGAATGGTGGGTTGGGCCGGTTCTTTATTTGTTGCGGCAAGTTGTTTTTTATTGGCGGGCGGATTGCGGCGTGTCACATAGGATGCATTTTCCTCAAGGACCCTCCCCCCGCGTAAATAGCGTGATGCGTAATAGGGTTCGGTAGACGAGGATATGATTACCCCGCTGGTGGTGGAAGAATGGATAAACTTGAATTGTCCGTTGGAAAACGCTTCGGTCACTATGCCTACATGTCCGACACTTCCGTTCTTTCTGTTCCCTTCAAAAAAAACAAGGTCCCCTTTGCGTAAATCCTCTCTTTTGGCGATGGTGGGGGTTTGCCTGTCCTGTCCCGCTGAACTGGGATCTAACCTGTAACCGAATTTCCTGAAAACAAAAGAGGTGTAACCTGAACAATCAAAGCCGTTGGGTCCTTTTCCTGCGTACCGGTAGGGTTTGCCGAGGTATTGCCTCCCATATTGAATGATATCGTCTTGTAAGGTGGTGGATGTCTTGCTGCCGGAGACAGTTGTTTTTCCCGTGCCGCAGGACGCCAGAATAAGTATTATGATTGCCAGAGAAACGACTTTTAACCAGCCGTTGTTCCTGTATGCCATAGTGAACATGCTGTATAATAACGTATATGGAGGACTACTTTGCCAAGCCAAATGAACAGAAGTCAGGTTGGCTTGATAATGCCATGGCGAAAATAGTCTGACTTTAGTGAGCAAAAATAAGTAAAATCCCTGTTGTAAAGGGTACACTTCTTATTTTTTAACAACTTACAGTGAGTAAGTATATTCGAGACGATACATTCTATAAAATAGCTTTGGCTTTCAGTATTTCCTCCAGATTTGCGTCGTCTACCAGATGGATCGTTTGGAATCCCAGTTGTTGGGCAGTTTCGATATTCGCATAATTGTCATCGATAAAGAGTGATTCTCCGGCTTGTATCTCATACCGTCCCAGCAATATATGATAGAGTCGCGGATCTGGTTTTATGACCTTTTCTGCACCTGAAACAACCATTCCATTCAGATCCTTGAAAAAATCGTAGCGTTCCATGGCTATAGGGATTGTTTCCGCAGACCAATTGGTTAGGCCGTATACCTTATATTTCTCTTTGAGAGGTTTAATCAATTTTATGTTCTCTTCAATGGTGCCTCCCAGCATCTTATCCCAGCTTCCGTAATACATAGCTATTTCTTCGCGGTATTCAGGATGTTGCGCTTGTAATATTCTTGTACCTTCTGCCAGGGAACGTCCAGCATCCTGTAATATATTCCAGTCATAACGGCATACATTTGCCAGGAAATGATTCATTTCTTCTTCCGTATCAAAAATATCCCGGTAAAGATAAATAGGGTTCCAATCGATCAGCACTCCTCCGAAGTCAAAAACAATATTCTTTAATGATTCCATTATTCATTATTTTGCGAATAGGCTATTCCGCTTTTTTTGCGCGCGTAAATGTGATAGGAAGCTTACCCATGGAGGTGTCGGCCGTTCCTTTCACTTCTTTCTTTTCATTCCAGATGACAACTTTTACATTTTCTCCCGCATATACTGTGGTTGTCAGTTTTCCATCGACTTCCTTCAATTCCTGGTTTTTTACATTCAATTGGGAGCCGGAAATATCCGCCACGCACTTGCCGTCGACCTGCTTTATTGTTACCTGGTAATCCTGGTATCCATACGGTGCATCAGCCACTTTCGCTGTCCATGCACCTTGTACACTTTTTGTCAAATCGCTCGCATAGGCTGTTGAGTACAGGCTTAATAATAATACTGCTGATAATAAAACACCGATTTTTTTCATTTTGTATATATTTTTGGTTTAATGAGTTGAAAAACAAAAGCCAGACAATTGCTACGCCGTAAAGATACAAAAATACTTTTAAAATCCTTTTCCGTTACATTCAATACTTATTTTAGTAAAAAATTGTATATTTTGAGAATATAGGATACGCCTCGGAAAAACTTAATCAAGCTTGGTTTTTCTCTCAGCTTTCACTATATTTGCGCTACCGGAACAAATTGAATAACGGCAAATCGATGAAAAACGTATTCTATATCCTTTTGATGGCCATTGGGTTGTCTTTTTTTTGGGAGTGTAACCCCAACCCCCAGCCCGAAGCTTCCAGGTTGCTGGCAGATGCCGGACGGCTTATCGAAAGCAACCCCGACAGCGCCATGCAACTGATCGATTCCCTTTTCTATCCCGAAGAGAGCTTCCTTCACAAAGATTACATGCGTTATTTAGTGTTGCGTGTGCAGGCACGCTACAAAACACACCGCCCTGTTGCAGAAGATACCTTGGTCTTCCAGGCGCGCGATTATTTTTCCGGACGGGAAGAACCCCGACAGGCTGCGCTGGCCTGGTTCTACAGCGGCTGTGTGTATCGTGAACGGAAGGAATATGAAAATGCGGTACAACAATACAAAGAGGCGGGAAAGCATGCCCGGCAAACCGGTGATGCGGATTTACAGGGATTGATACAGTATAATCTCGGCGACCTGCTTGCGAAGCAGGGATTCCATCTTGAAGCATTGGAAAACTATAAGAAAGCGGAACGTTTTTATGCGCAATCTCCCGACAAGCCTCATGAAAAACAGGCAAACTGCCTGAGTGCCATAGGGCGGATGTATGCGCTGTTGAACCAACCGGACAGCGCTTTACTTTCTTTCCATACAGGGTTGGACTTGGCCGGAAACAGGGGAGACCTTCCACTGCAAAGTTTGCTGGCGCAGAACCTGGGCGTGATGTACAAGGAAGCCAAACAGTTCGATAAAGCGGAAACATACCTGCGCCAATCGTTCCGGTTCAATGCCGATAGTGCCAAACTACCCCGTTATTACCTGAACTTTGCCGAATTATACACAGGTATGGGACGACCGGATTCCGCCGCATGGTACACGAAACAGTTAAAGGAGCATATAAATGCTGTGGAAGACGATTATTTCAAGGCAAGCGCCTACTCCTATCTGGCCGGCCGGGAAAAAGAACAGGCTAACTACGAAGCGGCCTTCGCTTACCAGGACGAGCGCATGAATACGCTTCACCGTATTATGGAAGAGAGAGCGAACCAGTCGGTATATGAAGCACACCTGAAATACGATTACGAGCAAATGCAAAAACAGTATTACCGTGACCTTTCCGTCCGCCGGCTATGGATCATTGCGCTGCAGGCTATGGTAATAGTGGGTGGGGTATTGTTCTGGTGGTATTGGGCCAGGCAGAAAAACAGGCAGGCGGAAATCCGGCACAATATCGAGACCCTAAAAGAAATGAAGCGCGATTTGGAAAGCACCGTGTACCAAAAACAACTTGATCTACGCAGGGATATTCTCTTGGGATTCGATGTAGCCAGGAAAGTGATGGAATTGAACCGGGAAATGACCCGACCGGGAAAATCCGGTTCCGGAGGGGCTTTGTGGGGCGAGCGGTTCAACAAGATTGTGTATGGTGAAGAAAGTATTGAAGAAACATGGGACGCCCTGTTCCGGATATTCAATGCCATGCGGCCGGGGCTTGCCGGAAAGGTACGGGAAAAATATCCTGATCTTACCGAAACAGAATTCCGTGTATGCATACTTACTTATGCCGGCTTCAGGGTAAAAGAAATATCCCTGATCCTTCACCAAAGTGTCCACACCGTACAAACCCGCCGGACCGATATACGGAGGAAAATGGGTCTGGAGCCCGGCGGCGACATTGCCGGCCATATTGACCGGTTGCCGGACTGATTATCCACGAGCCTCACAACCATCCATCGAAAACCTATATTTTTAACTTATCAATATGCTGAAAATTAGATAATTGCATTTTTAGGGCAAGAAAAACCTATATGTTAACAAGAAAAACCTATATCCATGCCAGTCATTTATAAAGCTTGACCTATATTTACCGTCAAACTCAATAAATAATTCTTATGATGAAAAAACAAATTCTGTTACTTGTGTTTTGTGCGGGATGGATATGGTTTCCCGTCGTGGCAGGCACGGAGATCACGCCGGTAGCTGACGGTCAGGCAATCACCGAAACAAATAAAATAG
Source organism: Proteiniphilum sp. (assembly GCF_040307845.1). Lineage (GTDB taxonomy): Bacteria > Bacteroidota > Bacteroidia > Bacteroidales > Dysgonomonadaceae > Proteiniphilum. The sequence goes on from NZ_JAWRIS010000010.1 coordinate 16,440, forward strand.
ATTTGGAAGGAAAATTCGAAACAGGTGGTTTCCGCTCCGGCGGCGATGCCGTTACGGCCGAGATACAGGGCAACGTTATTGTGGCTATGTTCCACAAGGATGTTGGCAATCTGCTGGTCACGCTCACCAATGATGCGGGAGATACGGTCTATGCAGTAACGGTAAACACCTCGGAGCAACTGCAGGCATTTGTCCCACTTTCGGGACTGCCGTCAGGTATATACACCATCACGTTCAGCAACAATTCTGGCTCGATGTATGGTGATTTTGAGATTTAAGCCGGAATACGTCCGGCCGTTAATAATAACCCTCTCCGGCAACGGGGAAAAAAACAGACCGATATGAATAAATTAAACGCATGGTTGCGCCTCAACCCGCTCACCGAAGACAGGAGCGACTACATGGCCGCACCCGTTACCAACGGCAGCCTCACCATTGCCGACATTGTAAAAGACCTGCAAAACGAAGGCATGGAAATTAAAGCCGAAACGGCTATCGACATCATCACCCGCTTCAACCGCAAAGTGGCGGAAAGGGTGCTGGGCGGATACAACGTGAATACCGGATTGGTATATATGCGCCCGGTGATAAAAGGCGTGTTCCGCGACCGCACATGGAACCCCGCCGTAAACAGCGTGTATGTGGCAATGAATCAGGGCATGGAACTGCGCAAAGCCCTTGCCGACACCATGGTGGAGATACTGGGCGAGCAGTCCGACCCCATTGCCATTTACACCCTTACCGACAGCACCACAGGCGCCACCGACGGCACGCTTACCCGCGGACGCAACGCCGAACTGAAAGGCTCCTACCTGAGAATCGTGGGCGACGATCCCGCCGTGGGTATAACCTTCCGCAATATCGATACGTCGGAAACGGTAAATCTCGATGCGGCCGATATTGTGCTCAACGAACCCTCGCGCCTGCTTATTCTGGTGCCGGCAACTCTCGCTGCCGGAGAATATGAACTCACGGTAACTACACAGTTCACCGCGGCAAGCAAATTACTCAAACAACCCCGTTCCGTCACATTTTCGGAACCGGTGGTTATCGACTGATTTGCCATGTTATTGTAAAGGATGTCTTAACCCTTCGGTTAAGGGTGTCTTCACCGTGGTGTTAAGGGTTCCTTTACAATAAACGGACTTTTAAAGATGGATAACGATAAACAAATCCGGCGGCCTCAGAATCCGCCGGTGCGGACAGTAAAAAGCCTTCCCTTGCCAGGAAAGCGAAACAACCAAATTGAGACCAATCAACCCTGATGTCTAACTAAACTTACAAGAAAAGGCACTGCAAAGGTAACAAAAACATGGTAATTTCAAACACCCACGGGCTTGGGTATAATGGATTTTACCGGAAGTTGCTCGAAATAGAGAAGAAAAGTATCTTAAGGGCAAAAATCAGAATGTATGTGATATACTCGATAGATGTGTTTTGTATAGAGATATAACTATCCGAAAAATTTTTAGTGAATAATAATCGGAAATCATTCCGAATAACGAGATGAGAAGAAAGGTTTAAAAAAAATAAATATGAAAGATTTAGATTTTATCATTGAAGTTCAGGATATTTTATCCGGTGAAATGGATTGTATAATTGGTGGATCTCACGATGAAACAAATCCATGTAGTCCTGGAGGTCACATTGATTGTTATAAAGATGGGACTAAACATGAACTAGAATTGTTGAGTGTTATTTGATCTTCCTTATGTTAAGCCGGCTTTTCATGCCGGCTTAATTTAATTTCAAAATATTTTTGTTATGATTTGGTCTAAATATAATTATATGTATGAATCTCGGAGGCATAATTGTTTCTTTTTATATAATTCAAGAACAAATTCGTTTATAAAGCTTTCTGAAGATATCTATAATGAGTTAAGCATCGTAAAAGATAAGGAAGATTTTGACTGGGATTCTGCAAATATCAATGCAAACAGTTTAAGAAATCTAATAAAAGCGAAAGTTATTATTGATCCATTTGAAGATGAAAATTTTATAATTCAAAAGAAAATGGTTAGGTATATGCATGGATTTCAGCGATCCACGCTAGGAATAGTGTTGTTGCCAACGTTCGCTTGTAATTTTAGATGTACTTATTGTTATGAATCTGATCTTCCTCGTTATTTTATGAGTGAAATAACGGAAAATAAAGTGATTGAATTTATTAAATCTTTTGAGAATTGTTCAAATTTACAACTTTGTTGGCATGGGGGGGAACCTTTAATTGCTTTTGAAAATGTAAAACGGTTTTTATCTAAAATAGAACGGGATGATTTAATAAAAATAACACATCATTCTATGGTCAGTAATGGCTATTTATTAGATCGAGAAAAATGTGTTTATTTAAGTGATCATAAATTAGATTCAATTCAAATTACTATTGATGGGCTGAAAGAGAATCATGATAAAAGTCGTATTCATAAATTAGGCTTTTCAACCTTTGATACAATTATAAATAACATAGAAAACGTTTTTCAATTAATGCCTAAATGTCACGTTATAATAAGAATGAATGTTCACGCTGAAAATGAAGCAGATTTTCCTTTGTTGTATGAATACCTTAAATCTAAGTGGGGTAACCAAAATTATAGTATAAATATGAAATATGCGAACGACCATAACAATGGATGTAGAGTCGAGTGTTTTAAGGATAGGGATAAAATATTTTATGCTAAAAAATTATACGACAATTACAAGATTGAAAATATTGGCTTTTATCCAAAACCTAAAATAGGTGGTTGTGCTGCAACGTATATAAATACTTTTGTTATTGATCCAAAGGGATATATTTATAAATGCTGGGTTGATGTGGGGAAACCAGAAAGAAGAATAGGTAATATATCCGAAAAAAAATTTAATGCAGCTTTGATGTCAGAATATATTATGGGAACAGATATGTTTTCTGATCCCAAATGTTTAGATTGTTTATTATTACCTATTTGTGATGGAGGGTGTAATTTAAGACGATTAGATTATAAATTAAAAAAAATACCATACGATGTATGTCCAATTGATATTGAAAATTTAGATATTCTTTTTGATATGTTCTATGAGCAACAACTGAAAACCAAAATGGATCAATTAGAGAACATTGAAATCAATCCGATGGTGTAATGTTTCTTTTGTTACATTCGTCTATATAATATACAGCTCTATTACCTTATAGGATTTGTAAAATATGTAAAGATGATAAGGAACCTATTTTTTTTAGTATTGATTTACCTTTGGCTGTTCGTCGTATTCGCTTTACAGGGTCAAAGTACGATTAGAAGCCAGGTAACAGATCAAAACAAACAACCTATCGAATTTGCGAATGTTGTACTGTTCAGTATGCCTGATACCATTTTTATAACTGGCACAACAAGTTTGAAAGACGGCTCATTCGGTCTTACCATCAATACTCCGGGGAGTTATTTGCTGCAAATTTCGTTTATAGGATATAAACAGCAACAACAGGCAATAACGATCAGAGAAGAAAATATCACGTTACCTGCTATTATACTGGAAGAAGAAAGCCAGACATTGAACGAAATCACAATAACTGCGAACCGACCTATATTCAATATTAAAAACGGCGTATTGACAACGGAAGTAGAAAATACGTTATTAAGCAGGGAACATTCAATGAATGATGTCTTGACCCAAATACCCGGCATTATCAATAATCGAGGGATATTAGAGGTATTCGGGAGCGGGCAACCGGTTGTCTATATCAATAACCGGAAAGTACAAAACATGAATGAAGTCTCGCAACTTGATGTGAAAAACATCCGGAATATTGAATTGATCACGAATCCCGGTGCCCGATACGGTGCTGACGTCAATGCTGTTATCCGGATTTACACATTAGAAAAAGAGGAAGGAATTGCAGTTAAAGTAAATACTGTATTAAGACAAAGCGAAAAAACATCTCATTATGAAAATATACAAATAGACTATAAAAAACAGAAATTGAACGCATCGGTTTACTATAACTTTTTTGGATACAAGAATGAATCCTTCCAATACCTGATAAAGGATATCCATACGGACACATTATGGCAATACGTGACCGATAGGACAAGTTATCCATTTCAGAAGTTTCATACGTTTCGAATGAACGTCGATTATGAATTTTCTCCCAACCATATAGTAGGGATGCAATTCAATGAAGGATACAGCAATGTAGATGATAATTCAAAAGAGGTAACTACCGTAAATGCGAATCAAAAAAGATATCTGGATTTTTTTGTGACAAGTGATTATGGAAGTACCATTCATAATCCGCAACTGAATATTTTCCATAATGCCAGATGGAACGAACATCTGACATCGGAATTGAATGCCGATTATGTCTTTTATAAAAATACCCTTGAGCAGGATGTGAAAGAGGAAATGGAAAACGATGAGCTGCTTACCCAAATGAATAGTCTGTCTCGTTATACAATATATGCTGCCAGATATGCTGCAAATTATCATCCATCCGAGAAGCATTCTATTATTGCAGGAGCAGATGTCAGCAGAATAAACGGAGAAGGGGATATGACGACTGAACCCGCTCTTGCTGGATATTTGAATTATAAAAGCAAGGAGATAAAGTGGGCTGTATTTACCGAATATAATTGGACGAATACCAAATTGTCGCTGAATACCGGACTCCGGTATGAGGTATTATCTTCTGTATATGACGATCTGACAAGTGCTGAAAATAATATAAAAAAGAAGTACCATAATATCTTTCCATCCTTCAAAATCTCATATTCCGACAAGGGAGTCAACAATTCATTGTCGTTCTCCGTAAAGACGCAACGGCCGCAGTTGTCCTATCTGAACAGTAAGACTTATTATCAAAACCGATTTGAATACCAGCAGGGAAATCCCAACCTGAAACCACAAATGTCCTACATTTTACAGTGGCTGCTGGGATATAAATTCCTGAATTTTAGTGCCAGCTACACAAGAACGAATGATTTTATCTCAAGCATTTTCACAAATCCCGAAGACGGACAAAATATTATTATTTCGACATGGGATAATTTTAACAAGGCGTGTTTCCTAAGGGCAACACTTAACCTGAGGCATACTTTCAATAGATGGACACCATCATTAACGTTGGGTTTTATCAAGCCTTATATGGAAAATGAATACAAAGGAACGGCCACAACATACAATAAACCGAATTATTATGTAAGCAGTAATAATTATTTCAAATTACCATCCGATTATACGTTATCCGTAAATTATTATTACAATCATGGCGGTAGCCAGCGCATTTTTGAATTTAAACCCTTCCAATCGTTAGATATAAAAATTCAGAAACCGTTTTTTAATGAACGGTTAAGTGTTGATATAGGGGCAAAGGATATCTTTCGTAAATTAAAATACGAAGAAAATGCCCAATTTAATAATATCCGTTTCTATCAGATCGAAAATTACTCTTCGTGGAATTTTTTTATCGATATCATTTACAGGTTTAATCAACAAAAAGTCCAGTACCGGGGTAAAAGTGCTGCCCGGGATGAAATAAATAGGTTATAGTGTATGTCCTTCCCCTTCACCAAACAACCCGACGCAATGGACTGCGGCCCCGCCTGCCTGAAGATGATCAGTGAGCATTATGGCAGGCGTTACACGTTGGAACACTTGCGCGAGAACTGCTTTATCGGGCGTGACGGCGTCTCCCTGCTGGGTATCAGCCGTGCGGCGGAAAAGATTGGATTCCATACCGTGGGAGGACGCCTCACTTTCGACAAACTGGTGGAGAAAGCTCCCTTGCCCTGCATCGTCCACTGGAACCAGGAGCATTTCGTGGTGGTGTACGGGATAAAGAAAAACAGGAAAGGATACAAAGTCTCTGTGGCCGACCCCGGCAAGGGATTGCTGACCTATTCACGGGAAGAGTTCTGCGACCGGTGGGTCAGCACCCGTACGGGTGGCGAAGAAAAAGGGGTGGCCCTGCTGCTGGAACCCACCAACCTGTTTTATGAGCAGGAGGGTGATGCCGCCCCCGCGCAGAACCGGCTGAAGTTCCTCTGGAAATACCTGCTCAGATACAAACGCTTTTTTACGCAATTAATCCTCGGGTTGTTTATCGGAAGTATCCTGCAACTTATCTTCCCGTTCCTTACCCAGGCCATCGTGGACACCGGTATCTCAGGGAAAGACATCGGCTTTATCTGGCTGGTGCTGATCGCCCAGATGATGCTGCTGTTCAGCCGCACCGCCATCGACTTCATCCGCCGCAAGATACTGCTCCATATCAGCACCCGCATCAACGTGTCGCTCATCTCCGACTTCTTCATCAAACTGATGAAACTGCCCATGAAGTTCTTCGACACCAAGCTCACGGGCGACCTGCTGCAACGCATCGAAGACCACCGCCGCATCGAGAACTTCCTCACCAACCAGACCATCACGGTGCTGTTCTCCGCCTTCACCTTCGTGATCTTCTCCATCGTGCTGTTCATATACAACATCCCCATTTTCTTTGTATTCCTTGCCGGAAGCATCCTCTACGGCCTGTGGATCATGGTCTTCCTGAAAAAGCGGCGCGTATTGGATTACAAAATGTTCGAGCAGCAGGCCATCAACCGGAATGTGACCTACCAACTGATCACGGGCATGCAGGAGATCAAACTCCAGGGATGCGAACAACGCAAGCGCTGGGAGTGGGAGGACGTGCAGGCGGACCTGTTCGAGGTGAACCTGCAGTCGCTCAACCTGCGGCAGGGACAGGAAGCGGGCGGCATCCTGATCAATGAACTGAAGAACATCCTGGTCACGGTACTGGCGGCCACCGCCGTCATAAGTGGAGACCTTACGCTGGGGATGATGCTGGCCATCCAGTATATCATCGGCCAGTTGAACAGCCCCGTGGAACAGATCATGGGATTTATCTACCAGTGGCAGGACGTGAGCATCAGCCTCGACCGCATGAACGAGATACATACGCAGCGCAATGAGGAGGACGGGAGCCGTACCGTGGCGGAGTTGCCTTCAGAGCGCTCCATCCATGTCGAACACCTGTGCTTCAAATACGACGGTGCACGGCCGGATTATGTGCTGGAAGATATCGACCTGATCATACCACAGGGGAAGGTGACCGCCATCGTGGGTGCCAGCGGCAGCGGAAAGACTACCCTCGTAAAACTCCTGCTGGGCTATTACGCTCCTAACGAGGGGCGGATCACTGCCGGGACAACCGGCCTGGAGGAAGTCAACCTCACCTGGTGGCGTACACAGTGCGGGGCGGTGATGCAGGACGGTTACCTCTTCTCCGACACTATTGCCCGCAACATCGCAGTGGCAGGCGACGGGATTGATGTGGAACGGCTGCGTTATGCCGCCCGTATAGCCAATATCGCGGAAGACATTGAACGACTGCCGCTGGGATATAACACGAAGATCGGTCAGGACGGGCAGGGGGTGAGCCAGGGCCAGCGGCAGCGTATCCTTATCGCGCGGGTGGTGTACAAGGACCCGCCGTTCATCTTCCTCGACGAGGCGACCAATTCGCTGGACGCGAACAACGAACGTGCCATAGTGGAGAACCTGGAGACGTTCTACCGTGACAAGACGGTGGTTGTGGTGGCGCACCGCCTCAGCACGGTGAAGAACGCCGACAAGATTGTGGTGCTCGACGGCGGACGCATCGCCGAATCGGGGACCCACGGGGAACTGACAAAAAAACGGGGTAAGTATTACGAACTGGTGAAGAACCAGTTGGAATTGGGAAATTAATGTGACAAACAACGTTCAACGGAGCAAAGCGTAGTTAAATATGCCAATGTGCCAATTTTCTTGGGAACGAGCGCAAAGCCGAACTTGTTTGAGATTTGCCGAGTGACGACAGAAAATGGACGGAGTCAATGAGACTAATGTGATAATTACCAAATGGAAGAGAATAAACCCATAGAATTACGCAGTGAAAAGGTGCGGAACATTATCGGGCGGATGCCGCCGGTATTGGTGCGGTACGGCACTGTGATGATCGTCGGAGCGTTACTGGTGTTGGCGGGCATTGCCGCCTTTGTTCCCTACCAACCGAAGATCTCCATCGAAATCACCGCCACACAGGACGAAACAGGAGAGGTGCACTATACGGCACGGATACCGCAACGGGCTATGGCGCAGCAGGAA
>NZ_JAWRIS010000011.1:0-34151 GCF_040307845.1 Proteiniphilum sp.
TACCGCGTACCGTCAGGGTGCTTATTGCTGACAGGTTGCTCCCCAGTAGAGCCTGTTTCCTCTTAACACCCTGATACAAAGATAAAATTATAAAGTTAATTAAAATGAATTATCCAAGTTTATTTGGATTTTAAATGGAAAGAAAGATGAAAAAGTTGACATTCCTATTATTGATTTTTTCCCTATCAGGATATACATTCGCCCAAAACACAAGCGATGCCAGGGCACTTTTAGACAAAGCATATAGCACTTACGAAGCATCCAACGGCATCAGGTTATCGTTCAAGGCAACCATGACCGATAAAGAGGGCGTTGCCTACGAGCCGCAGTCGGGCGAAGCCTATATCAAAGGCGACAAGTTCAAGCTGGAGATGGAAGCGATGGATGTCTGGTTCGACGGTAAAACCCAATGGGTATTGATGAAGGATGTGAATGAAGTAAATGTCAGCGCTCCCACGACGACAGAGATAGCCTCCATCAGTCCGCTGGCACTCCTGGGTATGTACAAGACCGGATTTACGTTGAAAGCACCCGCATCCAAAACAATCAATGGAAGAAGCACACACCTGATCGACATGGTTCCCGCCGAAGGGAATAAAGATTTCAAATCCATCACTGCTGCCATCGACAAGGAGAGCGGCCATATCATAGAGGTAATCCTCGTCATGGCCGATGGGATGAAAAACAAAATCGATATTTCGGGTTACAACACCAACCACCAATTCAGCGATGCCACATTCACATTCGACAAGAACAATCATCCCGGCGTTGAGATAGTGGATCTCAGGTAAGTCCATATTTTCCGTTTACCGCAAATAGATTATGATAATAACCCGTGTGGTATATAAAAGAAAAGTCGTAACTTTGAGCTAATTAATAATCCATACACTTTCTCCCGGCACAACAAACAGTGGAGAAGGTTCTAAAATTCAATAATAAAAATGAGAAATAAGACACGTTGCCTGATCATCGGTTCAGGGCCGGCCGGATATACGGCAGCTATTTACGCATCACGGGCAAATCTCGAACCCATCCTTTATGAAGGATTGGAGCCAGGTGGACAGTTAACCACTACCACCGAGGTAGAGAATTTCCCGGGTTATCCCGAAGGGATTACAGGACCTGAAATGATGGAGGACCTGAAGAAACAGGCACAGCGATTCGGAGCGGACATCCGTTCGGGCAGGGCTACCGCCGTCGACTTTTCCGTGCGTCCCCTCAAAGTCACAATCGACAATGAGCAGGTGATTGAAGCCGACACCGTCATCATCTCCACCGGGGCATCTGCCAAATACCTCGGCCTGCCGGATGAGACTAAGTATGCCGGACAAGGCGTGTCGGCCTGTGCTACCTGCGACGGGTTCTTCTACCGCAAGAAAGTGGTAGCCGTGGTAGGCGGTGGCGATACCGCCTGTGAAGAAGCCACCTACCTGTCGGGATTGGCCAACAAAGTCTATATGATTGTCCGCAAGGATTACCTGCGTGCTTCGAAGATCATGCAGGAACGCGTGATGGACAATCCCAAGATCGAAGTTCTTTTCGAACACAATGCCGTAGGCCTTTACGGTGAAAACGGAGTGGAGGGCGTCCATCTGGTAAAACGGCTGGGCGAACAGGATGAAGAACGTTATGACCTTCCCATCGACGGGTTCTTCCTCGCTATCGGGCATACTCCCAACACCGGTATATTCAAGGATTTTATCCATACCGACAAGGTAGGTTATATCCTCACCGAACATCCTGCCACGAAAACCAATGTGGAAGGTGTATTTGCCTGTGGCGACGCGGCAGACCCCATCTACCGGCAAGCGGTCACCGCAGCCGGAACCGGTTGCAGGGCCGCCATAGACGCGGAACGATACCTTGCAGAAAAAGGGTTGTAAATAATTTCAGAAGATATCCCGCAAGAGAATCCTTTTAACATTTCATCCTTTTCAGTCACGAATATTAATCGTATTTTTGCTCTTTATAATACATGACACATAAACGAGCATGAAAAAAATTCGGTTACTTGCAGGTATACTTCTATCGGGAACATCTCTCTTTGCGCAACAATTCGATGGGACCTATAAAAATAATGCCGATTCCATTGCTTTTTCGAATGAGAGGGTGATATTCCGTATAAGTGGTTTCGGAGGGCTTTCTTCGGCACATGTAGGAGAGGGCACCTATGAAGTGGCTGATGACTATCTCTTCATCCATACATCGGATTATAGCGGAGATAAGACAACCTGCGACCTGATGGAAAATTCAGGAAAGGACACTTGCGTTGTGCATACAATCAGTCAACAGGGTTATGCCATTCAGGGTATATTGGTGGAATCCCGCACCAAATCGGGAAAACTCATCGAAGGCAAAGTCACAGGCAATGATGGAAAGGTAATTTTCACACCTTGCAATAAGATTGGTTCCATCTCTGCCCGTTCATTAGGGTATGATCCCATCTCTTTTGATCATACTCCGGGAAAAGATTACCGGATAAGACTTGCAGAGAACGATATCATCGAAAACAAAACGGCTGCCTTCAGGATCAATTTTATTGACGAGGAAACCCTTTCCCTGCTGATGCTTACCGACGACCTTAGCACCGGCAAAAACAGGGATAAAGAGTTGCAGAAATTGGAGAAAAAGGCACAAAAGACCAATAAACTGGATAAACGGATGAAAAAGGTCTATGTACCCTATATCAGGAAGAATCAATTCGTCCCGTAAATCCGTAAAAAACGTTTGCCGGTCACACCAACAAACGTTTTACAGTTTCGGAAATATCTTTTCCTTCGGCCTTTCCGGCCAGTTGTTTGGAGGCAATACCCATTACTTTACCCATCTCTTTCAGGGATGATGCCCCTGTCTCCTCTATAATGCGTTTGATCGCTGCTTCCAGCTCTATAGGGGAAAGTTGGGCCGGAAGAAATTCCCGGATTACTTCCATTTGGGCGATCTCCGGCTCTGCCAGATCCTGCCGGTTTTGCGAAGCATAGATCTCTGCGCTCTCCCTACGTTGTTTCACCATCTTTTGCAGAATGGCTGTCGTTGCCGATTCCGTAAGTTCATGATCCGCACCTTTGGCGGTTTTAGCTTCCAGTAATTCCTTCTTGATTGCCCTTAATGCCTCCAGCCGCACTTTATCTTTGGCCAGCATGGCTTTTTTTATCTCGTCTGTAATTGTATCTATCATAAAATTTTGATTTGATGATTTAATGATTTATTGTTATTCGCACTTCGTGCGTTATTCGCTTCGCGTTATTTCCCGCTTTGCGGGACAATGCTAAAATTACCACCGAACAACAACTGAATAACAACCGAATAACAACTGAATAACTATCGAATAACAACCGAATTACCACCGAAATACCACCGAATTACCACCGAATTATCACCGAATTACCACTGAATAACCACCGAATAACAACTGAATATCAACCGAATTACCACCGAATATCAATCGAAAAGAGAGGATGATTGCTGTTGTTGTACTTCCGATGAAAAGATACGGGGATTAAAGTCGGGTTCCCGCTTAAAGACCGGTGTTTTCTCCAATGCTTCCAGCACTTTGTCATCATCCAGTTCGTCGATAGTCAATACGAAAGGCTCTAACCGGTAGTTGATGCTGGTCAGCGTTTTCAGGCCGGTCTTGCCGTAATATTTCTCGATCAGCTCCTTGTCTTTCTTCTCCTGCGCCAGTTTCGCATCCTTCTCTATCTGCAACTGTATCTGCTCGGCCCGCGTTTTCTCCTGTTCATGCTCTTCGATTCCCGGCACGCTGGTAATCGAGAAACCGGTAGCGAGCAAGGTCACCTTTACCTCCTCGTCGAGCGACTCTTCCACGGCAGCCCCCCAGATGACCTCGATCTCCCGGCTGAACTTCGACATGAAGTCGTGGAGTGCGTTCATCTCTTCCATCATCAGTGGATGAGACTCTCCAAAAGAGAGGTTGATCAATATCTTCTTGGCGCTGAATACATCATTGTTATTGAGCAATGGCGAGTGCAGCGCATTTTTTATTGCCACGTTGATCCTGTCCTCCCCTTTACCCAAACCGCTACTCATGATGGCCACGCCACCATCCTTCAGAGTAGTATTTACATCGGCAAAGTCGAGGTTCACATGCCCGTGTACGGTGATGATCTCCGCGATGCTCCTGGCGGCGGTCGCCAGCGTATCATCCGCCTTGGCAAAAGCGTTGAGCATGGTCAGGTCGCTGTAGATATCACGCAGGCGCTCGTTATTGATCACCAGCAGCGCGTCCACGTTTTTTGCCATCTCTTCCACCCCTTTCAATGCCTGCACGATCTTCCTCGGCCCTTCAAACATAAAAGGTATGGTCACGATACCCACTGTAAGCACTCCCATATCTTTCGCCACGCGGGCTACCACGGGCGCGGCACCAGTGCCGGTTCCACCGCCCATTCCGGCAGTGATAAAAACCATCCGCGTACCATCGTTCAAAAGATCTTCGATCAGATCGACACTCTCTTCGGCCGCTTTTTGCGCTATTTCGGGTTTATTGCCTGCCCCGAGTCCTCCGGTGGTATGTCCGCCCAGCTGCACCTTAATCGGCACGGGCGATTCCATCAGTGCCTGGTTATCGGTATTACACAATGCGAAAGAGACATCATGTATCCCCTCCTGGAACATGTGGTTCACGGCATTACCGCCACCTCCACCCACACCGATCACCTTGATAATCGCATCGGTACGGCTCTCTATCTGAAAATCCAATAATTCGTCGTCCATCTCCTGTAAATAAAAACAGTGTTATTCATCATCTTCTTCCGAGAATAAGCCTCCGAACATACCTTCCACTTTAGAGAAGAACCCGGTACCCTCTTCTTTTTCAGGTTTGGATTTCTTTTCTTTTGGAGGCCTCGGCTTCTTTTCGGATCTCGAATTTCGTCCTTTTGGAATGAACCAGCCGGAAGAACCGGATCTACTGCTGTTCCCATGATCTTCTTCTTCCGATTCAATAGGCTCTGGCTTTACCATTTCACAATTCGCCTCACCAAAAAGGAGCATCCCCAGCGTTTGCGTAAAGGCGGGGTCATGCATCAGGTCAGGGGAATTATTGACCAGTGTTTTTTTGGCGGATGCCCTTCTTACCGGCATTTTTAACTTCTGCGTGAGATAAAGATCGAGGTTTTTGAGTTGCGAAGCACCACCTGTTATGATCAGCCCCGCACCCAATTGACCATCATATCCTGAGAGAACGATTTGTTCTTTGATATTGGCGGTTATCTCATCCAGACGCATACCGACCACCTTGTTCAGTTCGGTAAGGTCGACGTCGGGTTTTGACGAGAAGGGAGACATGAACATAGGTCCATCCTGGCTCTCGAAGGCTTTTCCGAATTTTATCTTGAGCTGCTCGGCATCATTCTCGGTGAAATTCAACGCGCAGATATCTTTCGTGAGATTCTTCCCACCGAAAGGAATGACCACCATCCGTCGGAGTATTCCTCCCTTATAGACTGACAACGTGGTTGTTCCCGCGCCAAAATCCAAAAAGGCACAACCCAATTCCTTCTCCTCATCGTTTAACGCAATGGCGGCCGAAGCCATCGGCCCTACAATATAATCTGCAATCTCCAGGCCGGTTTTGGCAGTAATACTTTTTTCGATGTTCACGAGTAGATTGGGGCGACCCACAATCACCTTGAACCCGGCCTCTATCTCGGAGCCGGTCACTCCTATCGGACTCGGTTCCGGCTTGTCGTCGATATAATACTCCACATCCGCGATCCTGTAATTCCGTTTCAGTTCAGGCTGGAATTTCTCGGCCGATTTGCGCAACCGGCTCACCTCTTCTTCGGTGACCATCCCCGATGAGATCCGCAGCATCTCACTGAACTCCATCGTATGCAACGATTGTCCGGAGAGTGAGACATAGACTTTCCCAATCCGCCTCTCCAGACTGTTTTCGAGCATCACGATCAGTTTTTGCACATTCGCACCGGCCTGTTCGATGTTGTAGACCATTCCTCTGCGGATCGAACTCCCCGAGTCGATAGAACTGCTTGCCAAGATGGAGAGGACTCCATTTTCGTTTTTACGGCCCACAACTCCTTTGATTTTGGAACTGCCAAGATCAATTACGGCTATAAATCCAGATTGCGTCATATTATTCAGTCAAAGATGAACCTTCAATTTCGTTAGGTTACATTATTTTTTTAACAAACATTCTTTCAATGTCTTTTGTTTGTTTTTTAACATCATTTGCATCAATACCTATTTTCTCGTACAGACTACCTGGTTATCGTACTTTAGGTTGATAGCGGAATAGCGGTTCCATCCCACCACATTAAGCCCTTCATCCACGAAACGGGCAAATTTTGCCAGCTTGGCCTGGTAATTATCGAGGCTTCCCATAATGATCCTGAAATCACCTGCTCTTGGGACCAACTCCACCTCCCGGTCCTTATGCACCACGATCTGCTCTATCCATGCATCCCAATCGGGATGGGAAGAAAGAAACAGTGCAAAATCAGACAACTGGTCCCGGGCAAACTCCTCATCAATCACTCCGGTAGCTACGGGGACATATACGGCGAAATTACCGGAAACAGGCATAATACGACGTTCATTATCCACATAAAAGTTACCTTTCATATCAGAAATAACCCTCAATACCGGCTTCCGTTGAGATACCGTCACCCTGACAGAACCGCCCGGAGTGATGAAAACCTTCGCAGACTCCACCAGCTTGTTGGTAAGGATGGTATCGCGTATCGCCAACGTGTTAATCTCGCCGAAAGGTTTACCGACCGGATCGAGGTCATACCGCCTCACCAGATCGATAATATCCCGCGTTGATACGAAGCGGTAGTGGACACTGTCTTCCACCACCACACTCAAATTCTCACAGACCTTGTTTCTCGACATATCCCTGAAATAGGATGCCGAAAAGATCAGGTAGCCAATGACCACCGCTGTAACCAATATGATGAGAATTTTTTTCATCGTCCGGGAATTTATCCACTGCAAAGATACAATTTGTTATTTAATCAGATGAACTCTTCAAAATCATTTGGTTCCCGACAGATATTTTTCTTTCAGCACCTGCTCAATTTCGGGCAACAGCCGGTCGATATCTCCCGCACCGAACGTCACTAACACTTCCACATCTTTTTCCTTGAGCAAGCCTGTCAATTCCTGTTTAGCACACAGCACCTTCTGTGGCGATGTTATCTTGTCGAAAATGATCCGGGAGGTGACTCCCTCAATGGGTTCTTCCCTGGCCGGATAAATGTCCAGCAGTATCACATCGTCCAGAAGCGACAAGCTCTCCGCGAACTCCTTTGCGAAATCGCGGGTGCGGGAATAGAGATGGGGTTGAAAGACCGCTGTTACACTCTTGTCGGCATAGAGTGCCTTGATCGATTGGATGGCAGCCGACAGTTCCCGGGGATGATGGGCATAATCATCGATGAAAACAACCCTATCGCTCTTGATATGGAAATCGAACCGTCTTCCGGCTCCCCGGAACGTATGTAGCGCTTCCCTGATCTCATCAGGCGTGACGCCGCATAGCAAAGCTGCCGCGGCGGCCGCCACGCTGTTCTCTATGTTGATCATCACGGGAACACCCGGTGAAATATTACGGATAACCTCCGAAGGCGTCACCAGATCGAACACAATCTCTCCATTTCCTATACGGATATTCTCCGCATGGAAATCTCCTTCCGTTTCACTGTAGCTCCATATCTTCACCGTCTCCCCGGTACGCGGGGTCATTGGTATTCCTTTTTTCATGATCAGGTGCCCTTCGGGCCGGATCAGCGAAGTGAACTTCTCAAAGCTCTCCCGGTACGCTTCTTCCGTACCATAGATATCCAGATGATCGGGATCGGCCGAAGTGACGACAGCGATCCAGGGCGTCAGCCAGTGAAAGGAGCGGTCGTATTCATCGGCTTCGATCACCGTGATATGACTCTTCTCAGAGAGTAACAGGTTATTATTATAATTTTTCAGGATTCCACCCAGAAAGGCATTGCAATCCACAGTCGACTGCCTCAGCAGATGGGCGATCATGCTCGAAACGGTAGTCTTTCCGTGGGTTCCCGCCACACAGATGGCATCGCTTGTGGCGGTGATCTCACCGAGCAACTGCGCCCTTTTCATTACCGCATAACCGTTTTCCCGGAAATAGAGAAGTTCACTGTGCGATGCCGGCACGGCAGGTGTATAGACGACCAGCGTTTTTTCCTTATTGAGAAACGGTGCCGGAATGAAACGGATATTGTCCTCATAATGGATCAATGCCCCCTCTTCCTGTAACGACCGGGTAAGTGCCGTCTCAACACGGTCATAGCCTCCTACCCTCTTCCCTTTCAAAAGGAAATAACGGGCCAGGTTGCTCATGCCAATACCCCCAATACCTACAAAATATATCGATTCATAATTCATCTTCCCGTTCCATTATATTATTATTCTATTGTTATTCTATTGTTATTCGCACTTCGTGCGTTATTCGGCTTACGCCGTTATTCGCTTCGCGTTATTTCCCGCTTTGCGGGATAATGCTCAAATTACCAACGAACAACTACTGAACTACAACCGAATAACCACTGAATAACTACTGAATAACAACCGAATAACTACTGAATAACTACCGAATAACTACCGAATAACTATCGAATTATCTTTTCAATTTCGTCTACGATCCGTTTCGCGGAATCGTGCTGTGCCAGTTTTATGATATTTCCACTGAACTTAGCCAGTAGCTCATCATCCCTCACAAGTGCTATTGCCTTATCGAACAGAACAGCAGGAGCCTCCGGATCCGTTACCATAATGGCGGCGTCCTTGTCTACCAATGCCTGAGCGTTCTTCGTCTGATGATCCTCGGCCACATTGGGCGATGGCACCAGGATGACCGCCTTTCCCAGCAGGCTGAATTCCGAAATAGATCCGGCACCGGCACGGGATATAATCAGGTCAGACACCGAATAAGCGTAGTCCATCCGCGACACGAAATCGAGCAGATGTACGTTGGGTGGTACCTTGCCTTCCGTTTGGAGTTGCTGCATCTCCTTATAGTAATATCTTCCGCATTGCCAGACAACTTGCAGGTCATCGGCACCGGCCAGTTTCGGAAAAGCACCTATAATACTTTGGTTAAGGGTACGGGCGCCTAAGCTTCCGCCCAGCATCAAAATCGTCTTCCTGGCCGGATCCAGCCCGAAATGAGCATACCCCTGCGAACGGTTCTCTTCCGATATTATCAGATCCTGCCGGCAGGGATTGCCGGTCAGCACAATCTTCTTTTCCGGGAAAAACTTCTCCATCCCCTCATAAGCCACGCAGATAGTAGTGGCTTTCTTCGCCAGCATCTTATTGGTCACGCCGGCATAGGAATTCTGTTCCTGAAGAAGTGTCGGTACACCTTTCGCGGCAGCCGCCCTCAATGTAGGACCACTGGCATATCCTCCTACCCCCACAGTGATATCAGGCTTGAAATCCATGATAATTTTACTCGCCTTCCGCATGCTTTTAAAAAGCTTCAGCAGCACAGAAAAATTCTTCAGGAGATGGCTACGGTCAAAACCGGCTACCGGCAAGCCGATGATTTTGTATCCTGCTGCCGGTACGCGCTCCATCTCCATCCTGTCTTCCGCACCCACGAAAAGGATATCACTGTCGGGCCACCGCTCTTTCACTGCATTGGCAATACTGATAGCGGGGAAAATATGTCCTCCTGTACCGCCACCGCTGATGATTATCCGCTTCATACCTGAATAATTTCAAATTCAACTTTATCTTCCAGCTTGTCGACTGACTTTATTTCTTTCATCGGATCATGGAGATCATTGTCCTTGTTATCGTCGTTATCCTCGTCCTGTCCGGACTCCACCCCGGAGGATTCCTCCTTTTTCTTTTTACCGATGCCGAAGCGGTCGGCGCTCAGAATCAATCCGAAATAAGCACAGGTGATCAGCGTGGAAGTACCACCCCGACTCACCAGGGGTAGCGGCTGTCCGGTGACGGGGATCAGGTTGACAGCCACCGCCATATTGACAAAAGCCTGTATGGAAAGCATCAAGGCAGATCCCAGGACAAGATATTTGGGAAAGAGCTTCTCGGTCTTCCTCGCAATCATTCCCGCCCGGATCAGGATAATCACATAGAGCAGCAGGACAAAAAGTCCACCCAGAATCCCCATCTCCTCAATGATGATCGCATAGATGAAATCGGAATAGGCCTGCGGCAGGAAATCACGTTCTGTACTGTTTCCGGGAAAGACACCCACCACCCCACCGTTGGCAATGGCAATCTTGGCGTGTGCCACCTGATAATTCTCATCGGTAATAGTATAATATTCTTCTTCCGACAACTCTTTATGTGAACTGAAACTGGCAATACGGTTCTTCCATGTACCCAACCGGTTTAGTGGTCCGGAATCAGTCCAATTGTCGGGGATCACATTCAGCATCAGGATAAACAGGAGTATCCCCCCTATTCCTATTCCTGCCACTTTTAACAGTCGCAGGAACTTCACATTACCGATAAACATCAGCAGATAACAAATACCAAACAACAATACCGCCGTCGACAGGTTATCCATGGCAATAATCCCGCAGACAACTACCATCAATCCTATCATCCATCGGAAGAGGATGCCGTCGTTTTCCCCGTTTTGCTTACTCAGTAGAAAAGCGATGGTTCCCATCAGCGATATCTTCGCTATTTCCGAAGGCTGAATAGTGAAGCCCATGAAAGATATCCAACGGTCTGCCCCATTGACACTGGTACCTATAAAGGGTGTCAGTATCAACAATACGATAGCGCCAATCAAAACAAAGATCAACGATGAAAAATAGCGGTACGGTATATTGTGGATAAGCAGGATAACTCCCACCCCGCCTATGAGGAACATGGCATGCCGTAATATCGGTCCCCACATATTTTGCTGGCGATAGACAATCGTGCTTGTCGCACTGAAAATCTCCACCAGTGAAATAACACAAAGAAGGATGAAAATCACCCAGATTACCTTGTCACCCTTGAAAATCTTACGCCCGAAATCACCTAACGAAGATCCTGTCTCCATTACCTCTTCATTCCATTGATCGGGATCGGCTATTTGATTACTGTCGTTAAACATAGTTTGATTTTCTGATTTACTGATTTTCGCATGCTAGTCTATCGTTATTCATGCTTCGCATGTTATTCGCTGCGCTGATATTCGCACTTCGTGCGTTATTCGTGCTTCGCACGTAGCTCAATTACACCTGAATATTTACAATAAGCGAGCACAGAGGAAAAACTTGTTTTTACTATGTCGAGCGCAGCAAATATCTAAATTTACAAGGTAAATTCGAATAACTACCGAATAACCATCGAATCACAACCGTCTCACACATTCCTTAAACTGATCGCCCCGGTCTTCGTAGTTTTTGAACAGGTCGAAGCTGGCACAACATGGTGAAAGCAAAACGGTCTCACCCTTCTGCGCCAGGCGATAGGCCATATCCACCGCCTCGGTCATTGAACCGGCATCCCGGATCACATCCACCTTTCCGTCGAAGAATGCATGCAGTTTACTGTTATCTTTTCCCAGGAAAATCAGCGCATTCACTTTGTGATGCACTAATTCTTCGATCTCGGCATAATCATTCCCTTTATCCGTTCCTCCGAGGATCAGTACTATCTTCGTGCGTATGCTCTGCAAGGCGTACCAGCATGAATTCACATTGGTCGCTTTGGAGTCGTTGATATACTGGACTCCACGCACCGTCGCCACTTTCTCGAGACGGTGGGGGACCCCCTTGAAATCGGACAGGGATGTACGCAACTGTTCATCGCTGACATCCATCAGTTTTGCGACTATCCCCGATGCCATTGAGTTGTACACGTTATGCATCCCTTCCAATGCAAGCAATTCCAGTTCCATATCGAATATATTTTCTTTCGTTTGAATATACATTTTCCCGTTATCAGTATACGCAACTGCATGACCGGTTTTCTTCTCGCCAAATGGATAAATGGTCGCCGACGGCTTCAACTTTTCTATTTCTCTCGTCACCAAAGGATCATCTATCCAGTAGATGAATGCATCCTCGGTTTTCTGATTCCGGATAATCCGCATCTTGGCATCCACATAATTTTGCAGGTTGTGATCGTAACGATCCAGATGATCGGGGGTAATATTCAGGAGCACTGCTATATCGGCTTTGAAATCATACACACCCTCCAGTTGAAAGCTGCTCAATTCCAATACGTAATAGTCGTAGGACTCTTCGGCCACCTGGCGGGCAAAACTCTTTCCGATATTACCACCCAACCCCACATTCAATCCTGCTGAGCGGAGAATATGGTAGATCAGACTGGTCGTGGTCGTCTTTCCGTTACTTCCGGTGATACAGATCATCCTGGCGTCGGTATATCTACCGGCAAATTCTATTTCGGAGATCACCGGAATACCCTTTGCCAACACCTTTTGCATGATGGGAACAGTGTCGGGGATACCGGGACTTTTTATAATCTCATCGGCCGCCAATATGGTCTCTTCGCTATGGCCATCCTCCTCGAAATCGATCCGGTACTTCTCTAATGTCTCACGATGAGTATCACTCAGCGTCCCGTTATCGGAAAGAAATACCCGGAACCCTTTCTTTTGCGCCAGTATGGCAGAACCCACACCACTCTCGCCACCACCCAGAATCACTATCAATTTCGTCTCCATCATTCTCATTCAATTATCAAGTCTCCCAGTCTCACCCTATCTCCTCGTCTCCCAGTCCCCCAGTCTCATTACCGCATCTTGAGTGTCGCCAAAGCCAACACCACAAGGATCATCCCTACCAACCAGAAACGGCTTACGATCTTCGGCTCAGCCAATGGAGCGAAAGGTTTCTGAATAAGGGCATCGATGCTTCCGTCACCCGGTTTCTGATAATGATGATGCAGGGGGGTCATCTTGAAAATACGTTTACCCACTCCATATTTTTTCTTTGTAAATTTAAAATAGGCTACCTGAGCGATCACCGATAATGCCTCTACAAAGAAGACTCCGCACAGGATTGGCAACAAGAGCTCCTTGTGGATCAATACGGCAAAAACACCGATAATGCCTCCCATTGTAAGACTACCCGTATCGCCCATAAACACCTGGGCAGGATAGGCATTGTACCAGAGGAAACCCACGCAGGCTCCCACAAAAGCAGAAGCAAATACCATCAGTTCATCGCCTCCCGGGATGTACATTATATTGAGGTAGGAGGCAAAGTCGACACGTCCCGACACATACGCCAGCACCCCCAATGCTACCCCTATGATGGCCGAAGAGCCGGACGTCAATCCATCTAATCCGTCCGTCAGGTTGGCACTGTTGGAAACTGCCGTTACTATCAGGATTACCACCAGGACGAAAACAATCCAGACCGCCGTATCGGCATAATCCCCCATCCAGTTGACAAGCCATTTGTAATCGAAGTTGTTATTTTTCACAAACGGAATGGTAGTACTGGTTGTCTTTACATCTTCGTTCTTATAGGTGACATTTTCTATTACGTTATTGATACGGATCTCCGTATTTTCACGGACAACTATCTCAGGGCTGAAATAGATGGTAAGGCCCACAATCAGCCCCAAGCCGACCTGCGCCACGATCTTGAACTTTCCTTTTAATCCCTCTTTATCCTTTTTGAATACTTTGATATAATCATCAGCAAAACCCAATGTCCCCAGCCAGACCGTGCTGACAAGCATCAGGATAATATATATATTCTCCAATTTCCCAAAGAGTAATGTGGAAACCAGAATAGAAAGGATTACAATAACTCCTCCCATGGTGGGTGTACCCCGTTTGCTGTATTGTCCTTCCAGATCAAGGTCGCGTATGGTCTCGCCGATCTGTTTCCTTTGCAACGCATAAATGATCTTCTTCCCCGCAAAAATCCCAATCAGAAGAGAGAAGACGGCAGCCATTGCAGAACGGAACATTACATACTGGAACATGCCCGCTCCGGGAAAATCAAGTTTATCTAAATATTCAAATAAATAATACAACATTATTAGTGTAATGATTTTAATTGCACAAAGAACTAAGAAATTAAAAATTAAAAATTAAGAATTAAGAATTCTCAACTATTCACTTTTCACTTTTCATTTTTCATTTTTCATTTTTCATTTTATCAAATATCCTCTCCACTTCCTCCTTGTCATCGAAATGATGTTTCACGCCCTTTATCTCCTGATAATCCTCATGCCCTTTGCCGGCAATGAGAATCACATCTCCCGGCTGTGCCAGCGCACAAGCGGTTTTGATCGCTTCCCGGCGGTCGGCGATAGTAAGGGTGTTCGTTTTCTGTTCTTCGGTAAGCCCGTCGAGCATATCCCGGAGAATCTCCTCCGGCTCCTCAAACCGGGGATTATCGGAAGTAAGTACCGCTTTATCACTGAGTTGGACTGCCTCACGTGCCATAATCGGCCGTTTAGTCCTGTCACGGTTACCTCCGCAACCCACGACAGTGATGATTTTTCCTTTTTTATTCAATACGCCATCAATGGCGTTCAACACATTGGTGAGAGCATCGGGCGTATGCGCATAATCGACAATCACTGTATAATCCTGCGGTGAGCGCAATGTCTGGAATCTTCCGGCCACCGGTTTTAGCAGCGACAGTGTCCGGAGCAGCTCTTCCTCATCGAGTCCGAGCAATATACCGGCACCATATACAGCCAACAGGTTATAGACATTAAAAGTACCTACAAATTGCACGGTCAGTTCTGTACCGTTTATCTCTATATCGGTACCGTCGAAATGCTTCTCGAAGATACGGGCCTTGAAATCGGCCATTCCCTTCACCGAATAGGTGTATTGGGCAGCTTTCGTATTCTGCAACATCACCGGGCCGTTTTTATCATCGATATTGGTCAATGCGAAAGCATCCGCCGGAAGATCATCAAAAAAGGCCTTTTTCACATTGCGGTATTCCAGCATATTTTTGTGGTAATCGAGATGGTCCTGGGTGAGATTGGTAAAAATCCCTCCAGCAAACCGGAGTCCATGCACCCGTTTCTGGTGAATGGCATGGGAGCTGACTTCCATAAAAGCATATTCACAACCGGCATCCACCATCTTGCGCAGATAATCATTCAATGTAATCGGGTCGAGTGTGGTATGTGTCGTAGGATACCGCTCACCATCCACATAATTGGCTACGGTGGACAACAATCCGGAGGGATAGCCCAGATGACGGAACGTATCGTACAGTAATGTGGCGATAGTGGTCTTCCCGTTTGTTCCGGTAACACCGACCAGTTTCAGTAACGACGACGGGTTGCCATGCCACGCCGAAGCTATCTGCGCCAGGGCTATTGCGCTCTGTTTTACCTGCACATAAGCAACCCGGGAGAAATACTCCTCGATCATCGGTTTATCGTATAGCACTGCAATCGCTCCCTGTTCTATTGCTTTACCGATATAAGCATGCCCGTCGGTAAAGATCCCTTCTACCGCGATAAAAAGGGAACCCGGAGTTACCATACGCGAATCGGACGTGATGGCTTTCACCTCCGCCTCGCCGTTGCCACGGAGCGCGACCACATCACAAGCTTCAATCAATTTACTCAGATTCATACCTTTATATTTTTAGAATCAAGAACAAAGACTTTTAAAAGTCAAAAACACTATGACAGGAAGTGCATATCGCCGAAGGCACTATCTTTATTCCTTACTCTTTACTCTTTACTCTAATCTTATCTCATCGTAAGGGTGACAGTAGTACCCCTCACCAGTTTTTGTCCGGGTGAAAGTGATTGGGATACCACTTTTCCCGCTCCGATCAGGTTTACTCTTAGCCCGGACTTCTCCAGCAGATAGATTGCATCACGGGCACCCATCCCCCGTACGTCGGGAATAAGGGAGCTGTTCAATGCAATCGGTTCCGACCGATAAGCGGCACTATCCAACTTCATCTTCACCCAGTCGGCAGCTTCCACAGGCCCTTCCACGGGAAGGTTCAACACACTCAACAACGACCGGTTCCGATCCCAGTTACCATTCTTGAGCATGGGTTCTTTATGCAATGTAGAATCTATCCTACAGGCCTCCACATCCAACCGTACTTTTCGCAAATAGGTCTGCTCTGCTATATTTTTAAAGACCATACCCGCCATTCCTCCGCCGGAAGGTACACCTTTCGGTTTTCTCAGTCCCACGAAAATGGTGTACATGGGATCATCCGCGGGAAAATAGCCGCAAAAAGAAACGTAATAGCTGGAATAACTTCCCCCGGAAGCGATCTGAGCCGTACCGGTCTTGCCTGCTATGGGGAAATAGTCGGAACCCACCACCTTGGCAGTACCATTTTCCACTACATTCAACAGCATCTGGTGTATCTGCTCCAAGGTGGTCTCCTTGCACATCTTCGGGTTGACAACCTCCGCCTCCACGTTCTTCACCACTTTACCCTTATCTATAAATTGTTTGGCGATAAAGGGCTTTATCATCTTTCCACCGTTGGCGATTCCGTTATAAAACATCAGCATATATATGGGCGGCACCTGCGTTTCGTAACCGAATGACATCCAGGGGAGGGTAGTCTTCGACCAGTAATTGATTTTGTCGTCGGGAAAACGAATGGAAGAGGTTCCTTCGATACCATTCAACGGCACATCCCAGGTAAGTCGTTTCCTCAAACCAATCCTGTCTATGCCCTCTACAAATTTTGCAGGGTTATCTTCGTATCCTTTTAACGCGATTTTACTCATTACGACATTCGAAGAAACTGCAATTCCTTCAGCTACCGTCATATATCCTCTGTCTTGTCCTCTACGCCAGTAATGGTCTCTAACCCATCTCCTGTTATACTGGAACAATCCGTTTCCCACATAAAAAGAGTCGGTGGGAATAACCACCCCGTCGTCGAGTGCCACCATCGCGGTCACCGTCTTAAAAGTAGAACCCGGTTCATTCATATAGGAGAAAGCATTCGGATTTCCTTCCGCATAGGCCCCATTACTCAGCCGGTCGAGGTTGACAATCCCTTTTATCTCACCGGTCTTCACTTCCATGATGATAGCTGTACCCGACTCGGCATCTGTCTCTATCAATTTGTCCCGCAGGGAACGTTCGGTAATATCCTGTATCGCGGCATCGATGGTAGTGATGACATCCCATCCTTCTTCGGCCGGTTTTTCCACTACATCCATCCATCGCCCCTGTATCTTCTGGCGGAATTTCACACCGGAAACACCCCTGAGCAATGAATCATACTTCAATTCCAGACCGCTGGCACCCCCCTTATCAATATCTTTGTAGACACTGCCGACCGTACGGTTAGCCAGGTTACCAAAAGGTTTTTTGCGGGCATTCCTTTCTTCGGCAATCAATCCACTACGGTTAGAACGCTGGTTCCAGAATGGATAGGTGCGGATCTCTTTCAAATCGACATAAGAGATATCTTTGCGTAATATTTTCACATAGCGGGAACGGATCGGTACCCGTTTATCGATCGCGTTCTCCTGATTTTCACGGATCTGACGCTGCTCTTTTTCACGCATCTCCCAGCCACCCATGATGACATTCTTATACTGGGCTACGGTTCTGTCGGGAAATTTTGTTGCCAATGCCACCGACAGCTCATCCACATATTTGATAAGGGTATCTTTTTGCATCCCATCCGCCCAGAAATCCATATAAATACTGTAGAGTGGTTCTGTAGTAGCCAACAACTTACCGTCATGAGTATAAATATTCCCTCTTTTAGGCAGGATTACACGATCCCTGATTACCGTCTCTTTTTCACCTACTTCACGCCATTTTTTCCCTTCGGCCGTAAACACAATCTTACCGGCAGAAAAGATAACCATCACGGCAAACAGCATCAATAAGGCAACGATAAAACCATATCTGCCTAAAATAGCCCGCTTGTTATTCCGATTTTGTTTTTGCATTTTCTGTAAGACGATTGTTTATTTATCTATATAATAGACAGGCTCATTCGTCACTTTCAGTTCCAAGCCCGCCTCTTCAATACGCCGTTCAATCTCGCCCTGCCTGCTCGCTTCGGTAAGACTCGAAGAGATGGTGAGCGATTCATATTTCGCGTCCCGGAGTTCCTGCTGCAGTTTCTCTATCTCCGCCATCTGCTGAAGCACCTTATATCGATGGCTGATAAACAGAAACATCACCAACACGATAGCAATAACAAATCTCATGTTTTTGGAGAAGATGCCCTCAGTGAGGACACTCCCCCCAAAAACACGGACAAACGATTTGCGTATGTTATCGAACTTCAGTTTCATTTTCTTTTAGAATCAAGAGTCAAGATTCAAGAACCAAGACTATTTGAGATTGATGATGATTGAAAGAGATTGATCAATTTTATACCCTATCTCCTCAATCACCTCGTCTCCCAGTCCCCCACTTCTCACTTCTCACTTTTCACTTTTCACTACGTAGATTTTCTGTCGTCACTCGGCATAATCAAAACAAGTTTTGTTTCTGCCCTCGTTCCTAAGAAAATTCACTTTTTTTCCGCGATACGAAGTTTGGCACTTCTCGATCGGGGGTTGCGCTGTAACTCTTCTTCCGAGGGAACGATCACCTTACGGCTCACCACCGTGAAAGGAGTCTCCACATTCCCATAGAAGTCCTTAACCTGTTCCCCCTCGAAGTTGCCTGTCCTGAAAAAATTTTTTACCAGACGATCCTCCAGCGAGTGATACGAGATCACACAAAGACGTCCTCCCGGTTTCAATAACTGTAAAGCCTGTAAAAGCATCTCCTTCAAAGCATCCATCTCTCCATTCACTTCAATACGAAGTGCCTGGAAGGCTTGCGCCAGCGTCTTTTTTTCTTTTTCCCTACGGCTGAAAGGCTCCAGAATGGCAAGCAGATCATCAGTTTCCCTGATTTGCTTGTCCTGCCGGTACCGTACTACCGCCGACGCGATCTGTCGGGCATTCCTCAATTCGCCGTACCGAAAAAAAAGGTTGGACAGTTGCCCTTCCTCATATTCATTGAGGATATCGGATGCGCTTTTTTGCGCATGGCGATTCATACGCATATCCAACTCACCCGGAAAACGAAATGAAAAACCACGCTCTGAAATATCAAAATGATGTGATGACACTCCCAAGTCGGCCAGAAGGCCGTCTATCGCTTCCACAGCGTGATACCGAAGAAAGTTCTTCAGGAAGCGAAAATTGCCATGTACAAAAGTAAAACGGGGATCGGCAGAAATATTGACGGCAGCATCCTCATCCTGATCGAATGCGATCAGCCGCCCCTCTTCTCCTAATCTGTTCAATATTTCACGGGAATGCCCTCCACCACCAAAAGTGACATCGACATACATCCCGTGGGGACAGATATTCAGCCCGTCGACGCTCTCGTCAAGTAACGCCGGCGTATGATATACTCTTTCATCCTGTCCGTCCCGTAAAACCATAATACCCCCCTCATTCGATTTCATCAGACATTTTCTCGCAAAGACATAATCCAAGCAAGCTTGTCTTCTGTTCTCATTGCTTAATGAAAATGTTCCATCAGTTGCTGTAATTTCGAAGAAAACTCGTCAGGATCCACCAACGGCTTTTCCAACTTCTCTTTCGCCCAAATCTCGATGGTTTCATCCACCCCGAGAAAACGGACATCAGATTCAATGGAAACCATTTGCAGATAACGCTTCGGTATAAGCACCCGTCCATTTGCGTCCATCTCAAGCCTTTCAGCATCCAGTACAAACTGGCGAAATATCTGCTGCTGCTCCCTGTTCCACTTATTCAACCTACTCCGGAGTGTCTCGATCTCTTTTTCCCACACACTCCCGGGATACAACACGAGGCATTCCTGGAAAATATCCTTACGAAGCACAAGGAACTCTTCGCCCTCACTCTGCAAGCGCTTGCGAAAGATGGCCGGCACAAAGATTCGACCCTTTGTATCGGCTTTGGCTTCCATATTTCCCAGAAATTGCAACATATAGGATACTTATAACGCGGTAAAAGTACAAAATAATCCACTTTCCCCCACATTTCCACACAAAAATTTATAAAAAAGTTTTCAACAATCAAAATCGCACCAGATAATCCCTGAAGATCAAACACTTATTTAAAATGTCAAAGTGGGGAATTTTACACAGTCATTCCTTATTTTCAGTGATCATTCCTAAAAAGAAGTTTTTTTTGCTGATCCTTATCTTTTATCCACTATTTTTGTACATTTGCGATGATTTAGAAGGAGAGGGCAATGCAGATGGATCACCATGCATTTCGGGTTGATATTGACCGTATTTTAAGAGACAAATCACCCAAATACTACAATAAAATTCCCAAATTTCTGATCAACTATCTCAAGCGAACTGTCCATCAGGATGACATTAACGGCATCCTGGAACGGAACCAGGGACTTGAGGGAGTCGATTTTATGCGGGCTCTTATCGACAAGGAGTTCAAGCTCACCCTACAGACCAGGGGAGATGAGAATATCCCTGATGAGGGCAGGTTTATATTTGCTTCCAATCATCCGCTGGGAGGACTCGACGGCATTTGCCTTTCCGCCATTTTGGGTGAAAGATACAACGGAAAGATCCAGTATCTCGTAAACGACGTACTCTATTATATTGATCCGTTAAAACCCATCTTTGTGCCCATCAACAAATACGGCTCCCAGGCTAAAGACTCGGCACGTGCCATCAACGAGGCTTACGCATCCGACAACCAAATGATCACCTTCCCTGCCGGACTCTGTTCCAGGAAACAAAAAGGTGTAATCAGAGATCTGGAATGGATGAAGAGTTTTATCATTAAAGCAGTTGAATATGAAAGAGATATTATCCCGGTACATTTTGCAGGTAAAAATTCCAATTTTTTCTACAATTTTGCCAATCTCCGCAAATCGTCAGGTATAAAATTCAACATCGAACTGATTTTTCTTCCGGACGAAATGTACAAGAACAGCAACCAGTCGTTTACCATCACTTTTGGCAAGCCTATCCCCCATCAAACACTCGATAAATCCAAAACACCGGCCGAGTGGGCCCAGCAGGTAAAAGAGGTGGTTTATTCAATGGCATAACACGGCTGTTACAAGATA
Organism: Proteiniphilum sp.; assembly: GCF_040307845.1. Lineage (GTDB taxonomy): Bacteria > Bacteroidota > Bacteroidia > Bacteroidales > Dysgonomonadaceae > Proteiniphilum. The sequence goes on from NZ_JAWRIS010000011.1 coordinate 21,044, forward strand.
AAAAAGAAAAAAGTATGGAGAAGATCATTGATCCTATCGACAAGAATCTGATAAAAAGCGAACTGACCGTTCAAAAGAGGGTCAGGACCACCAACAAGGCCAATAACGAGATTTATGTCTTCACCGCGCATGATTCACCCAACCTGATGAGGGAAGTTGGCCGGTTACGAGAGATCGCATTCCGCCACTATGGCGGAGGAACAGGATTAGAAGCTGATATAGACCAATATGACACGATGGATGTGCCTTACCGACAGCTGATCGTATGGGATCCCGAAAATGAAGAAATATTGGGAGGTTATCGTTTTATCTATGGCTCTGATGTGGAGTTCAACGAGCACGACAAGCCCATGCTTGCCACCGCTCATCTCTACAATTTTTCAGAGCAATTCATAGCGGATTATCTTCCTCACACTGTGGAATTGGGCCGGTCATTCGTCTCACTCGAATACCAGTCGACATTGTTGGGCAGAAAAGGTATCTTTGCACTCGATAACCTGTGGGACGGGTTGGGAGCCCTCACCGTTATCGATCCGGGGATCAGGTATTTTTTTGGAAAGGTAACCATGTATGGCACCTATAATAAGGATGCACGCAATATGATACTCTATTTTCTTCACAAGCATTTTCCCGACAGCGAGAAACTGGTAACTCCCATTGATCCGCTCATGACAAACACCGACATAAGCCGGATGAAACAGCTTTTTACCGGGAAAAAGTTCAGTGAAGATTACAGGATACTTAATAAAGAGGTGCGTGCCCTCGGCTACAATATCCCTCCGCTGATCAATGCATACATGAGCCTGTCGCCTACTATGCGCTTTTTCGGCACTGCTGTTAACGATGAATTCGGCGATGTGGAAGAATCCGGAATCCTCATTGAAATAGACCAGATCCTGGAGGAAAAACGTGCCCGTCACATCGAATCTTACCTGAAGAGTAATCCCAGCAAACGGTTTCTTATGCTGCTCAGGAAAAGGATAGCAGGCACAACGGGAAGTAGAAAAATGAAGCTTCCCCAATTAAAGCGCGGGAAAAGACTGAAAAATAAAGGATAACAACCACAAGGATTTAGTTGTCACCCCTATCAAAAAGACAGGAATATTCAGTATATTCCTGTCCGAAAACATATATTATCATCCGGGAGGAGCATTTTCACATTCCTGCATACCATAACACAACTAACTGATAATTTAATATTTATCATCCAAAAATGCAATCGTTTGCACAAGTAAACCGAGTTAATTAACCTGGTTTTAATATTGATCCGTTTAAGAAAACCTAATTTTGACGTCGGAAGTAGGGTGTCAATAATATAATAATTGAAAAATGTTCATTAACCGTTCATTTTTTATTGTTGTCCCGCCTATTACTATGTAGAGGATGAAGTAAGTATTAATCAGTTAATCTTATAATGTTAGCAACATGTATGTAAATTTAAAAAAAACTATGAAAGTGTTCCTGATGACAATATTATCGGGCACACTAATGATTTTATCGGCCAGTGCCCAAACCGGCGCCACGATAAATGTGAGAGGGACGATCACGGATATTGCCGGCGAACCTATTATCGGCGCCAATATCCTTGTACAAGGAACTTCCTCAGGGACAATTACCGACTACGACGGTAATTACACCCTCCAGGCACCCGCCGACGGTGTACTGGAAATAAGCTACATCGGTTACAAGCCACAATCCATTCCCATCAATAACAGAACAACCATCAATATAGCGATGGAGGAAGATACCGAGATGTTGGAAGAGGTGGTAGTAGTTGGCTATGGAACTGCAAAGAAGAATGATTTGACAGGCGCCATTACCGCCATTGGAGAAAAAGATTTTCAAAAGGGACTGATCACGGAACCTACGTCACTCATCGCAGGCAAGGTCGCCGGTGTGCAAGTTATTTCCAACGGCGGGCGCGCGGGTGGTGGCACTACAATCCGTATCCGTGGTGGCGCATCGCTGAACGCAAGTAATGACCCTTTGATTGTGATCGATGGAATGCCAGTAGAAAACGCAGGGATTTCGGGTTCTTCTAATCCGCTGGCAATGATCAATCCCAACGACATCGAGTCAATGAACATTTTGAAAGATGCGTCCGCAACAGCTATTTATGGGTCCCGCGCTTCGAATGGGGTAATCCTCATCACCACTAAAAAAGGACTGAGCGGGCAGAAAATGAAAATTGATTTAAATCTGCAAACGTCGATAGGAACCGTTGCCAAACGTATCGAAGTATTGTCCGGTGACGAATTCAGGGATTTGGTAGAGAACAATCCCCATGCGCAACAGAGCTATACCAATATGCTCGGAACAGCCAATACCGATTGGCAAAAAAAGATTTACCGCTCTGCCTTTACCAGCGACAACAACCTGAGCATAAGCGGAATGGCGGGTCAATCTTTGCCGTATCGGGTATCCGTAGGTTTTTTAAGCCAGGACGGCACATTGAAGACAGACAACGTGAAACGCACAACCGTCGGTCTGAACCTTAACCCCTCCTTGCTCGACAATCACCTGAATGTCAACATGAATATCAAAGGGACCTATTCAAACTCCCGTTTCGGAAACAGTGACGCTATCGGCGCGGCATTGCGGATGGATCCCACAAAACCGGTCACCGCCGATGGGTTTAACGAGTTAAACGGTTACTGGTCCTGGCTACAGGATTCAGGCGACTTAAATACAATGGCAACCCGTAACCCCGTGGCATTACTTTATGGTAAAGACGATCAATCTGATGTATATCGCAGTATCGGAAACATTCAATTCGATTATATGATGCATTTCTTACCCGATCTGCGTGCGAATGTGAATCTTGGATATGATATTTCAAAAGGGACAGGCGATGTAATCACACAACCTTGGTCTCCCGCTTTCTACACAAAAGACTATCCCAGTGGCGAACGTTCGAAATACAAACAGGAAAACCGGAACCTGCTGTTGGAAGCATATTTAAATTACACCAAACAGCTGAATCAAGCCAACCGCCTGGAGGTAATGGGAGGCTATACCTACCAGGATTGGTTGACGACAAATCACAATTATCCGGTCTATTATTTCGACGGCACAACGGAGAAAACAACTCCCACATTTGAAAAAGACAAGCCGCAACACACGCTCATCTCATTTTACGGGCGTTTAAACTACAACTTGCTGGACCGGTATTTGTTCACGGCAACTGTCCGTCATGACGGCTCTTCCCGTTTTGGATCTGACAACCGTTGGGGAACATTCCCCTCATTGGCTGTGGCCTGGCGTATGAGCGAAGAGAGCTTTCTCCGTGATTTCGACAACCTCTCAAATCTAAAACTCCGTTTTGGATGGGGTATCACGGGACAACAGGAAATAGGAAATTATGAATATCTGGCAAAATACAGCTATTCCCAAAATACCGCCCGCTATCTATTCGGCGACACATTTTACAATATGTACCGTCCAGATGGTTACGACATGAACCGCAAATGGGAATCAACCACTACCACCAATATAGGTCTGGATTGGGGATTTGTCAATAACCGCATTTATGGCAGTATCGATTTTTACAACAAAGACACTAAGGATTTGTTGAACAATACTCCACTGGCAATGGGTGGCAACTTTACCAATAGTATCGTACAGAATATCGGAAAAATGAATAACAAGGGGATTGAGGCAAGCATTAACGTCATCCCGATTGATAACAAGGATATGCGGTGGGATTTCGGATTCAATATCACTTACAACAAATCCAAAATCACCCAGTTGACGCTGAATGACGACAATCCGAATTATGTCGGTGCCACGTTCGGCAACGTGTCGGGAGGCACAGGAAATACACTGATGATCCATTCCGTAGGATACAGGCCGAGCATGTTTTATGTCTATAAACAACTTTACACTCCTGATGGCAAGCCCGTTGACAAAGGATATGCCGACCTGAACGGTGACGGTGTAATCAACGAAAAAGACAGGTATCATTTCCATTCGTCCGTCCCCGATTATTACATGGGGTTCAATTCCTCTTTCTCTTATAAAAACTGGACGGCCGCGACATCACTTCGCGCAAGCATTGGCAACTATATCTTCAATAACACCAATTACGATATGGGAACGCTGGCGCAGGTCATGAACCCAAACAGCTTTTTGATGAACACCGTACCCGATTTGAAAGAGACGATGTTCTATTTAAAACAGGATATTTCCGACTATTTTGTTGAAAACGCATCGTTTTTAAAAATGGATTATTTCCAGTTGAGTTACAATTTCGGAGAAGTGGTCAGAGGATTTAACCTACGGGCCAATGCAACGGTACAAAACGTGTTCACCATCACGAAGTATAAAGGTATCGATCCTGAAATCCAGGGAGGTATGGATAATAATTTCTATCCGAATACAAGGAACTTCAGTATCGGATTAAATCTTAATTTTTAATTTTAATGAATTGAATGACATGAAAAGATATATGCATAGAATAATAATGTCTCTCCTGCCCATGCTGGCACTGACATCCTGTTTCGACGATCTGGACAGGTTTCCGGTCAACGATACGACCGCTGAAGTGGTTTATTCAACTTTTGAAGGGACAAAAGAAGCCTTGGCAAAAGTGTATGGAGCCTATTCGTTGTCAGGCCAAACAGGGCCTGCAGGTAACCCAGACGTCGTGGGTTTGGACGAAGGTAGTAATGCCGACTTTTTGCGTTGCTGGTTTAATCATCAGGAAATGCCTACCGATGAGGCGCATTGCATTTGGGCAGACCCGGGTATCCCTGAATTGAATAATATCAATTTCACTTCCGACGGAGCATTTACCATCGGATTATACAGCAAGTGTATTTTGATCGTCATGTATGCCAACGATTTTATCCGAAATACCGAAGGCAGGAATTATGGTGAACAACAAACTGAAGTGAACTATTTCCGTGGCGAAGTACGTTTCTTGCGCGCATTTGCTTACTGGGTGTTATTAGATCAATTTGGCAGGCCTCCGTTTGTCACAGAGAAAGACGGGCTGGGAATTATGCCCGCACAGATTGAAAGGGCCAATTTGTTCGAGTATATAGAAAGCGAGCTACTGGACTTGGTAAATAACAACGAGTTGAAAACCGGTCGCAGCAATGAATACGGACGTGCCGACATCTCGGCCGTTTCTGCTTTGCTTGCCCGACTTTATCTGAATGCCGAAGTATATACCGGTACAGCGCGTTGGACGGAAGCGATCACTTACAGTAAAAAGGTGATTGAGTCGGGGTACACATTGAAAAATAATTACGAACATCTGTTTCTGGCGGATAACGATAAAAATAATCCCGAAGTCATCCTGCCGATTACCTACGACGGAAAGAGCACACGCGGATACGGCGGCGTCACGTTCCTGATCAATTGCGGTTCAAGTAGCGATTACCAGACAGAGTATGCTGACAAAATTATCCATTATGGAATATTTACCAATGCCAACTGGAACGGATACCGTTTCCGGAAAGAATTCATTGATAAATTTGAAGAGGGAGACAAACGTTTCCTTTTTGTAGGGGAAAATCCCGCTTTAGGCGACGACCCCAGTAAGAACACCAATGGCCTGCAGACATATAAATACCGCAACATCACATCGGCGTCAACGCCAGGAAACCCGGTGTATGGTTCCGACCAGGAATTTGTGGATAACGATTTCCCTCTTTTCCGGTTGGCGGAACAGTATTTAATTTATGCCGAAGCGGTAGTTCGCGGCGGGTCAGGCGGATCCATGAATGAAGCAATAGGATATATCAACCAACTGCGTGAACGGGCATTCGGCAATACCAATAAAAATGTAAGCAGTATCGACGCCCAGTCCCTATTGGACGAGCGCGCCCGTGAATTGTATTGGGAATGTTTCCGCCGTACCGACTTGATACGTTACGACCAGTTTACCACTTCCAATTATGTGTGGGAATGGAAAGGTGGCGTGAAGGCCGGACGCGCGGTGAGCAATCATTACAATCTCTATCCGATTCCCTCCCAGGATTTGCTGGCGAATCCGAATTTGAAACAGAATGCGAATTATTAATTTTAAATGAAGAGCACGATGAAAAAAACAGTTTTATTCATTATACTCGCAGGAGTACTCTTTGCCTCCTGCGAAAAGGATCAGGACATGTACAAACTGCTGCCGGAAGATCAGGCGGAGAAACCGGTGTTGGCAGCGCATGACGCTATTATCGTTACTGAGAACAACATGGGCGATATGACCACTTTCAGGTGGCAAAAGGCGGATTTCGGTGTACCTACGGACATTGAATACACGCTCTATGTGAAAGTGGGTGACGGAGAAGCCGCAGCGGTCACCACTGCTTTCGGCGACTCCTTGACTATAGTATTGGAGGATTTGAATAAGATCCTGATTGCTGCCGGAGTAGAACCTGACAGTCCAACCAAGGCCCAATTTTTTTTAGAAGCGGCGTATAAAGATCTCTATAAAATCAATTCAGACGCCATCACATTGGATGTGAGCACATTCAAGCCACTCTTCCCAGATGCGGTCTATATGATTGGACAGGAGTTCGGCGAATGGAACTGGAACAATCCGACAATAGCGGAAATGATTCCCATCAACGGAAATCCCGGTAAATTCTGGGCAGTACGTTATTTCGCCAATCCGGAGAGTGGGTTCAAATGGAATACCGTTAAAGCTTGGGGTGGAGACTTCTTCTCTCTGGGTACGGATGTAGGTTTTACCACACGAGATGGGAATGCCTTTGTTTCGGAGGCTGGATTCTACATTATTGTGATCGATTACACGGCCAACAAAATAACTATTGAGCCTGCACAGGTCTACGGCATGGGCGACTGCTTTGGCGGTTGGAACACCGGCCAATACCCTTTTGCGGCCGATGGCAATGTCATGAAAATCACTACTTCCAATGAAGGTGAATTAAGAATATATGCTAACGCTTCAGCCGCTGGTGTAGGCGGTGATTGGTGGCGCATGGAGTTTGTGATTTTAGACGGGAAGATTGCCTATCGGGGAAATGGCAACGACCAGGAACGTGTACGTGTGGATGCGGGTAAAGTGGTGACACTCGACTTTAACAACGGTACGGGCACAATTCAATAACATAAAGTTATCTTTGAAGAGGCTGTCCCCATTGGAGACAGCCTCTTTTCAACTTATCTTATGCTTTGTCCATAAAACAATAATCACGTAATGAAAAAAAATATTTTTCTTCTTTTTCTTTTATCTCTCTTTCCACTGCAAGCCCAACAGATAAAAGTGGAACCCTCCTTCTGGTGGAGCGGCATGGAGGAACCGGAACTGCAACTGATGGTGTATGGCGAAAATGTTGCCAGCTATATCCCGGAAGTAACTTCAAAGAATGTGAGGATCAAGGAATCGGTGCGTTTGGAAAGCCCGAATTACCTGCTCCTCTACCTCGATATTTCAGGCAGCAGCCCTGAGACTTTCGATATACTGTTCTCGGACGGGAAGGATAAGATTTCCTACTCCTATGAACTGAAAGAACGCGATCCGGACAGGTACCACATTGAGAGCTTCGATGCGTCGGACGTGCTTTACCTGATTATGCCCGACCGTTTTACCAATGGCGATCCTTCTAACGACCAGATCCCGATGCGGATGCCCTATAAGGTTGATCGCAGCCACCACAGCGCACGGCATGGAGGTGACCTGAAAGGGATTTCCAACCGGCTGGATTATCTGGCCGACCTGGGTGTAACCGCCATCTGGCTTAACCCGGTGTTGGAGAATGATATGGAAGGCGGATCATACCACGGCTACGCCACTACAGATTACTACCGTGTGGATCCCCGTTTCGGCAGCAATGAAGAATATGCGAAGCTGATCGCCGACGCCCATTCAAAAGAAATGAAAGTGGTGATGGATATGATCTTCAACCATTGCGGAAGCGATCACCCCTGGGTGAAAGATGTACCTTCTGTCGACTGGTTCAACAACCTGGGTGAATATGTACAGACTTCGCACATGAAGGAGATGTATTTCGATCCCTACGCCTCGGAATATGACAAGGGCAAGATGGTGGACGGGTGGTTCGTCCCCACCATGCCCGATCTCAACCAACGCAATCGTCACGTGGCAAAATACCTGATCCAGAACAGTATCTGGTGGATAGAATACTCAGGGGTTGATGGCATCCGGCAGGATACCTATCCCTATGCCGATTATGATATGATGGTCAACTGGATTGTGGCGGTAGAGAAAGAGTACCCCCAATATAACATCGTGGGCGAAGCATGGCTCAACAACCCTATCGCCACCTCTTTCTGGCAAAGGGACAGCCCGCTTAATCCCAATAACACCCAACTGAAATCGGTAATGGATTTCCGGTTTATGGGATTAGCACACAGCGCCTTCTTTGAAGAGACAGGCGAATGGAACGGAGGGTTGCATGGTATCTTCGACCACATGACCTATGACTTTGTCTATCCCGATATCTATAACGTGTTACGCTTTCTGGACAACCACGATACCGACCGGTTCCTGAAAGAGTACCCCACCGATCTCTCTGGATGGAAACAGGGAATCACTTTCCTGCTTACCATGCCGGGTATACCGCAGATTTATTACGGCACCGAATTGTTGATGCATGGCGACAAAAGCAAAAGCGACGGTGATATCCGCCTCGACGTGCCGGGCGGTTGGCCGGGTGACAAGGTGGATCAATTCACGGCGAAAGGACGTGACAAGGTGCAGAACGAAGCGTTCGACTTTATGAAGAAACTGCTCCACTGGCGCCAGGGTAACGATGTGATCGCTTATGGCTATATGAAACATTATGTTCTGCAAAAAGGCGTCTATGCCTATGAGCGCTACTTAGGGAATGAAAGCGTGTTGGTTTTCATGAACGGGACATCCAATCGGGTGGAAATAAACCTTGATCGTTATTCCGAATCAATTGGGAACAGGATTGAATGGAAAGATTTGCTCTCCGGCCGGAATATTTCATTGGGAAAAACACTCTCTCTTGCTCCCAAAGAAATTCTTGTGTTGGAACAATAAGATGCCTGTGCATGAGTGGAGAGGTGGAAAGGTATTCACTGTTCACTGTTCATTTTTCACTATTAACTATTAATTCTTAGTTTTTCACTTTTAGTTCTTAGTTCTAAAAATCATAATATGCCAATATTTTCAAAAACATATTACTGGCTGCTGATCCTGCTTCTCACCTTTTCCTGCGGGGACGATCCGGTAGATACTCCGGAACCACCGGTTGTGATTAAGCAGGGACTTTCATGGGGCCTTGAAGAGGCGGATGCCGACAAGGAACTGACCATTTGGTTCAAAGCGGCTTCGGGATCACCGCTCTATAACTACACCGGAGATGTCTATATTCATACGGGCGTTATATCGGAAGGCGAGTGGCAATTCGTTCCCGCCGAGTGGAGTGAAAACCTGTCAAAATGCAAGATGACAAAAGTGGAGGGCGAACAAAGCACCTGGAGCATTAAGCTCACCCCATCCATCCGTCAGTGGTATGGTTCGGGAAAAACAGCCGTCAATCGGTTGGGTGTTGTTATCCGTTCTGCCGATGGCAGCAAACAAACCGAAGATTTTTTTATTTCTGTCACCGACACGCAGTTTAAGGCTTTTGAACCAGCAGCGGTGAAGAACGAGGTCATGCCTTCCGATCTACTACACGGCATCAATATTGTGGATAACAGTACCGTCACACTGGTATTACACGACAAGGATAAAAACGGCACAAGGAAGGATTTCGCCCATGTGGTGGGCGACTTCAACGGCTGGACATTGAGCAACGATGAGAAATCGCAGATGTTCCGGGATGAGGAAGCAGGTTGCTGGTGGATCACCATCAGCGGATTAAACCCTACTAAAGAGTATGCTTTTCAGTATTATGTGGGTAAAAAAGATGATGCTCCTATCCGCGTGGCTGACCCCTATGCGCGTAAAATACTCGATCCGTCAAACGATAAATACATCTCATCAACGACTTATCCCGGCAATATGATTTATCCGGAAAGGGGTATAGGCATCGTCTCGGTATTCCAGACACAGCCGGAATCCTATACCTGGCAGATACCCAATTTCGAGACCCCTTCACGGGACAATCTGGTAATCTACGAGATGCTGCTTCGTGATTTCACGGAGAGTGGCGATATCAACGGCGCCATGAAGAAGCTGGATTATTTGCAATCCCTCGGTGTGAATGCCATTGAACTGATGCCTGTGCAGGAGTTCGACGGGAATGACAGCTGGGGATACAATCCTGCCTTTTTCTTCGCGCTCGACAAGGCGTATGGTACCGACAGGATGTATAAAGAGTTTATCGACGAATGCCATAAACGAGGAATGGCCGTAATCCTCGACGTGGTCTATAACCATGCCACGGGTGAAAATCCGTTCGCCAGGATGTGGTGGGATTCTGCGAATAACCGTACAGCAACCAATAATCCGTACTTTAATGTAACCGCCCCCCACCCTTATAGTGTATTTCATGATTTCAACCATGAATCGGAACTGGTACGCAATTTTGTGAAACGGAACCTGCAATTCCTACTGGAAGAGTATAAAATTGACGGTTTCCGGTTCGACCTCACCAAAGGTTTTACGCAGAAACAGTCATCAGAATCGAATGCCCATCTCTATGATGCCTCCCGCATTGCCATCCTGAAGGATTATAACAACGCCGTAAAAGCTGTGAAACCGGATGCATACGTAATCCTGGAGCATTTTTGCGACGACATGGAGGAGACGGAACTGGGCAATGAGGGGATGATGGTCTGGGGCAATATGAACCACGCATACTGTCAAACAGCGATGGGATATACAGATGGATCTAATTTTTCAAACACCTATTACAATACTTATTTCGACTCCAGTCTGCGACTTCTGCCACGCCCAGCCAACAGCCTTGTAAGCTATATGGAGAGCCACGACGAAGAGCGAGCCGCCTATAAGCAGACCCAATGGGGTAAAGGCATCCTCGCGACAAGCAGTGACGCGCAAATGTCACAACTGGCGACCAATGCCGCTTTCTTCTTCACCGTACCCGGCCCGAAAATGATCTGGCAGTTCGGCGAATTGGGATACGATATTTCCATCGAGGAGTACGGACGAACCGGTAAGAAACCGGTCAAATGGGAGTATGCAGAGGTCTCTCAACGAAAGAAGTTGTATGACACTTACGCACAACTGATCAAGTTACGTTTTGATCATCCGGAGCTTTTCACTGCCACTGCCAACCTCGACTGGAAAGTAGAGCCCTCCATCTGGCACATCGGACGATATATTAATCTCTCCTCATTCGGTGGCGCGAAACAGGTGGTGGTAATAGGTAACTTTACCAACGACCCGATCACAACATCGGCAGAATTCCCCGGTATAGGCACATGGTATAATTATATGAATCCGGGCGAAACGATCAGCGTTACATCAGCTACGATGAATATTACCGTACCAGCGAATAGTTTCAAGATGTATACAAATTTCGCAGAATAGGATAATATTTTATTGGGTTCATTCTCAAATATGCCTCTCCACGCAAATAATGCACTCCAGAAGTTTTTTATATAACTTTTGGAGTGCATTTCACTTTGTAATCTATTCCTTTTTGTTTCAGAAACAGAACGGGCAATATATTCGGAGCAGGATGATCAGATCAGGAGCGGGACGGTCTAAGAGTCAAAGAGTCGGTTTTCCGTTCAGCAATCATCTGGCCCATCATTCGCAAGCTGTCCAACTGGAACATCACCCTGTCCTGCACGATCATAAAGCTATCTTTTAATTCGGGTTTCACCGGCAGGCAGGGAGGCGATTCCATGGTGAGAGGATTGACAGGCTGGTTATTCTTGTGTACCCGGAAATCGAGATGAGGACCGGTAGACAAACCGGTAGAACCCACATAAGCAATCACTTCTCCCTGTTTCACCCGTCTCCCTTTCTCTATTCCCTTGGCAAAGCGGCTCAGATGCATATAGGTGGTAGTGTAGGTAGCATTATGCTTCACTTTCATGAAGTTTCCGGCTCCGCCCCGTTGAAATCCTTTTTCAATTACCACTCCGTCTCCGATCGTTTTCACAGGCGTACCCACAGGTGCAGCATAATCCACGCCATGATGCGGGCGGCTACGTTTCAGGATGGGATGATAGCGGGAATTGGAGAATTTTGATGTAACACGAATAAAATCAAGCGGTGCCTTCAGAAATGCTTTCCGCAGACTATTTCCTTCCTCGTCAAAAAATTCCATGATAGAATCCTGTTGAAACGGGATGGCGTGGAACGGCTTGCCCTGATGGGTGAAAACAGCTCCTTCGATAGAGGAAATCCCCACCATGGTGCTGTCATCGATATAAGCCACATCGTACATCAATTGGAACGAGTCGCCCTCCTTGACATCAAAAAAATCGATCTGCCAGGCATAGACATTCGAGAGTTCAAGGGCGAGCATGGCCGGCGCACCTGTCCCGATGATCGCATTCCACAGAGATGAGGTGATGGTTCCTTCGGCATATTCCCGTTTCAGGATAACCGGTTTTGTATAATCATATACGCTGATTTCACCAGTACTTAAATCAACTACAGCGTAATCGGTCTGGGACTTTTCAAAAACGACATATTTCACGGCCGATGTGGAATCAGTAATTGCGACATACGAATTTCCGACCTGTAGCCTCGAAGGAGGATAAATAGAAGATACCGCCTCTATGATCTTTTCCCTCTCGTTGGCTTCAAACCCTAATTCAGTCAGAATGGTAGCAAGATATTGCCCCTTCCCGATCTCGTAGCGGGTAACATCGAGGGAATCCACACATATCCCGTACTCATACGTAGAACTCGTCTCTTCCTGGTCAATCTGATCCGTCTGTTGTTCTTCCTTTTTTAATCCACATGAAACAACACTGACTATCAGCAACGAATAGATAATCGACCGGATTGTTTTTCTTTTGTTTATTGTATACATAGCTGGTTACTTTCTCATTTACCCGGTTCCGGAACAGGCAAGAAAAACAAATAATCACCTGACAAATTCACAGATACAGCCTGTATTACGCGCTTTTGGATACCGGGAGGCAGAATGGATCCGACTTAGTTAATCTGAGTACAAAGATGCACAAAAATCTCAGACAAGCAAAAAAATATCGGTGTTCTGTC
>NZ_JAWRIS010000012.1:0-77127 GCF_040307845.1 Proteiniphilum sp.
CGGTCTTTCTGAACATAATCGGTTGCGCTTATTTTCCCTACAAGATACGATTTTTTTTCCTGATAGCAATGGGTTTTTGAACCCCGCTCGTGATATTTTTAGTAAATAATCTGTCCGCGACTTTTTAAAGTGGACTCAATATTTATACGCGTTATGTTTCTGCAAATTTAAAGGGCTGTCCCAGAACCCATCCCCTTGTTTTAGAGAAGGGGACAAGGTCCACGAAACCTTGTCCCCTAAAACAAATGAAACAAAGAGTGAAAAATAATTTCATGTGACTTAAAACATTTATTTGTGATGCTATTTCCTTCTCTAAATGTAACACATGAAAATTTGCACCTCTTGTAAATGCAAAAGAACACAGTTTACATTTGGCTGATATACCAAAATTGAATATTTTTCTCCATTATTTAGATATTTATCGGTAAAAGGCTCTCGTGCCTGTTGCTCAATAAAACATCCGAATCGATATCTATGTATAGTTGGCTAGTTGAACATAGGCATAACGTACCATTCTCCAATTCACCAGATCGTTTGATCCTACTGTTTCTCCGTTGAATCGTAATTATTACAGTTTCAGCCTTACGGAAACGATACTTCTTGCAGAAAGTAAAACCGATGTGGTCAAACCATCACTTGAAAAGGTAGCTGAAACGGACACCATGTCTTTTTCTTTTGTCGTTTCTACCGCACTGCCCTCCTTCACTTTACTGGGAGAAATAATCCGGGCGTTGAATCCTTTTTCTTTCATATTCAGCATTACAACCGTCATTTCTCTTCCATCTTCATTGACATAGGCTGTTGCCAACACATCCGGATCGCCTGTTTCCACCTTCACCCGTGTCATATTCGAGGCATACTGGGCATAATGGGACAAGATATAACCATCTTTTGCTATACCTTTGTCGTTAACTGAGACCGTTGAACCCGGGTCATCAATCATACCGCATTGTCCGCCGGAACGTTTAAGATACCAATACACATACGCACTGCAATAAGCTTCCATGCTCATGTGTATCTCTTTCCCAAAATTGTCTTGTTGAAACTTCCAGATGGCATCCAGATCCTTCCCTTCGTCGTTATGATACATTTCGGTCATCCACCATGTTTTGCCGGCTGCAGCCAATTTCCTGTCATACAATCCGGATACATAGTTGTACCTGTCTCTGACATAGCCGTTTTCCAAATCAATAAAACCCTGATACAGATGCCCGGCCAAAATGTCCGTATTGTTGAATGCCTCGGGATCATTTAGAATCGGATCTGAATATTCCGGATGGAAACCACAAGCCTCAGGCGCCATTAACTTCACCCCTGTTGCCCTGATTTGGCTACCGTATCCTTTCAAATAACTAACTATTTCTTCCGGCCTCCAGAAAAAACCCAGATCCGGTTCATTCTGCATGGACACAGCATATAGATTCACTCCCTGCCCCTTCATATAATTGATATACTTTACCAAATGATCAGTATAGGCCTGATAGTTTTCCGTTTTTAGTCGTTTATATTCCCTGTCTCCATCTTTAATTGTTTCAGACAAATCTTCAGGAGATTCCCATGGTGTGGCAAAAATGATTGTACCGTTTAGCTGTGCTAACTTGGCGCCTTCAATATCTGCCGACCAATCGGCTTCATTCGGATAAACCATCAACCGAAGGACAGTATATCCCAATCCACCGGGCCCGTACATTTTATTCATCTCTGTTTCAGTTATCATCTGGATCCAGATCTTCGGATTATACATTCCTCCGAATCCAACCACATGTTGATACCTGACTGTTGGGTAGAGGGTTACTGACAATGGAGTATATGCCGCTTCTTGCTCGATTTCCAGCATAGAACGTTCACCATTTCTCTTATTTACCAGAAAAATCTCCTGCGTACGACTTTCCAACGTGGAATTCCCGCTATACCTGATTTTTATCTGTGCATAATCTTTTTCATTACCAGATCTTTCCCCATTCGTTTGGGAAATATAGGTAACCATACCGATATCAGTATCCATGACGATTTCCCACTGGGTAGCCGACCACTCTATCATGATGATCACCTCTCCGGCTGACTGTGAAACCTCCAATGAAGTGCGCAAAAACTTCGCGTAAGAGGTGTCATTATCTATCTTATCATCAGAGCAACTCCAACTGAGCAGCGTCAACGCTATCAAACCAGATTTCAAATATAGATTCTTCATGTTGAATTGTATCTCGTTTCTCAATTGCTGAATAGACAGGACCGGTCATTCACATATATAAGCAACAACCTCCTATCTATCCAGTTCTTTTAGTGATTAAATTAATTTCTCGAATTATTATACGCCCGATTCTCAGGCAGGCAATACTACTTCTTCAAGCCGTCAGCAAATCCTCCATAAGTGGGTTTACGATAGTTACTCAAGTTCCAGAGTCCGATAGGCTCATCTGCCCGCCATCCGCTCTCCTTAGGACTGTCTGTCGGACTCCAGTGTGTAATACCATAACGTTGATTGGCCGGAATGATTTCAAAATATTTTTCAATGACAAATTTATAGAAATCAGCCATTAGCAGGTGCTGCTCAAAAGTGACGTCGGCTGTCTTTACCGTATTACCGTTCTCATCTACAAGTCCCATGTCCAACTCAGTAACTTTGATCAGTTTCCCTGTTTCAGCCATCAGTTCAAACATCTTTACAATATGTGCTTCTTTGCTTTCCTGAATAGCCGGATTCATAAAGTATGAAATATGCATCTGCGTTCCAATACCATCAATGACGGTTATACCATCTGATTCCCAGCGTTCAATCCACTTGATAAGACTTTTCAGTTTGTGGTTATTGTCCCAGTCCGATTCCAGGTTGTAATCGTTGACAAACAGTTTTATACCTGCAGGGCCATGCCTACGAGCCGACTCAATGGCAACGCGTACGAAATCTTCACCCAGATAATCCTGCCAGTAGAAGTCGTTCACGGCTTCTGCTTCCGGAACATTATTGACAGAATGGAGGTCATAGATTCCGTCGCCGTCGCCGTCGACACCGGAAATCGCTTCATTGACCACGTCCCAATCCGTAACGTAACCGTCGCACGCTTCCATCATACCGGCAATCCAGTTATCCATTGCCCAGGTAAGCGTATCGGCTTTCTCTTCCGGGGTAAGGGGTATCTTGTTTCCCGATTCTTCAATTTCAAAATAGATGTCATCGAAATAATAGGTGTTGGCTTCACCAAAGACAGAGAGGTTAAAAGCGATGGTGCTCATCCCCCCTTGATCCGGATTAATAGTTCCGGAATTGGTATATTCCTGCCATTCAGTTGTAACGTTGGGACTTCCCACCATTGCCCAATGTATATACCCCCCCGGATCCCCGTGGGCTTGTGATTCTATCAGGGCCGGTTTGTCTGCCCTGACTTTCATGCTGAAACGATATGGATCTCCTGCCTGAAACACGTAAGGGACTTTCACAAAAAACTGGGTGTCCCAGGGATTCACGGGATTATCGCCGGATTGAACCACGATGGATCGTCCTATCCCATCCGCACCCGTGCCCGCAGCACCCAAGGAGGCCTCTTTGGGGCCGTCTGTTCTTTCTGTCGCAAAAAAACTGGATAAATCGTTTCCTTCTACATCACTATTGCTTACCAGATTGTTCCACCAACTGACAGACGCAGATTCTGTGTGGGTTACCTTTACCCATTTTATCTCATACGTACCCACATAGTCTCCCGATTGCAGCATAACAAAGCTATTCTCAGCAACACCATTCAACTCAGCAGACACTTCCTGCCATTCACTTGTAAATAAAACCTTTACACTTTGCTGGTTTCCCCAATCACCTAAGGCCATATTAATTTGACCGGCAGTAGAACCTTTGATAAGTAATGTCACCTTATGCTTAGACCCTATTTTAGTAGGAATATCACCGGCTACATGAAACTGTATATCCCAAAAATTAGGCTGTGCTTCCGTATTAGTCACCATCAATACTCCATCCTGTACTTCCGGATTAACAGGTCCGCCAACCCAGCCGGTAAATCCTTCAACTGAATAATCCTTAATTCTATCTACTACCTCAACAGTTGCATCCGGATCAAATTCAATCTCCCTGTCAGCTATAATACCGTTCAGGAATTTAAGATTCTGTTGGGCATGCCATACCAGCGTATGCCCGTAAATGGAGGTATTCGCAGCTTGGGCTGCTGCTACAAACTGTATCACCTTTGAAAAATCCATTGAACCGTCATCTCTCACCACAGATGCATATTTCATGGCATTCCCGGCAGTCACTTGGTCAAAATTTGAATTCATGAACCGGTACAATGCTCCCAGTTTTGCATATTCATCTGCACTTACCCCGGCGCCCAACTTGAAAACGGGATTGGCATCCCGGTCGATATAGGTTTTTAGGGCATCGTAGTTGTCGAGATATTCATACAGTGCGATGCTCTCAGGCTTTTCTACATTAAAAAGCTGAGTGGTATCATCGACACACGAGCTGGTTATAACCAACAAACATAAGATAACTCTTATAAAATTATTTGTATGTTTCATATTTAATCGTTTTTACTTGGGAAGCAATTTAGTCCTTTAATGCAGTGGTAAACCATTCTGCTTTCATCCCTCTATCGCGAACGACAAGTGTATCGATAGTAGAGTAGCTTACTTTCTGAAAATCTGGAGGAAGATTTAATTTCGGAAAAGATATTTCTACTTCATACTCTACCTCATAATTCATAAATATAGCATTCCGGTCTTTATTTCCCCAGCTATTCTTATCACCTTTTTTCATGAATTCTCCTTTTCCGGATGCTGAGATGTTGAATATACGAACGCTATCATTAACGGAATATTCTGTAACCGGAGCCATTACCGTGCATTTTTGATTATCGTCGAAATTTAATTTAAGAGTAAAGCCCAGATCATGTCCCAACTTGCTGTAGTAGTCCATCGGAAATTCTATTTCTTTCAACGAGAGTGTGGTCAACTTGACTACTTCATCTTTTTCTATATATTCCTGATGACGTACGGACGTTTGTGTTGTTCCGTCTTTTTGTATAACATCCTTCCCTCTACGCAGATAGTTTGCATCATATTGGTTGATATATTTCACCGCATAAAGTATATAATCTTTAGGCTGTGTATCCCAATCTGACGATACGCTGCGTCTGGGATTATCAACAAGAGGAGTACCGGAAAGAATGGAGTCTGCATTGACCACTCCCGTTATTATGACGGGAATTACATAATTGGCAACCAATGATTTGGGATCATTGAAAAATGCTTCGGTCAATTGAACCGTTACACCTCCCAGGATGCTTCCCTTTTCAATCATTATTTTATCGGAAGAAAGGGAATAGTAATTGGAAGGCATGGGAATGACATCTTCCCCGGTATCGTCAAATA
Organism: Proteiniphilum sp.; assembly: GCF_040307845.1. Classification (GTDB taxonomy): domain Bacteria; phylum Bacteroidota; class Bacteroidia; order Bacteroidales; family Dysgonomonadaceae; genus Proteiniphilum. Next base: position 5,377 of record NZ_JAWRIS010000012.1, read on the forward strand.
CCAGGTTGCTGCAAAGAGAATTGTCCACACGAATACTGATTTCAACATCCTTATTGTTTGCATACACTCCTCCCATGGTTGCCATGATCTGGCATTTATACTCATTATCCAGGTTAGTGTCGAATACATCTTCACCTAGGCAGATGGTACGGATGGGACTTTGATATGCAAAATAGACGGCGGAGTACTCATAATCGGGAAACTCCCAATCACCATTTTCACAGGAGGTAAACAACCCGGTTATAAATGCCGCCAAAAGTGTTATATAAAATATCTTTTTCATTTTTTATCCTATTAAATATTCTGATTTTTTTTACCATCCTTTATTTTGAAGCAGATTACTGAACTTGATTACTTCGCCATAAGGTACGGGCCCGTAATACATATGATCCTGGTAAGCGCGTCTCTCTACCTGGGGTAAAATGGTGTAATTGCCTCCGCTGATACTCATGCCTTTTGCTGGTTCGGTGATATCCTTTTTCCAACGTCGGATGTCCCAGAACCTGAATCCTTCAAAGCAGAGTTCCAAGCGCCTTTCATTATGGATCAGCTCCCGCATTTTATCTTTGTCGCTTTTTACTGATTCCAGATAAGGGTCGCTGTTATCGATGCCTATTCCCGCTCTCTGGCGGATTGCTTTGATCACGTCGTATGCCGAATAACTGTTTGTTCCTGTACCGGTAGGCCCCCATGCTTCGTTTGCAGCTTCTGCATATCCCAGAAAAATCTCCGTATAACGAATAAATGGTTTGTAATGATAGGCAGGGGTTTCTGACTCGGGATTCGCGTTGACGGATTGATTCAACAGCTTTTTCATATAATAACCGGTTCTTGTTGAGGTTTCAGTCCTGTTCAGCGCATTGTTGTTGCTCCCATCCGCAGCAGTGGTGATCACTGTATTTTGCGGACCCGCGGTACTTCCGTTGTAAATAATATACAATACGAGACGAGGATCCCTGTTGACATAGGGATTGTTGGGATCATACCCGCTGTTGGGGTCGGTAATGGGTAGTCCGTTTACCATAGGAAAAGCATCCACCAGATTCTGTGTCGGATTCACACGACCGCTTCCAAACAGGGTGGGAGGATAGTTATCACGTTCCAGTATGACATTATTCTCCTTGTTCCCACGCCAGAGCATTTCTTTTGGGTTTGTACCGGCTGGAAGGTTCTGAATGGCAGCACTGTTTACATACCATTTGTTACCTTCCGGATCAAGCTGTCCTACTGGATTGCTTCCCAGTCCATTCAGCACAACAGCCATCCTGTTGGCAGCCTCTTCCCATGTAACATCCGCCCCATCACTGTAAGCGGGACTGGCGGCAAGAAGGGCTGCCTGTGCACGCACGGCCTTGGCAATGCGGGCACTCATACGGTTTTTTGCATTGTCCCCGAAGACACGGGTATACTGGCCGGCGGTTACTCCCTTTGTGCGGTATTTTTCGGGGACCTGACTGTCATCGTCAATAACGCCATAATCTTCCGGTAGTAACAGCAAAGCCGAATCTACATCGACATTGAGGTGGTCGAGACACTCTTGAAAAGTATTACGCGGCAAATTAAAATCAGAATAAAGATCTTCCGGTTCAGTAATAATCGGAATTCCCAATAATTGCCCATCAGTCGCCCATCCTGCATGATGAAGCAGAAGATGATACATATAAAGCGCCCGCATTCCAAAAGCATCACCTTTCATACGGTCTTTAAACATATCGGCAACCAACGGATCTTCCGCCCAGTTCACCTCATCGGCGATGTCGATAAATAAGTTCAGATATTGCCAGGAAGCACGTAAATTCTGCCATCGGTCCATGGGGTTGTTGTTCGCCCTCCAAGATCCGGTAGCCATTAAACGGTAGCCGTTGTTGGGATCGTTTGACACGGCATCGTCGGTAGCCACGTCGCTAAAAGACCAGAATCCCACCGGATTACTGATGTATGCATGGCCCAGCAGTCCGGTTGCCCATGCCGGCATATTATATAAGTCATTTTTGTCCTTATGGTTTTCAATCGCAGGCTCGAATATGTCCTGACAACCTGTCTGCACAGATAGGAATAAAACAAATAGGGTGATTATGGATATTTTATTTTTATTCTTCATGATTGTATTCATTTTCTGAGTATGTCATTAAAAAGTACCTATTACACCGATATTGTAAAAGCGCGTCTGCGGAGCACTTCCCACATTCATTTCAAAGTGCTTGCGTTCTTTTGAGATGGTGAGTAAATTATAACCACTCATATAAACACTGATCCCTTTGATAAACGATCCCTGTAAGGTGGTTTCCGGAATATCGTACGTTAACTGAAGTTGTGACAAATTCAACCGATCTGTTTTATATAACCAAAAATCGGAATTACGAAAATTATTATCACCGCTCGTGGTCGTGAGCCGGGGATAGGTTGCCGTATCTTTGGTCTCTTCAGTCCAGCGGTTCCGTACAATCTCAGAATATTTGTTATCACTACGTGCCCAATAGTAGGAACTGTTTTTAAAGCCATGTCCGCCAAAGAATCCGTCGGCCATGGCGAAGAAAGTGAAGTTACACCATTTGGCTGTAAAGTTGAGCCCTAAACGGAAGGGAGTATCCCAACGACCCAAAAAAACTTCATCGTTGGAGTCGATGATATTGTCCCCGTTCTGATCCTTATACTTGATATCACCTGGTCTTGGTTCCCCGAATTTTTGCTCCGGTGAGTTATCAATGTCGGCCTGATCATTGAAGAATCCAAGACTTTGCAAACCCCACAATCCATTCACCGGACGACCAATTGCAGTTTGATAATCAAAATCGATATTTTCATCCCGTCTGGCAGCCTCACTCATGAAATACATCCCATTCACACCCAACGTCAGATCTACCTCATTGACTGTTTCGTTCAAATATATGCTGAAATCAAATCCGGTGCGATTATCTATATTGTAGTTGATATAGGGAATGATGGAAGATGTCGGATAACCCACCTGATTGAAATAGATGGGATAGAGGGAGTTTGGCCGTACAATATCACCATCCATCTTGCCTCTGAAATAGTTGATGTCAAACGTCAGTAAATTATCCCAGAGCGAACCACGCAGTCCTGCATTGATCTCTTTTCGCTTTACAAATCTCATATTCATATTGTTACCCCTCTGAAATTCAGTTGCCGACTCACCTCCAAGATCTCCCCATGAATACCATCCACCTCGTTGTAAAATAGATTTATAGAGATAGTAACCCATAGGATTGTCGTCTGTTGCGATATCCATATCCTGACTGATAATACCACCGGAAATGGTCAACATCAGGTCACCAAAAGCGGTATTTTCGAAGAAATCCTCTTTTACCGGGCGCCAGCCAAGTGTCAATGTAGGTGAGAAACCGAGCCGGTTTCCTTCGGGCAGTTTGGCGGAATAGGGCAACGCAGAACTGAAGTCCACATAATATTTTTGTTGAAAATTATAGGAAGCCTGCAGCCCCAGATTCACATTTGTCAATCGGTGATACTGGCCGCTCTCTTGTCTTTGCCACGCATTTGCCACAATCATTCCGAACAGATTATGGTCACTGTTGAAGGTATGGATGTAATCGAACTGTCCGGAAAAATTGTAAGTGTAGCGATAGGCCGAATTACTAATAATCTCGTCACCGGACTTTCTATCGGTTCCGTATTGCGTAATACTGGCAATCATGTCGCTACCCGCATAATTGGTCCAGACCGGTGAAAAAGTGGCATATTCATTAAAATAACCCTGGTCATAGGTCGATGCGTAGTCAATACCGTACTTCGCGCGGAAATGCAAGCCCCGGATGAGTGATTTCAGGTTGATGTCAAAACGGGTGTTAAACTGAAACTGGCGACTCACAAATCTATTGTCACCGGCAGCGTAAGCATCCGCGATTGGGTTGGTGGGATTCAATTGAGTTCCTCCTAGAAAGTATTTGCCGTCAATCAGGTAATTACTGGTGTTGATAGTAGTCCAGGAGGGGGTGTCATTTTCCTCCAGATAGCTGAGTGGAATCAATGGCGATACACGGTTGGGGCGCAGACTCGACGCGTTTCCCCACCAATCTACCCTGGCGCTGTATGAGTCATAGAACGTGACGTTGGCATCGGCCTGTACTTTAAGATATTCCCGTAGATCCATATCCACGTTCCCGCGTACAAAGAGCCGACTAATATAATTATCCTTGCTGTTGCCCACTTTCAACAATGAGTTTTCACGGGAATATCCGGTGGTGGTGTAATATCTCACACGTTGATTACCGCCTGTGATCTCTACAATCGCTTCCGACCGATTGTACATACTTCGCAGATAGTCTGAGGAATACATATTCAAGTCGGGATAGCGGTATGGATTCTCGCCAGAAGCATGCCGGTAGATATCCTCTATGCTGTAACTGGGATCCAGTCCGTCATTCAGACGTGCCTCATTGTAGAGGGTCATATATTCGGCTGAGCCCAGATATTTCGGATAGGATTTTGGCGTATGAATCCCGAAATTGGTACGGATACGAATGTTCGGCTCACCGGCTTTACCCCTTTTGGTTGTGATTTGGATCACTCCCTTGGCGGCACGGCTGCCATAAAGCACTACGGCTGCGGCTCCTTTCAGCACCGTAATATGCTCAATCTCGGTAGGCAGCACATTGTTGGCGTCACGTACCATTCCGTCGATGACCACCAGGTATTCATCCATGCCCCAGATATTTCCGTTCACTCCACCGATCACATTTTCCACAAAGTTCAGACTATAGGTGGTATATGCTTTATTTGTCAGCTCTTCCACATCTATTGCGGAAATACCCCCCAAGAGGTCTTGTTTATCTATAGCGCGAAATGCGATCTCCACTTTTTTGTGTAGCGTATCATTTTCCAATCTCAATGCATCTGTATATCCCAACTGGGCAACAGCCTGCAGTATACTGAAAACGAAAAAGATACAAGCTACGAAACCAATATATATTTGTTTCATCTTCGTCTTTTTTTAATTATCTATCTGTTACCAACCCGGATTTTGGTAAAACTCCGGATATATGCTGACATCATCTGTATTGAAGGGAAGCCAGTAATGTTTACTCGTGAGGTTACGCGTTGTAATCACCTCTTCTCTCCAGTTCAGAACAGTATTTTCTTTTGGATTTATTTTTGTATCAAGCGGAGTTGCACGGTTAAACTCCTGTTTGGTCTTGATGTTGAAGGGATATTCAGTCAACAGGAGCCAGCGGCGAAGGTCATTGAAGCGATGTCCCTCAAATGCGAGTTCAACCGCACGTTCCCTACGAAGTTCACTCATGAAGCCTTCCAGAGTGGCAGTGTATTTCTCAGCTAAGGAGGCTACGCCAGCACGTTCACGGATGCTGTTTAACGCATCTGTTGCATTTTTAGAGAAATTAGCTGCTTTACCCGAGGGTGAACCATATCCTTGTGCTGCTGCCTCCGCATACATCAGATATACATCAGCCAGACGCAACCATGTCAGATGGAAATGGGCTGCATAGCTATATCCGTAGGTATTGTCCCAGATATTGGCTCCTAGTGGGATAAATTTATAGTTTAAGTACCCGGTGCGGCTAACACTTCTGGGATCATTCGTGTAATTGCCGCCGGTATGAAGGTTGGCATACCGCCATACTTCATCATTCGGATTGGTGATGGTTCCGGAAACTACTTTTACGCCGTCATAGATAATATCATGGTAGAACCGGGGGTCCCTATCTTTCCATGGATGTGTGCTGTCAAATCCTGATTCCGGGTCATTGAGGGGCATTCCGTTTACCATACCATAATAGTTAACATAGTTTGCGGCAGGTGCCAACACGATACCGTCACCCTGGGCGATGGGAGATGGCTGGTACGAGTTCATCTGTCGCCAATATGAATCAGGACCGTAAGTTGGGCTCCGTATAATCGCTTCGCTACCACCCGGCATCAGCCACTCTTGCTGCATGGTATAGAAAAGGGAAGAGTAGTTCTCAAAATCAACCAGGGCGTATTGCGTTTCACCGTTCTCCACCATGCTCAACACCTTGCCAAAAACGTCGGCGGCTTTCTTGCATATCTCCGCATCATAAGTACGGGGACCGTTGATACCATTTGCCATCAGGGGGCTTCCTGCGTACAGATAGGTCTTTCCAAGCATAGATAGAGCCCATATTTTATTAGCTCTCAGAGCATTGTTTCCAGCTGTGCGACGCCCGATCTCCGTATCATCCCAGTTAACCGGCAGAAGATCAGCGGCCTTTTGGAAATCAGAAGCCATCTTCTCCGCATTTTCCCTGTATGTTTCACGCGGGAGTGTGAGGGGTTCATCGCTGGGGAGTACGCTTTCAATATAGGGCAGGCCGCCCCAGTATTGTGTAAGCTGAAAGTAGAACCAGGCACGCATGAAGTATAATTGTCCGGCAATGATGTCTCTTTCATCCTGGCTGGCATCGGTCATTTTTCCTTCTGCCAGAGCTTTCAGTCCCATATTGGCCACGCGTATGCCATACCAGGAACCGCCCCATACAGATTTGTTGAAACGGTCGCCCTCAGGACTCCAATTCCTATCCAGAAAACTGGCTCCGTTACCGATGTAGTCACGATAGTTTCCCCTGTCGATACTGAATCCCATGAGGTATTCACCGTTCCCGATAGTCACCACTTCATCTTCACCCCAGTTGAATGAGCTGACCCAAAAGTGTTTTGCCAGGTCGGGAGTCAGATGATACATTCTTTCCACAAATCCCTGAAAATTGGTAAAGTTCTTGTAGGCATCGTCCGGTGAAATCACCGAGTCGGGAGCCTTGTCCAGATAGTCTGTGCATGAGACGACACTTAAAAAAAGTGATGTTGCTAATGCGTATAGATAATAGATAAATTTTGTCTTCATCATATATTATGGTTATAACGAGATTCTCAATCCTAAATTAAAACGTTTCTGCGTTGGATAAGCGGTATTTCCCCCGGTATTTGATTCCCGGTCATCCGGCATATTTGTCCACAAAAACAGGTTGTTTCCGTTCACGAATACTTTCAGGCTGTTCAACCCTACTTTTTTCAGCCAATCCTCCTGACTGAACGTATACGAAAGTTCTGCATATTTCAAACGGAGGTACGAACCGTCAAAAAGGAAACGGGTTCCGCTTGTATAGCCGCTGGGTATGGTTCCCCATCTGGGAAGCGGAACATCGGCATGCATATTGTCTTTCGACCAGTAGGTTCCTTCCCGGAAGGCGGTATTCCTTACCCCGCCTAAGCTGGAGAGCCCCACATAACGGGTTACATTGTTTACCCCATAGAATTGCACGAAAAAGCTCCACCCTTTGTAATCCACCCCAAACTGGCTGTTTATAGTATTTTGCGGTACATTGGTAAAACCATATGGAATATTGTCGAAAGAGGTGATGATCCCATCGGCATCATAATCGAGAAGAATATAGTTGCCGGGGATGCGGGCATCGTCCGATTCGTCGTGCCCGGTGGATCCATAAAGTTCATCCCAGTTGTTGTAATATCCGTAATCTACGTGTGCATAGGTCTGGTCTATCGACTTGTTGGCCGATTTTTGGTACTCCGGCTTCAGCAAAGGGTCGTCAGCTTCGATGATTTTGTTGCGGGCATGAGTATAAAAAACATTTCCCCACAAGCGCCAGTCGCGGTTTAGCGGTTTGTTCCAGCGCAGTTCCAATTCATAACCTTGTGTTTCCACTTCTCCCAAGTTGGCTGTCGGCGCAGTAGTTCCATAATAAGAGGGTACAGAGCGCCTGTCTCCTGCCAGCAGGATATTCGTTCTTTTTTCCTTGAAAAAGTCAACCGAACCCGAAATCACTCCGCCGAACAGCGCATAGTCGGCGGCTATATCCAGTTTTGTGGCTACTTCCCATTGTACATTGGGGTTTCCTACTTGCGATTCATAGTACCACTGGTAAGGACTCTGTGTAGGGTCAATCCCGGTCAGCGCCTGGTTAAAAGCCCCACCGTAGCTCCATACGTCCATATAGAGCCAACGATTGGCAAACTCATCCCATCCAATCTTGTCATCACCAATCTGACCATATGAAGCCCTGAATTTCAGCATATCCAACCATTTCAGATCAAGACTTTTGATCAGTGGCTCTTCAGAGAACATCCATCCTATTGCTCCTGACTGAAAGAAGGCAAACCGATATTCGGGAGCAAATTTCTCCGAACCGTTGTACGCACCGTTATATTCAAACATATACCGTTTGGCATAATCGTATGTTGTACGAAACACCCAGTTTTCCCGATAAATTGGGAGATTATTTCCTCGGGAATACTGTTCCCGGCTAAAATTACCCATGGCGCCGACAGAGTGATCTCCAAAGGTGTTGGTATAATTGAGTTGGCCGGAATAGTTCAGTCTGCGATAGGTTTCGTCGTTGTTAACCGATCCTGCGTCAATGAACCAGGCAATATTGTTCTGGTAGTCAAATTTATTGTTTCCGTCTACTGTGACATCGGTGTATACCTGTCCTGTTTCGGGATCTATCCATTTGTGGGCATCCTGTTCCCAGTCGTGGGTGTCATTGATACCGCGGTTTACCTCCCGAAAGCTGTTGTCAAATGCAAGTCTTCCATGCAACGAGAGTCCTTTGAGCAGGAATCCGAGATCCTGTTCAAGGGTAAAATCGGTATTGAGACGGTCGTTGGTGGTGTAGCCTATACCGCTGACACTCAGATTTTCCATCGAGTTAGTGGATGCCTGTGTAGGATTGGGATGGTAGTAGCCAAATGATCCGTCACTATATTTGGGCCTGAAGGCATCGGGCGAGATACCGTAAAAGGCAGCCCATACGAGGTTCTCGTAGTCATTGTAATTTGTTCCCTTGGTGACAGCGTGTGAACCCGATAAATTAACCCGTAGCTGGGTTGTTTTCGTCAGAGTGAAATCCAGGTTACTTCGGACATTAAAGCGGTCATACCCAAACCCGGTTTTATAACCGCGATTATTTTCAAATGTTTTATATAAGTCTCCCTCATGTGTATAATCCAAACTGGTAAAATATTTTACGAAACGGGTACCTCCGGAAACGTTCACATTCGCATTATAGGAGGTTGTGTAATCCCTTAACAACTCATCTACCCAGTCTACATTGGGATAGCGTTCAAATTCCTCGAGGTTGGCCGGCCACCGGTATTTATTGATGACATCCTGTGGACGGTAATTAGCCCATTGTTCCGGCGCGTAACCCAATTCATTTTCGATAACCTGGTTGCGTAACATCAGGGCGTCATAAGAGTCCATCAATTCCGGCAGCTTTGAATAGGTTTTCAGGGTGGTACTTACATTGATATCTACATTAGCTTTTCCTTCTTCCCCCCTTTTAGTGGTAATCAAAATTACCCCGTTTGCGCCGCGCACACCAAAAACAGCAGTGGCAGATGCATCTTTCAGTACGGAAATGGTAGCTACTGAGTTGATATCAATACCGGTCATGGGGCGTTCAATGCCGTCAACCAATATTAAGGGACCACCTCCGTTCCATGAACTTACACCACGAATGGTAATTTCCGGATCCTCTTCACCCGGTTTACCGGTAGTGGTCATGGTGACTACACCCGGCAGGTTACCTGTTAGCGCCTGCCCCAAACTGCTCACCCCTCCTGTACGTTCCAGCACTTTGCTGTTGGTCTGGGCAATCGCACCTACCACACTTTCTTTTTTTTGTTGTCCGAAGCCAACTACTATCACTTCATCCAGAAGCTGCATATCATCTGTTAATGTGATGGTCATTTTCCGGCCGACAATAACCGGCACTTCACGCGTTACCATACCGATAAATGAAACAATGAGCGTTGACTGCTCATTAGGCACATTCAGTATAAATTCCCCGTCTACATCGGTTACAGTACCAATAGCTTCATTTCCCATTACCCGGATAGTAGCACCGATAATAGGTTCCTCATTACTATCAATCACTAATCCTCGTACATTTATTCCATTTTGTGCCCATATCGGCAGACTGCCGAAAAGAGACAAAAGGAGTATAAAAAGAGAAGGGATCCTTTTAGATTGTTTTAATACATTTTTCATTACTTCAATAGTTCGTTAAAGAATTAATTTTTACTAAGCACCAATAGTTGCAAATTCTATGCGTTCTCCATAATTTTTCCATTTCAAATAATTTAATTAGAGGAATATTCAGGCCTTTAGAATAACAGCAAAAATAGAGGGTGGCTATCGAAACCCGCCCCATATTTTAAATATTATATTCCATATTTTAGATATTTCTTTAAAAGAAGGTTATTTATGATGATATTGTTAGAATATATCAATGTCTAAAATAGAAATATTGCTCAGGATATCACCTTCGAATAAAACCACCCTTTGGTATCATTCAATTTACAGTTTCATATTTTGTCGCATACAGACCGATGGTTGTTCCGGTAAAACCTCCGGCGTTGGCAGTAGATAATACTCGTGCCGGGATATCCTTTGATAATAGTTCCCAACCATCCTGATCTGCATTATAATAGAAATCATAATGAGTGCCTTTGGAAACGACCTTCAATTCAATCGGCTGATTATTCTTTAAGATCATTGCGTTTTTCGCTAAGATATTCCTCCCTGATTTGTCAACCTGTTCTATAAAAACTTCTTTTGTATCCCCATGTCCTTGCACCGCGAAAAATATATGGTGGTTCTCATCTTTAAAAAGTAAAATTCCCGCTACATCCTGAGAATCTGAAGGATTAAAAAACATCCGTGTGGTTGAAACGAATTGATGATGTTGCATTCTGCGGGAAAGAAAAGCAGGCGTTTCCTTTTCGGAGACTTTTATTCCGGATCCTTTCAGGGAAAGATAACCCGGATTTTCTTTTAATGAATACAATTCGCTTGCAGGCGCTCTCAAAGTCAACCATTCCATACCAAGGGTAGAAGTCTCAAACGGATCACACCATTCGAAGTTGCCCGGATTAGCATCCTGACCAGGGACAACCCCTTCCCTTTTCAATATCATGGGAACTAATTCATCACCCGTGGTCATGTATGGGAATCCCTCATCACTCCATTTAACCGGCATGATAAATGTTTCACGGCCTAAATTCTCGTATACATTGTCAATCGGCCTGCAAGCGAGGAATACAGCCCACCAGTCACCTTCTTTTGCCTGGATAAGGTCGGCATGCCCCACACAGGTTATTGGATAGGGGCGGTCTCCGGGTAAATGCCTTTGTGTTAAGATGGGGTTTTTGTCCCATGGCACAAAATTTCCCATTGGGCTATCTCCCCGAAAGATGACTTCCCTATGCCCCGGCCCCGTGCCTCCTTCAGCTGCCATGAGGTAATAACTTCCATTGATGTTATACATATGTGGCCCTTCTATCCAGATAGGTTTCTCAGCCAGGTTAACCCCTCCGTTTACAAGCATTTTCCAAGGACCAATGGTCTTATCTGTCTCTGTGTCGAATTCTCGGATCCGGATTGAACGGTGCCCATCATATAATTCTTCGCCATCCATGCCATCATTGTTGACGATGTAGGCACGTCCGTCATTATCAAAGAAAAAAGAAGGATCGATCCCTCCAACCTCCGGCAAATAAACAGGATCCGACCATGTACCGAATGGATCTGTGGTTTTTACGAAAAAATTACCCGCGCCTACATTGGTCGTAATCATGTAATAGGTCTGGTTGTGGGGATTATAACTGATATCCGGAGCAAAAATACCCCCACTCACACCTTGCCCCTGAAAATTATCCAATTGAGAAGGGCGATCCAGCACATGACCAATCTGCTTCCAGTTCACCAGATCCTTACTGTGAAAAAGAGGAACTCCCGGAAAATAAGTAAAAGTAGATGTTACTAAAAAATAATTCTCTCCGTCTGTACAAATGCTAGGGTCGGAATACCATCCGGGCAGAATAGGGTTATAAAAATGAGTCTTGTCCGGTAATGGGTTGTTCTTATAATAATCATCTTCTCCTGTATATGTAAAATAATCGAAGAAAGCTACCGAATTACCTGTAGGAAAATCTTTCTGGTTCAATTTGTCTTTACATGAACATAGAAAAAGTGTCATCCACATAAAAATAATCGCTCTGAATAAAAAATTACCGGAATTCATAAATTAATAGACTTTTAAGCAGTTTGATAAAAAATGTATTAGTAAATCACAAAATTATACCGTATCGCCCTGTCTGTTTTCCCCTTTTTAGATATTTAATTCCCTATTTCAGATATAAATCCTGTTTTTGTCACACTGCACCTGTTGCATGGAATATGGAACAGGTTATCGATATCACGGTGCCCCTGTGTCGAAGTCAGGAAAAAGAGGAAGGATTGGAAGCAGGTAATAATTCGGATATGAGGATTATACCGGTAACAGACATTGTGTATTCCATGGACGTATACTGTCCTATATGCAGGTAACCGGAAAGCAGGGTGAAATAAAGCCTATTTTTATTTCACCCTGGCTGAAACCGGTAGAGGTTATGGTCAACGCCCAATAGTTGAAGGGCAAGCTCAATTTTTAAAATAACAGGTTGATTCTTTCAGACATAAATATTATTTTGATTTTTTGCCCCAGTATGTTGCATTCAAATTTTTTTCAGTTCCGGCATATACAAATGTCACACGGCGTGGAGTAGCTTCCCAATCGACTTCGCGTTCAACGCACACAATGACGTTGCCCAAAGTGAGTTGTTTTTTTGATGCATTATAGTTCCAGCTGCCTGTGAGTGCACCCGACATGGTGCCATTGGCATTGAGCGTTAACGCAGAAGCGCTGCTTTGTTGCCCATAAGCATACTCCAGTTTAATATGCTCCCATGTTCCTACAAGCGAGTCCTTGGTTATGGTGCCGTAATCGGGGACGGCTGCATACCGTTGTGGCAATGCTATTGGCCACAAGTTGTCGGGTTCATCCGGAGAGGCAGGACACCAGACAATGCGACGTACGTGTCCCATCATAATGGCATTGGAGTAGGCGTTGCCATTCACGTTGGCAGGCAATCGTCCTTGCGACACATAGAACCATTCGTCGCTATTTTCCTTTTGGAAAATGGCACAATGTGACAGGCCTACCCATCCGTAGCTAAGATTGAAATTGTAAGGGTGGGTTACGATGGGGTAACAGTCGCCGCGTCCGTTGGTAAAGCTGCGCCCGGTGATATCGAGGTATGGCCCTTCAATGTTTGTACTTCTAACAACACGCGTATTATAAGGTATGTCGAGGCCATCATAGGCCATGAACAGATAATAGTAACCATCCTTATAAATTATTTCAGGGGCTTCGCTGCCCTGCCAACGCGACGAAGCGGTGCGTGTACCTACTCTCGCGCCATAACGGGTTGTCAGTTCACTCACACTGCTGGCGTAAGGTTCACCAAGGTGGTTGAGAGGCTTGCCTGTGGTCGCATCCAGTTGCAGCAGTGCCAGGCCGCTATGCCACGAGCCATATATGAGGTAGTGTTTCCCTTCGGGCGTCACAATATAGGTGGGATCAATGGCATTGTAGTAGAAATAGGCATTCCAATCCGATAAACCGGAGCGGCTGTAATTTTTGCCCCGATCGGACGATGAAGATACCACGTAACCCTTATCGACCCATTCCGCCCCGGCGGGATCGGTCGATTCGCACATACCGATAAAGGCGCGTTCCGTCCAGCTCCCGTCAAAGTTAGCTGTGGTATTGGCCTTACCCGTCTTGATATAGTTATTGATCACTATGCTGTAATACATTCGCAAGATATCCTTTCCGCCCACATTGACCCGGCGCACTACCGGTGCCCAGTAGCCATAATTTATATCCTTTTCGGCAATGGCTTCGAGCCCCATGCGTGTGCGGATGGCATTGAGCGAGTCGGCCACCCAGGCGGGAGCATCATAAAAGGGGCCGCCTACCCAATCCCAATTCACCAGATCGGTGGATCGCTTCCCCTGAAAATGTCCATGTCCTTCATGTTCATTCCCATATGAGGCATCGGTGCAGTACATGTAGTAATACCCATTGTAATAAGCAACAGACGGGTCGTGGACGTTGGCCAGGTTCCATTGGCTCCGTTTCGACCATGAGGCTATCGGCGAATAGTCGTCGGCGTAGGTCGGAATGGTCCATTCAGTTTCTCCACCGGGTTCTTCCTCTTTTTCCTGTACGATCTCATCTTCCTTACACCCTGCCAATAATAGAGCCATTATGCCGATGAATAAAAACAAAAAATACTTTAGTCTCATACCTGTGCTTTTTAAGTGAATGAACTTCCTTATCAACTTATATAGAAACGTTGACAAGGAAGTCTTTGTTATGTGTGAATACTCATTATTTTACGCGAGGACGAATATTCCACCTGGATTTAAAGGCGATAGAATTATCTTCATTCTTGTTTGCCGAATTACCTTCGAGGTTAGGGTTGGCATCAAGAGTGCCTTGAAATATGGGGAAATATTCATGTCCCTTATAGTAATATTGGAATGATGAAGCGGTGGCGGTTTCAGCGGTGAGTTCTTCGGTCGACGCTTTGCCGTCGAGCTTATAATAGCCATGCTCAATCAGTTGGTCCAGACGATCCTGGCTGTAAAAAAATCCCCATCGGAGCAAGTCGATCCCCCGTCCGTTTTCGCACCCGAACTCTTTCGGACGCTCCACATTGGCGATTTGTTCGAAGAGAGCGTCAGCAGTGGGGAAATCGGAAAGTTGAAGGTCTTTGAGTGCCACGCGGCGACGTACTTCGTTGATATAATTAATCGCCGTTTGGGTGGGACCATTGATCTCATTCTCGCATTCTGCAGCACGCAGCAGGACATCGCTATAACGCATGAGTCGCAAGTTGACGCCACAATGCAATCCGTTGGTAATGGTACTGTAGATATTATTTCTCGCATTGGTGAACTTCGCGATGGAAATACCACCTTGTGCATTGTTCGACAGGGGAGTCCTGATGATTTCAGTTTGATATACAATGTTACAGCGCGGATCTCCATTCGGATAGGCTGCCGTTTTCAGGCCGGTATAGCTGTTGTATTCCTCTTCGTAAGTAACCAGTGTCCAGTATAAACGGGGATCGAGAAAGCCATCTGTGCAGGTTTCTTTTCTGAACAGGTTGTACAACCAGGGCGAGCCGGCCAGGTCGCCCCAACTGCCCAGCTCCTGGGAAGCGTAGTTGCTTTCCACGGCGTGCCCTTGGGTTGCCTGGGAACTGATGTTTACCGGGGTCCACTCTTCGTCCGTACCTCCTGTGCCATAATCCATGAACTGCACTTCGAAGAGGCTTTCCGGGTTATTCTCGTAGGCGGCTCCTTCCCTGAAATTGTCGCCAAAATCGGCTGTAAGCGCATAACGTCCGTATTTGCCGGCGATGATGTCTTTCAATATCTGATAGGCTTCCTCGAATTTATGACGGAACATGAGCGCGCGGGCCATATATCCGGCAGCGGCACCGCATGTGGCACGGCCTTGCGCCCATTCACCCCCTTTGTCGCGTGAGGGAAGCATTGCCATCGCCTGGGAAAGGTCGATCTCTATCTGGTCAAATATCTCGTCCTGGGTATTGTTGGACGCATACATGGTGTTGATGTCGGAGTAGGACGCGTAATCTGTGATCAGCGGCACGGTCTGATAATAGGTCGACAAGTGGTAATATGCCAGGCCTCTGAGGAAGAGGGCCTGTCCGGCGATCTGATTGCGGGATTCTTCCGACATCTTGACTCCATCCACTTTCGACAATACGAAGTTGGTGCGGTTTACCACATGATACCAGTCACGCCATATCCATTGGTCGCCTATCCCGATGGTACCCGGTGAATTGAGGTTATCGTACTCCAAATACCATTGTTGGGATGAATTCCAAACTTCATCGCCGCGTACAGCATCCATCGTGTAACCCACCCGTGCAAATGTGCCTTCAAGGCGAATACGGTTATAACATGCGATGACAGCCTCATTGAGCTCCGACTCCGAATCGCCAAAATCATAAGTTGTCTGATTGTTCGGGTTTACAACATTGAGTGCGTCGTTGCAGGCAGCTAAGCCCCCGATAAGCAACCATATTATAAAGATTATATTCAAATGTCTCATATCAATAGCGTATTTAAATTATTGATTTAGAATGAAAAGTTTACACCAAACATAAATGTCCGTGGAGTCGGGTACGAAGAATAGTTGTAACCAGGCGTAAATGTGCCTCCGGCAAAGTCCGCGTTGTACCCCGTGTAGTTGCTCAGTGTGGCCAGGTTTTGGGCCGACACATATAGACGGACACTGTTCACATAGTTATTGAACCATCTGTCAGAGAAGTTATAACCCAGTGAGATGTTGGCAATTTTCAAATAGGCTCCATTTTGCAGGAAACGCCCGCTGAACATGTCGTTGGTGATTGAACCGGTAGATTTGTATGCCACGCGGGGCACATTGGTATTTGTGTTCTCCGGTGTCCAGGCGTTCAACAGCGCAACGTTCTTATTGAGTATGCCATAAGAGCTGCGCAAGGTGACGTCTACAAAATCAACCACCTTAAAACCTGCAGCTCCATAAGTGGCTATGCTCAGGTCAAAACCTTTCCATTCAAGGCGCGCGTTCAACCCAAAATGAACCTTTGGTATACCACTACCCAGATAGGCTTGGTCTTCGTTGGTGATCTCGCCATCGTTGTTGAGATCGGCATAGGCCACGTCTCCCGGTTGTGCCCCGGGTTGGTTGATATACAGGCCCTCCGCATTGACACGGTTGTCAATCTCCGCCTGCGACTGGAAGATACCTTCGTACACATAACCATAGAATGAACCTACTTCACGGCCTACCTCCGTGCGGCTGTAGCCATCGGTGCGCGGTTCTCCTGAAACACCCAGTTTCGTCACCTTGTTCTTGAGGGTGGAGAAGTTGGCGGTAACATCATACTTAAAAGCATTCCGACGATTGCGATACGTAACCAGGAACTCAAGACCGGAGTTTTCCATTGTAGCCGCGTTCATTGTCACCGTTTCGTTGGTGGCGCCCGCATTGGCCGGCACTGCCACACTGTAAAGCAGGTCTTCCGAGGTTGACTTGTACCAGTCGAATGTGAACTCCAACTGGTTGTTGAACATACCCAGATCGAAGCCGAAATCGAGCATCTTCTTCTTCTCCCACCGGATAGCCGTATTCACATAGTTTGAGATAGCTGATCCGGTGACCTTATTATTTCCAAAGCTATAAGTGTAGTTTCCTCTCGCCATGATATCCATATACTGGTATTCGCCTATGTTTTCGTTACCAAGCTCACCGTAGCTGCCGCGAAGCTTTAACAGGTTGATTAACGATGGATTTACGTTGAAGAAGTTTTCACGTTCGATACGCCAACCTGCCGATACCGAAGGAAACCAACCCCAACGGTCATCTGAAGATAGACGACTTGAACCATCACGGCGAACGGTTGCCGACAGGAGGTATTTCTCATCGAAATCGTAATTGATACGGCCAATATAGGATGCCAGCACGTGCTCACTTTCATAGGTTCCGGCGGCAGTCTCCTCAGCATTATTCACTTGCAAATAATAGGGCTCAGGCAGGTTAACCCCCTTGCCTGTGAGCGTGTGGTAGCGTTCGCGCTGGAAAGTCTGACCCACGACCATATTGATGTGATTGCGTCCAAAATTGCCATCGTAGTTGAGCAGGTTTTCAACCAGCGCGTCGCTGTAATTACGATAGCCCTGCGACAGAGTCTCATTGCTCTTCGACAAATAGTTCGTCGTGCTCTGGATAAATGCAGGCACAAAGGTAAAATCCTTTGCATATGTCTTGCTATATGACAAGTTGAGCTTGTAATCAAGCTTGTGATTTTTGCTCTCACGGCCCATCATCTCAATAAGATCCACATTTGCCGAACCTGAAGCGACAATGCGGTCAACCACAGCGTTTCTTTTCAAAAGACTATTGGTGAGTAAAACGTTGGTCACACGCAAATCGCCATGCACATCTTCATAATAGGTGCCAAAACCATAAGAGTCATAGGTGTATTGTGAAGCACCGGCAATCTTGTCGTCAAGCACCCAGG
Source organism: Proteiniphilum sp. (assembly GCF_040307845.1). GTDB lineage: Bacteria > Bacteroidota > Bacteroidia > Bacteroidales > Dysgonomonadaceae > Proteiniphilum. The sequence continues at coordinate 23,335 of NZ_JAWRIS010000012.1, forward strand.
TCGACTCATCATAGGCCTTGATGGATGGAGGTAAAAGCAGAGCCGACGCCATCACGGGGAATTGCGCGCCATATAGCCCCTGCACGTACTCGTTGGCGTTGCTGAGCGCCATATTATCCTGATCGCTGTGGCTATACACCACATTCGTTTGGAATTTGACGAACTTAACATCCATGGTATTGTTCAGGCGGGCCGTGTAACGTTCGAAGTTTGGGCCGGCGCCTACCATCGTCCCTTCCTGGTTATAGTAATCGAGGCCGATGTTGTACGTATTGTTGGCGCCACCTCCCGAAATGTTGATATTGTGATTCTGTCGAATACCGGATTTGAACGCCTCATCAAACCAATTGGTGTTCACCACACTGGGATCAACATACTTTTCACTTACGGGATTATAGCCGGCAGGAACATCCATGCCACTATTGCCGTATGCCATGTTGACGTACTCTCCATATTGGTAGGCGTCCATCACATCATATACGCCACTCCTCACCCGGTCAACGCCAAAATAACCGCTGTAATCTATCTTCGCCTTCTTGTCCTTGGCGCCTTGCTTTGTGGTGATGATCACTACGCCATTGGCGGCACGTGAACCGTAAATCGCCGCGGCGGAAGCATCCTTGAGCACCTGGAGTGTTTCGATATCATTGGGAGAGAAGTCGCGGATGGTTGTTCCCATGGGCACACCATCTACCACGTAAAGCGGGGCAGTGCTTCCAAACGAACCGACCCCCCGGATACGTACCATAGGATCGGCACCCGGTTGACCATCAGAAGTTATTTGCACACCGGCAACCTTTCCCTCAAGCATCGTGGAGATGTTTGAGTGCGATACTTTCTTCAGCTCATCCGTATTGACAACAGCCACTGAACCGGTAAGGTCGACCTTACGCTGCGTGCCGTAACCGATCACCACTACCTGGTCGAGTTCTGTTAAATCTGACACCAACATGATGGCTCCGAGTTCCGTTTTCCCTCCAACGGATATTTCAACATTTTTGTATCCCACAAAAGATACTACCAACATGGCATCCGAAGGTACGGAAAGAGAAAAATTGCCATCATAATCGGTAACGGTACCGATGGCAGTACCTTTCTGTTGCACGGTCGCACCCGGAAGCGGGTCCCCATATTCGTCAACAACTTTACCTTTCACCGTTATCTCGCCGGCTTGCGTTATCAGTACCTGTCCGGCATTGCCGTTACCTTCTGCATAGGTAACCGGCGTAAAAGCCAGTAATCCTATCAGTATAAAAAATAGATATTTCATATGATTAAAACTTTTATTTTTTCACAGTGATTATTCTACAATTACGACGTAAGCCCCCTCGATGACGAGCGCGCAATTCAAGTCACTACTGTCAACTGTAATGCCCTCATACTTCTGGAAATGGGTCTCGCCGTTCACGTAAGTGACATTATAAAGCACATCGGCGGTATTGTCCCCTTTGTTGGTGACGGTGATGACCACCCTGGAGCCGTTTATGCTTGATGCGAACGTATCAAAATTCCAGTCAGACGCAAGGGTAGCTGTATCATAACCGCTGCCCCATCCGAAGTGATCCATACGAACCACGGCATATTCAGTCTTGTCGGCTTTGCGGAGAAGGGTACATGGGCTGTGCCAATTATTAAGGTTGTTGGAGTAGCAATACATGGTCAGGGTCTTGCTCTCACCCGATGCAACGGCATAGTCCTCAGAGAATTCTTCCCACCACGGGGTAGAAAAGTCGTTATAACCCACCTGGGCTATCCCCTTGACAAGTGTTACCGGGCAAGTGGTCGTTACCGTGCTTGTGGCTCCGGTGTAAGAAATAACGGCACCTTGAGAACCTTCAACTGCCGGGATCTCATCGAACTCCAGCGTTGAGTTGGCCACGACACCGGTTGTACCGTCGGAATAGGTGGCTGTAACTACCAGACCCTTCGTGTTGAACAATATCGGGTCACTGCCAAAGAAATAATATTGGGTTATGTTTGGCATAGTAGTAATTTCCAGACTTATCACGGGATTAGTTACTTCCAGGGTATAGAAAGTTGATACAGCCGGACCATAAGCTCCTTGCTTCGTCTTGCTGTAAGAGACAATAACGGTCTTCTTTCCAAGGGTAGACATGTCAGGTATCACCGTAAACGATATCTCTCCGGCACCCACCTGCTCGGAAGATCCGTCGGCATAAGTGACCGTTGCCGTCGCATCACCCCAGAAATCCTCATCACCGAATTCAACAAATTCAGGAGTACCTGCCACCGTAATTGAAACCGGCGCGACATCTTCCACAACAGTAATTTTCGAAGGTGTGAGGTAAGCTTCCTTCATCTCAAAATAGCTGCCGTCACAAACTAAGAAAGCTACGATATCCTTAGCCGCGGAAACCGGTTGCTGGTAAGTCATTTCCAGTTCTGTTCCATTTGTTCCGATTGCCGTGGCCGTCACAAACACATTCCCGGTAGCCGAATGATCAATTTCCAGAGTAACTTTAGCTCCTTGCATGGTAATGCGGAAGTCATTCCAGATATCACCATTTCCATCGGTGTCGGGATAGTTGTGGGAAATCATGGCGGCATCCCAGGCATACCCCTCGTCAACCATTTTTCCACCCCATCCATAGGCATCGGAACGAAGGACAAAGTATTCCTTGTAGCCGCTGGCATCACGGTCTGCCACCTCGTTGGTGACGGCGAGATTCCAGTTGTTCCAGTTGTTGATGCCGGAAGAGTGGTTTACAAACTCCAAATGCAATCGTTTGTTTGAAGGAATGGTAAAGTAATCAGAGAATGCAGACCACCAGGCAGCACTGTTATCTTCAGCACCGATAATCGGCGTGGCAATGTCGACGTAGATAGTATCTCCTGTGGACTGTTTGGCCTTTTCGGCCGCAATTGAATCGATTCTGTTCTGTAGGTCTGAGGGTGCATTGATGGAGTAATTCTCCAATTTTTCGCACCTCACTAAGCCAAATGCTGCCAATAGTGCCAGTACTGCCACGTAGAAGGTGCTCCTCATTAATTTAGCTGTTTTCATACGATTAAAATTATTAATTATATTTTTCACTGATTTTCGATATCTATTTTTACATGATTAAAAAACAGACTTTGAATTGCTGCAAAGATTTGAATAATTATGTTAACAATGGTGGACAAAAAAATCAATAAGGTGGAGAAATGAGCACTCCCCTCCCCATAACCTCTCTTTTGTCCACCATCTATGTTCATTTCTCTACCTCCCTGTTATAAATTGTCATTTTATTTGTAGATAAATAATAATAGCAAATATTATGAAGAAAAATTATTGTCGACTGCGATCCTATTATTTTATTATTACAGTTTCCATATCACTGTTATTGTTCTCCTGCAAACAAAAGCAATCATTCACCGTGACGGAGAAAATGCCGAACCCGTGGGCCGATAACTATATCCCCGTCTCTTCCATGGAACATTATAAAGAATGGGGCGCATACAATGTGCATGATCCGGCGATTAAAAAATTTGGCGATTATTACTATATCTATTCCACCGACGCGATTTTTGCGGAAGATAAAAAAGTGGCTGCAGAAAAAAATGTCCCTCTTGGATATATCCAGGTCAGGAGGTCGAAAGACCTCGTCCATTGGGAATTTGTAGGATGGGCATTTCCTGAAATCCCGCAAGAGGCGGTTGACTGGGTACATGCCAATAATTCAGGACAGGGAGCTACCAACATCTGGGCGCCTTATGTAATGAAAAAGGGTGATACATACAGGCTTTACTTCAGCGTGTCGGCATTCGGTAAAAAGACCTCCTGGATTGGCCTTGCGGAGTCTGATTCACCCGAAGGGCCCTGGGAGCAAAAAGGAGCAGTGGTGAAAACCAACGACAATACCCCCATGAATGCCATCGATCCGAGTGTGATTGAAGATGTAGACAACGGAAAGATATGGATGCACTACGGCTCATTTTTCGGAGGGTTGTATTGCGTTGAGCTCGATCCGGAAACAGGATTGACCATGGAAAAAGACAATCTGGGCCATCTGATAGCCCGACGGGCCAATTACCGGAAAGATAACCTTGAAGCGCCGGAAATCATTTATAATCCCGAACTGAAGAAGTACTTTCTTTTTGTATCGTACGATCCTTTGATGACTACCTACAACATCCGCGTGGGGCGGTCAGACAAACCTGAAGGTCCCTTTTACGACTATTTCGGGAAAAATCTGAATGACACCGTCAATAACTATCCTATCATAATAGCACCCTATCAATTCAACAATCATCCCGGATGGGCAGGAACAGGTCATTGCGGGGTGGTTGTCACAGATGCCGGAAGATACTTCATGGCCCATCAGGGGCGTCTGTCGCCACACAATCATCTGATGGTACTGCATGTCAGGGAACTTTTTTTCACACCTGACGGATGGCCGGTTGCTTCCCCCCAAAGATTCGCGGGTAACGAAAAGCGAAAAGTGGACAGGGAAATGGTTACAGGCAACTGGGAGTTGATCCGGATCATGGAACCCAAATACGAACGACAGCTTGAGGCAGGCCAGATAATGTGGGGAGAGGGAAGTTTAAAAGAGGAAGAATGGAACTATTCATTCCTTCTACAACTGAAGGATGACGGGAGCACCAATGACAATGGCTCGTGGAGTCTCAACGAAAAAAATCAGTCTGTCACATTGAAAATCGGCCAGGAGACCATCCGTGATTTATTCATCTTTCCGGGACACGACTGGGAAAACCAGGCACGGACAATACTGCTTACCGGGCTGGATGACAGGGGCCGCTCGGTATGGGGTAAACGAATAGAATAAAAATCTTTATGTCACAAAGAGAAATAATATCCTTTCTGGAGCAACCGATCGTATTTCTCCTTGTTGAATTTGTAATAGAATGCACCACGCTTTGAGTTTGACTTATCTTTGTCATCCTGTTTTTCAAGGATATCCATTTCCAGTATTTTTTTTCGGAAATTGCGCTTATCGAGCGAATTCTGATAAATGGCTTCGTACAGGGATTGCAATTGGGGCAAGGTGAACTTTTCGGGGAGCAGGTTGAATCCTAATGGCTGTGTGGCTGCTTTTCTCCTCAGTATGGCAATGGTATCCTCCAGCATTTGATTATGATCGAAGATCAATTTGCCTACCTTATCCAGCTCCTCCCAACGGGCATTGTGTATTTTACACAGTTCATCATCGAATAACTCAAGGTTAATGAGGGCATAATAAGCAATCGAGACAACGCGTTCCCCTTCGTCACGGTGAATATTTCCATATGTGCCTACCTGTTCCATATATACATCTTTAATGCCGGTATATTCATATAATACGCGCGAGACTGTTTCTTCCAGATCTTCGTCCGATCGCAAAAATCCCCCCATCAGGGTATCCTGGTTTTTCAATGGTTCGAATTTACGTTTCGAGACTAATAAATACAATTTTCCCTTTGTGAAACCCAATATGATACAATCAACCGATAGTAAAAATTTCTCTTGTTCTATATAAAACGGTGCCATTCAGAATATTTTTTGCGCAAAGGTACAATATATTTCACCAATCTCCGGTATCGGAATAGATGTAATACCCTCTCAAATGTTCATTCTGCAAAAATCATCCCGATATAATAACCTTAGTATTAGGTTAAAATAAATATTATCCGTTTTATGTTTTTAAACATATAAAAATAAGTGTCTAATACTACACTTATTATTAATTTTGCCACAGTAATTACGGAAAACTGTTTTTAACGCCAACAATAGTATTTTATCGTCATGAAGAAATTATTGACTCTAATATTAATGACTTGCCTTTTTCAGCACATTTCTGCCAATGATTTCATTATAGTGAGCCCGGATAGGAATTTGCAGGTCATGATTTTTCTGAAAGAGGGAGCTTTGAATTACAATGTAAGCTATAAAGGAAAAGCCATTCTGGAAGATTCACCTTTGGGTATGGTCACCAACGTAAGCGATTTCAGTCGGGACCTGGTATTTGTAGAGAAAAAGGAACAGGTTGTCAACAAGACATATAATGAGCCTAAGATAAAGCAAAGCCATGTGGAATATCGGGCTAATGAAGTGGTCGCCACCTATCAGACACCACAAGGGGAAAAGATCACTATCACGTTTCATGTCGGCAACAATGATATCGCGTTCAAATACACGTTAGCACAGAACGGAGAGACAGCCCGATGCATCGTTGAAAAGGAGTTGACCGGATTCAAATTTCCGCAGCAGACAACCACGTTTCTCACGCCGCAGGCCACGCCGATGATCGGTTGGATGCGAACCAAACCCAGCTACGAGGAGGAATATGTACCCGACGAGCCGGTCGGTACACCTTCCAAATACGGTGTAGGATATACTTTCCCCGGATTATTCCATGTGGGTGATAACGGCTGGGCGCTGGTTTCAGAGACCGGTGTCGGGAGCCTATACTGCGGGTCAAAATTAAGCGAAGGCAGCAAAGAGGGTCTTTACACCATTGCCTTTCCTGAAGAAGGTGAAAACAACGGTATTGGCAGCGCTTTTCCGGCGATTCCCTTACCGGGAGAAACACCGTGGCGGACCATTACCGTGGGGGACAACCTGAAACCGATTGTGGAGACCACTATCGCATTCGATGTAGTGGAACCGTTGTATGCACCTTCAATGGATTACCAGTTCGGACGTTCTACCTGGAGCTGGTTACTTTGGCAAGATGGGAGTATCAATTATGAGGACCAGAAAACGTTTATTGACCTCTCTGCAGAATTAGGATATGAGTTGGTATTGATAGATAATTGGTGGGATAGCCGCATTGGTCGTGAAAAGATAAAAGAGTTGGCACAGTATGCCGCTTCTAAAAATGTGGGTATCTGCCTGTGGTATAACTCAAACGGTTCCTGGAGCGATGCGCCACAGGGACCGAAAAACCGCATGAACACTTCCGTATCACGGAAAAAAGAGATGGCTTGGCTGAAAAGCATTGGAGCGAAAGGGATAAAGGTGGATTTCTTTGGCGGTGACAAACAGGAGACCATGAAATTATATGAAGATATACTGTCGGATGCCAACGATTATGGCCTGGCAGTGATCTTCCACGGTTGTACACTTCCTCGCGGATGGGAACGGATGTATCCGAACTTTGCGGGAAGTGAGGCAGTACTTGCCTCCGAAAACCTGATCTTCACCCAACACGCCAATGGCACTGAAGCTTACAACGCCACATTACATCCGTTTATCCGGAACAGCGTGGCATCCATGGACTTTGGCCCCGTTTTGCTGAATAAGCGCCACAACCGGAATAACGACGGTGGAACCGAACGCAAGACCACAGAGATATTCCAGTTAGCTACCGCCGTACTGTTCCAGACCCCTGTGCAGAATTTCGGTATTACCCCAAATAACCTGACCGAATTTCCCTCGTTCGTTATTGATTTTATGAAAGATATCCCCACTCTATGGGATGAGACAGTGTTTATCGACGGCTATCCCGGAAAATATGTCGTGTTGGCTCGTCGTCATGGTAAACAATGGTACGTGGCAGCTATCAATGCCGAAAAAGAAACCAGGAGACTGAAAGTGAAACTACCCATGTTCTCCGACACAAAAGTTGATAAGTATTCCGATAAAAAAGACCGTTCCCCACAGCTGGAGCAGGTGAACATCAAGAAGACCGGGGAAATCATTTTGGAGATGGAACCCGGTGGCGGAGTGATTTTGAAAACAATAAGATAAACATAACGATAAAAATCAGAGATTTATGAAATCAAAAAGAACATTCCAAGTAGCACTGCTACTGCTTACCGTTAGTATATCTGTTTCGGCACAAAACCGGTTGATCATCGAGGCCGACCGTGGACAAAACACCATTAACAGGCATATCTACGGCCATTTCTCCGAACATCTGGGACGCTGTATTTACGGCGGCTATTGGGTAGGCGAAGAGTCATCTGTGCCCAACACCCGTGGTATCCGCAACGATGTGGTCCAGGCCTTGAAAGATATCAGCATTCCCAACCTGCGTTGGCCGGGCGGTTGCTTTGCCGATGAATATCACTGGATGGACGGTATCGGTCCGCGCGAAAATCGCCCTAAAATGATCAATACCCATTGGGGTGGCGTTGTGGAAGACAACAGCTTTGGAACACATGAATTCCTTGACTTGTGCGAACAACTCAACGCGGAACCTTATATCAGCGGTAATGTGGGCAGTGGTACCGTAGAGGAAATGTCGAAGTGGATCGAATATATCACCTTCGACGGAGAAAGCCCAATGACCAATCTGCGGAAGCAGAACGGACGTGAAAAACCCTGGAAAGTGAAATTCTGGGGCGTCGGTAACGAGAGCTGGGGTTGCGGAGGTAATATGACTCCCGACTATTATTCCGACCTGTATCGCCATTATGCCACTTATTGCCGTAATTATGGCGACAATCGCCTTTATAAAATTGCCTGTGGCGCCAATGAAGCGGACTATAACTGGACAGAGACTGTGATGAAAAACGCAGGCCGTCACATGCAGGGGTTGTCTCTGCATTACTACACTGTGCCCCGAAGCTGGAACGACAAAGGATCAGCTATCAATTTCGATGAAAAAGAATATTTCACCACTATCGAAAAAACATTGTTCATGGAAGAACTGGTCACCAAGCATTCTGCCATCATGGATCGCTACGACCCACAAAAAAGAGTGGGGATGATTATCGATGAATGGGGCACCTGGTATAATGTGGAGCCCGGCACCAACCCCGGGTTCCTTTACCAGCAAAACACCTTGCGCGATGCCATCGTGGCGGGTATCAATCTGAATATCTTCAACAACCACAGCGACCGGGTACAGATGGCCAATCTGGCACAGACGGTGAACGTGCTTCAGGCTGTGATACTTACCGACGAGGAGAAGATGATACTTACCCCTACCTATTGGGTGTTCCATCTCTATAAGGTCCATCAGGATGCGACGCTTCTGCCTATCTCCTTTATCGGCAACAAGTACCGTCAAGGTGACAGGGAGATAGACGCGGTAAGCGTTTCCGCTTCGAAAGACGCCAGCGGTAAAATTCATATCACGCTGGTAAATGCCGACCCGAATAATGAACAACGCATCGCTACCCAGTTAGCCGGTGCATCGGTGAAGAAGGTGAGCGGCAAAATGGTCACTTCTGCCAAAATCAATGATTACAATAGCTTTGAACAACCGTCCAAGGTAACAGTGAGCGACTTCAAAGGGGCTTCACTTTCCAATGGCGCCCTTTCGATAGTCTTGCCTCCGAAGTCGGTGGTGATGGTTGAACTACAGTAATGTATACAACTAAAGACGAAGACATTTAGATATTTTGTGGGGATCCATAGCTCGTAATGAGCGTAAAAAGAGTTGTTAGCGAAGCGACTTCAACTCTTTTAGCGAATACGAGTGACAATGGGTCACAAAATATCGCCAGTCGGAGGATTTAGTTGTATAGATACCTTTCGTGAAACTTAAAGAAAATTCAATTTTCAATCACTTATTACAATGAATATAGAAGAATTGAAACAGCAGGTATTCCAGGCTAATCTGGATCTGGTGAAACACGGTCTGGTGATCTTTACCTGGGGAAATGTAAGCGGTATTGACCGGGAAAAAGGCTTGGTGGTGATCAAACCCTCCGGAGTGTCGTACGACGACATGAAAGCGGAAGATATGGTAGTCGTGGACCTGGAGGGCAATATGGTGGAAGGCAACCTGAAACCTTCGTCAGATACGCCTACCCATCTGGAATTATACAAAGCATTCTCTTCCATAGGCGGGATAGTACATACCCATTCAACCTACGCTACCGCATGGGCACAGGCGGGATGCGATATTCCCAACATCGGCACTACCCATGCCGATTACTTCAGCGGGGATATCCCCTGCACACGAGATATGACCGAAGCAGAGGTGAAAGGCGAGTATGAAAAAGAGACCGGTACCGTCATTATCGAACGTTTCAGTGAACTCAATCCTGCCCATGTCCCCGGTGTGTTGGTGAAAAACCACGGTCCTTTCTCATGGGGAAAAGATCCGCATGAGGCAGTTCATAATGCCGTGGTAATGGAACAGGTGGCAAAAATGGCTTTCATCGCCTATCAGGTCAACCCGAACCTCACCATGAACGATTTGCTCATCCAAAAGCATTTTTTCAGGAAACATGGTCCCGGCGCGTATTACGGACAGAAATAATGTTTCAGAATTAAAAATTAAAAATTAAGAATTAAGAACTTATAATTTATAACTCATAAACGTTCAATATTATGCAATTCAAAGATCAGGAAGTATGGTTTGTCACAGGAGCGCAACTCCTGTATGGAGGCGATGCGGTAGTAACCGTAAACGCCCATTCGGAAGAAATGGTCAAGGGACTGAATGATGCGGGGCTGCTCCCCGTAAAGGTGGTTTATAAAGGAACGGCCAATTCAGCGCCCGAAGTGGAAAAAGTATTCAAGGAAGCCAATACCGACGCGAAATGCATCGGTGTGATCACCTGGATGCACACCTTCTCTCCCGCCAAAATGTGGATCAGGGGGCTGATGAATTACAAAAAACCGTTGCTGCACCTGCATACCCAATTCAACAAGGAGATACCTTGGAACGAGATCGACATGGATTTCATGAACCTGAACCAATCCGCGCACGGCGACCGTGAGTTCGGACATATCACAAGCCGTTTACGTATGCCCCGAAAAGTAGTGGTCGGGCATTGGAAGGAAGAGGAAACGCAGCAGAAAATCGCATCATGGATGCGTGTTTGTGCCGGCTGGGCAGATGCACAAGGGATGTTGATCATTCGTTTTGGCGATAATATGAACAATGTTGCCGTAACGGATGGTGATAAGGTAGAAGCGGAAATCCGTCTGGGATACCATGTCGACAATGCACCTATCGCCACATTGGTTCCGTATGTGGAAGCGGTTACCGATGCTGAAATAGACGCACTTGTCGCTGAATATGGGCAACTCTACGATTTTGCTGAAGACTGTAAAAAAGGTGCAGAGAAACATCAGTTTGTGCGTGATGCCGCAGCACAGGAAATAGGTTTGCGCCGTTTCCTCCAGGACAAGGGAGCCAAAGGCTTTACCACCAGCTTCAACGAGCTGGAAGGCATGAAACAGTTGATGGGATTCGCTTCTCAACGTTTGATGGCCGAAGGTTACGGATTTGGCGCGGAAGGCGACTGGAAAACCGCAGCCCTTGTACGTACCATGTGGGTAATGGGTCAGGGGTTACCCGGTGGACAATCGTTCCTTGAAGATTACACCTTGAATTTCGATGGGGCAAACAGTGCCATACTGCAATCCCACATGCTGGAGATCAATCCTGATATTACAGGAACAAAACCGCGCATTGAAGTCCACTTCCTTGGAATAGGCGATGCCCGCACCTGTGCCCGTCTGGTATTCCAGGCACATGAAGGCGAAGGGATAGCCGCCACCATCGTGGATATGGGCAACCGTTTCCGTATGATCGTCAATGAAGTAGAAGTAAAGAAACCCCAAGAGCTACCTAAATTACCGGTGGCCTGCGCTTTATGGAAACCAATGCCCGATCTGGAGATTGGAGCAGGTGCGTGGATACTGGCAGGAGGAACCCACCACACCAGTTTTTCTTTTTCGGTGACTACCGAGATGTTGGAAGATTACGCTGAAATTGCGGACATCGAATTGCTGATCATCGACAAGGATACCACTATCCGTAATTTCCGTCAGGAGCTACGCAATAACGAAGTCTATTATATGCTAAACAAAGCATTGAAATAATTATCCAATGTGCCAATAAATCAATATGCCAATTAAGAGTACATGTATTCATTGGCACATTGGCATATTGCCATATTAATACATTGAAAACATGAAATACGTTATAGGATTAGATTACGGTACCGACTCATGTCGTGCCATAATCGCTGACGCGCTGAGCGGTAAAGAAATATCCACCGCCGTGAAATATTATCCGCGTTGGAAAGAAGGGAAATATTGTGATCCGAAAACCAACCGTTATCGCCAGCATCCGCTCGACTATACCGAGGTGTTGGAAGAAAGCATCCGGGAAGCTTTGGCGAAAGCTCCCGCAGGAACAGCGGAAAGTGTGGTGGGGATGGCTTTCGATACCACAGGATCCACTCCTGTGCTGATCGACAAAGACGGAAATCCATTGGCTTTACGGCCTGAGTTCGCCGAAAACCCCAATGCGATGTTCGTACTCTGGAAAGACCATACATCCATCAGGGAAGCGGCTGAAATAAACGAACTGGCAAAGAAATGGGAAATCGATTATACCGCTTATGAAGGAGGGATCTATTCATCCGAATGGGTATGGGCCAAAATGCTGCATATCCTTCGTGAAGACGGGCAGATACGGAAAGCGGCCTATTCATGGGCTGAACACTGTGACTGGATGCCTGCCTTGATTACCGGGAATTCCAAACCCGAAACTATGCCGAGAAGTCGTTGTGCCGCAGGACATAAAGCGATGTGGCATACTTCGTGGGACGGTCTGCCTTCCGAAGAATTCCTCACCACGCTGGATCCGCTGCTTGCCGGCTTCCGCTCCCGTTTGTATAGGGAAACCCACCCAAGCAATACAAAAGTGGGATATCTGACTCCCGAATGGGCTGAACGGTTGGGGTTGACGACCAAAGTGGCCGTGGCCGTGGGCGCGTTCGACTGCCACATGGGCGCTGTGGGAGCACAAATCAAACCGGGGGATTTTGTACGGGTGATCGGTACATCTACCTGCGATATTATGGCTGTGCCTTATGAAGAGATCGGCGACAAGCTGATACCGGGCATCTGCGGACAGGTGGACGGTTCGGTGATTCCCGGGATGATCGGACTGGAAGCCGGACAATCGGGCTTCGGTGATATTTACGCCTGGTTCAAACGGGTGTTGGAATGGCCCCTTACACAGCTCGTTTCGAAATCGAACCTGCTGGATATGGAAAACAAAGAGAAGCTGATTACGGAAATTACAGAAGCGATCATCCCAGAGCTAACGAAAGAAGCTGAAAAAATTCCGGTTAGAGAAAGTACCCTTATCGCCACCGACTGGATGAACGGACGTCGTACACCCGACGCCAACCAACTGCTGACCGGATCCATTTGCGGACTGACATTGGGAAGCACCGCCCCTCTAATTTTCAGGGCACTGGCAGAAGCTACGGCTTACGGTTCCAAAGCGATTGTCGACCGTTTTCAGGAAAGTGGAATCGAGATCAAGGAAGTGATCGGTATAGGCGGCATCTCGTTGAAATCGCCTTTCGTGATGCAAACATTATCCGATGTGCTAGGAATGCCGATCAAAGTGGCAAAGACCGAGCAGGCATGCGCCTTCGGAGCCGCCATGTTCGCTGCCGTCGTGGCAGGTGTGCATGAGAAAGTGGAGGATGCCCAGGATGCCATGGGGCAGGGATTTGCTTTTAAATACCATCCCAACGGCGAAAATCACGCTGCATACATGGAGTTATACAAGAAGTACCAACAGATTGGTGAATTCACAGAAAAAACAACTATCTAAACAATCATTGTATGAATTGGAATGCACATGAATTTATTTGGCTGGACTGGATAATTATCTTTGTTGGCGTTGCGGCCGTAGCATGGGCCGTATGGCGTTCCATACAAAAAGATAAACGTTTGCAACAGGGTCCCGACAGTGAAGACTATCTGTTTGGAAAAGGAGAACCATGGTATATTATCGGCGCGGCGATCTTTGCTGCCAATATCGGTTCGGAACACCTGGTGGGACTTGCCGGCACCGGCGCAAAGGCAGGAGTAGGTATGGCCCACTGGGAAATGCAGGGATGGATGATACTCATCCTGGGGTGGCTTTTCGTGCCCTTCTACCAATTATTGAATATCAAGATGGGGAAAATCATTACCATGCCCGATTTCCTGAAATACCGCTATACGCCTGCCACCGGCTCCTGGCTCTCTATCATCACGTTGATCGCTTACGTGCTGACCAAAGTGAGTGTCACGGCATTCACCGGCGGCATCTTTATGGAGAGTCTTCTCGGACTACCTTTCTGGTACGGAGCGATCGGTTTGATTGTGTTGACAGGTATCTTTACCGTCCTGGGAGGCATGAAGGGAGTGATGACGCTGTCGGCGATTCAAACACCTATACTAATCCTCGGCTCATTTCTTGTGTTATTTCTGGGATTATCGGCACTCGGAGGCGGCAGTATCGCCGAAGGGTGGACCGCAATGCTGGAGCATGCCAAAACACTGAATGTGGGTGAGGATGGCGTTGCCTATGGTACCCACCATATGTTCCACTTCAACACGGGAGACCCGTTATATGATGATTATCCCGGGTTCTGGGTGTTTATCGGAGCATCCATCATCGGTTTCTGGTATTGGTGTACCGACCAGCATATCGTTCAACGTGTGTTGGGACAACGCAAAGGTGAATCACCCGACGTGGTAATGAAACGCGCACGCAGAGGAACCATTGCTGCCGGTTACTTCAAGTTATTGCCGGTATTCATGTTTTTGATACCGGGTATGGTTGCCGCCGCATTGGCCGCCCGTCCCGAGAGCGGTTTCGCTTTGAACGATCCCGACACCGCCTTTGGCTCCATGGTGAAGTTTGTACTGCCTGCCGGAGTAAAGGGTATTGTCACCATCGGTTTTATATCGGCGCTGGTCGCATCCCTGGCGGCTTTCTTCAATTCCTGTGCCACGCTCTTTACAGAAGACTTCTACAAGCCGATGTTCAAAAACAAAAGTGAAGCCACTTATGTGCTGGTAGGCCGTGTCGCGACAATCGTGGTTGTGATCCTGGGTATTATCTGGATACCCATCATGATGAGCCTTGGCAGCCTCTACGATTATCTGCAAGGAATTCAATCGCTACTCGCTCCGGCGATGGTGGCTGTATTCGCACTCGGGATATTTTCCAAGAGGATCACTCCAAAAGCGGGTGAGGCCGGGATGATAGTAGGCTTTATCATCGGTATGATACGCCTGTTGACCAATATCTTTACCAATACAGGTAAAGATGTGATGACAGGATGGTTCTGGGAAAACACCACATGGTTCTGGCAAACCAACTGGCTTATCTTCGAGGTGTGGCTGCTTGTCTTTATCATGGTGATGATGGTTATAGTATCCTTCTTCACTCCCAAGCCTACAGCCAAGCAGATTGAAGCCATCACCTTTACCGGCGATTACAAGGCGCTTATCAGAAAGAGCTGGAACAAATGGGATGTGATCGCTTCCCTCGGCGTAGTGGCGCTTTGTGCATTGTTCTATATCTATTTCTGGTAAAATTATTTCTAATTTCTGAATTTGGAGTATATGCAACTAAAGCATCCGACTGACGATATTTTGTGACCCATCTTAGATCGCTTTCACTAAAAGAGTAGAAGTCGCTTCGCTAACTACTCTTTTTACGCTCATAGCGATCCATGGGTCCCCACAAAATATCTAAAAGTCTCCGCTTTAGTTGCATATATAATTTAAGAAAATCAAATTATTTATAAACTATTGTGCAATGATGGCAATTGAGAAAAAAAGTAAAGTAGTGAAAATATTTTTTTCCCTGACCATACTCATATTCAATACTCTTTTCCTAAAAGCCAATGAACCCGATTCGGCCTATCTTTTCGCCTATGGGGATGAAAACGGAGGTGGTTTGCATTTTGCATGGAGTATCGACCAGGAGAACTGGCATGCTATCGGCAATAATCACCCCTTTCTGAGATCCGACTACGGCAGGTGGGGATCGCAAAAAAAAATGTACGATCCATTCCTGCTCCGGGCACCTGATGGACAATGGCACTCGGTCTGGAGCCTGAACAATGAGGATGGAGCCATCGCCCATGCCGTCTCTTCCGACCTGGTATATTGGAAGCCGCAATCTTATCCGGTATTAATGCCGCATGGGAACTGCCTGAGACCAGAGATTTCTTATAATTCTCAGAAAAAAGAATTCTGTATCCTCTGGTTCAGCGATAAAGCCGATCAGGGACTGTTTCATAGTTTTACCGGCGATTTCAAGCATTATTCACCTGCGGTAAAAAAAGATCAATACAAAAGTGACGGAAAGAATGTTTCCTCCGGCAGAATAGATGTTCCCATCGCGGGGAAGAGTCAGACCGGTACGCTCCATCGTGTCTCATGGACTGTCATCGACGGTCTTATCCAGGCGCAAAGGACGGCCGCTTATAAGCAGATGCTGAATGCGGAAAGAGTGGAGATAGATCCCGGCCAGTTCAAGGAACCCGTCACTATTTCCATTACACCGGACATCCAAAGAAAGAAATCGATCAGTGACCTGTTGATCGGTATCTTCTATGAGGATATTAACTATGGGGCCGACGGAGGTTTATATGCCGAACTGATTCAAAACCGTGGTTTCGAATATGCCTTGAGTGATAAGGAAGGCCGGGATAAGAATTGGAACAATCGTACCGCCTGGTCAGTAATCAATGCGGACACTTTTTTAATCGATACAGTCTCCCCTATCCACGCCAACAATAGGCATTATGCTGTCTTACAGATTGAGAAAACCGGAACGGCACTCGTTAATGAAGGATTTAACGGCATTTCGGTGAAGGCAGGAGAAAAATATGATCTCTCCCTGTTTGCCCGCAGTCCCGAGAAAACAAAAGGCCGGATTGTAGTACGGCTTACCGGAAAAAACGGGGAAATATATGGTGAAGCCACTACACCTGTAATCGGTACTGAATGGAAGAAACAGGAAGCCGTGATTACGGCAACCCGTACCGCAGACGACGCCCGCCTCGAAGTGATACCGCAACAGACAGGCCGGGTGGACCTGGATATGGTCTCCCTTTTCCCGCAGAAAACATTCAAAGGTCGCAAAAACGGGTTAAGGGCCGATCTGGCGGAAGCGCTGGCCAACCTGAAACCCCGCTTCATGCGTTTCCCGGGTGGGTGCGTGGCGCATGGCGACGGAATCGGAAATATCTACCGTTGGGAGAATACCATCGGGCCGTTGGAAGCACGGAAACCGCAACGTAATCTCTGGGGATATCATCAGTCGTTCGGACTGGGTTATTTTGAATATTTCCAGTTCTGCGAAGATATCGGCGCCGAACCCATCCCGGTGGTAGCAGCCGGCGTTCCCTGCCAGAACTCCGCACACCACGGATGTATGATCGGCGGGCAGCAAGGCGGCATTCCTTTGGAAGGGATGGATGAATATATCCAATCTGTTCTTAACCTGATCGAATATGCCAACGGCGATGCAAAATCGGAATGGGGTCGGAAAAGGGCAGAAGTAGGTCATCCCAAGCCTTTCAACCTGAAATATATCGGCGTAGGGAATGAAGATCTGATCTCTGATGTGTTTGTGGAGAGGTTTACAATGATATACAATGCCATAAAGGCTCAATATCCGGAAATAACCGTGATCGGCACAGCCGGTCCCTTTAGCGAAGGGTCGGATTATGTGGAAGGCTGGAATCTGGCTACCGAACTGGGTGTTACCCTGATCGACGAACATTATTACCAGCCGCCCGGATGGTATCTTAACAATCAGGATTATTACGACAGGTACGACCGCTCGAAAGCCAAAGTCTATCTGGGAGAGTACGCGACACATGTCCCGGGCCGACATAACAACCTTGAAACGGCACTCTGCGAAGCATTGCACCTGATCAATATTGAACGGAACGGAGATATAGTGGAGATGACCTCCTATGCTCCATTGCTGGCAAAAGAAGGATTCACGCAATGGAATCCCGATCTCATCTATTTCAACAACACGGAGGTGAAACTGACCGTCGGCTATTATGTGCAGAAATTGTTCGGACACCATTCCGGAAATGAATACATACCCGGTAATATCGACTGTTCGGATAATCGGGAAGATATCAGAAAACGGGTTGCGTCTTCTTTTGTAATAGATACCCGGACCAATGATTTGATCATCAAACTGGTGAATTTATTGCCTGTCCCCATTTCTTCTTCCATCGACCTGTCGGACATAAAGATAGCCGACAGCCAGTCACACTTGACAGTAATGAAAGGTAAACCGGACGATAAAACTGTCAGACCCGAAGAATCAAAACTGAACGTTTCCGGGCAACTCGAATATGAATTGCCGGCTTATTCTTTTTCGATAATTCGTATAAAGACGAATATATAGATTATCAAACAGAAATGTATTTCTTGCCGATAAAAGATAAATCATTGAATGACTAATTTGTTACTCATATCTGCAAGATTTTTCTACCGTCTGCATCCTCAATTAATTATAACTTTGTAATATGGATAAACAAAAACTAACACTACTACTCTCTTTCGTTTACTTACTCGGCACCCTGATTTCCTGTAAACCAGCCAAATCCGGACCCAAGGAAAAAGAGATGGCAGCCTACCTGCTTGTCTATTTCACCGATCCTACCCACAGCCTTTTTATGGCGTTAAGTCCCGATGGATACACATTTACGGATGTGAACAACGGCCATCCGGTGATTGGAGGCGACACTATCGCCACACAAAAGGGCATTCGTGATCCCCATATTACAAGAGGTCCCGACGGTGCATTCTATCTGGCAATGACCGACCTGCATATCTTTGCTCAACGAGAGGGCTATCGTACAACACAATGGGAACGCGACGGGGATCTCCACGGGTGGGGCAATAACCGCGGTTTTGTACTGATGAAATCATACGACCTGATCAACTGGACACGTAGCAGTGTATTGGTAGAGGAACAGTTCCCGCATCTGAACGTTTCCTGCGCATGGGCGCCACAAACCATCTACGACGCAGTAGAAGGGAAGATGATGCTTTATTTTACCATGCGGCTCGATGGCGGCAAGACAAAAATGTATTACGCTTATACCGATGATGATTTTACAAAACTCGTTTCGGAACCGAAGTTAATTTTTGAGTATCCCGATCCGGAAATTCAAGTGCTGGATGCTGATATAACCGCCTTGCCTGACGGACGGTTCGTCATGACCTATGTCGCCCAGGAAGGGCCGGCAGGAATTAAGATGGCCGTTTCGGATAAAATCAACAGCGGCTATGTCTATCAACCCGATCAGATCGATTTTGAACCGGCTTCCTGCGAAGCACCGAATGTATGGAAACGTATTGGCGAAGATAAATGGGTGTTGATGTATGATATATTCAGCATCAATCCGCATAATTTCGGATTTGCCGAAACATCCGATTTCGTGAACTTCACTCATCTGGGACATTTTAATGAAGGGCAAATGAAAACGACCAACTTCAGTTCGCCCAAGCATGGTGCGGTGATCCAGGTTTCCAAAGAGGAAGCACAAAGGCTGGCTGCCCATTGGGATTTGCAAATAGAGTTTTGATAAAAATATTAATTTAAGTTTTGCAAGTCGTATGATTGCAACTAAAGCTTCCGTCTGACGATATTTTGTGCCCCATTACAGCTCTTGTTCACTAAAAGAGTAGAGCTATTTCGTTCAAACAACTACTCTTTTTACGCTCACTTCGAACTATGGGGTCCTACAAAATATATAAACGCCTTCGATTTAGCTACATACATTTCAATTTAAATGCAAAACTTGAGATATCAACTATAACAATAGAAAAACAGGATGAATAGAAAAAAGCTCAACTGGATACTACTTTGTTTTATCTGCTTCTCTTTTGCGAATGCTCAGATAAATCCGCAGATAGAATATTTCAGGTTACAGGATGTAAGACTTTTGGAAAGTCCTTTCAGGCAAGCAGAAGAATTAAATAAGCAATACTTGCTGGAGATGGATGCAGACCGTCTCCTGGCACCTTTTCAGAGGGAGGCCGGCCTGCCCCAGAAAGCCGAGAGCTATACCAACTGGGAAAATACCGGACTCGACGGACATATCGGAGGGCATTACCTTTCGGGATTGTCGTTGATGTATGCGTCTACCGGAGACGAACAGATCAAAAGCAGATTGGATTACATGATCGCTGCACTAAAACGGTGCCAGGACGCCAACGGTAACGGATATATCGGTGGCGTGCCCGGTGGAAAAGCGATATGGGAAGAAGTCGCTTCCGGAAATATCCGTGCCGGCGGTTTCGACCTGAACGGGAAATGGGTGCCGCTATACAATATCCACAAGACCTACGCCGGATTGAGGGATGCATGGCTGATCGCCGGAAATGAAGAGGCAAAGGAGATGCTGATAAAAATGACTGATTGGGCAATCAAACTTGTTTCCAACTTATCGGAAGAGCAATTACAGGATATGCTTCGCAGCGAACACGGCGGATTGAACGAAACCTTTGCCGATGTGGCAGCCATTACGGGTGATAAAAAATACCTCGAACTGGCACACAAATTCTCCCACCAACTGATACTGGAACCGTTGCTCCATCATCAGGACAAACTGACCGGGATGCACGCCAATACCCAGATACCAAAGGTATTGGGCTTCAAGCGCATTGCAGACCTCGAAGGCAACGAATCGTGGGAAGAGGCAGCCCGTTTCTTCTGGGAAACGGTGGTGGAAAACCGGTCGGTATCGATCGGGGGAAACAGCGTTTCCGAACATTTCAACCCGGTAGACGATTTTTCACGGATGATCAGCAGCATCGAAGGTCCTGAAACCTGCAACACCTATAACATGTTGCGGTTGACTAAAATGTTGTATCAGACCTCGAAAGACAAGAAATATGTGGACTATTACGAACGTGCTCTTTACAATCATATCCTCTCTACCCAACATCCACATACGGGCGGTTATGTCTATTTCACGCAGATGCGCCCCGGACATTACAGAGTCTATTCACAGCCGCATACCAGTATGTGGTGCTGTGTGGGATCGGGGATGGAAAATCACTCGAAATATGGTGAGATGATCTACGCTCGTGCGGACAACGAACTGTATGTCAATCTTTTTATTCCATCCTCATTACAGTGGGAACAGCAGGATACGGAGATCATTCAGGAAAATAACTTTCCCTATGAAGCCTCTACCGAGATTACCGTGAATCCCCGCAAACGGAAGCAGTTTACACTGTTATTACGTTATCCTGAATGGGTAAATGAAGGAAGTGTAAAAATTAAAGTGAACGGGAAGTCATATCCCGTAGAGAATAAAAATGGATATATTCCTGTCGACAGAAAATGGAAAAAAGGCGATAAAGTGGTGATGGAGATGCCCATGGCGCTGAAAGCTGAACAACTACCGGACGGATCCGGCTACTATTCGTTCCTGTATGGTCCGATAGTACTTGCTGCAAAAGCCGGCACTGAAGACCTGGCAGGTTTGTTCGCCGATGACAGCAGAGGCGGCCATATCGCACACGGAAAACAGATTCCGATGAAAAATATGCCACTGTTAGTGGGAGAGCCCGATAAGTTGACCTCTTACCTCTCTCCTGTGCCCGGTAAGCCGCTGACCTTCCATTTGAGTAACCTTTACCCGGAACAGTACGCAAAGGGTATGGAGCTGGTTCCCTTCTTCAGCCTGCATGAGTCCCGCTATATCGTGTACTGGCCGCAGGCCACCGAAGAAGAAGCGGAGAATATCCGGCTTAAGCAGGAAAAGCAGGAAGCCGAACGATTGAAACTGGATGCGGTAACGATAGACAGAGTAGTATGCGGGGAACAGCAACCCGAATCGGATCATTTTATCGCATCTGAGAATTCTGGAGCGGGCGTTTTTGAAGATACCCGCTGGCGTGAAGCAAACGGATGGTTCAGTTATAAACTGAAAAACAACGATCGGAAAGCCCGTCACCTCTATGTGGCATATTTCGACAAGGATCGTTCCCGTAATTTTGAGATACTTGTCAATGATGTACGGATAAAAGGTCTTTCATTCACGGGAAATAAGGGAGATGAGGTACAGAAGTTGATTATTCCCATTCCGGAGAGTATTTCCCAAAGTGAGACCCTTACGGTAAAATTCCTGGCAATGCCGGAAAGCATGACCGGAAAGATAGCAGAGGTCCGTGCACTCTCTCAATCTGTCGGAGAGCCTGAATATGTTGCCTATCTGTTTGCCTATTTTACCGGTAACAGGGTGGAAGAAGAAGCCGTGAGGTATGCCGTCAGCA
This sequence comes from Proteiniphilum sp., assembly GCF_040307845.1. Lineage (GTDB taxonomy): Bacteria > Bacteroidota > Bacteroidia > Bacteroidales > Dysgonomonadaceae > Proteiniphilum. Next base: position 45,317 of record NZ_JAWRIS010000012.1, read on the forward strand.
GCAATGGCTATAATTATTATACGCTGAACAACAACCAACCGGTGATCGACTCGAAAAAGATCAGTTCAACCGGAGGCGTGCGTGATCCCCATATCTTGCGGGGGGAAGACGGCAAGACTTTTTATATGGTGCTGACCGATATGACTTCCTCCAAAGGGTGGGACTCCAATCGTGCGATGGTACTGCTCAAGTCGTCCGACCTGATCAACTGGACATCAAACATCGTCAATATTCAGAAAAAGTACGAAGGACAGGAGGAGCTGAAACGGGTATGGGCACCACAAACCATCTACGATCCCGAAGCCGGGAAATACATGGTATACTGGTCGATGAAACACGGCGACGGAACCGATATCATTTACTATGCCTATGCCAATGACGATTTCACGGACCTGGAGGGAGAACCCCGGCCGCTGTTCCTGCCTGAGAACGGGAAGTCGTGTATCGATGGGGATATCGTGCTGAAAGACGGAATGTTCTATATGTTCTACAAGACCGAAGGGCATGGCAATGGTATCAAGCTGGCGACTACCCGTTCACTTACCTCCGGGCAATGGACAGAATATGACGATTATAAGCAGCAGACGCCGGAAGCGGTGGAAGGATCGAGCGTATTCAAACTGATCGGTTCCGACAAATATATATTGATGTACGACGTCTATATGAAAGGAACCTACCAGTTCACCGAGAGTACCGACCTGGTGAATTTCCGGGTGATCGATCATGAGATATCCATGGACTTCCATCCCCGGCATGGATCGGTTATCCCTATCACACAAAAAGAACTGGATGCCCTGATTGCAAAATATTTAAACAAATGAATAAAATCCCACTAATTCTCATCGGCCTACTGGCCATATTGACAAGCAGTTGTAATAACAACGCGAAGGGGACGTTCGAAGCAGGACAGAACACCTTCCTCCTGAACGGTGAACCTTTCGTGGTAAAAGCGGCGGAACTCCATTATCCGCGTATTCCCCGTGAATATTGGGAACATCGTATCCAAATGACCAAGGCGTTAGGGATGAATACGATCTGCCTTTATATCTTCTGGAATATCCATGAACAGGAAGAAGGGCAATTCGATTTCTCCGGGAATAATGATGTGGCTGCTTTCTGCCGGCTGGCCCGGAAACACGGGATGTATGTGATCGTACGTCCGGGTCCCTATGTCTGTGCCGAATGGGAGATGGGCGGACTACCCTGGTGGTTATTGAAAAAAAACGATATCAAGCTTAGAGATAACGATCCTTACTTTCTGGAGCGCACCCGGATGTTTATGAAGGAAGTCAGCAAACAACTGGCGGATCAGCAAATCACAAGAGGTGGCAACATTATCATGTTCCAGGTAGAAAATGAATACGGCGCATATGGTACCAACAAGGAGTACGTAGCCAATATCCGCGATATTGTGAAAGAGGCAGGATTGGATGAAGTGCCTCTTTTCCAGTGTGACTGGAATTCCAACTTCGAGAATAATGCGCTCGACGACCTGCTATGGACGATCAATTTTGGTACCGGAGCAAATATCGAAAAACAGTTTAGTCGTTTGAAAGAATTGCGTCCCGAAAGTCCGTTGATGTGCAGCGAATTCTGGTCCGGCTGGTTCGACCATTGGGGCGCCAAGCACGAAACGCGTAGCGCACAAGCGCTGGTGGCGGGATTGAAGGAAATGTTGGATCAGAATATTTCATTCAGCCTGTACATGACGCACGGCGGAACCAGTTTCGGACACTGGGGCGGCGCCAATTTCCCCAATTTCTCGCCTACCACTACTTCCTATGACTATGACGCACCCATCAACGAACAGGGCAGGGCGACACCGAAATATTACGAAGTACGCAAGTTACTGGAACAGTATCTTCCCGAGGGAGAACAGTTGCCTCCCGTTCCGGATTCGATACCGACCATCTCAATCCCCGAATTCCAATTGACAGAAAACGCTGTTTTGTTCGATAATCTTCCGGAGCCGGTATTGAGTGAAGATGTAAGGTCGATGGAGTATTTCAACCAGGGATGGGGAAGTATCCTTTACCGCACCCAACTGAAAGAATCAGCGGTGCGCCAGACATTGGTCATCACGGAAGCTCACGACTGGACACAGGTCTTTCTCAACGGTGAGCGCATCGCCACACTCAGCCGGTTGAAAGGAGAAGGAACCGCCGTATTGCCGCCCGTAAAAGAAGGTGATGTACTCGATATTCTTGTGGAAGCGATGGGACGCATGAACTTCGGCAAGGGGATATACGACTGGAAAGGAATCACCGAAAAGGTGGAGCTTATTACTGAAAACGGGGCAACCGAATTGAAAGGATGGGAAGTATACAACATCCCGGTGGATTATGCTTTTGCAAAAAGCAAAACTTTTCGGGAAGAACCCAACAGTGCCGGACATCCCGCCTATTATCGTGCCACTTTCACGCTGGATAAAACCGGTGATACTTTCCTTGATATGACCAACTGGAATAAAGGAATGGTCTGGGTGAACGGCCATGCTATCGGACGTTACTGGCATATCGGTCCCCAGCAGGCGTTGTATGTGCCGGGGTGTTGGCTGAAGAAAGGGGAGAACGAGGTAATCGTGTTGGACATGGCCTCTCCGGAAAAAGCGACGCTGGCCGGGTTGTGTGAACCTATCCTTGACCAACTCTCACTACAAGGCTCCGCCTATGCGCACCGGAAAGCGGGAGAAGAGTTGAATCTCACCGGTGAGCAGCCCTACTATACCGGTTCGTTTAAACCCGGGAACGGGTGGCAACATGTGAAATTCGGGAAACAGGAGCCAATCCGTTATTTCTGCCTTGAATCGCTCAATTCACACGGAGGAGACAACTACGCCGCCATCGCGGAGCTGGAACTGCTGGGAGAAGACGGGAAACCTGTTTCCCGCCAGCACTGGAAAGTGGTGTATGCGGACAGCGAAGAGACCAATGAGGCCAATAATATCGCATCCAACGTATTCGATCTTCAGGAATCAACCATCTGGCATACCGATTATTCCTCCCTTAATCCCGACCATCCTCACCATATCGTCATCGACCTGGGTGAAGACAAAGTCATCAGCGGATTTTCATACCTGCCCCGCCCTGAATCGGGAAAACCGGGTATGATCAAGGATTACAAAGTATATGTGAAGAAAACACCTTTTACATTAACTCAATAACATGTTGAATATGAAGAAACATTTGTTCATCGTTCTTTTATCGTGCATATATATCGGTAGTATATCCGCACAACAAACTATCGATTTGGTTATCAATACAAAGAAACCGGGTGCGGAGATACAGCCCACCATGTATGGGTTATTCTTCGAGGATATCAACTTCGGGGCCGATGGCGGATTGTATGCCGAACTGGTCAAGAACCGTTCTTTCGAATTTCCCCAATCATTGATGGGGTGGAACACTTTCGGCCAGGTGGAAGTACGTACCGACGACGCTCCCTTTGAGCGTAATCCTCATTATGTGCGGCTGAACAATTCCGGACACGGCCATAAACATACCGGACTGGAAAACGAGGGATTCCGCGGGATCGGTGTAAAGAAAGAGGCTACCTACCGTTTCTCAGTCTGGGCACGCTCCGGAAACACTGCCGGACAAAAGATCAGGATCGAATTGATCGATGCGAACAACGATCCCTTTGAACGGAAAGAGGTGGCGATCGACTCCAAGGAATGGAAGAAGTACGAAGTGATACTGACATCACCAAAGGAAGAAGCGAAGGCCTCGCTGCGCATCTTCCTTGCATCCGAAGGACCGGTCGATCTGGAACATATCTCCCTTTTCCCTACCGATACATGGAAGAGCCGGGAGAATGGCCTGCGCAAGGATTTAGTGGAAGCGCTCAATGAACTGAATCCCGGCTTGTTCCGTTTCCCCGGTGGATGTATCGTGGAAGGAACCGACCTGGAAACACGCTACGACTGGAAAAAATCTGTCGGCCCGGTGGAGAACCGTCCGTTGAACGAAAACCGCTGGCACTATACCTTTGCCCACCGGTTATTTCCCGATTATTTCCAGACTTATGGAATGGGATTTTATGAGTTGTTCCTGCTCTCCGAAGACATGGGAGCCGAACCGCTGCCGGTAGTGAACGTGGGATTATCCTGCCAGTACCAGAACGAAGGAGAACATTGCCATGTACCGGTAGGAGAATTGCAGGATTATATCCAGGATGCGTTGGATCTTATCGAATTTGCCAATGGATCCACTTCCACTACATGGGGTAAGGTAAGGGCGGAAATGGGTCATCCGGAACCCTTCAACCTGAAATTTATCGGCGTGGGCAATGAGCAGTGGGGACCTGAATATCCAGCCCGGTTGGAGAAATTCATCGATGCCATCCGTGGCCAATATCCCGGAATAAAGATCATCGGAAGTTCGGGCCCGCAAGCCGAAGGCGAGGACTTCGATTATCTGTGGCCCGAGATGAAGCGATTGAAAGTCGATTTGGTAGACGAACACTATTACCGCTCACCGGAATGGTTCCTGAAACAAGCCACACGCTATGACTCTTACGACCGTAAAGGACCGAAAGTATTCGCCGGTGAGTATGCCTGTCATCCTCAGAACAGGAAGAACAATTTCGAATCAGCTCTGTGCGAGTCGGCCTTTATGACAGGATTGGAACGCAATGCCGATATTGTACACATGGCTACTTACGCTCCTCTGTTGGCGCATGTGGATGCATGGCAGTGGCGTCCCGACCTGATCTGGTTCGACAACCTGCGTTGTGTACGCACGCCCAATTACTATGTCCAGAAACTATACGCCCACCATGCAGGCACAAATGTGTTGCCTCTTACGTGGGACAAAAAAGCCGTTACCGGACAGGACGGGTTATATGCTTCCGCCGTGATCGATACCGGCAAGAAAGAGATCATTGTGAAGGTAAGCAACGTCTCCAAAGAGAATAAAGATATCCGGATCAGCCTGGAGGGCCTGAACCGCAAGATGAAGATACAACCGGAAGCACAGACCATCCTGCTGAAAGGGGAAGCAGATATGGAGAACACATTGGATAATCCCGATTCCATTGCTCCTGTCAGTTCCTCCGTTCCTCTCAATGGGACGGTATTGCAAACGACAGCACAACCCGGTTCATTCAATGTGTACAGGATTTTCTATACAAACTAAGCTCTACCACTTCTTATCCAGATTCCGTTTCAATGCCTGCAGGAATTCCGGGGTAGTGAGGTAGGTATTGCGTGACGCGTCATTGCCGTAGACAAGGAGTGCCAGGTCTTTGGTCATTTCACCGCCTTCCACAATCTCGATACACACCTGTTCCAACGTCTCACAGAAGTCGATAAGCGGTTGATTGCCATCGAGCCTGCCCCGATGCGCCAATCCCCGTGTCCAGGCAAAGATAGAAGCGATGGGATTGGTACTGGTCTCCTTACCCTGCTGATGCTGGCGGTAGTGGCGTGTCACGGTACCGTGCGCCGCCTCGGCTTCCACCGTCTTGCCGTCGGGAGTGACCAATACCGACGACATCATTCCCAGCGAGCCGAAGCCCTGCGCCACCGTATCCGATTGTACATCGCCATCGTAATTCTTGCACGCCCATACAAATCCGCCGCTCCACTTCATGGCCGAAGCCACCATATCGTCAATCAGGCGATGTTCATAAGTGATGCCGGCCTTCTCAAATTCGGCCTTGAATTCATTCTCATACACCTCCTGGAAAATATCCTTAAACCGTCCGTCATAGGCTTTCAGGATCGTATTCTTGGTAGACATGTAGAGCGGGTATTTTTTTGTCAGCGCCATCTGGAAAGAGGAACGGGCAAAGCCGTAGATAGACTCGTCGGTATTGTACATCGCCATCGCGACCCCGTCACCCTTGAAATCATATACTTCCCAACTCTGTGTTTCACCTTTTTCATTGGTAAAGGTCAGCCGGAGTGTACCTTTTCCCCTGATCACCTTATCGGTGGCACGATACTGGTCTCCGAAGGCATGACGACCGATGATGATGGGTTCGGTCCATCCCTGTACATAACGGGGAATATTGCTGCAAATGATCGGTTCCCGGAATACGGTCCCTCCCACTATATTACGGATGGTGCCGTTGGGCGATTTCCACATCTGCTTCAAGCCGAATTCCTTCACACGAGCCTCATCCGGTGTGATGGTAGCACACTTTATACCTACATTGTATTTTTTGATGGCCTCGGCTGCTTCTACCGTCACCTGGTCATCCGTCGCGTCGCGATGCTGTATGCTGAGGTCATAATATTTGATATCCAGGTCGAGATAGGGTAAGATCAGTTGCTCCTTGATAAAGGACCAGATGATACGGGTCATTTCATCGCCATCCAACTCAACGACAGGATTGTTTACTTTTATCTTTTGCATGTAACAGGATTATCGTTCATTCATAGGGACAAAGGGTTGTTTCTCACGTACATTTTTGTATGCAGGACGAATCAGCCGCTTGCTGGCGAAATTCATCTCTTCGATCCGGTGGGCCGACCAACCTACAATACGTGCCATCGCAAAGAGCGGTGTAAACACTTCCGGCGGTAATCCGATAGCGTCGTATACAAATCCTGAATAGAAGTCCACGTTGATACAAGTCCGTGCTTTGGCCGTACTCTTTTTGAAGCCGAGGAATACTTCCACAGCACGTTCCTCTATCAATTCCATAAAGGCGAACTCCTCTCCACGGCCTTTTTCTTTTGCCAGGTCACTTGCCATCTCTTTCAATAATATGGCACGGGGATCGCTGATTGTATATACCGCATGCCCGATACCATAGATAAGGCCGGTACGGTCGTACACTTCTTTTCTCAATATTCTGTTCAGATAATCGTCCACCTGTTGCTGGCTCGTCCAATCCTTTACATTTTGCTTCATGTCATCCAGCATACCCTGCACCTTGATATTGGCTCCTCCATGGAGAGGACCTTTCAAGGAACCGATACCCGCAGCAATAGCAGAATAGGTATCAGTCTCTGTAGAGCTGGTAACACGCACCGAGAAAGTGGAGTTATTTCCTCCACCGTGCTCGGCATGGAGGATCAACGCCAAATCGAGAATTTTCACATCGAGTTCGGTATAGTTGTTGTGCCCCTTCATCATGAAAAGGAAGTTTTCAGCCACCGACCGGTCTTCATAAGGATGCCGGATATGCAATGAACGCCCCATCTGGTCATGCCGCAGCACTTGATAAGCATAGGCTATGATGGTAGGGAATTTGGCAATCAGGTTGATGGATTGTTTGATGAGATTTTCAGGAGAGATATCATCCGGATTCTCATCGTATGTGTAAAGCTCCAGTACGCTCCTGGCGAGAATATTCATAATATTCCCCCCTTTCAATGCCATAATATTCATTGTCGCCCTATGGTTTAACGACATCGTCTGGGCAATCATTTGCTCCACAGCTTTGAGCTCCTCTTTGTTGGGTAACCGGCCCGAAAGAAGGAGGAAAGTAGTTTCCTCGAATCCCAGTCGACTTTCCTGCTGAACTCCTTTAACCAGGTCTTCCACGTCCATTCCCCGATAAAAAAGTTTACCCGGGACAGGACTCAAAGTGCCGTCCGGCTGACGCTCATACCCTACGACATCCCCTACACGGGTAAGTCCGGCAAGCACACCCGAATGGTCTTCATTACGAAGGCCGCGCTTCACCCCCATCTTAGTGAAAAGATCCTTGTCTATATTGCTTGTGAAGGCAACGGAATCCGACAATATTTTCCTCAATTGTTCATTATCCATAGTGATTCTATTATATTTATTATTCAGTTATTCTTCTAAAGGGTGAAAAAGGACTGGTATTCCTGTCTTTTTAACATCGGCCCCTCTGTTTTTGTTTACAAAAGCAAACTATTTTTCCTGTCTACCTCCTTATAAGTTTTCAACCACCTTACGGGAAAAATCGGATGTTGATAATGGTTTCCCGTTTTCCATAAACCGTGCCAGATCGGAAGTCGCATAGCCGTTTTCAAAAAGTGTCTCCAAGGCGGTCGTAATGAGATCACCGGCTTCCTGCCATCCCAGATACTCCAGCATCATTACTGCTGATAGCAGCAGGGAACAGGGATTTGCCTTGTTTTTCCCTACAATATCGGGAGCGGTGCCATGGGTAGCCTCAAAAATAGCATGCCCCGTATAATAGTTGATATTGGCACCGGGGGCAATACCAATGCCTCCTACCATAGCTGCCAACTGGTCGGAGATATAGTCACCGTTCAGGTTAAGGGTCGCGATCACTGAATATTCTTCCGGCTTAAGGAGCGTATTCTGTAGAAACGCATCGGCAATCACATCCTTGATAAAGACCTTCCCCGACTCAATAGCGTCATTATAAGCCTCTACCGCTTTTTCCAGACCTTGTTCTGCTTTTATCCTGTTGAAAATATGTTCTGTAAATGTCTGATCAGGGAACTCCCGCTCAGCAAGGGCATAACCCCATTTCTTGAAACCTCCCTCGGTAAATTTCATGATGTTCCCCTTATGTACCAGGGTTACGGAAGGTAACCGGTGTTCCAGGGCATATTCAATTGCCGCTCTCACCAACCGTTCCGTTCCTTCCACTGAAACGGGTTTTACGCCCAGCGAGGTAGTCTCCGGAAAACGGATTTTCCCTACCCCCATCTCTTCCTGCAGGAATTTCAATACCTTTTTTAATTCCGGAGTCCCGGCAGCCCACTCGATACCGGCATAGATATCCTCGGTATTTTCGCGGAAAATAGTGACATGCACCTTCTCAGGATGCAACAATGGTGTAGCCACACCTTTGAACCATCGCACGGGACGAAGGCAGACATAAAGGTCCAGCTCCTGGCGCAGCGCCACATTCAGGGAACGTATCCCCTCTCCTACCGGCGTAGTAAGCGGGCCTTTTATTCCTACCAGGCAACGTCGGAAAGTATCCATCGTTTCGTTGGGCAACCAACTTCCTACTTCATTATAAGCTTTTTCACCGGCCAGTACTTCTTTCCACTCTATTTTTCGTTTTCCTTCGAATGCCTTGTCAACAGCATTGTCCACAATTTTCTGTACATGAAGGGAAATTTCTTTTCCTATCCCGTCACCCTCAATAAAAGGGATAACGGGATGGTCGGGTACCACAAGCCGGTCGTTTTCTCGGGTTATATATTGCATACAATTAAAAATTAGATTCAAGAGCCAAGAATCAAGACCCAAGACATTTTAATCATATTCTTGTGTGTGAACTATTCTCATGCTCGTTTTATAATTTTATTGATTCATGGCATTCAGGGCGCTGCCTGCCTTGAACCACTCAATTTGCTGTTGGTTATAGGTATGGGCTACTTCAACTCTATCTTTTGTCCCATCCGCATGAAGTAGTTCCACGATGAGGTTCCTACCGGGAGTAAAATCCTTTAAGCCCTTCACACTGATCTTATCCCTTTCCTGCACCTTATCATAGTCTTCCTTGTCGACAAAGGTAAGCGCCAGCATGCCCTGCTTCTTCAGGTTGGTCTCATGAATACGGGCAAACGATTTGACCAGGATCACCTTCACGTTGAGGTGACGCGGCTCCATGGCGGCATGCTCACGGCTCGAACCTTCCCCATAATTTTCTTCGGCCACAACCACAGAGCCGACTCCTTCAGACTTAAATTTCCGGGCCAGCGCCGGTACGGGTGAATACTCCATGCTTCCGGGATCAAGTACCGAATTGGTCTCATCATTGAAAGCATTCACCGCGCCAATCAGCATGTTGTCCGAGATATTGTCGAGATGCCCACGGAAGCGGAGCCATGGTCCGGCCATGGATATATGATCGGTGGTACACTTTCCTTTTACTTTGATAAGTAATGGCAATCCTGCATAGTCCTCACCATTCCAGGCAGGGAAAGGTTCCAGTTTTTGTAAGCGGTTCGAATTGGGATCGATAGATACCTGCACGTTGCTCCCATCCCGGGAAGGTGCCAGATATCCCGCATCTTTCACATCATATCCTCCGGGCGGCATTTCGAAACCGGTCGGTTCAACCAACTTCACCCACTCCCCTCTTTCATTTTGAAGGGTGTCGGTCAACGGGTTGAAACAGAGGTCACCGGCAATGGTCAACGCCGCCACTAATTCGGGGGATGTCACAAATGCATGGGTATTGGGATTACCGTCATTCCGTTTTGCAAAATTACGGTTAAACGAAGTTACGATGGAATTGGGACGGTCCTTTACCTCATCTTCCCGCTTCCACTGACCAATACAGGGACCGCAGGCATTGGCTATAATGGTGGCACCCGCCTCTTCGAAGACTTCCAGTATACCGTCACGCTCAGCCGTGTACCGGATCTGCTCCGAACCGGGATTGATCAGGAACTGTGCTTTCACGGGCACATCATCATTACGCGCCTGTTTCACTATGGAAACCGCCCGGGTAAGATCTTCATACGATGAATTGGTACAGGAGCCAATCAATCCCACTTCCATCCTTTGCGGATAGTTATTCTCTTTCACAGCTCTGCCGAATTCCGAAATAGTATATGCCGCATCGGGAGTAAACGGTCCGTTGATGTGCGGCTCCAGAAGAGAAAGATCTATTTCTATCAACTGGTCATAATATTTTAGGGGGTCCGCAACCACCTCGGGATCGGGCTGCAGATACTCCATCACCCTACGGGCTTCGTCGGCCACCTCTTTTCTTCCGGTACCTTCCAGATAGGCGGCCGATTTTTCGTCGAACGGGAAGATCGAAGTGGTAGCTCCCACTTCGGCACCCATATTACAAATGGTTCCCTTCCCCGTGGCAGAGAGCGATTCAGCTCCCTCGCCAAAATATTCGATAATGGCATTGGTTCCCCCTTTCACGGTAAGAATACCCGCCACTTTTAGTATCACATCCTTAGGTGCCGTCCATCCCGACAGCTTCCCGGTCAGTTTCACACCGATCAGTTTCGGCATTTTCAATTCCCATGGCAAACCGGCCATCACATCCACTGCATCGGCACCACCCACACCAATGGCTATCATACCCAGCCCTCCTGCGTTGGGTGTATGCGAGTCGGTACCCACCATCATTCCACCGGGAAAAGCGTAATTCTCAAATACTACCTGGTGAATGATTCCCGCACCCGGTTTCCAGAAGCCGATCCCATATTTATTAGAGACATCGCGGAGGAAATCATAGACTTCCCTATTGGTCATATTGGCTGTCTCGAGGTCAGTTTCAGCATTCTTATATGCCTGGATCAAATGGTCGCAATGGACAGTAGAAGGTACCGCCGCACTGGTACGCCCCGAATTCATCAATTGAAGCAGTGCCATCTGCGCGGTAGCATCCTGCATCGCCACCCGGTCAGGGGCAAAGTCCACATAATCGGTGGCACGTTGATAATTTTTTACCGGAACCCCGGGCCAAAGATGGGAGAAAAGTATCTTTTCTGTCAAAGTCAAAGGACGTTGTAAAACCTCTTTTGCATGCCGGATCTTTTCAGGAAGATGATCATACACCTTTCGAATCATGTCAATATCAAAAACCATAAGGAATGCGTATTAAATATATTGTTTTTTTAAATTCAATTTAACTGCTATGCACCGCCATTCAACTTTTTAACACGTACCATTCCGTAAATGTTCGGCTAATTCAGAGAAAGTTATCGCGGTTATACCATAGATAAAATCTATACCTCGAGGTGAGGCATCAAGATGAAAAATTGAATGCTGAATACTTTAACCGCTTATTAACGTTTAAGACATGAGTAAGTTCAAAAAAACTTTTCCTTATCTGGAAAATAATCTTAACTTTGTCCTCAAATTGGATGTAAGAGAAAAGGACATTTTACCATTGTTTCATGATCGAACACGAAGGAATTATTGAGAAAATCAACGACCATCAAGTGACCGTACGTATCCTACAACAATCGGCTTGCAGTGCGTGTCATGCCAAAGGTGTCTGCATGGCCGCAGACTCGAAAGAGAAGTTGGTCGAGGTAGTCGACTTTTCCGGCCGGTTTCGCAAAAACGAACGGGTCATCATCGAGGGGAAAGAGTCGATGGGCCACAAGGCTGTTTTCTGGGCGTTTGTTCTTCCGCTGATTATACTCATCTTAACGCTTATTCTCTCCCTATCGTTGTGGAACTTCAGTGAAATTGAAGCAGCGATAAGTGCCATGGTTGCTCTTATCCCCTATTATTTGATCCTTTATCTCCTGAGAAAAAAAATGGCAAACTCGTTTCAATTCACTATAAAAAAGTGGGAAATCTGCGAGTAAGTGAGGGCAAAGTAAGTTTACTTAAATTTGCCGAGCGATAGCAGATTGCGCGAAGCGAAAGGTGGAATGGTGAAAAGGTGAAATGGTGGAAAGGTGAAAAAGTGGAATGGGAGACTTTCAATCCCCAATTTTTAGTTCTTAGTTCTTAGTTTTTAGTTTTTAGTTTTTAGTTCTTAGTTTTTAGTTCTTAGTTTTTAGTTCTTAGTTTAAAATTATGAGTGTATTACTTACTGCCGTTGTAACATTAGGTGTAATTGGCGCCGGTAGCGCAGCCATATTATACCTGATAGGGCAAAAATTCAAGGTGGATGAAGATCCTCGCATACAGGAGGTTCAGGATGCCTTACCCGCAGCCAACTGTGGAGGCTGTGGATTTCCCGGATGCGCAGCATTCGCATCGGCCTGCGTAAAAGCAGAAACATTAGACGGTCTCAACTGTCCCGTAGGAGGCCAGCCCACTATGGACAAAGTAGCCGCGATTCTGGGGCAAACCGCTCCGGTGGCTGTAAAAAAGATAGCTGTGGTACGTTGTAGCGGAACCTGTGAGCATCGTCCCCGTACCAACCTCTATGATGGTATATCGAACTGTACTATCGCCGCAGCGCTTTATGGAGGCGACACCGGATGTTCTTTCGGCTGCCTGGGTCTGGGCGACTGTGTGGAATCCTGCACTTTCGACGCCATCCATATCAACCCGGAGACCATGCTTCCCGAAGTGGTGGAAGACAAATGTACCGCCTGTGGTGCTTGTGTGAAAGCCTGCCCGAAAGATATTATCGAATTGCGTAAGCAAGGTCCCAAATCACGAAGGATCTATGTCAGTTGTGTGAATGAAGAAAAAGGCGGCGTAGCCAGAAAGTCGTGCGAAGTGGCATGTATCGGGTGTAGCAAATGCCAGCAGGTTTGTCCTTTCGAAGCCATCACTATTACCAATAACCTGGCTTATATTATTGACGACAAGTGCAGATTGTGCCGTAAATGCGTGCCGGTCTGCCCCACCAACTCTATTCTGGAATTGAATTTTCCGCCACGGAAAGACAAATCACCCAAAGAGGAAGCAGCTACAGTTGACGCATAAGATTAAGAATACTATATATGTTAAAAACTTTCAGAATTGGCGGTATTCACCCTAAAGATAAGAAGGTCTCTGCCGGAAACGCAATACAACCCATTGCTATTCCCAATCAGGTGATCATTCCGTTGGGACAACACATCGGCGCACCCTGCCAGCCCGTGATAAAGAAAGGCGACACCGTAAAGGTGGGGACCCTTATCGGCAAGACCGTAGGATTCGTTTCAGCCAATATCCACTCATCCGTGTCGGGGACCGTGTTAAAAATCGACAAAGCAGTGGATGCAAGTGGATACAGGCGTGATGCCGTGTTCATCAAAGTGGAGGGTGATGAGTGGGAAGAATCGGTCGACCGCTCATCCGATCTAAAAAAAGAGTGTAACCTCTCATCCAAAGAGATTCTCGACAAGATCGCCGCTGCCGGCATTGTCGGTATGGGTGGAGCGACATTTCCTACCCACGTGAAACTTACCCCTCCCCCGGGTTCAAAACCGGAGATACTGATCATCAACGGCGTGGAGTGTGAGCCTTGGCTTACTTCCGACCACCGTGTAATGATGGAGAAAACGGAAGAGATCATGGTGGGCATCACCATCGTGATGAAAGCATTGAATGTAGACAAAGCCATCATCGGTATTGAGAACAACAAGAAAGATGCTATCGAAAAATTCGGGAGAAGTGCGGGAAATTATCCCGGCATCACCGTGGAAGCCCTGAAAGTACAATATCCGCAAGGGGGGGAGAAACAACTGATCGATGCCCTGACCGGCCGGCAGGTACCAAGCGGCGCCCTGCCTATCTCTGTAGGCGCAGTGGTACAAAACGTGGGAACCATACTCGCTATCTACGAGGCGGTACAAAAAAATAAACCATTGATAGAAAGGGTAGTGACCGTTACTGGAAAAGATGTAAAACAACCCTGCAACATCCTCTCACGGGTAGGTATTCCGATAGGCAACCTGATCGACGCCGCCGGAGGGCTCCCGGAAACCACCGGCAAGATCGTCAGTGGCGGGCCCATGATGGGAAAAGCGCTGGCAAGCACCGATGTGCCGGTAACCAAAGGAACCTCGGGTATATTGGTCATTCCTACCTTGGAAGCCAAACGGAAAGCGATGAAGGATTGTATCCGTTGCGCCAAATGTGTAAGTATCTGTCCGATGGGACTGAATCCCACTCTGTTAATGAACCTGACAGAATTTGAAGTATGGGACGGAGCGGAAAAACAGCGCATTACCGATTGTATTGAATGCGGTTCATGCAGTTATACATGTCCCGCAGACCGGCCATTGCTCGATTATATAAGGTTGGGCAAAGGTAGAGTGAACTCAATTATCAGGACACGAAAAACTAACGCTTAGATTAACTTTAGATATGGAAAACAAACTGGTTGTCTCCCCTTCACCCCATATTCATAGCGGGGACACGATTGAAAAAAATATGTACGGGGTGCTTATCGCTCTTATTCCGGCGTTTCTGGTCGCATTATATGTCTTCCGGCTCGACGCGCTGATCATTACCGCCCTGGCAGTACTCTTTTGCGTGGGATTTGAATATCTCATCGTAAAGTATGTTATGAAAAAGACACCGACTGTATCTGACGGGTCAGCCATCATTACCGGTGTTTTACTGGCGTTCAACGTCCCATCTAACCTGCCCGTATGGATACTGGCATTGGGATGCCTGTTCGCCATCGGTGTGGTAAAACTCTCTTTCGGAGGGTTGGGAAATAATATCTTTAATCCCGCTATTGCAGGACGTATATTCCTGTTGATCTCGTTCCCGGCACAGATGACCGTATGGCCGGCACCTGAAACCGCTGCCACCATTGATGCTGTCACCTCGGCGACCGTTTTGGGTAACCTGAAAGCGACTCCGGAACTGCTACCCTCTCTGCAAACCATGTTCCTGGGTACCGAAGCCGGTTCCTTGGGTGAGATGAGCGCACTGGCTTTGCTTCTTGGCTTAGGCTGGTTGCTCTGGAAGAAAGTCATCACATGGCATATTCCCGTATCCATCATGGCTACAGTAGCCATTTTCACAGGGATATTGTATATTTTTAACCCTATCCCGCTCTATAACCCGTTGATCCACCTTTTCTCGGGAGGATTGATGCTGGGAGCCATCTTCATGGCCACCGACTATGTAACGTCGCCCATGACAAAAAAGGGAATGCTTATTTACGGTGCCGGCATTGGCTTTATCACAGTGGCCATCCGCCTCTGGGGAGCCTATCCCGAGGGAGTTTCGTTCGCTATCCTGCTGATGAATGCCCTAACGCCGCTGATCAACAATTATACAACACCTAAACGATTCGGGGAGGTAGTGAAACATGGCTAAATTAGAATCATCATTTAAAAATATGTTCCTGTCGCTGTCGCTGATCTGTCTTACGGTAGCCGTACTGCTGGCACAGGTAAACAAAATGACGGCAAAACCGATCGCGGACGCCAAAGCGATGAAACTGCAGAACGCCATCAGCGAAGTGGTGCCGGAATTCGATAACGACCCAACCTCCGAGGCATTCCTGATGCCGGCCGGACAAGGTGACTCACTGTTGGTTTACCCGGCAAAGAAAGGAGACCAGATTGTGGGATACGCACTCAACACTTACTCCAATAACGGGTTCAGCGGTAACATCCAGGTCATGGTAGGTTTCGACATGGAACATAAGATCGTAAATTATTCGGTACTGTCGCATGCTGAGACACCGGGATTGGGATCAAAGATGTCGGAGTGGTTCAGGGACGTGGCTAAACCGTCGCAATCCGTCATCGGAAGAGATCTGTCTAAAGGCGCACTGTCCGTTTCGAAAGACGGCGGAGATGTGGATGCCATTACCGCGTCGACCATCACTTCAAGGGCATTCCTCGAAGCGGTCAACAGAGCTTACACCGCTTATCTGGAAAGTAAAAATAATATCGAACAAGATACAACATCGCAGGAAGGAGGGAACAACAATGAATAATAATCTCAAAGTGCTGGTTAACGGCATCATTAAAGAAAATCCCATTTTCGTATTGTTGCTGGGCATGTGTCCTACCCTGGCAACCACCAGTTCGGCCATTAACGGGATGAGCATGGGATTGGCCACCATGTTTGTGTTGGTCTGCTCCAATGCCGCCATCTCGATGTTGAAAAACGTGATTCCTGATATGGTGCGTATTCCTGCTTATATTGTGGTAATCGCCACTTTCGTGACGATCATCGAGATGTTCATGAACGCATACGTGCCGGCATTGGCAGACAGCCTGGGTATATTTATCCCGCTCATCGTGGTAAACTGTATCGTACTGGGACGTGCAGAGTCGTTCGCCTCTAAGAACGGCGTGATTTCATCCATCTTCGACGGAATTGGTATCGGACTGGGATTTACTTTCGCCCTCTCGCTTTTGGGTGCGGTACGTGAATTACTGGGTACCGGAAAAATATTTTCATTGAATATCTATCCGGAACAATTCGGCTCTTTGATATTTGTACTGGCGCCGGGGGCTTTCATCGTATTGGGATTCCTGATCGCCATCTTCAATAAACTGCAAAAGAAAGAAGCAAACAATTAACCCTCAAGCATTATGGAAATTATAGGAATCATTATTGTGGCCATATTTGTAAATAACGTGGTACTGGCTCAATTCCTGGGTATCTGCCCGTTCCTGGGCGTATCGAAGAAAGTGGACACGGCCATCGGCATGGGGTTGGCTGTCACCTTTGTATTGACCATTGCCACCATCGTCACATTCCTTCTGCAAAAAGGTATTTTGGAACCTTCCGGACTGGAATATCTCCAGACCATTTCCTTTATCCTGGTAATTGCCGCGTTGGTACAGATGGTGGAGATCGTGCTCAAGAAAATATCCCCTTCTCTCTATCAGGCGCTGGGCGTATTCCTGCCGCTGATCACCACCAACTGCGTGATCCTCGGTGTGGCGATCCTGGTAATCCAGAAGGAGTATAACCTATTAGAATCTGTCATCTATGCAATATCCACAGCCATCGGATATGCCATGGCGCTCATCATCTTTTCAAGTATTCGGGAGCAACTGGCTCTCACCAAAGTTCCCAAGGCAATGAAAGGGATACCTCTCGCGCTGATCACCGCCGGCATCATGGCCATGGCATTTATGGGATTCTCCGGCATTGACCAGGTGTTTAAATAGTGCCTAAGTGGTTAAGTGCCTTGGCGAAAAAGTGGTCTAAAAATCTTAAACCTCGAAATGAGCACTAATGTTAAACCATTTCGGTAAAAGGGTGTCATATTGCTAAAGAAAGAAATGAAGTTACACCCTTTAATAATTACGGATATGAAAGCTTTAAGACACCCCCTCATTCTCACGGTAATCGCACTGGTAGTATGGTCTTGTGGAACTCCCCAGAATTATGTATATTCGCAGGGATATGACGAATATTATTATGATGACGGATACTACAATGACGGCTATCAAGGAAGCGGTATATCGTTCAACGTATTCTATAACGAACTGAACCCTCATGGAAGATGGATCAACGACCGCAACCACGGCCGGGTCTGGATTCCCAATGTAGGCAGGGACTTTCATCCGTACTCGACCAATGGCTATTGGGTGATGACGGATTACGGAAACACCTGGGTGTCGAGTTTCTCATGGGGATGGGCGCCTTTCCACTACGGACGCTGGTATTACGATGACTACTACGGATGGGCATGGGTTCCCGGCTACGAATGGGCACCTGCCTGGGTGAGCTGGAGAAGCGGAGGCGGCTATTACGGATGGGCACCTATGGGTCCCGGTGTCAATATCTACTTGCATGTTAATATCCCCACCAGCTACTGGACTTTCCTGCCCACCAGATACATGTATGACCGTCGCATGCACAGGCACTATAACAGGTATAGCCCGACTATCTATAACAGGACGACTGTCATCAACAATACTTACATATATAACGATAACCGTTACTATAGCGGACCGAGTGCCACGGACTACGAGCGTGAAACAGGCCGAAAGGCCACGGTACGCCGGCTCGAAAGCAATAATAATAGTTCCGGCAGGGCAACAAGGGTTAGCGGTAACTCGGTAAGTGTATATCGTCCCGATGCCAACAGCGGCAGAACGACCAATACACGATCTTCTGTAAGCGGCAGAAGTACAACCACAGACAGGAGTAACAGCAGTGGAACCGTCAGAAGCAGCGGAAACAGTAATACAAGAGTCACTGAAGGAGCAAATTCGGGCAGGACATCCACCACAAACCGCAATGCCACAGTAAGGTCTTCGGAGAGTTCCACAAGGAGCAACTCAACCAACACCAGAAGCAGCAGTACGGTTAGTCCGGGACGTTCCACCAGAAGCAACAGCGGCACAACGGTTACACCCGAACGTTCCACCAGAAGCAATAGCGGCACGACAGTCAGATCACAAAGTTCTTCGGGCAGCAATGACAGGAGCACCACGGTAAGATCTCAAGGAAATTCTTCCGGCAGAAGCAACAGCAGCTCGGTGACAAACACGGGAAGCAACTCGTCCAACACCAGAAGTACAACTACAACCCGTTCGAGTTCAAGTTCATCGAGGAGCAACAGTGAAGGTACTACAGTCAGATCGAGTTCCAGTTCTTCCGGCAGGAGCAGTGGCGCCACTACCTCCACATCAAGGAGCAGCAACGAAAACAGCAGTTCCGGCAGATCTTCCGGACGGAGATAAACGCTTATAGAGTATCATTACTATGTAATAAGAACCCCCGAAAGTTTTTGTTTAACTTTCGGGGGTTCCTTTATTCTAAAGCGATTGCTCTTGGACGGCAGTTTGCTTATAATTCCTCTACATCTTCGATCGGAATACCAGTTATCTCCGCCAATCGGTCACGATAAGCTCTAATATCTGCATCGTATATCTGACGCTCTTCTTTAGTCAAAGAAGCCAAATCAGCAATTTCCTCCAATTCTTAAGAAATAAGCTTCTTCAATCAATCCAACGTTTGGTCAATTGTCCGTATTGATCGATACGGCGGTCGCGGAAGAAGGGCCACCAGCGGCGCACATTTTCGGTACGCTGCCTGTCGATTTCAATAATAGATATAACCTCTTCGCTGTCGGTGCGATACAAGAACTCTCCCTGGGGACCACACACAAAACTGTTTCCCCAGAAATGAATCCCGTTGGTGAGTCCGGAAGGGTCGGGTTCAAAACCGGTGCGGTTCACGGCGACAACAGGCAGGCCGTTGGCTACGGCATGTCCTCGCTGCAATGTGACCCAGGCATCGAGTTGGCGTTGTTTTTCCTCTTCGGTATCGGTGGATTCCCAACCGATAGCAGTAGGATAGATCAGCAGTTCGGCCCCGGACAGTGCCATCAGGCGTGCCGCTTCGGGATACCACTGGTCCCAGCAGACCAATACGCCCAATTTTCCGGCCGACGTCTCAATGGGATGAAAACCCAAATCACCGGGGGTAAAGTAAAACTTCTCGTAATAGGCAGGATCATCAGGGATATGCATCTTCCGGTATTTACCGGCAATAGAGCCGTCTTTCTCAATCACTACCGCCGTATTATGGTAGAGGCCGGCAGCACGCTTTTCAAACAAAGAAAGCACAATCACCACTTCCAACTCTTTTGCCAACTGACCGAATGAGTCGGTGGACGGACCGGGGATCGTTTCCGCCTGGTCAAAAATAGCTGTATCCTCGGTTTGACAGAAATAGAGCCCGTTATGCAACTCCTGCATTACAATCAATTCCGCCCCGTCCCGGGCCAGTTGTCCGACCTTTTGCTGTAAACGCCTTATATTTTCTTCCCTATCGGGCGAATTGGCTTGTTGAATGATTCCGACTCGCATATAAAATTACCAATTACAAATTACTAATTACCAATTTCACCTAATCACCTAACCACTTAACCACTTAGGCACTTAACCACTTAACCACTTAGGCACTTAACCACTTAACCACTTAGGCACCCCTTATATCAGAGAAATCCGATGGGAAACTGCATGGTCACGCAATGCAATGAACCGTGCTGCCGGATAAGTGACCTACAGTCGATACCGATTACCTCCCTGTCAGGAAAAGCTTTTTGCAGTTGTTTTTTCGCAATTTGATCTTTGTGTGTACCATAGAAGGGCACTAATACCGTTCCGTTGATAATAAGGAAATTGGCATACGTGGCGGGAAGACGATCCCCATCGTAATACGCGGCATCGGCCATAGGCAGACCGATCAGCCGATAGGGCCGACCATCGTAGGCAACAAACGACTCCAGCTCCTTTTCCATCACTTTTAATGTCTCATAATGCTCATCATCAGGGTCATCACATTCCACATAGGCAATGGTATGCTCATCGCAGAAACGGACGAGTGTATCGACATGGCTGTCGGTATCATCGCCTGCAAGATATCCATGATAGAGCCACAAAATACGCTCAGCACCGAGGGATTGTTTGAGGTAATCGCCGATCTCATCCTGCGTCATCAGTTGATTACGGTTGGGAGCCATGAGGCACTCCGCGGTGGTAAGTATCGTTCCCTTCCCGTCCGTCTCTATAGACCCTCCTTCCAGAATAAAATTCAGATTATTCCGATAAGCTACGTCAGGCCGGAAAACGGCTCTTTCGAACAGCTTACCCGTAATCAGGTTATCACGGTTGGCAGCAAATTTCAAGCCCCACCCGTTGAACCCAAAATCCGAAATCGCAGGTTTGCCATCAATAAAGAGTGAAATGGCACCGTGATCCCTCGCCCAGGTATCGTTACTTTCTATCTCCGTACAAATAAGGCTTTTCCGTTCCTCCTTCGAGAAATGGCTCTCCACTTCACCGGCATCACTGCAGACCACCAGTAACTTTTCCCGTTTGAGTATTTCTTTCGATAGGGCGACATAACAAGCGGTAACGTCCTCCAGATCGCCTGCCCAATCGGTATTGGCATGTGGCCAGGTAACCTGTACCGCACTCTGGGGGTACCATTCAGCCGGGAAAAAGACATCCTGCATACTGTTATCCCTCCATATTGCCCCGGACGATGCCGCGGCTCGAGGTACGGACGAATTCCAGAATATAATTGCGATCTTCCGTTTCAGGCAGTTCTTTCTCGATCCGTTCCCTTGCCTGGGTAAAATTGAAACCGGACTGGTAAAGGTAACGGTATATCTCCTGGATGGAATTGATGCGTTCACTGGTAAAACCGCGGCGACGCAATCCTACTATGTTTAACCCTACGAAAGTAATGGGTTCACGTCCTACCATCACAAAAGGAGGAATATCCTTACCTATTTTAGCTCCCCCTTGTATCATCACATGGGCACCTATTTTGGTGAATTGATGGACTAACGCCCCCCCGCTGATAATCGCATAATCATCAATTTCCACTTCTCCTGCCAGTTGGGTGGAATTACTCAGGATGACATGGTCGTTGAGCACACAATCATGGGCAATATGACAATATGCCATAATCAGGCAATTGGATCCTATTTTGGTGAATCCTTTGGAGGCAGTACCCCGGTTTACGGTGGCACACTCGCGTATGACGGTATTATCTCCGATAATCGCTTGTGTATCTTCACCGCGGAATTTAAGGTCTTGCGGAATACCGCCCACTGTGGCATGAGGAAAGATAGTACAATTATTTCCGATATGTGCTCCCGACAACACCGTGGATTGCGTCATCACCCGGGTGCCATCTCCTATTTCCGTATTGCGGTCAACATAAGCAAATGGTTCTATAATTACATTATCTCCGAGTTTGGCCTCAGGATGCACATAAGCTAAAGATGAAATATTATTCATGTGTTCGGTTTATCTTATTTATTTTTGATAATTTGTGCTGTAAAATCGGCTTCGGAGACAACCTTGTCTCCAAGAAATGCAAGTCCACGCATAGTAGCAATCCCCCTGCGCATTTCGCTGGTGAGTTCTACCCTGAAAATAATGGTATCACCCGGTACCACTTTATGACGGAACTTCACATTGTCGATCTTGAGGAAATAGGTGGAATATCTCTCCGGTTCATCCAATCCGGAAAGTACAAGCAATCCCCCCGTCTGGGCCATGGCCTCTACCTGCAATACGCCTGGCATGACCGGTTCCTGCGGGAAATGGCCTGCAAAAAAAGGCTCGTTGGTCGTAACATTTTTCACTCCTACAATGAATTTATCCGTCTTCTGTATAATTTTATCCACCATCAGGAAAGGATAACGGTGAGGCAACAATTCCCGGATACGGTTATTATCCATCACCGGCGGCTGCATCATATCATATACAGGCGGTTGCACTTCATTGAGTTTAATATCTTTACGAATCATACGCGCTAATTGATTATTGATCTTATGTCCGGGACGTGTGGCAATAAGGCGGCCTTTAATTGGCTTACCCACCAGCGCCATATCTCCTATGATATCAAGCAATTTGTGCCGGGCAGGTTCATTGGGGAACATCAATTCACGATTGTTCAGATAACCCAATTCATTTGCATTATGATGCGGCACATTCAGTTCATCGGCTATATCGTCCAACTCTTTCTGTGACAATTTTCTTTCATAAATCACAATCGCATTATCGAGATTCCCCCCCTTGATAAGGCCGGCCTTGCGTAGCTGTTGAATTTCGCGTACAAATACGAAAGTACGTGAAGGAGCAATCTCCGTCTCATAATCGGTAACGTTATCCATCGACGCCGATTGGTTAGGAATAAATCTTGAGTCGAATTCTATAAAAGAATTAATACAGAAATCATCATCGGGCAGCATTGTCAACTTTGAGCCGGTCTCCGGATCGGATACTTCGATCTTCTTGCGTACCACATAGAAATCTTTGTCTTTATCCTGCTCCCGGATACCTGCCTTTCGAATCTCCCTTACATATTCAATGGCACTTCCGTCGAGGATCGGGAATTCAGATGCATTGACTTCGATCAGGCAGTTGTCGACACCCAGAGCGAATAAGGCAGAAAGTCCATGTTCGACGGTACTGACGGTTACATTTTCTTTACCGACTACTGTGCCGCGCTGCGTATGTACTACATTTTCGGCCAAGGCCTCAATCACCGGTTGATTTTCAATATCTACCCGCTTTATCTTATATCCATGGTCGACAGGTGCAGGATTGAAAGTAACTATAATATCCAATCCGGTATGAAGACCTACACCGCTTAATGTGAAGCTGTCTTGTAATGTTTTTTGTTTCATATAATAAAACTATCTACTATTTCTCATTTTCCCTATTTTTGTGCAAAGATAACATCAACTAAACAATTTCACCCCATTACGGTTCAATAAAGTGCATATTTACTATTGCAAATGATCTGTTGCACAGATTCTTTTCTAAATTTGTGAGAAGTGTACTATATTTATCAGGTGTATTATTAACAGGGCAGTAGTTCAATCTCCGGATTCAATTTTTTTCTTCAGCTCCGACAGTTCTTTTTCCAGGGCATTGAGTTGCCGGTACATATCCGGTAGTTTGGGCATGATGATGCTTGACTTAAAGAAACTTTTCACAGGCATAGCAGGAGAACCGATAATTTCCGAGCCTTCTTTGATATTACTGATGATTCCGGACTGCGCACCGATCTGACTGTTTTTCCCAATAGTAATATGTCCGCCAATACCTACTTGTCCTCCAAACATACAATTTTCGCCGATCTTGGTAGAACCGGCAATACCTACTTGTGCGGCCATAGCAGTGTGCTCCCCAATTTCACAATTATGTGCTATTTGTATGAGATTATCGAGTTTCACGCCCTTTCTGATAATGGTAGACCCCATTACTGCGCGGTCGATGGTAGTATTGGCTCCAATCTCCACATCATCTTCGATGATCACATTTCCCAACTGCGGAATCTTATGGTATATATCCTCTTCTTTGGAAAAGCCAAAACCATCTGCCCCAATCACGGCTCCTGAATGTAAAATACAATCAGCCCCTATATGGCAATTATGGTATATCCTCACGCCGGGATAGACAACCGTATTTTTCCCGATCTTCACATTATCTCCGATATAAGACTGCGGATAGATCTTACAGCCATCGCCTATTTCAGCCTGGTCGCCAATATATGCAAATGCTCCCACATAAACCTCTTTTCCGAGATTTGCTGTAGGTGCAATAAAACTCATTGGCTCAGTACCACTCTTAGAGGGTGCGCTTTTATTTACCATCTCCATCAATGAGGCCAAAGCAGCATAAGCGTTAGGCACTTTAACGAGGGTGGACCTGACGGGTCTTTCCGGCTCAAAATCACTGTTTACCAATACGATATCTGCTTCGGTATCATAAATATAATGGGTATATTTGGGATTAGCCAGGAAGGTGATGGTACCTGCTTTTCCCTCTTCTATCTTCGAAAAATTGGAAACTGTTACTTCCGGATTACCGATTATCTCACCTTTCAGAAAATCGGCTATTTGCTTGGCAGTGAAAGTCATTGAATATAACTATTTTGATTTTATGCTGTTGAAATCCCCACTGGTGGGTACTTTTTTAAGTCAAAGGGATATCAATAATCACTCAATTTTTATTTTTCAAGGCGCAAATTAACAACTTTTTTTTTATCTTGTCACAAATAAATTCATAATATACATTAAACAAGGCATAATCTAAATTTTCGTGATTCAAATTTTATACCGTTCATTATTCGCTCATCGCTCCTCCGATCATCCTAAATCAGTTAACCCGGACTTTCCAACGCTTATGGCTCCACAACCAGCAGGATTTGTTTCTTTCAATGCTTTTTTCCAGCAATTCCGCATATCTGGATGTAATAAAATTACGCTTGGTTGCACGGCTCTCCTCACAGATAGGGATAAGGGTTACCCTATATTTTCCTCTTTCGTATCGATCCATGTCCACATACACGACCGGGATATTTTGCAGTCGGGCAATGGATTCCACCCCCGATTGCATAATACTGTCCTGGTTCAGGAAACGGGTAACGGTCGACCGGACTGTTTTTTTCGCAGATTGATCAGCCAGAAAGAAATAAAAACTCTTCCGGCCTTCATTTTCCATCATATAGGGAATGATACTGCCCGCTTCAACTGCCTTAGCCCTTTCCCTTTTCCTGAACAATATTTTCCGATAATCTTCCATTATCCTGTTTGAAAGCCTGTTGCTCATCTGCTTATAGACACACACAAAGTCCGTATCACTGAATTGAGGATCGTTGAAATCAATTGCCTGATACAATGCGGCTGCCACCAGTTCCCAATTCCCCGTATGTCCCAACAGAAAAATGATTTTCCCCTGTTTTTCAAAGATTTGGGAAATCAATTCCTTGTTGGACAGGCATACACTCTCCGCCACTTTTTTAGACGAAGAGGACATGTGCCACATCGATTCGAAAAGCACATCACAGAAATAAGTATAAAACCCTTTGGCAGTCTGTTCTATTTCCTTGTAGTTGAGTTGGGGAAACGAGCGGGCTATATTGATATTCACCACGTCAGAACGATAGTGCATTCCTTTTCTCAGGAAAGAAGCAAGCCAGTCCGAAAAGACGTAGAGCATCTTTAAAGGCAAATAAGAAAGCAACAGGAAAGGAATCAGGAAAATACGTATCATATATGTCTGTCTTCAAAGAAAATAATCAGGCGGTCAATCCCCCGTCGACAGGGATTACTGCTCCTGTAATATAGGAAGCTTGTTTGGAGGCCAAAAAGCCGACCAGTTCAGCCACTTCATTCGCTTCTCCGATTCTTCCGGCCGGAATTTGTGCCTTGACAGCCTCTTTCTCCATATTCTCCAGCATGTCGGTCTGGATAAAACCGGGAGCCACCGCATTCACCGTAACACCTTTGCGGGCTATTTCCCTCGACAATGTCCTTGTAGCGGCAATAATAGCACCTTTTGCCGCAGAATAATTGATCTGTCCGGGCATCCCCTTCAATCCCGAGACGGACGATATATTGATGATCCGCCCATATTTCCTGAGCAGCATTTTTTTAAGCAGGGGGCGGGTCACATTATAAAAGCCGTGCAAGGAGATATCGATCACTTCATCCCATTCTTCCGGCACCATCCAAAGCATAAGGTTATCCCTGCAAATTCCCGCGTTATTGACCAGCACTTCGATATAATCGTCGGGGTGACGGTCATTCCACAGCTCTAAAACCGATTCGGTCTCTTGCCGGTCAGAGACATCGAAACATAGGATTTCACCGTCCCCACCGGTTTCTCTGACCAGTTGGAGTGTTTTTTCGGCTTCCTCCTGCTGAGAACGGTAGTTGATAATCACATTATAATCCATCGCGGCCAGTTTTACACAAACCGCTCTCCCTATTCCGCGGCTACCACCGGTAACTAATGCATATTTCTTCATGTTCGTTGGTCATTGATTTTTATATCTTCACTAAAGTTAGACTATTTCTCGCTATGGCAAAGTTAAACAAGTTTGACTTTGCTCTTTTAGCTTAACGAAATAGTTTTAAAACAGTATCCGCCCCGAGAATTTCAGCACAGGTAAAAAAAGAGGTCATGGATACTCCCAAAACGCCGTGCACCGAAAGATTTTGCCCCGTCAGGAACAGATTGGGAACAGGTGTTTTGGGTGTAAGGATGGTATAAGGCAATTCATTGTAATTTTTCCGGATGCCGAAAGCTGAACCTTCAACGGTACCGGTATAATCTCTCCATGTGAGCGGCGTACTCGTATATACGGTCTCGATTGATTCCCTTAACCGGGGAATATGCCTCGAAGCAATATCAATGCATTCATCCGCCCGCTTTGCCTTTAAATCAAGATATCCCTGCCCTCTTTTTCCGACAGTGGTATGCTCCCATTCCCTGAGCTCTTCCCAATGCATAGGACTCAACAAATCGATATGGGTCGCATAGGGACTGCCATTTTCCGGCACGGCAAAACTCACAAAAACATATCGCTTCTGACCGTTGTCCGGATAATGATGATACGACCATACGTTATCACGTTCATGTATGTGGATGTTCCGGTTCAGGTAAGGAAGCCTGTTCTCTTTCAATTCCAGGTGTGCCGTGAAAATGCCGTATGTATTTTCAAGACGGCTGATGCGGTTGCGGAATGAGCTACGGACGAGTTCCTTGTTTTGCAACAGATCGATCGTGGATGCGGGATGAATGGCTGAAATGAAAATCTTCGCTTCCCCCTCCTCGTCATTGTCGAGCAGCACCGAATTTATTTTCTCTTTACAGTTTTTCAACATCGTCACTTCCCGGTTTGTCATTACCGTGCCGCCCATTTTCTGAATGGCATCCGACAACGACTCCGCGATCAACGACCCACCGCCTTTCAACCTCCATGCGCTCTCAGTGTAAGTTTCGTTGGTTTGGGCGAATATATACAAGGGCAACCGGTCGGGGTGCAACTCCAGCTTCAACGAGTTGCCCGACAGGATGTTTATCAACAGCGGGTCTTTGATCGTCTCCTTCAAATAGGCGTATGCCGACCGGGAGAATAGCGATTTGAGAAAATCCTCCTCCCGGTGTTCTTTATTCCCGAAAACATGGAAAATATTATCTCCCACATTTTTCAAAAAAGAGGCATACTCCTCCAATTCGGCCCTTTGTTCCGGGAAATGGGATGAAAGTGTTTCGACAAAACGCCCATGGCCGCTTGCCAACAGGAAACTTTTGTCATTTATGATCACTTCGTCATAGCCATTTGCGTCGAGCCGGTACCATGGGAGGGTGCTCAATCCGAAATAATCCATCAACCGGCGCAGCGGTTGCCCCTCATCCAATCCCCCCACATAATGGAAACCGGTATCGAAAACGTTTTTTCCTCTCCTGAATGTTTGCAGGCAGCCGCCCACTTTTTTTCCCTTTTCAATGACACAAACGTCGTATCCTTTTTTACAGAGGATATAGCCGCATTGCAGGCCGCCAAGTCCCCCGCCGATTATAATCACATCATGCTTCATACCTTATGCTTTCCCCGGCCTTTCCGCCAGTTCCCCTTTCAAGCTCAGGCAAACAAGTTCCTTGTACTTGATGGAGGCCTCTATTTGATACATCTTCCCCTGCTTTTCATCAGCCAGAATAGCATCTGTCAATTCTATTCTTATCCGTAGATCCTGTCTGTTTTGCGGGGATATGACCGACAAAAACCGGCATCTTGATATTTTACGTATCTCCAGAGGAGATCCTATCGACCGGGATGCACAGGCAACGATCATTCCGATGCTGCAAACTCCCGGAGAAACGGGCTCCCCCGGAAAATGGCCTCTATATATTTCGGAGTCGGGATTCAATTCCACATCATAGATATCGACATTCTCAATCCCGGACTTCCTGTTAATTGTAAAATAATTGTCTATCCACATTTCAGTTTATAGCGAGTTTCATTTTACATGAAGCAATGGGTTTTGAAACAACGGCCTCCGAGACAACGGGCTCCGAAACAACATAACTCTCGGCTCTCACAAGAATAACATCCATCACTTCGGACAGGATTTCTATGATAGTCTCCAGAAAATCTCCTGCCCGGGGATTATCCACCAGTTCAAAATCCCGTATTTCTCCTATATAGCTGGTTTTTACCTGCTCATTCCTGCCGGCGGCCAAATATCCCAACATTGCAGCCGAGGACTGGGCCATGTGTTCTATCACACCTTCGGCAGAGAAAATGCCCTCCCGACAAAATATATTGCCCGGCAAAATCTTCAGACCGGTGTAATATTCCGGATCAGCAGGTTTAAAAAATGTATCTATCAATATGACAGGTTCCCGCTGACAGATCAAGCTTTTGATTTGTTCTTCACGAAGCAAGATGGCCCTCATCGGATTGTTTTTTTAGAAGAAATTCGTAAAGATCTTCAAATGTCTTTACCTCTATAATTTCCGGGCCTTTGATTTTATATCCGAATTCGGATTCCAAAAGCGCCACCAGGTCCACTAAGGCCAGACTGTCCAACTCAAGCGCTTCCCTGAGATTTTCCTGCGGATTAAACAGGGAGGGATCTTTTTCAAATTCTGTAGCCAATGCGACATTCGTTTTCTCAATTATTTCCTGTTTCGTCATAATTCAATCAATATTAGAGTTTACATCGAATAAGATTTTTGATAGTTGATTATCAGATATCTTATTCCTTCATCAATATAATACAACGTTCATTATATCTATAAATCCCTGATTACCAGAGAGGAGTTAGTTCCCCCAAACCCAAAAGAATTGGAAAGGAAAATATCGAAATGTTTTCCGATCCGTTTCGACGGGATATTCAGCAGGGCGGAATCTTCATCCGGATTTTCGAAATTCAGATTGGGAGCAATAAAACCTCCTTTCATCATCAGCATGGAATAGATTACCTCGCTTGCGCCGGCCATCCACATTTCATGACCGGTTTGTGATTTGGTGGAGGTCACCTCCGGTTTGTGGTCTCCAAATACCAGATGTAACGCCTTGGCTTCGTTACGGTCACCGATCAGTGTGGAAGTAGCATGGGCATTTACATATCCTATTTCACGAATATCGATACCCGCCTGCTTTATGGCCATGAGGAGAGAACGTTGCGGGCCATTCACGTTGGGATTGGAAATATGCTCCCCGTTACCCGAAAAGCCGTATCCGATCACCTCCGCCAGAATCGGCGCTCCACGTTTCACGGCCGACTCATAACTCTCCAGGATAACGGTCGCGGCACCGCCACCGGGGACAAGGCCATCCCTGTCCCGGTCGAATGGACGGGAAGCTTTTGCCGGCTCGTTTTCCCGCACCGAGAATGCGCTGATACCGTCGAAGCTGCACACAGAAAAGGGATTGACTTCCTGCGCCCCGCCACAGATAACACAATCCTGATAACCATGCCTGATCAGCAAACTTCCCAGGCCAATGGCATGCGAACCGCTGGCACAAGCACCCGAAACTGTGAGGTTGATGCCTTTCAACCCGAAAATGCAACTTAAGTTCATGGTTACCGTTGAGTTCATCGACTGAAAGATTCCTCCCGACCCGATACGGGTAGTATCTCTTTTTTCACGAAATATATCCACGCATTTTACGGTCGGTTCAGCAGAACTGTCATTGCCATACAGCAAACCTATCTCATGGTCGTTTATATAGTCGGGATCCAAAGCGGCGTTCTTCAGTGCCTCGGCGGTTGCCGCATAAGCGTATTTGGCCTGTTCCGGCATAAAGACACGCTGATTCCGGGATAATTCATTCTTCAATTCGGGAATTTCTATTTGTGCGGTAAGCCCCGACCTGAACCCATTTTCTTTGCGCACCGGATCGAAAATTATACCCGAAACACCATTGTATAAAGCATCTCTTACCTCATCGAGATTTTTACCCAGACAAGAATAAATTCCCATGCCGGTAATAACGACTCTTTTATCCATACCAAAAGTTTTTTCGTAAATAGTTTTTGAACTACAAAGCTATACTTTTACTGAAGTTTTCCGGTGTCTGAAATATCCTGTAATATGTTGTAAAAGTCGTTTTAATAATAAATAAGAATTCGTAAACCTCACACCAGACCTAAAGGCGAAGAATTTCACCCATCCCCGGGATTATAAATTTCTCTTACGGTATTCAATGGGAGTCTTTCCCGTATGCTGTTTGAAAAAGCTGCTGAAAAAAGAGGGATTCGGAAAATTGTATTCTTCCGAAATCTCAAGCATCGTGCGGTGAGTACTTACCAGTTCCTGCTTGATTCCTATAATTAAAATCTCATGTATCCAATCCATTACAGGTCGTCCGGTCACTTTTTTTATTACTGTGGAAAGATATTTTGGGGTTAAACATAATTCATTCGCATAAAAAGTGACGGTCTTTTCTTTTTTAAAATTCACCACAAGCAATTTGAAAAATTGCTCAGCCAATCCTTCCTGCCTCGATTTTTCTACGGACGATAACCGGTAATTTTCATTTTCATATTCGGAAATCACCATAAGCATAAGTGCCTGCAAGAGGCTGGCAGTGATTTTCCATTGGAACGGACCGCCACTTTTATTATGGTTTTCGGTCATCAACGAGTGCAATTTCAGGATTGACCCCATCTTGTCCGTCGGCATTTTGATACCGGGGTTTTGATTGAGCCGGAATAAAAAGTCATATCTCAGCGAATGCGGAAACTGCAGTATGATATTATAGGGAAAAAACAGCAATTTGCAGTGAAAATCGGAAGATCTGTCTAAGAGGCGGATGATCTGCTTGGGAAGAATAGTCAATACATAATCTCTTTCAATTTGTATCTCTTTATGGTTCAATTTAAAAAGGCAATTGCCTTTCAGGCAAATACCAAAAACAATGCCATCAAATATAAAGACCGGATCTTCGGACAGGTCGTCCAGAATATCTTCCGAATCAACCATCGTAAAATCTTTGATAGAATAAATATTCGTATGGACGGACGTATGAACATCGGTAGCTTTTTCTTTCATAGGTAGTAATTTTAGAATTAAATGCTCCTTACTGCACTTGAGAACTTACAAAGTTAAGAATAAATATGTGCAATCTCGAATTATTGAGTCCACTTTAAAAAGTCGCGGACAGATTATTTACTAAAAATATCACGAGCGGGGTTCAAAAACCCATTGCTATCAGGAAAAAAAATCGTATCTTGTAGGGAAAATAAGCGCAACCGATTATGTTCAGAAAGAC
>NZ_JAWRIS010000013.1:0-56565 GCF_040307845.1 Proteiniphilum sp.
GTTTTGAATTTTTCAACCGCTTCCTTCATCTGAGCATCAGACAAAACGGGAGTCAAAATGAAAACGGTTTCGTAATTGTTCATACTAATTTAATTATTAATTCGTTAATTGAAAAAATTTCGAGCGGCAAAGATACAATAATTTCTCCAAATATCAACTTTTTAGACCTACATTTGTTATCTTGATATCGTAAATCCATTAAAAATGAAGAAAACAATCAACCAGGCGCTAATAATTTTTGGTGCGTCGGGAGATCTTACCTACAGGAAATTGATCCCTGCCGTGTTCGACCTGTTTATGAATGATTCCTTGCCGGAAGGATATGCCGTGCTCGGAGTGAGCCGGACTGAATTCACTGATAAACAATTTCGCAAGAAAATGAAAGAGGGTATCCGCCAATTTGCCCATTATAAGAATGCGGACGAAAAGAAAATCGACAGTTTCCTTTCCCTGCTCTTTTACCTGAGTATCGACACAGCAAAGGGGGAAGAGTATATACATGTGAAAAAGAAACTGAGCGAACTGGACAAAAAACTCAATCTGGGACATAACTATATTTTTTACCTCTCCACTCCACCCTATCTATACCCCATCATACCCAAATTCTTATACGGCCAGGGGCTCACGTTACAACAGAAAGGTTTCCGGAGAATTATTATCGAGAAACCGTTCGGACATGACCTTCCGTCGGCTATTGAATTGAACAGGCAACTCCTGGAATTTTTTCAGGAAGACCAGATTTACCGTATCGACCACTATCTGGGTAAAGAAACGGTGCAAAATATGCTGGTGACCCGTTTTGCTAACGGCATCTACGAACCGTTATGGAACCGCAATTATATCCAGCATGTAGAAATCACGGCAGCCGAAAGCGTCGGCGTGGAAGGTCGCGGGGGATACTACGACGAATCCGGTGCATTGCGGGATATGATTCAGAACCATCTGCTTCAGATGCTGTCTTTGGTGGCCATGGAACCACCCAACAAAATAACGCCGGAGGAGATCCGCTATGAAAAAATGAAGGTATTCCGTTCACTGCGCCCCCTGAGCAAGATAGACCTGAAAAAGAACGTGATCCGCGGACAATATACCGAAGCGACCGTACGGGGTAAACATTATAAAGGTTATCGTGAGGAGGCGAATGTAAAAACAGGCTCGCGCACAGAAACCTATGCCGCGATGAAAATCTTTATCGATAACTGGCGATGGGAAGGGGTGCCCTTTTATATCCGTACAGGGAAAAGATTGCCTACACAGGTATCGGAAGTAGTTATCCATTTCAGGCCATCGCCGCAAAGGTTGTTTAAGACTGCAGATAATTCACCCCAGTCAGACAATCAATTGATCCTGCGTATCCAACCCGATGAAGGTATTTTGCTGAAGACCGGCATGAAAGTGCCGGGAAGCGGTTACGAAGTAAAATCGGTCAATATGGATTTTCATTATTCAGAGTTGAACGACCATTATATACCTGGTGCCTACGAGAGATTGATACTCGATTGTATGGCGGGCGACAATATGCTTTTTATGCAGGGTGCCGCCGCCGAAGAGACATGGAAATTCGTTCAACCCATCCTCGATTATTGGGAGAATGACAAGGATGCAACTCTCCATGGTTATCCGGCCGGATCCTGGGGACCGGACGTGGCAGACGACCTCATAGAAGGGAAAGAGAATACCTGGCGCTACCCATGCAAGAATCTGGCGGAAGACGGGATTTATTGTGAGTTGTGATTTGAAAAGGAGTGTAATTTTTTTAACAATAATTCTACTGATAAGAAAAAACTCTTTTGTAAATTTGAACAAATAAAATAGCATTGTCATGGATATTCAAACGAGAAAAATAGAATTTGTGCAAGAGTTTCTAAAGCTGCAAAACGAAGAGTTATTGATTCGTTTAGAAAATCTTTTGCATTCAGGTAAATCAACCAAAGAGGATAATTTCAAACCTCTATCCAGAAAAGAGTTAAACCGAAGGATTGACCAATCCTTAGAAGACTCAAAAAATGGAATGCTCACCCAATCAAATGATTTAATTTATGAAATAGAAAAATGGGATTGACCGTATTTTGGACAGATTTTGCGAAAAATGAGCTAAAAAAAATCCATCACTATCATCGCAAAAAGGTTAGTGTAAAAGTAGCTCAGCAAATCTCTACACAAATTGTAGAGAGTACCCATATTTTAAATAATTTACCGGAATCTGGTGCTATTGAAGAACTCTTACAAGAAAAACCACAAAATTTCAGGTACATCCTAAGCACGAATTACAAAATCATTTATTGGATAAACAAAGAGAAAAATAGAATTGAAGTGGTGGATGTATTTGACACACGACAAAACCCGGTCAAAATGAAACGGAACAAATAAAACAAAAGTCGTTTTTTTGAATAAGGAAAAAAATGGACATACAGATTTTCAAGACAAAAGATGACCTGAACAAGGCTTTTACCGACAGGCTAAAAGAGGTTATTTCAAAAAAGGATATAGTGACAATTGCCCTTTCGGGCGGCTCTACGCCAAAATCATTATTTGATGATTGGGCGCAACTACCTGAAGGCGAAATAAACTGGAAGAAAGTCAAACTTTTCTGGGGTGATGAGCGCTGCGTACCGCCATCCGACGATGAAAGTAATTACAAGATGACCAAAGAGCATCTTTTTGATTTTGTGCCGGTACCCGAAGAAAATATATTCCGTATACAGGGAGAAAACGATCCCGAATCGGAAGCCGAAAGATATGGAGGGTTACTCAACCGGGAGTTAGGAACGACGAATGGCGTGCCTTCTTTCGATATCCTGATGTTAGGCATGGGAGACGACGGGCATACCGCCTCCATCTTTCCTCATGAAATAAAACTCTGGGACAACCCTGACAATTGCGTGACAGCCATTCATCCCGTGAGCGGGCAGAAACGGGTGAGCCTCTCCGGTAAAGTAATCAATGCGGCAAAGAATGTTTTTTTCATGGTAACAGGAGAAAACAAAGCCGAGAAAGTGAAGGAAATCATCGAACAACCGGATTCAGCCAAAGAAAAATATCCGGCAGCGCTGGTACAACCGGAATCGGGAAGTCTCCACTGGTTTCTGGACCGCGAGGCGGCCAAGCTGCTCCCCCGGCCTACTTCACCGTCCTGATCTTATAGTCGCAAGACACTTTCCCTTTTTCCATATTGGCCAGTTTGCTTTTGACCATCCTTTTACGAAGCGGTGAAATCTTATCCACAAACAGGATGCCATCTATATGGTCATATTCGTGTTGGATGACACGCGCCCTAAAGCCTGAGAATGTCTCATCGCGCGGCTGCAGGTTCTCATCCAGATACCGGATGCGGATCTGCTCTTCCCGGGGCACTTTCTCGTGAATACCCGGGATGCTCAGGCACCCCTCCTCTACAGCGGCCAGTTCCCCTTCCCGTTCAATGATATGGGCATTGATGAACGCCTTTTTGAAATCCTTGAACTCAGGATGTTCCTCATCCGCCAGCGGGGAGAGATCCACCACGAAAATACGGTCCTCCAATCCCACTTGAGGACCGGCAAGCCCGATACCATCGGCCGCATACATGGTTTCGAACATGTTTTCGATCAATTCCTTTAAATTGGGGTAATTTTGTGGCTCTATATCTTTTGCCTCTTTCCTCAAAACCGGATGCCCGTAAATATATATAGGTAATATCATAATTATTAATTTGTTGAATCGTTGAACTGTTTGTTGAACCGTTAAATCAGTAAATCATCATTACTCGTCCCGGCCTGTCGGGAACAATCGCCTCTCCATATATCCCTGCAGGATAATGGCAGCGCTGATTTCATCAACCAGTTCCTTATTTTGACGGTCTTTCTTTTTCAATCCGGCATCCCTCATAGCCTGTTGGGCCATTTTGGATGAAAACCGCTCATCCCAATATTCCACAGTAATCTGCGGATATAATTTCCTCAACCGGTTCACGAAGGGTTCCACCCGTTTCATATTTTCTGAAGGCTCATTATTCATCTGTTTGGGTAGTCCCACCACAATACACGATACCGCCTCTTTTTGAAGATACTCGTCCAGAAAATCAAAAATCCGGGATGTCTCCACTGTAGTCAGGCCATTGGCAATGATCTGCAGCGGATCGCTTACAGCTATCCCCGTGCGCTTTTTCCCGTAATCGATAGAAAGGATCCGGCCCATACTTTCAAGGAGCATCGAATATACGTTTGCGCAACTCAAAATCTCGTCCAAGATACTTCTCCCTTACCACCGGATTGGCAGCCAGTTCCTCGGCAGTACCCTGAAACAGGACTTTACCCTCAAAAAGCAGGTAAGCACGGTCAGTGATACTCAACGTCTCATCTACATTATGATCGGTAATAAGAATACCTATATTCCTGTATTTCAATTGAGCCACAATCGACTGTATATCCTGCACTGCAATCGGGTCGATCCCGGCAAACGGTTCATCGAGCATGATGAATTTCGGGTCAATAGCCAGACAACGCGCAATCTCTGCACGACGACGCTCACCCCCGGAAAGACGATCACCCGTATTCTTTCTCACCTTACCGAGCCCAAACTCATCGATGAGACTCTCCAGCTTTACCTTTTGCTCTTGAGGCGATTTATCGGTAAATTCCAATACCGACTTGATATTATCTTCCACCGTCATCTTCCGAAAGATAGATGCCTCCTGGGCCAGATAACCAATCCCGTGCTGCGCACGTTTGTAGACCGGAAAGCGTGTAATATTCTGCTTACCGATAAATATCTCTCCTTCATTCGGCACGATCAATCCCACCGTCATATAGAAGGTGGTTGTCTTTCCCGCCCCATTAGGACCGAGCAACCCGACGATCTCTCCCTGATTCACGTTAATGGAGACATGGTTCACCACCGTACGCTTCCCATACTTCTTCACCAGATTCTCGGTGCGCAACGTCAGCGATTCTTCCTGTGACAGACTTTCCTGCTCTATAGTATCAAGCTCTTCGGTTTCAATGCCGGACACTATGTCATCTCTCGTTTCGTCCATTTACTCGAAATATTTTTGCAAATATAGAGAAAGCCGGGAGAAATGCCAAACTCGTTTGAGCATTTCCGAGGCGCATCCCATATTGCACAAAGGTATGAAAAAGTTACGATTCTGAAATAATCACTGTCGCGCAATCCATTTTTCCGGCTACAGGTGGATTCATCTTTGCCAGTTCCACTTCAATCCGGTCGATCCCGGGAAACATCTCCTTTACTCTCCGCAAAATACGGTATGCTACGTTTTCAATTAACTGGGAAGGTTTTGCCATTTCTTTTTTTATCAAATCATATACCTCCGCATAATCGACCGTATCCGCCACATCATCGCTGATACAGGCTTCCGACAAATCGGATGAAAACCGCAATGTCACGGAAAAATTATTCCCGTGAAGTGCCTCGTGTTCCAATACGCCATGATAGGCAAAAAAATGCATGTTTTTTAATTCGATGGATGTCTTCATTGATTTATTCTTCTTATCAGAAACTCAATTATGGGAATATTTCGTTATATTTGTTGTTCCAAATACAAATATAATGAAAGCAAATTTATAATCATATGAAGACAACCGAAATTTCCAAAAGACTTTCAGCCATAAGGCAATTTATGGAGGAGAAACAACTCGATCTATTCATCGTTCCCAGTACGGATGCCCATCTGAGTGAATACCCACCCAAGCACTGGGAATCCAGAAAATGGATCAGCGGCTTTACCGGTTCCGCAGGAACGGCTGTAGTGGCAAAAGACAAGGCTGGCGTATGGACGGATTCCCGCTATTTCCTGCAGGCTGCCGACGAATTGAAAGATACGGGGTTCGAATTGTTTAAAATGGGACAACCCGGCACACCCGATATGACGGACTGGATTATTGAACAGGCTGGTAATGGCGGAGCGGTTGGAATCGACGGGTTGGTTTACGCGGCCTCTGAGGCAAAAGCATTAAAAATAAAACTCGATGCAAAAGGTATCCGGCTGGAGACCTCTCTCGACCCTTTTGCGACAATATGGAACGACCGTCCGGAAATTCCTAAGAATGAAGTTTTCACTTTGCCGGATACGGTAACCGGGGAATCGGTCACAAGCAAAATTAAACGCATCAATGCCGAATTGAAAAAGGTGGATGCGGATGGCTTGATCATAGTAACCCTCGATGCGGTAGCATGGACTTTTAATCTTCGGGGAAACGATGTGGATTACAATCCGGTAGCAGTTGCA
The DNA here is from genome assembly GCF_040307845.1 of Proteiniphilum sp. GTDB lineage: Bacteria > Bacteroidota > Bacteroidia > Bacteroidales > Dysgonomonadaceae > Proteiniphilum. The sequence goes on from NZ_JAWRIS010000013.1 coordinate 6,227, forward strand.
TACGGCTATGTTTCGGAGAAGGAGACAGTACTGTTTATCGATCCCGAAAAATTGACCGATGAAGTATCCAAAACGTATAAAAAGCAAGGGATTAAGATTACCGATTATAATGATATTTTCGAATATGTCGCCGGATTACCGGAAAATAACACTATCTGCATTACCGGTAACAAAATCAATTATAAGTTGCTGCAAACTATCCCTTCCTCATGCAAGATTGTGGACATACCGTCGCCCGTGGACCTGATGAAGAGTATAAAAAACGAGACCGAATTAAAAGGATTCAGGAATGCCATGATCAAAGACGGTGTGGCACTTGTGAAATTCTATATGTGGCTGGAAAAGGCCGTTCCTGCAGGAGAAGTGACAGAAATGACCGTGGAAGAAAAGTTGCATGAGTATCGTTCTCAACAGGATCTCTTTGTAGGCGACAGTTTCGGCACTATTGCCGGATATGCGGGAAATGGCGCCGTTATCCATTATCATGCTTCTCCCGCAACCTCCCTACAGGTGCAACCGGAAGGATTACTGCTGATCGATTCCGGAGGCCAGTACAAAGACGGAACGACCGATATCACCCGCACGGTGACTGTCGGCAAGTTAAGCCGACAGATGAAAAAAGATTACACCCTGGTATTGAAAGGACATATCGCCCTGGCTACCGCTGTCTTTCCCGAAGGAACCCGCGGGTCGCAACTCGATATCCTTGCCAGAAAAGCGCTGTGGGATAACGAACTCACCTACTGGCACGGCACCGGACACGGCATCGGACATTTTCTTAACGTTCACGAAGGACCTCAAAGCATCCGTCTGGAAGAAAACCCGACTCAGCTCAGGCCGGGCATGGTTACTTCCAACGAGCCGGGGGTTTATCGTGCCGACCAGTATGGTATCCGCATAGAGAACCTGATTGTCACACAAGAATACAAGAAGACCAAAGAGTTCGGCACTTTTTATAATTTTGAAACTATCACGCTTTGTCCTATCGATACCAAACCGATAGCCAAAAAGCTACTCACCAAAAATGAGATCAAGTGGCTCAACAATTATCATAAAATGGTGTTCAAAAAACTCAAAAGATATCTGAACGAAGAGGAAAGAGCATGGCTGAAGCGGAAAACAAAAGCAATATAATTCAAAGATTCAAGAGCCAAGAACCAAGAGCCAAAAACCAGGATTCAAGGCTAAATTGATTTGTGAATTTATGGATGTACGGTTCAACCGTTCATACCGTTTTCATTCATGGGTAATTAATTAGTAATTTTTCAAACAATGTCCCTTATAAAATCGGTTCGCGGTTTCACACCCGAAATCGGCGAAAATACCTATATGGCAGAAAATGCCACCATCATCGGAGATGTGATTATCGGCCGTGATTGCAGTATATGGTTCAACACCGTGCTTCGCGGCGACGTAAATTCAATTCGCATCGGAGACAGGGTAAACGTACAGGATGGCACGGTTATCCACACCTTGTATCAGAAGTCGGTATCAATCATCGGGAATGATGTATCCATCGGTCATAATGCAGTTATCCACGGTGCGGAAGTGAAAGACGGTGCGCTTATTGGCATGGGCGCTGTCGTGCTCGATCATGCTGTGGTAGGCGAAGGAGCCATCATCGCTGCCGGCTCTGTAGTGCTCAGTGGCACACAAGTGGAACCCGGCAGCATCTATGCCGGCGTACCTGCCAAATTCGTAAAAAAGGTCGATCCCGAGCAATCCAAAGAGATAAACCAGAAAATAGCGAATAACTATTTAATGTACGCGAGTTGGTTTAAGGAAAAGTAAAAATTCAGATAAATCGACCGGTTTTCTATTTTATATTAAGATATAATACCCCCAAAAAGTTAAGACAAATCTTTTTGGGGGTATTTCATAAAAGGAAAAGGAACAAAACCTATAGCTGATAAACGACTGTTTCCTCAATAAGGCGCACTCCATCATCGGGACAGGAATTCTTTAGTTCCGGGACATAAGAATAAAACAGCTATCAATATTGTTCCTCGCGTTCTTTTCATTGCTTTAAATTATGCACGACAAAAAACCTGACACATCCGGACAGACATGTTGTCTATATTCTCAAGAATACGTTAATGGTTAATTTTCAGCCATCTAAAAGTTCAATCCACGAACGCGTGACGGTATCCCCGCACATCACTCCAATGTCCCCGGGTAAAATCGGGTACCTCCACCGGAGCGCTGTTGTTCTCTATCGAGATACGGCTCAACTCCGCGAGGCTGCACCATTCCGCCAAGTCGTACACGTCCATGTCCAACGGTAATCCGTTCTGCAGGCAGTATACCAGGCGATAATCCATGATGAAGTCCATGCCCCCGTGGCCACCCACCTCTTTGGCTTTTTCTTCGAGTTCCTGATGGATGGGGTGCTTGTATTTCTCCATCAACGCATCACGAACCTCCTTCGAAACATAGTTGTGCGCGCTCAGGTCCTCGTGATTCGGCACGCCATCTGCTTCCGTCAGCGCGTCTCCCTGCAGGGCATACCCTTGGTTGGGATACTTGTTCGCGAAACCTTTTGTTCCGCTCACCTGGTACATCCGGCTGTAAGGACGAGGCGAAGCTACGTCATGCTGGATATGGATTGTCTTGCCGTTTTCCGTGCGGATCATCGTCATCGTGTGTTGCCCGTTAGCGAAGTCGTAAGCGCTGTCGCGGTCTATTCCACGCTCCTCGATCAGGTACTCGGGAATACTTATCGGCTTGGTATCCATCGCTACCAGCGTGTTCATCTTGTCGCCACGGTGGATATCCAGCGCCTGGGCTGCGGGTCCGATACCGTGGGTGGCGTATACGTCCCCCCGGAACTCCTTGTTGTACTGTAGGCGCCAATCCGCTTCGTAGGAACCCCAGAAGTCACGCAACTCGTGGATATAGGCACCCTCGGTATGTAATATTTCCCCGAAGAGTCCCTGCTGTGCCATATTCAGGGTGGTTAGTTCGAAGTAGTCGTAGACGCAGTTCTCAAGCATCATGGCATGTTTCTGTGTTTGCTCTGCGGTGTTCACAATGTCCCATATCTCCCCGAGCGTCATCGCGGCAGGCACTTCACACGCCACATGCTTGCCCTGTTCCATCGCGTAGATCATCATGTCGGCATGGCGTTTCCAATCGGTTGCTATATAAACCAGGTCGATATCTTCACGTTCGCAGAGCTCCTTCCACGCCTCCTCGCTACCACCATAGGAAGCGGCACGGGGCAGTCCGGCGTTCTCAAGGATAGCCTGCGCCTTCTCTACCCTGTCCTCGTGCAAGTCGCACAGAGCCACGATCCGCGTGCCCGGAATATGGGTAAACCGGTGTACGGCTCCCGGGCCGCGCATCCCCAAGCCGATAAATCCAACCCGAACCGTCTCCAGCCTGGGAGTGGTTAGGCCAAGAACATGTTGTTGCCCGGCAGGCCGCTCGGGTACCTCGGTACGGATAGGTTGATATTCTCCTTTCGGCGTCTGTGTGCCGTTTGTACAGCTAAATAGGAATAACGTCGCCAACAGAAGGGCGATTGTTGTAAGTTGTTTCTGCATAGAATTCATTTATTATTTATTGTATATTGGTAGCACATCTCGATCACCAATTGACTTCCGTTTTGTTTCCGTCAAAGGCAACAGCATATATTTTTAACGATTGCGGATCGCTTTCAAGCGCAAAAGAAGACTTGTTGGTAACAAAAATAAGCTGTTCGCCATCATAAGCCTCATACGCGACTACGTTCCTCCAACCATTAGTGACTATATTTACTCCGTTTTTACTTGCGGTTCCGGGTTGTATGGGCGACCTATTTTTAAAAAATTCCCAGTTGGAATCGCAAATATATTCAATCTTTTCCGTCATCGGGGCATAATTCCGCTCTTTCATTTCATCAATCAACCGATCAATCTGGTTCTGGGTGACTAAGAATTGCCCCTGGCCATAATCATCTATTGACCCGTTATACGGGCTCAGGTATCCCCAGCGGGTAAAGAAGCCGGTCAGGTCGGTTCCTGTAATATCACACATCATCCTTACAAAGTCGAGTTGTTGTTCTCCGGCGTTGGGCTTATCGGGAGAGGTACGTACCCTCTCATACAGGTCCTTGTATACATCGGTGTATCCGCGTACATTGGAAAAATAGAGCTGCAACTGCCATAATGAAACCAGTTTACAGAACACATCTTCTTCACCGGGATGCGGGGTGTCGTGCACGAACGAGTTATGGTATGCTTTCTCATACCGGTTATTATACCTTCCCATATTCTCCGACTCGATTCGCGAGTCATTCCCCCACTCTGTTTGCACGTATAGGGAATGCACATTATTGGTTACCTCGGTCATCCCCAGCCACTTGAAACCGGGGCGTGTCTGAAACACATGTCCCATCTCATGGGCAGGCCCCCAAGGTTCCGATTTGAAATTACTTAGCGTAAGGATCTCTTGTTGCGTCGACGCATTGTAAGAGGTGCGATAAGAGGTGGCATACATATAGGATGTGTATATGACCTTGAAGTATGCCCTGTTGATGGTGGGGCGGTCATACTTCATCAGTCCCATAAATTCCTTCTCCTGACGTACCAGATTGTCGTAGGCCGCAATCAATTGGGGTCCGTTGTCTCGCGCATACTGCCTGAATGCCGACGTTTCAAAGGTCAAATGCGCATGTTCTCCCAATACGTCGAAATACTTGTTGGTGGCGGCATCCAAAAGTCGTCTCCAGTCGGACGACTCATGTTTCTGAGAGTCAAAATAACCATTCACCTCACCGGAAGCAAAATGTATTTTTACCGGAGGCACAGAAGCATAATCGGGCGTATGATAGAAAATATAAATCAATCCTTTGTGCCGGGCTTTGATTTTATTGACCCCGGTTGAAAGGGGATAAAATGATGCATTGTCATAGCCGGCCGCACCCGGCGTATCGAGGTCCTGTATCTTCATACTGATGGTTTGACCGTATGTGTCACCCACAAAAACAACCAGCTCATCTCCGGCTCTTTGCACGCCAATGCCGGTTGGATTATCCAGCAAACTTAACGCGGACGTCTTATTCTCGCTCGCCCAGACATTGGGATGCGGCCAAGCCTTGTATTCCTGTATCCTGAACTCAGCGGGATATTGGTCGTTAAGCAGATAGAGAGCAATATTCCGGTAGAGGCTGCTGGAAACATTTTCTATATCGTCCAAGCCGATGCCCGGTTTCAATTCTGAACAAGTCAAATCAGTAAAGAGCTGTAACGGATCAAAGTTATCAGGGTTCGTTCTATAGAACTCCATCTCGGCACAACTGGCAAAACCTTGTCCGTCTCCGGCACCCGATTTCACGATAAATCGTATTGTTTTCGGATTGATCAGCGGCTGATCAAACACGATCTTTGCGGCTGATCCCGAACCATTAAAGTCATGTTCCAGCAATTTCACCAGATTCGGTTCCGATTCGGTGGCCGCCCACAATTCCACCTCCTTGAAATTTCCGTTGGAACCACTGGTACGGGGATGGTATATCAGATAGTCGATACTTTCCTGATCCTCGAAATGATAATCGAGTGTTATCGGGAAATAGTTGGTACCACCATTGCTCCAATTGGAGTGGTAGTTCGTATCGTAATTGCCGTCAAACGATTTTTCGATCTCTCCGCCCGTCTGGAATGAACTGGCCCAACCTCCGCTGATGGGTACCTGTATGTCGTCCTTAATATCATCCGGCGAACCACCGGCATAACCGGACTGTCCCTTTTGTATCACAAGGATCTCTTTCTCCAATTCGCCATCCGTCTGCCGGACTATCAACACGGCACGCCGCTCAGCCTCTTCCGTGTTCCACGCCACTTCAAAGCGGAACACCTCCGTCACCATCTCTGCAGAGCGGGTTTCCGGCTTCTCTTTGATCCAAGCCGCCTCTTCCGGAACAACCACTTCATATTCTATATTGGAAGTTACTTCCAAAGTAATATCCGTCCTATCAGCAGATACGGTAAATATGTCCGAAGAAAGCAATATAGCCGGTTCCGTACCCAACTGTTGTACTGAAATAGTTTCAGAAAGACTACCCGCAACAACCTCTAATTCCGCTGTTCTTGTGTCGAAATCACTGTTTTTGCTCACAGTTATACTTAGTACATTTCCTCTGCGAATAGCTTGAAGCCACGATTGCGCATCGGACTGGACTGTTGTCGTCCAATCTTCCATACTCGTCTTCACTACAATTTCACGTGTAGACGGTTCTGATTTAAAGTTGACTATTTTTGTATCAATAGTTAGAAAAGAAGGTATACTCTCCTGCTTCTCTCCGCAGGCAGGTAGCAGCAGAGCTACCAAAAAGAGAAATAGTAAAATCGACTGTAGGTTCATGCAATTAAAATTTACGTGTAACAATGTAGTATCAATCCTCCATTAATGCAATATCTTTCTTCGGTTTAGGAAGATTCATTGCCGCTATGTTTCTTTTTACGGCATCCACATCGTCCTGGCTCACCGTATAATGATAGAAACCATAGTCGTTGACCTGTATATCTCCCACGTAGAAAAAGCCCCACCGCTCAAAAAAATCGGTCAGGTCTGTTTGAGACACTTCACAGGCCAACCGGCAAAACTCAAGCATATTCAGATAATCTTTGCCGCGGTCACCACCTCCCAGCGGTTCCTGTTGGCGCATGGCAATCATCAGGTCGGGATAAAAATCGGGATACCCCTGCTCTGTGAAATAGAGATGCAATTGCCAGAAAGGAACAAGCCGGTGGAACACGTCAGTATTTCCATCGCCTCCGTACTGGCTGGAAGACACATCCTTACCCAGAAAATATAAATAAGAAATACCCTTGTCGAGTATGGTCTCACGCGCTTTGGCATAAATGCCTTGTTCCGACAGGCGGCTCCTGTTCCCCAGAGTGGTGGTAGAATAGAGTGTGAGGATATTGTTGCTCACCTCCGTCATTCCTCCCCAGGTAAGTTGCGGCCGCATCTGGAGCACATGCCCCAGTTCATGGCTGAATCCCCAGCAGGGATCACCCTTCACAATGCTTTCGGGATCTGCCACCAGGCGCATCGCCCAATCGATATAGGCCACGCCGTCCCCGTCACGGAACATATAATAATGGTAATTGATACGTGCCAACACGCGGTTTTCAGGGGAAAGCCCCTCTTTGTCCCACCCTATAAAATGGCGTTGCAGGGCTACGATACTATCAAAATTCTGTAACAGCTCAACGCCACGGTTCCAGGTGAATCGTTTCAAGCTGTCTACCGGAAACGCCACTTGAATATGCTTGCCCCGCATATCCATAATGGGGCTGACGGCATTCTCTAGGAGTGCGTTAAAATCACTGTCGGTATCGCCTCTTGTAATATCGAAGTACCCGTTTACTTTACCGGTTAGAAAATGCACGGCAATGGGCGGGTGATTTTCGGGGCTGTCATCCGTGAAGTATTGTATATAGGCATGTCCTTCTTTTTCAAGACGGATCAGGTTGGGTCCCTCTTGCAGCCGGAATGCCTCACTTTTCAGGCCCCATCCGGCGGGATCCTGTTCGGGCTTTACCCCTTCCGGTGCCCTGCGCGTCCATTCCGGAACAATAAGTGTGATTTCGGCGCCGCTGGTTTCTCCCACGAAGACAATATTCTCCCCTTTATCCAGCACAATGCCCGTGATCCCCTCGTATTTGCTGAAGCCGTCTCCAATACGCATTTGTCCTCCTAACACTACCGGATCGAGGCAGGGGGTATAATCGGCGAGCCGCAACCCCGGACCATATTTCTCGTCATAAAGTTGAGTGGCCAGATTTCTGAGCGCCGGGATTTTTAATCTTCCGATTTCCTTCCGGCGGACATTCGGCTTCAACTTCGTGCCCGTTAAATCGGCAAACACGTTTGATTCCTCAATCAGCCTCGGGGTGGTAATGGCATCCGCAGGCAACATCACGCACTCGAGCTCGCCCAGGCTCACCATATAGGCATCCCGTGATCTTCTTTCCCTGTAGGCATCCGTGATGACCAGTTTTATCTTTTCGGGATTCTTAACCGGGTTATCCAGTTCAAGGTGGACAGGGGTGTTCGACCGGCCGGCATTCAGGTCCGCTACTTTGTGGTACGTGCCCTTTTCCATTACCCAGACCTCGGCTGTTTTAATGACACCATTAAAGCCGGAACCGCGTGGAGAAAGGATGATCTTATCCAGCCGTTTGCCGCTCCCCTCCAGACCGGCTTCAATAATCACCGGTTGCCGGGGAATACCGCTCCACAGGGTATGGAAAATCTCGGTATCGGCGTCCCGTTTCCCGTCTGCAATTTTTTCAACTTGTGATCCCGGTTCGGTTATGCCGGACGGGGAGACGGTAATATTTTTCATTTCGATAATCGCGGGAGCGTCAAGATTATCCGTGATTAACGGCGTTTTTTTAAGACTGCAACTTGTTGCGACAATTGCGACAAAGAGAAAAAATTGAACCTTGATAGATCTCATAAGGGTATAAATTATGCCAACTGACGATTCATCCGTACGGGAGGCACTCGATTGGGAAAAAGGATTAAAACCTATCGGAAACATTGCTGCTTCCGATAGGCAACTAACTTGGGAATAAAATATTATTTACCAAACAATGTAAACTCTGCCATATTAAAGAAAGTGGGCGCCGAACCGCTGTTGGTTTTTAACACCTCAAATCTAAAATAGCTGAAAGGTTGATCTGCAATATATTCTTCAGAGGTGTATATTGAAGATGCTTCTGTCGGCATACCAGAAGTTATATGAGCAAGTTCTCTCCAATCCACGCCGTTTGAGCTCACCAGAATCCTGGCCTCTTGAGGTTTACCATTTGCATTATTCCTGTTTTGATAAACAAACTGGCATTGGCTAATGGCCTTATTAAGTTTGATTTGCAAATGGTGCGGATCATTAATGGCATACGACCATGCTGTATGAAAGAAAGTAGCCGCGTTATTGTCAATCAGGTTTTCGATGGGTCCTTCACTTGGTTCCTGTGCATTTGTAGATAACATGTCTACGGTAAGTGGGATTTTATTAAACGCGCCATATAACATAAAGGAAGACGCGGGTGTTTCAAACCCTTGCATGGTTACACTGGCAACTTTCAGAGGAATCACATAGGAACTTCCAAAATAATCCGCATTCCTAATGGTTATTGTAAGCGGTTCACTCCTATTCCGGCCTGTTTTGAATATCACCTTTCCTTCATCGGCAATGGTATATAACTCACTGGTAATCATTGAATATCCGGATGGGATACTATTGGGATCTACTTCAACAGTACATTCAAAGTCCCACAGGCTTGTAAATGGAAGCGTTAATCTGAATTCATAAGTCACGCTATTCCCCTCCACTGCAATAGTGGCATTATTCACTTCGTAACTCACTACCGGGACAACTACAGTAGGTTTCAACAACACCAAGTTCTTTTCTGCATTTATAGAATCTTCTCTACTCCAAAGCATCACTGGTAGCACATAATTCGATGCATCTTCTTCTAGCAGCTCATGAATAGCAGATGTTTTAAAAGATATCGTTTTGATCTGGTATTGTTCCTCAGCCTTGAATGACACGGTTGGGTCCGTTATTTCATACATCGAGGAGGGTAACAGACTGTATGCCTTCCCAATTGTGGTTGAATAGGCTGCCAATTCAGCTTCGCTCATCACGCTCAACTCAGCCAATGCCGAAGTATTAGAAGCATATCCCCCCTTCAATATTGTCATCGTGTACTCACCATCTTCACCGGTATTATAAAGGGTGAGATTATGTTCACCGACGTCTTTTATTGAAAGGATCTTCTCAAATTCCGCCGGGACTAATCCATCGTAATTTTCACACGAATAGGCTATTAACAACAGCCCCACGGTAATTGTATATATAAACTTTTTCTTCATACTATTTTGTTTATAGCAAATAATTAATTAAATCCAGGTGCTTGTACCATTTGTGGATTCTTGTACACCTCAATATAGAAAATGGGAAGCAAGTACATGCGGTTTGACCAAACAAAAGGCTGATCGACCGGTTGGGGAGTATTGAATTGCTCAAATGAAGGATTAATAGTACCATAGGCGTTCAATCCCATTCTCATTCCCTCTCCCATTGTCTGGGGAGCAATCATCCATCTCCTCACATCGTAATAGCGATGGCCTTCACCCCACAATTCAATAAAACGTTCGTTACGCACCCAGTCCGTTATGCTCATCTGACTGGTAACATCTGCCGTTGTTAAATTGGGGACACCCGCCCTTGTTCTCACTACGTTTAAGTTTTGAATGGCATTATTGGTTTCTCCCAATGCAGCTTGCGCTTCTGCCAGGTTCAAATACAACTCGGCTAACCGGATCAATGGTCTCGGTTTGCTTTCCAAGTTCCATGTATTGCTCAAAGTCACGGATAACTTCGGCATGATAAATTTCTGCGAAAAGTATCCTGTCACATTGTTATCCCTGTTATATCTCGACGGATTATATCCTTGCAGATCGCTATTCCGCAAATAAATTCTCACCGGATTTCCGTTTGCCAATTTTGAAGAGTAGTCCCCTCCATCGAAAGCAAACCAGGCATAAAAACGAGGTTCCCGTTCCACATTCAAGGTTATGATATCCCCTCTTTCCGGGATTCCAGCCGTTTTAAACCAGTTTTCCTCTCCTATAAAATCGGGATCATAGGCTGGTCTTTTTCCATTTTTTGTATAGAAGTATTCAATGGAAGTGTTTAACACCGGTGAAACGCCACTATATCCTCCATAGGTAGAGCCACTGCTTAGGGTTTGTATATAGTGCGGCATCGACCCCATGACCATATTTCCTTGATCGGCAAGTCCCCATATAATTTCTCTGTTTCCTTCGGTAACACGCGTGGTGACCAAATAGCGCATCAACAACACTTTTTTAAGAAACGCTTCTCCTTCGGCTGTTTGTTCATTTACCCCCGGAACAAAAGGTAAGTCTACCCCTTCGCGCACATGGAGATCTTCATCCTGGTATAGGGAAGCATTTCCAGACGTTAGTGCAAAATCCAATGCTTCCTGGCAAGCGATTTTAGCACGCTCCCATTTCTTGACATCATAACTGCTACTGACCAATTCCTTTCCATATTCGGGAGTTTCAAAATTCACATTCCTCCATTCCGGATAAGGGAAATCCCCATTCCATAAAGGAGAGGCCGCATATACAAGAAGTCTCGCTTTTAGAGCCTTTGCGATTGTAGAAGTAGCACGCCCCCATTTTTCCTGTTCACGGGTAGCAGGCAGGTCAACCGCAACTTCATCAAACTTATTCACTATCCAATCGGTCACATAGTCAAAATGTGAACGACCAGGGTAATCGGAAGGATCGCTATTCATCGCGATATAGTGATCATTTATCGGGCAAGGGCCATATTGCATGAGAATCAACATGTGGTAGTAGGCAATCATGAAATTAGCTTCTGCCGTCCACTCCTTTTTATCAGCTTCCGTCACGTCCTTCGCATTCGGGAGTTCTTGGAGGAATAAATGACATTGTCCAATATAACGATAGTAGCTACCCCAACGCCAGTCTCCGGTAGCTTGTGGCGTTAGCCTATTTGACAGTTGGTTATGCATATTTTCCACCCAAAGTGGCGGGAGCACCCATTCGTCAGAAGCAGCTTCGACCCCCGAATAATTCATCGGGTTTGTAATTCCGGCATAACAAGAATGCAAGAAGGCAAGGGTAGAACTAAAATCCTTCGTGGCATCTTCCAAATCGGGTTGCTCGGGTGGAACAACATCCAAGTAGTCACACGACGTTAATCCTATTGTTAATAATAGAATTATACAGCTTGCTTTTTTTATCGACCTCATCATTCCCATATGATTAAAATATTTATTTTCAATGATTTAAAAACTTAATTGTACACCTAGGTTAAATACACGTTGCAATGGATAAGCATTCCATGAAAGTTCAGGATCCCACTGTTTAAAGGGACCAAAAACCGCCAGATTATTACCGCTCAAGTATACTCGACCATGATTAAAGCTATACCCCAATTCCAACTGTTTTAAACGCAGGAAATTTCCATTTCTCATCCAATAGGTGCTCGTGTGTGCGTTATTTTGTGTATCAGTAGTTAGCAGCCCCAGTCGCGGGTATTTTGCATCGGGGTTCGGATTATCCACCGACCACCTGTTATCCGCAATATATTGAAATACGTTCTGATCGTTCTGCCCAAACGGAGCCATTAGTCCACTAACAATTGTCCGTTTAGCTGATCCATTAAAAAACACACCAAAGTCAAAGTTCTTATATCTCATACTTGCTCCAAAGCCATACTGAATACGTGGCACACTTCCATATTCTGAAATCATTGTTTTATCAAAATCATCAATGATACCATCTCCGGTTATATCCCGGTATTTAATATCTCCGGGTTTGGGTGTACTCCCCAGGTTTTGAACAGGGCTATTATCAATCTCTTCTTGTGAAGTGAATAATCCTTCTGCAATGAATCCTTCCACCCTGCTGGCTGGCTTTCCTGTACTAGATTGCCAGGGATACTTGTAAATGGGATCGTCCACATCCACGTATTTGTTTTGTGTATAGGTAAAATTACCGCGTAACTCCATCACCAGGTCCTTTGTCAGTTGCCTGTTAAAGTTTGCGCTGATCTCATATCCCCAGTTATCCATTTTACCTTTATTCGCCCAAGGTTTGGCGGTATAATACCCAAGCGATTCCGGCCATGCTTCTCGTTTGAGCAAGATATCATAACGTTTGTCATAAAAATAGTCGGCAGTGACATTCAGCGAACCAAACAATTCCATATCAATACCGAGATTCAGCTTCTTTACTTTTTCCCATCCGGCACCGTTCACAGCATACTCGAGCATTTGAGGTCCTTTAAGTTGATATCCGAGATTTTCTCCGGTCGTGAAGGCGGAACCGTCAGAGCTCAAATTCACTTGGTTAATATATAAGAAGTGAGGTGCACCGGCTCCTAATCCTGTTTCATCACTACCTATTAAGCCATAGGATCCGCGGAATTTCAGAAAAGAGACGGTATTCGCTATTGGTTCGAAAAAGGATTCTTCACTCATTACCCAACCTAACGAGATAGCGGGAAAAAACTCAAAACGACTTCCACTCGCCAAGCGCTCTGTACCGGTATAACCGAAGTTAGCTTCTGCAAGATATCTATTATCATACGCATACGTAAACCGGCCGGAAATACCTTGGTTACGGCTTGGAAGAACATTAACCTTGTATTCGCGCTGCGTGTAAAGCAACATTCCCCCCACATTGTGCAAACCAAAATTACGACTATAATCTATCGTCCCTTGTATAAAAAGAATATGGTCTCCTGATTTGGAAATATCTGATTGAGAAATAAAATCGGTCCCGGATGTGCCGAGTCTTTCAATTTCATATTCTTGTGTTCCGGGGTTATAACTACCATCTAACACTCTGTATAAATAGGGTTCGATGGAACGATTGTATCCATTTTGTGACCAGTTCTTGAAATTCACCAACATGGTGGCGCTTAATCCTTTTGTAATGAAGTCAAAATTCTGACTTACTTTTAATGAGGTGTTGATGGTATTCTCCTGCGTTTCTTTAAAAGAATTCAGCATGGTGGCATATATATTCTCGCGGTACGTGTTCCCTGTTAAAACAGAACTGCCGAATCGAATATGTTCATCTCCTTCTTGAGCAGGGAACGTAACCGGAAAGCTAATAGGATTAGCCGCCTGCATCTTTGCAAACAGATCAGATGCCGTATAATCTCCACTCTTGTATTGTCGAATTTGCGCGTTCATTCGCAAATCAACTTTGGTACCCTCAGTCAACTTGTAAGAAATATTATTTTGAAAATTATAACCCCAATTATTGATATTATTATCCCATGAATACGCCTTCTTAGAATTTAACAAACCGGTATCATGGTTTGCCTGGATGCTCATGTAGTATGTCGCTTTTTGTCCCCCGCCTTGTATATTTATATTAGCCCGTTGGTTTGTGGCCATATCCCTGAATATTACATCTTTCCAATTCACATCGGGATAGACGTATGGATTTATTCCGGATCGCGTGGCATCAATTGCATCTTGAGAGTATCTTGGAGTAGCATTCGGCGTTCGGGATATTAACGCTTCGTTATATAGTTCCATCCAGGTGGCTCCATCCACGAATTCGGGAAAGTTCATGGGTGTGTTGAATGACTGTTCCACCGTAACATTTATTTTCGTACGTTCGTTCACGTTCCCATCTTTTGTTTTAACAAGCATTACCCCATTAGCACCGCGTGACCCGTATATTGCCGTTGCCGAAGCATCTTTTAGGATAGAAAAACTTTCAATCGTTTCAGCGGGAATGTTGTTTAGATCAGCCGCACTAATTTCTACATCATCAAGCATAATGAGTGGAGTTGCGCGTCCTCCGAAAGTTCCAATACCCCGGATATAAAACTCAGATGTTGAACCGGGAGCTCCGCTGGTTGTCATGGAAATAACCCCTGCAAGTTGACCAGCGAAGGCACTGGTTAATGAAGAAGTGGGCATTCTTAAGGTTTGGCCCTTGACACTGGTAATAGAACCGGTTACACTCACTTTCTTTTGAACTCCCGCACCTACGATAACCACTTCTTCGAGCTGAGTAGCATCGGTATTCATTTGTATATCAATGACTCCCAGATTATCAACAGCAATCTCTTGGTCTAAAAATCCGACATATGAGAACTCCAATACAGCCCTATTATTATCTACTACAATTGAATAATAACCATCGATATCTGTCACGGTTCCCATTCCCGTTCCTTTAATCCGGATACTGACCCCAATCAAAGGCTCACCTGTTGCTCCTTCGGTAACATGGCCAGTTATGGTTCTTTTTTGAACCGTCTGTTGACTGGCGTTTCCTGCGAACCTGTCATCTGTCCTTTTTCGAGAAATAATTACATGGTTTCCTTTTACTTCCACATCGTATCCTGAGAAAATCGCTTCGGCAACTTCCTCTATGCTATCATAATTAGCATTGACACTGATTTTATGTGAAGCATCCACTTCGTTGTTGTTGTAAACAAATTTGTAATGGCTCTGTTTTTCAACGATCTTAACTGCTTCACTAATAGTCGCGTTATTAAGCTTGAGTGCTATCAGTCCTTGATGTGTCATCGCATTTACCTGTATTGAAAAAATGGCAGCGATTCCAAGCACAAGAAGAGGAATTCTCACAAGAGGTTCCCACCCTTTGGAATTAAATGACCGATCATTTCTTTTTTTATTGTTCATGTACTTAATGTTATTATTGTTGCTAAATTTTTCTGGATAATCTCGTTTTTTATGTTACGTAATCCTTTGTATTTGTATTTTCATTTCATTTTCTATTTCATTTTATCATAGGCATATTTTTGGGGGTTTTGAACTTATCACGATATCGATTCTTATTTCTGTAATTAAGAGACATATAATATTTCTTTACTTCATTTATTTTTATTCCACTTCCTGAAAGATGGCAATCGTTTCCTGGATTTGCCCGGGAAGTTGTTTCTGTTTCCAATTAAAAGGCACCACCGCCTGTAGTATGTTCAATATCTCTTCTTTTGTCTCGGTGTCGATGGTAAAAGAAACAGGGGTTTGCAGAACACCGGCATCCTTGCATTCAATGCGGATACCATACCATTTCTCAAGTTGGGTAAACACATCCGTCAGTCGGGTATTCTCAAACACCAACCGGCTGTTGATCCAATCGGTAAAGTTCGTCGCATCCACGGATTCCAGCCGGGTCTCACCTAAAGCCTTGTCATACGTGAACATCTGGTTGGGATGAAGGAGAAACTCTTCGCCTGCCTCTCCCGCCATCAATTGAATCGTACCCGATTCAAGCACCGCCTCGGCAATCATCTCTTCACTGTAATTCGTGACCAAAAATTGGGTACCCAACACCTGTATCGTGAGATCGGAAGTTTCCACAATAAACGGCTGCTCCTTGTTGTTAGTCACATCAAAATAGGCTTCTCCGTTCAAGTACACTTTCCGGTATGATGTGAAGTTTTCTGGATATTGAATCGTGCTGTTTCTATTAAGCCATACAATGGACCCGTCGGGCAGCACCACTTCTTTTTTCTGGTCCGAAGTAGCCGCAGTCAACAATGAAACACCAGACAATGGCATAAAAAAACGGACCGCAAGCAGCAGCAACACAATGGCGGCAGCAGCAGAACTTCCATATACCACTCTTCGGACCTTTCTCCTGAAGAGCAATTGCCGCAGATGGGTAAACCGCTCTGAGGCGCGCTCCTCATCCTGTAAATAAATATGAGATCGCTCCCATGTTTTTATCATACGGATGAAGTAGCGCTTATTTTCTTCTGAGAAGTTCAGCCACATGCTCAGCTTTGCTTTCTCTTCGTACGTGGCTTCATTGTCTAAATATCTCACAATAAGCGAATCAACATCTTTTAACGCCTGCCTCATTTTGATAAATTTTAAATCCTCTACCATATTACACGAACAAATGTGAAAACACCCTACCTCAAAAATTTTTTTTAAGATAATTAGTTACATTTTCCATCTCCACGCCCGTCAAAATTTGAACGGGTCGCTTTTGGGTTCACGCTGTAATCGGTTGTCCTGCGTGTTATTGAATGATCATTACAATGAGAGTCGTCTGCCGGTCAAACAAAGTGATATTTCATGTTTTTTGGAAAAAAATTAAAAAGAAAAGAAAGAGATGCCCTTTCTCTTCCAATGCCAACCGAATCTGTTTTATAGCTTTGGTAATATGTTTTTCAACGGCCTTCACACTGATACCGAGGGTTTCCGCAATTTGTTTGTTTTTCATCCCACTTTCCCTGCTTAGCAAGAAAACTTCCTTGCACTTAGGCGGTAACAGCAGAATAGCTTCCTCGATAATCTGTTCCATTTCCCTCGTATCAATAAAATTGTCCGAAACGAGTGTATCAAAAAAAACTGCTCTAAATTCAATTCGAAGTCCGAAAATAAGAGGTTTTTGTTCTCTGACTTCCTTAAAAAATCAATGCTCTTTCTCCGGGTCAACGTATATAAAAAAGGTTTTATGGATTCAGTCATATCGATTGATCTACGCCGGTCCCAACAATCCAGAAATACTTCCTGTACAATATCCTCAGCCACCTCTTCTCTCCCCACGATACGGAACGAATAAGCATGAAGCACGCTGAAATATTTCTTATAGACATCTTTAAAACAGTCGCTATTCATATTGATAATGAATCAAATAAAATATTCTTATGAACAACGACTTACAGAACCTCACACACCGTCCCTTGCCGGTTGGCAGTGACCATTTTATAGAGTTGATCGTTGGGACGGATCTTTTCATTGGTCCTGATAGAGAAGCGGTCTCCTTTCACCGCTTCGGGAACGGTGATAAGATCTACCCTGATATCGTCGGCGGTGAGGAAGATGGCGCCGGTGGTAGGTCCGGTGATCAATAATTCGTCTCCCGGTTTTACCGACTGTGTTTCCACAAGAAATTCCGTTACGCCAAGCTTTCCGAAGTGCTTGATGGCCTTTCCCACATACACTTTCCGCTTGGTAGCCCCCGATCCGTAACGGTGTGTCCACTCTCCCAGTCGTTGCCCGAGATAATATCCGTCCCAGAATCCCCGGTTGAATACAGTGGAGAGACGCTCATTCCAGTCGTTTATCTTCTCCCCAGTATATGTATCACTACAATAAGCCTGCACCGCTTCTTTATAGCATGACGTTACCACCCGCACATATTCAGGTCCCCTTGCACGGCCCTCAATTTTAAACACCCGCACCCCGGCATCCATCATTTTATTCATAAAATGGATAGTTTTGAGATCTTTGGGTGACATAATATATTCATTGTCGATTTCCAGTTCTATCTCACTGGTTTTATCCTTCACTATATACCCCCTGCGACAAATCTGGTTGCAGGCTCCACGGTTAGCGGAAAGGTCCTTCTCATGGAGGCTCAGGTAACATTTTCCGGAAACCGCCATACACAAGGCACCGTGACAGAACATCTCGATACGGATCAACTCTCCCGACGGTCCCTTGATCTGCTGGTCGACTATATCCTTATAAATCGCCGCCACCTGATCCATATTCAACTCACGAGCCAGCACCACCACATCGGCAAACTGCGCGTAGAATTTCAGCGATTCGGTATTGGTAATGTTCAGTTGAGTAGACAGATGCACTTCCACCCCAACACGCCGGGCATACATCAGCACTGCCACATCGGCCGCGATGACGGCAGAGAGGTTCGCCTCCCTGGCCGCATCCACCACCTTCCGCATCAGCTCCATATCATTATCGTAGATGATCGTGTTAACGGTAAGATAGCTTTTTATATGGTGATCACGACAGATAGCCGCGATATTGTGTAAATCGGCAATAGTGAAATTATTGGACGATTTGGCGCGCATATTCAACCCTTCGATGCCGAAGTAGATGGAGTCCGCACCGCCCTGTATAGCCGCAGTCAGCGACTCATAAGATCCTGCCGGCGCCATTATTTCATAATCCTGAATATTCTTCATCCCTGAACTGTAACTTGATAGGGCAAAGGTACAAAAAAACAGTCAATCAGACGCAACAGAAAACGGATACACCTTATATTGGGTATATCCGCTCCACCGCTTATCATTACAGGATTTTATGATTTTTTCAGCAATACCTCCTCGATAGCCTGCTTGAATGCATCTTTGGGAAGTGCCCCTTGTGCCATCTGCGGATCTTCGCCCATCGGCACGAAGAGTAAAGAGGGTATACTTCGGATACCGAATTCAGCAGCCAGCTGCTGCTCTGCTTCCGTATCCACTTTGTAGATATAGAGTTCACCGTCGTATTCATTGGCAAGCTCTTCCAGAATGGGAGCGACCATTTTACAAGGTCCGCACCAGTCGGCATAAAAGTCGATAATACAGGGTTTATCCCCCAGATAGACCCATGTGTCGGGATTTTCTTCGAAATTGGCCACCTTCGTCAAAAAGTCGGCTCTTGTCAATTGGATTGTTTTTTTTGATGTTGTCATACTATTATTTGTTTTTGTCACATTCGTTTCGTCACTGTTTGAACCGGTTTTCTGGCCGGCGTTGTTGCATGAAGCCAACATAAATACCAAAGCGACAGCCGCTACTAAAAAATTTGTTTTCATCATATACCTAAATTAGTTATTCTCTTGAAATTATTATTCAATTATATTCTTTGCTTTTTTATTGCTTGAAAAGAGATCGAAAAGGAGATAACCTACCAGTGCGCCATAGATCATCATCCTATAGGGATTGGAAGTGATAGGGCAAGTCCCGCTCAGACATCCCACATAATGGTAATAAATATATCCGACCAGCGTCCCGACCAATATGCCGGCTATCCTCAACCAGTGTTTCTTAAAAAAATCTTTCATATAGTTCTATTATTGTCTAAAATTTAATCACTTAACTACCTACCCACAACTTAACCACTTTTCCACCTTTCCACTTTTCCACCTTTCGCTTCGCGCAATCTGCTATCGTTCGGCAAATGTAAGTAAACTTCCTTTGCCCTCACTTACTCGCAGATTTTCACCTCAACTGCCACAGTCCAAAATGCACTTCAACACATTCGAGAATCTATTATCTCTAAGCGAGTAAAAACTATTTTTTCCACTTTTACGACAGCGGAGTATCCCTTTTGCCCTCATGTCAGTCAGATGGTGCGACAACAGCGATTGCTCACAATCCATATCCTCCATTAACTCAGTCACCGATTTCTCACCAGATTGGGTAAGCTGCATAATTACACACAGGCGGGTTTCATTGGCCAGCGCCTTCAATATATATGCTGCCCCTTCAAACTGGGAACGGTCTATTTTTTTTCTTTCCAATACAACTCCCTCTTCCTTTATTTCCATTATACTGAAACCTTAAATAAATACATGAACATATATTCATTTGTTTTTGTTCGACAAAAGTACAATTCTTTTTATCTTTCACAAAATTTTATTGGATTATTCGGAAGTAATTAATAGTTAAAAATGAAGAATTAAGAATGAAAAAAATCTCAACTTCTTCATTATTCTCATTGGCACATTAGTCTCATTAGCATATTAAAACATCCTCATATAATAAGTCAGTTTCACCCCGATCACACGGGAGGCTGAACGGGAAAAATAAGCGTTCTCGCTACGACGGCTGGTAAAAATATCCCCTAATCCGAAATAGTAACGTCCCTCAAGGTCAAAATCTCCGATACCGGTTTTAAACTCCATTCCTATTCCTCCGATTAAGCCATAATCCACCTTTTTCAGGTCATATGCACCTTCGTACTGCATCCCGATTCTTGCCTCCGGGTCAGCAGCCCTCCGTTCATCCAGATCATCCGACAATGCCTGGCTCATTTTCTGGCTATCGCCGACCAGAAAAGATATCTGCGGACCGATATTGACTATAAAGCGTGTTTTTCTTCCTGCATAGATATGCGTCATAAATGGGATATCCACATAGTTCAGTGTCCTGCTGTAAGAAAAATCGGATGACGACTCAAATTCTTCTTCCCATCCTCGTTGTGCATAGTTGATTTCCATTACAATTCCCAGATGTTTTTCGGAAATATATTTTGCCGATATTCCACCATAGATTCCCTGCTTGAAACCCATCGGCACACTCGGCACGAAATCCACCTTTGAAAAAAGGCTGCCGCCTCCCGCCCCCAGGTACAATTCACCTTTGAATATCTCTTTCTGGGCATACAAAGGAGAGATACCCAACGAGAGCAGGAGGCATAGAACTACAGGATTAAAAAGATGTCTCATCGGCTTTTATCTGTTTTGATGATTCTGCCGTCTGTACTATAATGAATGAGATACAGTCCGGAATTGATGAAACCGCCCCAGTTATTGGGACGTTCAAAATAGAACGGGAATTGGAGTGAATTGACATTCATCCCTTCGATATTTTGCTCGAAATTATTACCATATCTTTGCAGGGCGGTCAGGAAAAACAAACCGGTATCGTATCCCCACATGCCATAACTCGGGAATGTTTCCAGAAGATCCCGGTCATACCATTTGCGAAAGCTGGTTTTGAATGCCTCTACATCACGGCTCTGCTCATTGGCAAAGAAAGGAGAAAATATGTACGTATCAAACAAGCTATAATTTTCTTTGAGGTTGTAAGCTTGCCAGTCAGGATAACCGAACAGCCGGATGGAAAAGCCTGGATCTGATTCCTGTACCTTCTTCAACTCATCCAGTATCTGACGCAACAGGCCGGAGTCTCCACTGGTAGGGACAATTACATTCTCCTTATTCCTACTAAGCAATGTAAGAATCGCACTATCGAATGTGGCGGCGGCGTTCAACGTCTCGTATCTGACATTATTTCTGCGAAGTTCATTTTGCAATAAGGAAACGAATTCATTTTTATCGTTACCGCCTCCCTGTATAAACATGATATGGGCATTTCGGAATGTCTGGAGAAAAACAGAAGAAGCTTTCGTATAGGTCAGATACTGCATCGGGTTTACCTGGAACATATTTCCATTGTTGAGTACCTCAGCGTTGCTTTGCGAGAAAGGCACCACATATTTTATATTATGGGATTTTGAAAAATCGGACAGCACTTTGATTTGCGCATCACTAACCCCGCCAATAATCAGGTTAAGCGATTGCATTTCCATGGTTCCCAGCAAACTCTGGAGTTTCCGGGTATCTTCTCCCTTTCCTATATCAAAAACGAATAGTTCGATATTAGCCCCATTGTTTCGCATCTTCTCCACCGCCAGCAGAAAACCTTCATAGTACTCCTGAATACGAAGGTGTGCTCCTTTTGTCTCATCAAGGAAAGGCAGTAATAGTCCCACATTCATCACATTCACTCTCTGGGAAGGCGCGGGCTGGCTAAGTAGCCGGTTCGCCTCACTCATATCCGATCTGGAATCATCCTCCACAAGACTCCTTTTCACCGGGACAAGCAACTCCATATCGCTCTTCAATCCCCCTTCAAGCATCGGGTTCAAACGCTGTATTTCCTGCACCTGCACACTATATTGCCGGGCAATACTATAAAGTGTCTCGCCTCTGCCGACTTTATGAATAATGTTGGTAGTCTGTTCTTCATAGGGTAAGATTACCTCATACGATTCGAAAAAGGGGATACGGATAGTTTTCCCTATCTGGAACGTCTCAACCGACAACCCGGGGTTTGCCCGCATCACATCCTCCGGTTTCAGGGAATAAGTCTTTGATACGGAATAGAGCGTCTCTTTGGGTAATATGGTATGATAACGATAGTTCTCTTCTTTTTCCTGACTGATAACTCGCCGTTGCGGGATAGTAAGCACTTGCCCCTCGTTAATACCCTCCCTGCTTCCCGGATTAAGACGGAATATCTCATCCACAGTCGTGTGGTACATCCTGGCTATGCCAAACACTGTTTCTCCAACCACCACGGTATGTTGGAATGTGGTATTCTGGTCTTGCGCCCGAGACTGCCCCCCCCCGGAAGAACGAGGGGATTGAGGAGACCGGATGGACTGGGAAGTGTTGGTATTCAGCGGAGAATCCGAATTCCGCCCTTTATTTTCCCCGGTAACGGGAATCAATAGTCTTTGTCCGTTCTGGAGACCTCTTTCGGCTCCGGGATTATGACGCAGGATTTCGGCTACCGATACCGAAAAAGTCCGCGAGATAGCGTAGAGTCCTTCCCCCGATTGGACATTGTATTCATAATAAGTCTGCCCGTTCACTTGCACGGTTTTATAGTTCAGATCCTGTGCAGAAAGTGAGAGGAGTGAAATATGCAAGAAAAGCACGAACGAAAATATTGTATTCGGATTAACCCTGTTATGCATCTTTAGTTTCATTTTATATGAGCTGCCACGGCAGTTTTTAACATACAAAAATAGAAATAATATTTTGATTTATACTTTTAGTGATCAAATGCAACCAACAGTTTGACAGTAATTATAACATTTTAAGCTCAATTAGGTTTGTTATTTTTTACTTATCTCCATATATGACAGATACTTGTATTCCCTTTTAAGGTATAGTTCGCCGTTAAAATGGCAACGGATCATTTCCCTGTGTCACAAGGCCGGATGAAGGGAAAGCTGAATCCACGGAAGAGTCGGCTGGTTTGGACTGGGCATTCATTCTCGAAGGACGCTCTACATAATTTCTGCCCACGGCATAGTCATCCAGATTTTGGAAACGTGCATATTCATTATCGAACCGCATATTGGCAATACCTGTAGGCCCGTTACGATGTTTTGCCACAATAATCTCGGCAATACCTACCAACGAATTGCCCCGTTCATCTTCAGTAATCCTGTAATATTCGGGACGGTGGATAAAACAAACAATATCGGCATCCTGCTCAATGGCACCCGATTCGCGCAGGTCGGCCAGTTGCGGCCTCTTGCCTTCGTGCCCCTGACGATTTTCCACACCACGGTTCAACTGAGACAAGGCAATGATGGGGATGTTCAACTCCTTGGCCAACCCCTTCAGTGAACGGGAGATCATGCTCACCTCTTGTTCACGGCTACCGAAACTCATCCCGCTTGCGTTCATCAACTGCAGGTAGTCGATGATCAATATTTGGACATTATGTTCACGTACCAACCGCCGTGCTTTGGTACGCAATTCAAACACCGACAAACTGGGCGTGTCATCGATATAGATAGGAGCATTATACAGAAACTTATGGTTTTTATCGAGCCGCTCCCATTCATCGTCCGAAAGACGGCCGCTTTTGATACTTTCCCCTTTTATCTGGCACACGTTCACAATCAACCTGTTCACCAACTGCACGTTCGACATTTCAAGCGAGAAAACGCCTACCGGCTGTTCGTAATCGAGTGCCATATTCTTAGCCATCGACAATACAAAAGCAGTCTTTCCCATGGCCGGTCGAGCCGCAATGATCACCAAGTCGGATCTCTGCCACCCCGACGTCAGTTTGTCCAACTCCTTGAAACCGGTAGGCAGGCCACTCATACCGTCTTTACGGTTGGCTGCCAACTGGATATTGTTCAACGCCTCACGGATGACCGGATTGATCTGGATCACGTCTTTTTTCACATTCCGCTGCGAAATTTCAAATAAGCGTCCTTCGGTCTCCTGCATCAAATCATCCACATCCACAGTCTCATCAAATGCTTGTTGCGACACATCCGAAGAAAAAGCGATCAACTCCCTTGCCATGGATTTCTGTGCAATGATACGGGCATGATATTCTATATGTGCGGCAGAGGCCACCTTTTCCGATAACTCGGCAATATAGACGGCCCCCCCGGCAGTTTCCAATTCACCCCGTCGCTTCAGTTCCTCCACTACCGTCAATACATCCACCGGCTTTTGCTGCATGGCAAGCCCCTGAATGGAGTCATAGATCAACTGGTGAGAAGGATCATAAAAACTTTCCGGCTTCAATATTTCACTGATAACGGAATAAGCGTCTTTTTCCAGCATCAGCGCCCCCAGCACTGCCTCCTCCAGTTCTCTTGCCTGGGGGGGCAGCTTGCCGATATCAGGCGCGGCAACCGTTTTCTCAACTACTTTTACTGCAGATTTTCTTTTTTGTCTTTCCATCTCTCGTAGGTTTTTGCTAAAAGGATTGTAAAGGTAGGGAGTAATTTGTTCCTGTGGGAATTTTGGCGACCATTCTTTTCCAGAAGTTATAAACACATGTTGAAAACTCGATTAGGGGGAAAGATGAAAAGGTTGTGGAAGAGTGGAAAGGTAGGATTATGCAGAATCAGATTGAAAAAGATCAGGGAATATAAAATTAACAAAATAACAGTGAACTTTTCAAAGGAGAATTTGTTTTAAATAAGAATTATTCCTATTTGCAAGAGATATAGATGGAAGCTCACGCAGACGAGATACGCGAGAAACTGAGAGACAAAGGATTAAAGATTACCCCGCAAAGGATTAGTGTCCTGAAGGCTCTTCATGCTTTACAGGATCATCCCACCGCAGAGCAGATCATAGGCTTTGTACGTCAAAAAAACCCCAATATAGCTACCGGTACGGTGTATAAAACTCTTGACACGCTCGTGAAAAACGGTGTGATCACAAAGTTCCGCACCGAAGGGGAAGCGGCTCGCTATGATTGTATCCTCACCCATCATCATCATCTGTTCAGTAGTGACAATGATCATATAGAGGATTATGAGAATGAGAAATTGAACCTCCTTCTGAGCGATTTCTTCGAAACGAATGCCATCCCGAATTTCGAGATTGAATCGATCAAATTACAAATAAAAGGGAAATTTTTATCCGGCTTACATAACGATTGAGTAAAGACGATGGAATTCATCCATCAATATTAATACTTTTTAAATTTAAATTTATGAATGCAGAAGAACTGAAAAAGCAGAAAGACAAGGTGGACCAACGGAAAATGACCACCGTTGCAGGCGCGCCTGTCGGCAACAACCAGGATTCGATGACGGCAGGGCCACGTGGCCCGATGATGCTTCAGGATGTGTGGTTTTTGGAAAAATTAGCGCACTTCGACCGGGAAGTAATTCCTGAAAGGCGTATGCATGCGAAAGGATCGGGTGCGTTCGGCACGTTTACCGTGACACATGACATCACACAATACTCAAGGGCGAAGCTCTTTTCTGAAATCGGCAAAAAAACCGAAATGTTCGTCCGTTTCTCTACCGTAGCGGGGGAACGCGGTGCAGCTGACGCGGAAAGAGATATCCGCGGTTTCGCGATGAAATTCTATACCGAAGAGGGCAACTGGGATCTCGTCGGCAACAACACTCCTGTCTTCTTTTTCCGTGACCCGCTGAAGTTTCCCGACCTAAACCATGCGGTAAAGCGCGATCCGCACACCAACCTGCGCAGTCCCAACAACAACTGGGATTTTTGGTCAAACCTCCCCGAAGCGCTTCACCAGATCACCATCACCATGAGCGACAGAGGTATTCCCCGCAGCTTTCGACACATGCACGGATTCGGGAGCCATACCTACAGCTTTATCAATGCAGAGAATGTGCGCCATTGGGTGAAGTTTCATTTTGTCACCCAACAGGGAATTGAAAACCTTACCGACGCAGAAGCCGAGATGGTGGTAGGAAAAGACAGGGAAAGCAACCAACGGGATCTGTTCGAGGCAATCGGCAACGGCAATTTCCCGAAATGGAAGATGTATGTGCAGATCATGACCGAAGAGCAGGCTGAGAATATGCCCTACAACCCGTTCGACCTCACCAAAGTGTGGTATAAAGGCGATTTCCCGCTTATCCCCGTGGGAGAATTCGAACTCAATCGCAACCCAGACAACTACTTTCAGGATGTGGAACAAGCCGCCTTCAACCCCGCCAATGTGGTTCCGGGTATAGGATTCTCTCCCGACAAAATGTTACAGGGACGGCTCTTTTCCTACGGTGACGCGCAACGCTACCGCCTCGGGGTGAACCACCATCAGATTCCGGTCAACCAGCCCAAAGGTGTAGGGTGCCCCTATCACTCATTCCATCGCGACGGACAGATGCGGGTGGACGGGAACCAAGGCGCCAGCCTCCATTATGAGCCGAACAGCTACAATATGTGGCAGGAACAACCTGAATATGATGAACCGGTACAAAAAGTGGACGGAGACATCAAACGATGGAATTTCCGCGAAGATGACAGCAACTACTACGAACAGCCCGGAAAACTGTTCCGACTGATGACGCCCGATGCACAGCAACGCCTCTTTGAAAATACCGCGCGCAATATGGACGGCTGCGACGAGATTATCAAAATACGACACATCGGCAACTGCTATAAAGCAGATCCGGCCTATGGCAGGGGTGTGGCCAACGCATTAGGTATCCCTTTTTCGAAAGCCGGGATAGAGTGAGGCGGGATAACAGTCTCTGACTGAGATCCACCGAAGGCCTCAAGAGCGATAATTTTCAATGATAATTATCGCTCTTTGTTTAAGGTGTATATATTACACTGGGATAATCAATAATTCTCAGATGAATTTTTTGAAAAATATTTAACATGCCAAAACTCTTTATAACCGATATTAACCCATCATTTTAGTATGGGCATATTAACTTTGTCAATTAATTCTGGAAGTATTATGTAATCATTGTAAAGAAACAAGCATAAACAATTATATGAAAAAAATAACGATCACCCTTTTTGGATTTCTCTTCCTCTCCACGGCCTTTATATCCGCTCAGGATATAGTCACATGGAACTTTTCCCTTGAAGATGCCGGCAACGGAGAGGTTAACATCATTGCCAAAGCTTCTGTCCAACAGGGATGGTATATGTATGACACAAAGATCCCCGATGGAGGCCCCAATCCTACCATGATCGAGTTCGATAAAATAACCGGTGCGGAAACAGTCGGCGAATTTCAGTCAGTCGGTAAAAAAGCGACCGTAAAGCATGACGAGATCTTCGGAATGGAATTAGGGATATTCAAGGATGATGCGCAATTCGTGCAGCGTCTCAGGGTGACCGGCAAGGCGAACTTTTCCGTCGAAGGAAATGTACGTGCCCAGGCTTGCAACGACCAGACATGTACTCCTCCGCTACCCGTAGACTTCTCATTCAGCCCATCCGACCTGCCAGCTTCGCTCACAGTAGCCGGAAGTACATCAACCGCAGAGGAAGGAACCGTGACTGCCACACCGGTGGAAACGGACGGAGCAGCAGAACCGGAAGAAATTATAAGTGGACAGGGTACCCCGGTCTCTTTAACCGGTGCCGACAGGGACCAGCTCTGGTCGCCGGTCATTGAGGAGTTGAACGCTCTCGGGGCGGACGACAATGCCGATGCTTCCCTTTGGAGCATCTTCCTGAAAGGTCTCCTGTGGGGTTTTGCCGCGCTGATCACGCCCTGTGTCTGGCCAATGATCCCCATTACGGTCAGCTTTTTCCTCAACAGGAACAAGAAAAGCCGAAAGAAAGCGATACAGGATGCTACCATATACGGCCTGTCCATCATCATCATTTATGTGACCCTGGGGCTGATCATCACCGCCATCTTCGGCGCCGCGGCTCTCAATAACATCGCTACAAGCCCGGTATTCAACCTCATCTTCTTCGCGCTGCTCATCACCTTTGCCTTCTCCTTCATGGGGGCTTTCGAGATCGTGCTCCCGTCCTCATGGACCAACAAGATGGACAACAAGGTAGACAGTACCACTGGGTTTATCAGCCTGTTCTTCATGGCATTCACCCTGGCACTGGTTTCCTTCTCCTGCACCGGCCCCATCATCGGATGGCTGCTGGTGGATGCCGCCACACAGGGTAACTTCCTGGCTCCCGCACTCGGCATGTTCGGATTCGCCTTCGCACTGGCCATCCCCTTCACCCTTTTTGCCATCTTCCCCTCCTGGCTCAAGACACTCCCCAAATCGGGAAGCTGGCTCAATTCGGTAAAGGTGGTACTCGGTTTCATCGTGCTGGCCGTATCGTTGAAGTTCCTGTCGGTGGCTGACCTCTCCGGCGGATGGGGTATCCTCAACCGCGACATATTCCTGGCGTTATGGATCGTCATCTTCGGCTTACTGGGATTCTACCTGCTGGGGAAAATAAAAATGCATGGCGACAGCGAACTGACTCACATTCCGCTATTCAGGCTTTTCCTGGCCATACTCACCCTTGCCTTTACCGTCTACCTGGTACCCGGCTTATGGGGAGCACCGCTCAAACCGATCAGCTCTATCGTACCGCCGTTATCCACACAGGATTTCAAGCTGGCACACAAACCGATGGGACAGGTGTTCAACGATTATGAAGCCGGAATGGCATACGCTGCACAAACAGGTAAGCCCGTATTGTTGGAATTTGGCGGCCATGGCTGTGTGAACTGCCACAAAATGGATGCCACCGTACTGGCCGACGACCAAGTAAGGGAGCTCATCGACGGCGAGTTTGTATTCATCGTGCTGATGGTGGACGAGCGCACCCGGTTGCCCGAGACAATAGAGGTGGATGAAAACGGAAGGACTTCCAAGTTGCGTACCGTAGGCGACAAGTGGAGTTACCTGCAACGGCACAAGTTCGGGACCCAGTCGCAACCATTTTACGTGGTGATCGACCAGCAGGGCAAGCCGCTTTCTCCCGCACACGCTTATGATGAGAGCGTGGACAGCTATATTGAATTCCTTCATGAGGGCCTCAAAAATTTCAGGAAATAACTCTCAACAGCATTACAGAGGCGGTTTAAAACTGCCTCTGACTTTTATATATAAACGACTATAAGAACTAAACGCCCACGAATTCAAGATTAAAATGTCTTGTATCTTTGGTTCTTGGCTCTTGTATCTATTCTTAATTATATGCACACAAAAGAACAGAAATTGGAAGCATTCGGCCGTTTGCTCGATATCATGGATGAGCTGCGGGTGAAATGCCCCTGGGATAGGGAACAGACGAATGAGAGCCTCCGGGCAAACACGATAGAGGAAACCTATGAGTTGGCGGAAGCTATCCTCAGCAATGACAATAGTGAAATCAAGAAAGAATTGGGAGACCTGTTGTTACACGTAGTATTTTATGCCAAAATAGGGGAAGAAAAACAGGCGTTCGACATAACCGACATCTGTAATACCCTATGTGACAAACTGATTTTTCGTCATCCGCATGTATTTGGCGATCAAAAAGCCGATTCGGCAGGCATGGTGGAACAGTCATGGGAACAACTCAAACTAAAAGAAAAAGGGAGGAAGCAATCGGTACTGGAGGGTGTCCCTTCCGCACTTCCTGCACTGGTAAAAGCCTACCGGATACAAGACAAGGCCCGCAATGCCGGATTCGACTGGAATCAACGTCATGACGTATGGGACAAGGTAAAAGAAGAGTTAGGTGAATTGGAAGCCGAGATTGAAAAAATGGACGACAATAAGATCGAAGCTGAGTTCGGGGATATGCTTTTCAGCATCATCAACGCCGCCCGCCTCTATAAAGTGAATCCCGACAACGCTTTGGAACGCACCAACCGGAAATTTATTTACCGTTTCAACTATATGGAGAAGAAGGTAAAGGAACAGGGACGGTCATTGAAAGATATGACGCTGGAGGAAATGGAAATGATCTGGCAAGAGGCGAAAAAAACACAGCCGGTTGATTTGTAACCCGGCCTTTTATTTCCCTACCCTCCAACGCGTCAGGATAGTTTTCCGTTTTGGGAAAATACCGTTCTTTTTGGTACGTATATCCTCCACCACATAGAAAATATTGGCATCGAATTCTGTAAGTAAACGTGCCAGTGTTTTCATCTCTTTCCTGTCGACAACGGTCTCTATGATATCCACCTCGTTGGTAGAACCTGTACCATGCGTCATCGTGGCACCAATATTCATCTTATTCAATTTTTGAACTAACTCTTTTCCGTTTTTCTGCGTATAAATACGGCAGAGCACAATTCCATAAGCAATCCTGTTTTCAAGGAGTATCCCCACGTAATTCCCGGTAGCATACCCTCCTGCGTACGATACATAAGAGAGCAGGTCGTTCGCCCGTTCAAGTACTTGCGAAATGATCACGATCCAGATAAACACCTCAAAAAAGCCAATAAGCGGCGCTTTATATTTTTCACCTTTCGACACGAAGATAATTCGCAGCGTGCCGAGCGTCACATCGCAAATACGACCGAAAAATATCATTACAGGTAATAACCAGGGGTAAACGTCTAAGAAATCGAACATATTTTTTCAATTAAGAATTAAAAATTAAGAATTAAGAATTTTCATTATTCACTCTTCATTCTTCACTCTTCACTATTAATTTTTCATTTTTCACTAATTCTCTCAGGTAACCGGCAAACTCACGGATATCCCCCTCGGTAGTATCCCATGAACATACGAGGCGTACTTCGTTCCGCGACTCATCCCAGTCGTAAAAGAAATAACGTTCCCGCAACTTCTCCGATATCTCCCGGGGAAGGATCAGAAAAAGCGCGTTCGACTGCACTGGCTGTGTAATCACCGGCCCTTCGACATCCTTTATCTCCCTATAGAGTTTTTGTGCCGCCTCATTGGATCTTTTCGCATTTTCCAACCAGATATTTTCATTCAGATAGGGAATAAACTGTGAAGAGATAAATCGCATTTTGGAATATAACTGGGAGGTTTGCTTCCGGTAATACTTGATATTTTCAGCTAGTTCCTTGCGCAACGGGATAAGTGCTTCACCAAACATCAACCCGTTCTTTGTACCTCCCAACGTAAAAATATCCACCCCGGCCTCCACGGTCATCTCCCTCAGCGAGACATCCAGGATGGCACAAGCATTGGCAATACGTGTTCCATCCACGAAAAGAACCATATCATGACTATGTGCCAAACCGGACAGCGCTTTTATCTCCTGCGGGGTATACACGGTTCCCAATTCCGTGGTCTGGGAAATGGCGATTACTTTCGGCTGGGAATGGTGTTCGAAACCGAAACCATGCAGGTAAGGGCGCACCAAATCCGGCGTGAGTTTACCATCGGGCGTGGGAATCTCTTTTAACGCTGCACCGGTCATCTTCACGGGTGCACCACACTCATCCACCGCGATATGGGCGGTAGCAGCACAAAGGATTGAATGGAAAGGCAACGTACAAGCCTGCAAGGCCACTACATTGGCACCTGTGCCGTTAAAAAGGAAGAGAGGTTCTATCTCTTTCTCTCCAAGTAGCGAACGGATAGCCTCTTGTGCCGCATGCGTCCATTGGTCATCGCCATAAGCGACAGCATGGTCGCTGTTGGCATCCCTTATTGCCCTCATGATGCGCGGATCCACACCGGAATTATTATCACTTCCAAAACTTCGCATTATGTCTCTGAATTAGGTATGCAAAGATACAAAAAAAGATACAAAACCTCTTGTCAACTATACCAAATTGGCCAGCAGGAACTTGCGGATCTCGTCCGGTTTTACATTCTTGCGCCGGGCATAATCTGTGACTTGTTCTTCCGATATCTCCCCTATCGCAAAATATTTCGATTGCGGATGGGCGAAGAAGAGTCCGCTGACCGACGCATTGGGGTACATCACTCCATTTTCGGTAAGTGAGATACCGATTTCAGGGGTTTCCAGCACATCATGCAACAGGAAGTTCACCGTCTGGTCGGGAATGGAAGGATATCCCACCGCGGGACGTATCCCTGTATATTTTACGGCAAACATTTCGCCAATAGAGAGATTTTCGTCCGCTGCATATCCCCAATATTCACGGCGCACCCTGGCATGTAACCATTCGGTAGCAGCTTCCGCCAGGCGGTCGAGCAACGACTTCATCAGCAAGGCAGCATATTCGTCACCTTCTGCCTCATAGCGGCCGATCTGTTCTTCTGCTCCCACTCCGGCGGTAACGGCAAAGGCGCCGATATAGTCTTTTTTTCCCGTTTGGAGCGGTGCTATAAAATCACTCAGGCAGAAGTACTCATTTTTATCGTTTTTTTTCTGCTGACGCAAGAAAGGGAAAGGAGTACCACCTACGAAAACGGTATCATTTTCACTGTATGCTTCATAGATTCCGAAAACCGCCCTGACATAATCTACATTCTCTTCTGTAAACTTTTGCAGCATGTCCACCGCATCATCATACAATTTTTCCGCCTCCAATCCTTTTTCACGATCATCTTCCCGGTATCCGGCAATCCATGCGGCACGGGCTTCTTTGGTGCGCTCTGTCCTGGTGACTGTATGAAATTTGGCCGACATATTCCAGGCATGGAAGAAGAACTTCCAGTCGATGTAAGGCATAATCTCCTCCAACGGGATATGCTCCAGTTTTATCCGTCCCAATTTAGGGGGAACGGCTGCCTGATAATCATCCCAATCAATATTGAAAGCATGCTGCCTGGCTTCTTCCAACGAAACCAGTTCGATTACTTTCCTGGTATTGTTTTCCCGCAATACCGAATATTCGTCCTTTACTTTCCGGATATAGTCACCCTTGTTGCCGGGGTTCATCAGGCTGGCGACTGCGGACGGGCTTTGTGAAGCATCTTTTACATACACTACGGGGCCCATGCTGTATTTCGGTTCGATCTTCAATGCCGTATGTAACTTCGAAGTAGTCGCTCCTCCTATCAGCAATGGCAGGCTGAACCCGGCTTTTTCCATCTCTGCGGCGACGATAGCCATCTCTTCGAGCGAAGGAGTGATCAATCCGCTCAATCCCACAATATCGGGCTGCTCTTTGATCACCGTCTCGATGATTTTCTCGGGGGGCACCATCACGCCAAGGTCGATAATATCATAATTGTTGCATGCCAATACGATGGAAACAATATTTTTACCGATATCATGCACATCCCCTTTTACGGTAGCAAGCAGTATCTTTCCCGCCTTTTGCTGTGTATCGCCTCCGGCCGCTTTTTCAGCCTCGATAGTAGGTTGGAGGATGGCCACCGCCTTTTTCATGGTACGCGCAGCCTTTACCACCTGCGGCAGGAACATCTTCCCTGAGCCAAAAAGGTCACCCACCCGGTTCATCCCGTCCATCAGCGGCTTATCGATAATATCTACTGCGCGGGGATAGGTTTGCAGCGCTTCGGCAAGATCTTCCTCCATGTGATCACCGATCCCTTTTACCAGCGCATGGCTCAACCGTTCTTCCAGCGAAAGCGTCCGCCACTCTTCGGTTTTGCCTTTTTCCGCCTCGGGATTCTTTTCGCCCTTGATCTTTTCGGCATACTCCATCATCCGCTCGGTAGCGTCATCTCGCCTGTTCAGTACCGCATCTTCTGCCAGTTCCTTCACATCGGCAGGGATATCTTCATAGATCACCGATTGTGCCGGATTCACGATCCCCATGTCCATTCCTTCACGAATGGCATGATAGAGGAAAACGGAATGCATTACCTCACGCACATATTCGTTGCCACGGAATGAAAAGGAAAGGTTACTCACCCCTCCGCTCACCTTGGCGTGGGGCAGATTCTCCTTTATCCATTTAACCGTTCTGATAAAATCCACCGCATAGTTCTTATGCTCCTCGATACCGGTAGCAATAGCCAGGATATTAGGGTCGAAGATAATATCTTTGGGATCAAAACCGTTTTCGGTGAGCAACTTATAGGCGCGGCCACATATCCCGATACGCCGTTCGAAGGTATCGGCCTGCCCCGTCTCATCAAATGCCATCACCACTACCGCCGCGCCATAACGCTGCGCCAGCCGCGCATGATGGAGAAACTCCTCCTCACCGTTCTTCAACGAGATGGAATTGACAATGGGTTTGCCTTGCACGCATTTCAGGCCGGCTTCGATAACCTCCCACTTGGAGGAGTCGATCATAATGGGCACACGCGACACATCGGGATCCGACGCAAGCAGATTAAGGAAATTGGTCATCTCCTCCGCCCCCTCCAGCAAACCGTCATCCATATTGATATCAATCGCCTGTGCCCCGTCTTCCACCTGCTTACGGGCAATATCGAGGGCTTCTTCATAATTCTTTTGCTGGATCAAACGTAGGAATTTCCTCGAACCGGCCACGTTGCACCGCTCTCCGATATTCATAAAATTGATCTGGGGAGAGACTTCCAACATTTCCAATCCCGAAAGCTGAAGATATTCAGGCGGGGCGGACTTTTGATGGGGAATGCCGTTTTCCACAAGGCGGGCATATTCCGCAATATGGGCAGGTGTAGTACCGCAACATCCTCCAATGATATTCACCAGTCCTTCATCGATAAACTCTTTGATCTGGACGGCCATTTTTTCGGGGGTCTCGTCATACTCACCCAGTTGATTGGGCAATCCCGCATTGGGATAGGTGCTGATATAGAAAGGGGCGATACGTCCTAACTCTTTCACATAAGGTTTTAGTTCGGCCGCGCCCAACGAACAGTTCAGCCCGATGGCCAGGGGCTTGGCATGGCTGACCGAAGCGACAAAAGCGCCCAGTGTCTGCCCCGAAAGCGTGCGTCCCGCCCTGTCGGAGATAGTAACTGAAAGGATTACAGGTGTCTTGATGCCGGTTGCTGAAGCCACCTCTTCCGCAGCAAAAAGAGCTGCCTTGGCATTGAGTGTATCAAAAATAGTTTCTATCAACAAGATATCCACCCCACCCTCTACCAATGCCAGTATCTGTTCTTTATAGGCCGCTTTGAAGTCATCAAAGGTTGCCGCGCGGAACATGGGATTTTCCACCTGGGGGCTCATCGACGCCGTTTTGTTGGTTGGCCCGATGGAACCCGCCACGAATCGGGGTTTATCGGGAGTTCTCAATGTAAATTCATCAGCAGCTTCACGCGCCAGCCGCGCTGCTGCCAGATTCATCTCGCGGACAAGATGGCTCATATGGTAATCCTGCATCGAGATCGAGGTGGAGTTAAACGTGTTGGTCTCGATGATATCGGAGCCGGCCGCCAGATACTCACGGTGGATCTCCCCGATCACATCGGGGCGGGTAATGGATAGCAAGTCGTTATTTCCCTTAAGCAACGTATCGAAGTCCTTGAACCGATCACCACGAAAATCGGCTTCAGTAAGGCCGTAACGTTGTATCATTGTCCCCATCGCTCCATCCAGGATGAGGATGCGACCGGGCAATATATCCTCTATTTTTTGTTTCGTCATATTTTATTTCAATTAAGCTTAAAATAGATTCCCGAACCATCATCAAGAATCTGTTATCCTTAATTTTAAGCTTCCAAATCTTAATTTTAATATAATTCTTCTCACCCACACAACAATCCAAGCCAACGTCAACCGCACTCCCAATACCCACCAGACAGAGACACCAAGCGCTATGAAAAGTATATTGTCTTCCAGAATGGAATGCGACATGGCAAGATGATAGTTCAACAAATTAGCATCGGTTCTGTTCACCTTTCCTTCCTTCATCTGATCCATCATCAAAGCACCTCCATAAGTCAACCCGACAATATAGCCGATAAGCCATAGAAATCCGGTACTTGCCGGCAGTCCGAAAAACCGGAGTAACGGCTCAATCCCCTTACTCAGCTTGGAGATTAAACTATAAGCATCGAGCAACTTATAGAGCAGGTTCAGCGAAAAGACAATCACAGCAATCAGAAGTGTTACCTGTAACGCACTTTTCAACCAGACCAACAACAGTCCACCTAATGAAAAGATCTCCGCCAAATCAGTCTGGACAAATGTAGGATTACCCATATCCTGCGGCAGGATCAGATTCAATATAAGCCCCATGACAATACTCATGCTGATCCGTAAAGCGGTAACCGTCCAGAAAGGGGTTCCCGTCCTCGCCTGAATGGCACTCTCTACCGGAAGATTATGCGAAATCTGGCACATCAGCGCCAGGATGGTGAGCTCCCTCAAGGTAATGGACATGGAGGTAATAATGGCCAATGGAGCATAAAGTGGTAAAAAAATGCTGGTGATGAAAACGATGGCAGTACTGCCAGGTAATCCCAGATAGGCAAAAACCGGGTCAAGCAGTCCGGCCATAAAAGCGAGTATACCCCAATAATCCAATAACCTCACGATCAGGGATACCGGCAAAATAATTTTAAGCAACCACCATGTGGTGTACCCCGATTTCCTAAAAGCCGGAAGAAATATATCTTTATAAAATTGCATTAACCCCGCACACATTTAAATTTACCACTCTCCCACTCTTCCAGTCTTCAAGTCCCCCACCTAACCACTTAGGCACCTAACCACTTAGGCACTCAGGCACTTATTTCCTAAACATCCGGTCCATCGATCTTTTATCCTCTTTTTCTTTCAGGGACTGGCGCTTATCGTACTGTTTCTTTCCTCTTGCTACCGCAATCACTACTTTGGCCAAACCTTTTTCATTGATAAACAGCCGGATGGGAATAATGGTAAAACCCGTTTCTTTGGTAAGACGGGAAAGTTTGCGCAGTTCGTTTTTATTAAGGAGCAGTTTACGATCGCGGCGTGCGCTGTGATTATTATAAGTGCCGTAGAAGTATTCGGCAATATGCATATTCCGCACCCACAGTTCTCCCCGTTCGAAGAAGCAATAGGTATCCACCAGGCTCGCCTTACCCAGCCGGATCGACTTGATCTCGGTACCGGTAAGCACTATGCCTGCCGTAAAAGTTTCTACCAGTTCGTAATCGAACGTGGCACGCTTGTTCTTTATATTGATGGCTGCTTGCTTCATTACTTTATCAGATAGGAAAAAAGAGTACGGATCAGTACCGGAGAAAGAATGATAATAGCCGATGCCGCTGCGGTAAAATCAGCGACTTTTGCTTTCGGTACTTTCATAAAATAAAGCGTTCCGATATTCACCAGATAAATGGTATAAAGCGCCAATAGCCAGAGGATAAAGAGTTCTGAGAGAAAAGGCGTAATTATAAACAAAGCGTAGAGCACTACCGAAGCATACCCCGTGAATTGCTGAAAGCGCGGCAAATCCTTGCTTACACCAAAACGAGGGGCTATTTCATTCAGCAGATAAGAGGCAATAAAGTAGCCGCCGTAGACTCCCACAACATTAATAATACTACTCTTCAGCGCATTCTCCACATTCCCTTCGCGCACGAACCACAAACCTCCCACAAAAGAGGTGAAGGCTATGATCCCGAATATGGGATGAAGGAAACGGTAAAGGAACTCATGCTGTGTCCTCTTTTCCTTTTCTAAATCTTTCCACGCTGCGGGAGACGCAACAATCAACTGCGCAATAGTGATAAAAATATCCCTCCACATTCCTTTTTGATTTTGAATGGCAAAGGTACATGATTTTTTTGTAACCACACAGATTGGCAAAAAGAACCGTTAAACAACAAGTTACATATGTACTTTTATTAATTACCCGGAAGTCAGGTTAAAAAACAACAGCCCCTCTGTGAAAAGGAGCTGCCGTCTTTTATTTGTATGATGGGGGAAATTATTCTTCTTCTTCGATCTTCCACTGGACAACGGTTGTATAAGCCAACTCCGGAGCCGTATTATCACCTTTATTCTTATAATACTCAAATTTCACCTTCAGTTCTTTATCGCTTCCTCCCATTGAGCGCAATTGAGTCATGTTCAATGCCACCGCATCTCCTCTATTTTCAATAGTGGTACCTTCTGCTGTACCGGTTAACGTAAGATGGGCATAGATCACAATCTCTCCCTTATCACTCAATTCATCTCTTTTATAGAATTCGACCCTACCCGTCTCACCTTTCTTGGCGGAATAACCATATTCGATAACCCAGTAGTCATTCATAAAACTTTTAGCGTTACTATAAAGAGGGTCATACATTTCAATAAACCCCACGGGATTTTCCACTTCCGGGATTTCCACATTCGTGTACAGATATTTTGAGGGGATATCTATCACATTGGTTGACAAGATCACGTTATCAGCCTGATAAGTTTGGTCGCCCACTGTAATTGGCGTAGTTCCATTGTCTTCATCCCAACTATATACCATAAATTTAATGGTACCGGGATCCATCGTTATCATAGAGTTGGTAGTAATTAACCGTGAATAAGGAGACCACCGGGAGAACGTCTTTCCATATATTTGTCCTCTTCCATCCATATCCAGATATACAAAAGAGTTATCGGTATAATTATTGTTTCCATCATCCAAACAAGATGTCATCAGAAGCGCTGCTCCTATAACAGTTAAAAATAAGATTACTTTTTTCATTTCTACTTTCTATTTTATGTTAATATTAAAATTCATACCTTAATCCCACATTCAGGTCCATCACGATCTTCCTGTCAGAATAAATAGTTTTATACTCGTTTTTTGCGTCAAAATAATAGGCACCCCCTACTTTTCCATATAATCGCAATCTGTCGTAAATAGGGTAAGAAAGCCCCACACCAGCGTTGACTGATATCTGGGGGTTATGCTGGGATATTTTTGTAATTTCCTGCTCTTCAGATCCTTCCGAAGCGTTATTGAAATTTGCTGCTGTCTGTCCTTCTTTCATTTTGCGGAATTCCCCGGATACATCTTTTTCTATCATTCCACCTACGGAAGCATACACATTCAGCTGTCCCAGAGAAATAAGATTATAGTTTACATTCAACGGGATACCCAGATAATGGAGCTTTTGCTCTTCCATTACCTTGAAATTATTATTGATATTCCTTGTTTTGGAGTGAAGATAAGAGTAGACAAGGCCGGTTTCAATGGAAAGGTCGTCCAGCAGGTATTTGGAAACCGTAATGCCAAATGACACCGGCTGGTCATGCTCCATTTCAGAAACATTATTCGTCACATCATTGGATTGGACTTGCATACCTTTATTGGCTTCCGGCATATATTTGTTGTCAGGAAGTGCCGAAAGGCTCCGCAATGTCATGGGCGAGTTTACCGTCTGCTGGTAACCGGTCAGGCCTCCTCTGCCGTTGACGGCAAGCAAGAGGGTTCCCCGGCTTCTTCGGGCATCTCTGGCGTCGGCAAGAAGAATTTCGTCATTTCGCTGCACGGTAATAGTTTCTTCTTGACGTAACTCTTCCTCTTCTTGATCTATAGCCTCTTCTTCAGGTTTTGCCGCCTTCACTACATCCTCACTTTGCAACTTCTCACGCTCCATCCATGCCGCCAGCATTCCCGCCGGAGAGGAAGAGCGGACAACCGGCTGTTTCCCTGCTCTTGCTTTTCCCGGATTTCTTGCAGCCAGAAGCGACCCGGCTTCTGCCGGCCGTACAACAGGTCCGGGTACGGATTCCGGCGTCGTCGCCATCTTGGTCTCATGATCGGGAGTACTACCTGCGGAAGGAGACGCGGAAACCATCTCTGAAACCACCGTCTCCGTCTGTTCCATAGGATTTTGGATAAACAGTATACTACCCACGAGCAATATCAATACAGCCGCCACCGATCCGGCATACCACCTTCGGCGGAGTGCCTTCCTGGCAGCTTCGGCTGCATTCAGCGATCGTTCCACACTCTCCCATCCATCTGGCGGGGCAGGTATTTCAAAGCCGCTGAGTTTTGACTGGAACCCTTTTCTAATATCGTTATCTGACATCATTGTAACTGTCTTTGATTGTGATGAAGGATGGCTGAAATTTTCTTGCGGAGCATATTCTTTGCCCTGTAAAATTGCGAGCGCGAAGCTGCTTCATTAATACCAAGTACCTGGGCAATTTCCTTGTGCGACATCTCTTCGAAAATATACATGTTGAAAACTGTCCTGTATCCGGGCGGTAAATTCCTTATCATGTCAAGCACCTCTGCCTCGGGGATATTTTCAATATCGAGTGAATTGTCCGCCTGGGTTTCCGACTCATCGGCATTGATATAACTGTACTCTTCCATAAAGCGGTACTTCTGCTTCTCTTTCCTGTAATTCTCCAATGCCAGATTCACGAAAATCCGTCTTAGCCAACCTTCAAAAGAACCCTTGCCCGAAAACGAGCCGATCTGCGTGAAAACCCGGATAAATCCGTCGTGCAACAAGTCACGGGCTGTCTCTTCTTCCCCGCTGTAACGCAAACATACCGCCATCATCATAGGAGCATATCGCTCGTACAATAGCTTCTGGGCATCACGGTCCTGTTTCTTACATGCTATGACAAGTTGCGAATCATCCATTCTTAACCGCAGTTCATTTTAATAGATGGAAAATTAAAAAAAACGCTGCATGAACCGGGAAGTTTTTACCCTTATTTACATTTTTTTAAGAAATAATTTTCCTTACCATTTTGCGTAATTTTCACACACCAAAATTACTACCAACGGCAAAAACCGACAAATGAAATTAATTAAGAATATGTAAATTAAATTGTGCTATAACTCTTTTTTCTCTATTTTTGTAGGTATAATCAATTAATAATTACTCTATGAAGGATTTTCTGAAAATCGTGCTCGCCTCAGCTTTAGGCTTTGTTATCGCGAACATACTCTTTTCCGTCATTGCAATGATCTTTATTTTTGGTGCGATGGGATCTATCATGGGATCCTTGTCGACCGGCGAAAAATTCATTCTTCAGGACAATACCGTATTGAATCTTCGCCTGAACGGCCCCATCACCGAGCGTACCCCCGAAGAAGATCCATTCACCTCCATGATGGGCTCGAATCGCCCGTTACCGATGGGCTTAAACGATATTGTGAGTGCTATAAGGAAAGCAAAAAGCAATGATAAAATAAAAGGTATATATATCGACTCCCGCAATATGATGGCCTCAATAGCCACATTGGCCGAAATCCGCCATGAACTGGAGAATTTCAGGGAGAGCGGAAAATTCATCGTTGCCTATGCCGATGCCTATACGCAGGGGGGCTATTGGCTGGCTTCGGTAGCCGACAAAGTAGCCATCAATCCACAGGGGATGCTCGACCTTCACGGATTGGCATCGATACCGGTTTTTTATAAAGATGCCCTTAACAAACTGGGCATTGAAATGCAGATATTCAAGGTGGGGACCTATAAATCGGCGGTGGAGCCCTTCACCCAGAACGAGATGAGTGACGCCAACCGGGAACAGGTAAGCTCTTACCTGAACGATGCATGGAGTTTCCTGAGAAGCGACCTGGCGAAATCACGCTCACTCTCAATTGCCGATATCGACTTGTTGGCTGACAGCCTGCCGGCCATACAATCGACCGATTTCCTGCTTTCATCCAACCTGGTAGATACTCTCCTGTATGAAACGGAAATGAAAAATTACCTGAGGAGCCTGCTCGAAATCGATGAAGAGGCAAAAATACCCTCCGCGACAGTGGCCAATATGAAATCGGTAACCACCAAAACCGTGAAGAAGACCGATAATACCATTGCCATTCTCTATGCGAACGGGAATATCACTTCAGGCACCGGTCCAAACAACATCCAGGATAAATATATGGTGGACCAGATCGAGAAACTGAGAAAAGATAAAGAGATAAAGGCAGTAGTGTTCCGTATCAACTCGGGGGGCGGAAGCGCTTATGCTTCCGAACAGATATGGAAAGCCATCACCGATCTTAAAGAGGAAAAGCCGGTCGTGGTCTCTATGGGTGACATGGCAGCTTCCGGGGGATATTATATCGCCTGCAACGCCGACAAAATAGTCGCCCAACCCACTACCCTGACCGGGTCGATCGGTATCTTCGGCGCTTTCCCTAATTTTGAAGGGACAAGCAAAAAACTGGGTATTTCTACCGATGAGGTGAAAACCAACGAATTTTCAGACTTCGGCAATCTCACACGTCCTTTCAACGAAAGGGAAAAAGAGATGCTTCAAAACATGATCGAAAGAGGGTACGATCTTTTTCTGACCCGCTGCGCGGAAGGACGCGGCATGTCCAAAGACTCCCTGGCGCTTTATGCCGAAGGCCGTGTATGGACCGGGAATCAGGCTAAAGAGATCGGGCTGGTAGATGAACTGGGAGGTATTGAAAAAGCTATTGAAATAGCAGCAGAAATGGCCAATCTGGGTAAGAGCTATGTAGTGTTCGAGTATCCCAAGCTCCGTTCGCGTTTCGACGAATTATTCAATCCCCAGAAGGAGGAACTGGTTGCCCGGACAATAAAAGAATATCTGGGTGAAAGTTATGAGATGTTTATGCTGCTGAAAGATATCAAAGAGCAGGATTATATACAGGCAAGAATCCCGTATGATTTGAATATTCAATAAATGTAGTACTTGCGAAGCATAGAGCACTAATTAATGGAAAAGGACAAACCTTCCGTCGGAATCCGTCGATCAATGGCGCCATTGGCATGGCTCTACGGTCTTGGTGTGAATTTCCGGAACAGCCTGTTCGACAGAAAAATACTCAAACAAAAATCATTTGATATTCCGGTGATTTGCGTGGGAAACCTCACCGTAGGCGGCACAGGCAAAACACCGCATATTGAATATCTCATCAGGCTGCTATCTCCACAATATAAGGTGGCAGTGCTCAGCAGGGGTTACAAACGTAAGAGCAACGACTTTTTGATCGTCGACACCGATTCGAAGGCGCACAATGTAGGAGATGAACCCTTGCAGATCAAGCAGAAATTCCCCGAAACTTTAGTGGTTGTCGATAAAAACCGGGTGAACGGTATCAGGAAAATCCTTTCTATTGAAAAAGAGGAACGTCCCAATGTGATCCTCCTTGATGACGGGTTCCAGCACCGTTATGTACAACCCTCACTCTCTATCCTGCTGGTGGACAGCAACCGTCCTGTCTTCGAAGACCGGTTGCTGCCGATGGGATCATTGCGTGAACCGTTGAAAGGAAAAGAAAGGGCATCTATCGTGATAGTGACCAAATGCGACCCTGACATGCAGCCCATCGATTTCCGGATCTATACGAATGGATTGAATCTCTATGCGTTTCAACAACTTTATTTCACCAGCTTCGACTACGGGACGGTAACACCTCTTTTCCCTGATTTGCAGGGGAACCCGCTGCAGGCACGGGATCTTCGCAAGAAGCATGTTTTTCTGATAGCAGGCATTGCCTCACCCCAGCCTCTTGTGGATAAGGTGGAACTGTTCACCTATAACCTCTATACGAAATTTTTTCCCGACCATCATTCTTTTACAAAGAGAGATATACAATCGATCAGGGAATTGACCGATACGGTAGATGATAACAACAAGATCATCCTCACCACCGAGAAAGATGCTGTCCGTCTCAGGGCGCTGCCTTATCTTGATGAGGAAATAAAGAAAATGCTCTATTACATCCCGGTGCGCGTGACATTCATCGAAGAGAAAGAACAAGAACAATTCAACAATAATATTTTAGAACATGTTAGAAACTATCAGACAAACAGCAGATTACCTGAGGAGTAGAATCGAAGAAATCCCTAATACGGCCATTATCCTGGGCACCGGCCTGGGTGAACTGGTCCATGAGATCGAAGATAAAAAGGAGATCCTCTATACCGAGATCCCTAATTTTCCCGTCTCTACAGTGGAAGGCCATAGCGGAAAACTGATTGTCGGTACGCTCGGCGGCAAGAAAGTGCTGGCCATGCAAGGGCGTTTCCACTACTACGAAGGATACGACATGAAACAGGTAACTTTCCCCATCCGTGTTTTCCAGGCGTTGCACATCGAATACCTTTTCGTTTCCAACGCGGCGGGGGGAATGAATGCCAGCTTCGACATAGGAGATATCATGCTGATTGAAGACCATATCAACCTGTTCCCCGAACATCCGCTCCACGGAAAAAACTTCAACGAACTGGGAACCCGTTTCCCCGATATGAGCGAGGCCTACAATAAATCGTTGCGTCTGATGGCGATGGAGATCGCCAAAGAAAAGAACATCAAATTGCAGCATGGGGTTTATATCGGACTCCAGGGCCCGACTTTTGAAACGCCGGCCGAGTACAATTGGCTGCGTATTATCGGAGGAGATGCCGTAGGCATGTCTACCGTTCCCGAAGTGATCGTGGCCAACCATGCCGGGATGAAGGTGCTGGCATTCTCCATCATCACCGACCTGGGTGTGATCGGCAAGATCGTGGAAGTGTCGCACGAAGATGTGCAGGAAGCCGCCAAAATAGCCCAGCCGAAGATGGCGGAAATCATGCGTACCATTATTCAGAGAATTTGATGCAACGGACAGAAATAGCCACATTGGGCGAATTCGGGTTGATCGACCACCTGACCCAGGATATCAGACTCACGCAGGA
This sequence comes from Proteiniphilum sp., assembly GCF_040307845.1. Classification (GTDB taxonomy): domain Bacteria; phylum Bacteroidota; class Bacteroidia; order Bacteroidales; family Dysgonomonadaceae; genus Proteiniphilum. Next base: position 50,656 of record NZ_JAWRIS010000013.1, read on the forward strand.
GAGTTCCATCAAAGGCGTGGGTGACGACGCCGCCGTTATAGATAATAGTGGAAAACGGACGCTGGTGACTACCGACCTGTTGCTGGAAGGGATTCATTTCGATCTCGTCTATACCCCCCTCAAACATCTCGGGTACAAAGCAGCCGTCGTCAACTTCTCCGATATTTACGCCATGAACGGAAAACCACAGCAGATCACCGTCTCCCTCGGCATATCGAAACGGTTCTCGGTGGAAGACTTAGAAGAGTTCTACAGCGGATTAAAGCTGGCCTGTGAAATCTACGGGGTAGATATCGTGGGGGGCGACACCACCTCGTCACTTACCGGCTTTACCATCAGCATCACCTGTATCGGCTCGGCAGACGAAGGAAAAATCGTCTACCGCAACGGCGCCAAAAACACCGACCTGATCTATGTGTCGGGCGACATGGGTGCCTCTTATATGGGATTACAGTTGCTGGAGAGGGAAAAGAGCGTATTCGACGGCGACAAGGATTTTCAACCCGATTTTGCAGGCAGGGAATATCTTTTGGAACGTCAGCTCAAACCAGAAGCCAGGAAAGATATCGTGGCTTCGCTGGCGGAAAATGGAATCGTACCTACTTCTATGATAGACATCTCCGACGGATTATCTTCCGACCTGCTCCATATCTGCAATCAGAGCAACGCCGGCTGCCAACTCTTCGAAGAGCGGATCCCTATCGATTATCAAACAGCAGTGATGGCCGAGACATTTAACATGAACATAACCACCGTCGCGCTGAATGGCGGTGAAGATTATGAATTGCTCTTTACCGTTCCGCTCCATTTGCATGAAAAAATGAACAAACTGGAAGGAATCCGGCTGATAGGGCATATTACCCCTCCCGAACAAGGCTGTTACCTCGTTACCCGCGATGGACAGGAGATGCAGCTCCGTGCACAGGGATGGAATCCAATTTAAACGACCATTCACTATCTGAGAGGAACAACCTGCCAAAAATCCTTTCCCGATGGACATTTGTTCCACCGGATGCTTGGTTTATGAAAAATAATTACTGAATTACCGGTAATTTGGGACTTATTAAAAATTTCCATATATTTGACCACATATTGTTATGTTTCTGTTAAGCGAGATATTAATCGATTGACCAAATAACCAAGCATGCCCGCGACCTATGACATAAAAATATTGGTAAACCTTTTCCTATGGTTATCTTCGTCGTTTCTGCCCATTTCCTGTCTCCGACAATCGAATGCAAGGTATCCTGCTCATTTGGAAGAGATAATACATCTTTTTTTTATAGAGAATCAGAATGACAGCATTTTACATTTGGAAGATACCTGTATTACTCATCTGCCGGAAAATGTCCGGCAGGTGAGCGATATCTTCAAAGCGGCAGCGCTTTGTGAATCAGGAAGAGCCGACAGCGCAGAAATTATCCTGCAAGGTATCCGTCCGGAACTGTTAGATGCACGCGGCCTTTACTATTATAATGGAATCACCGCATTGACCCGGTTCCGTCTGAACCATCTTCAGGAGGCTTATCAAACGGCCATCGGAGTTGTGGAGAATAATGTATATGATGCACGATGCCTTGCCCTGGTAGAACGGTTAATGGCAAGAATACACTATTATTATGAGAATTATGAACATGCCATCAGTTTGCTTCATCGTTCCAGTGAACATTACCGGGAAGCCGGATTACATAAGAGCGTGGCTGTGAATCAAAAATTTCTCGCAAGTTACTATAATGGGGTGGGATCATTCGATGAAGCCATAAAAAAAATCGGTGAAGCGGAAACTACGCTGAAAAAGTATGATGATAAGGAAGAACTTTACTATGTCTATATTGTAGCGATAAACGCCTATCTGAATCTGCAACAGATGGATAGCACACAATACTATGCAAAACTGGCCATGGAGACTGCGGACTTTACCCACGACCAACAAAAACAGGCATCCATATACAATTATATGGGAAGGATTGAAAGTTTGCAGGGAAATTGGCCTGCCGCCATCGCATCATTCGAAAGAGTGATCCGGACAGATAATGAATTCTTCGGATCGGAAAGACGTAAATCAGGGGCTTGTATCGGTCTGGCTTCCATCTACAATAAACTCGGCAAACACGAAGAAGCAAAAGAATATGCCATGCGGGCAATCGGTCCCATTAGAGAGCATGACTGGGAAAATTGGCTGTACTATGCTTACACGGAACTGTCAACCGCATTTCAGTCAACCGATCCGGCAAAGGCACAACTCTTTCTTGATTCGGCTCAAATCAGCCAGGACAAATATCACCGGTTATTCGCAAGAGGAATTGTAAATTTCACCGAAACACAAATAGAACTGGATCAGGCTGCCCGTAGAATAGAACAGTTACAAAACGACAAAAGACGAAACCGGAACATATTTCATGTGGCTTTTCTCTTGCTGGTACTGTCCAATATCATAGTGATCCGGGTTAACAAGAGGCGAAAGAAGAAAAAACAGGCTAAACCGCATATCATTATGGAGCAGAAGGAGTCTGGGCTTTTCAACGATTTCGAGGTATGGTTGAAGGAGGGTAAAAAGTTCCTGCAACCCGGTCTCGACTTAAACAGGGTGGCGATGGAGATGGGTACCAACCGCAGTTATCTCTCAAAAGCAATCAATTCACAAGGTGTCAGGTTTACAGAAATCATTAACAGGTATCGGATCCGGGAAGTAATCCGGATTTTTGAAAATAAAGACGATCCCAGACATCATCTCAATACGGATGAGTTATCATGCTGTGTGGGCTTTCGCACAAAATCCGTATTCTTCGACTCATTCCGCAGGGAAACAGGTATGACACCCCGGCAATTCAGGGAAAACATACGATATACAAAGACGCCCGACGCCATGCAAAAGAGCGAATTCGACAGCTCATAAAGCATCCCTCTACTATAATGTAACCTTCCATTACGTTTACCCGAAGAAATCAGAAATGGCGAATAAAAAGAAAAAATACGCTCATCCGGGAAAAAATAATCGCTGAAATTACTGTTTTTTATGGGTAAATTTTGTAAATCTCAAAAATGCGGTTATCTTTGCACTCGCAATTTAAGCAGTGTTGGTGCCATAGCTCAGTTGGTAGAGCAAAGGACTGAAAATCCTTGTGTCCCCGGTTCGATTCCTGGTGGCACCACAAGCAAAAAAAGAGAAAATCCCTGAAGGTCAATCACTTTCGGGGATTTTTGTTTTCTGCCGAAAGTGCAAAATGGGGCGAAAAATAGCGGATCTGGTGGCGTAATCGGTGACTTTTTCGAGACTATCAAAAATAGTCACCAGGCAGATTTTATTTCGCTGATATGTAGCGTTTTGCATAACTTTAGTCTGGGCTTATTTCCATAATTTTGAACCATTAAAATTACAAGGAAATGAGACGAAATTCATTTGGTGTTTTGTTCTTCTTAAAGAAGAACCAGTTGCTAAAAAGCGGGGATGCCCCCGTAAGTATGCGAATTACCGTAAACGGTCAGCGTGAGGAGATTCGTACAAAGAAAAGCATTAATCCTTCTCTCTGGAATCAAGCCAAAGAGTGTTCCAGAGGTCGAGATCGAAAATCTCATGACCTCAACAATTACATTGAATCGGCACAAATACGACTATCACAACTCTTTAATGAGATGGAGCAGAACGGCAAAACCATCACTGCCAAGATTCTTCGGAATAAGTTTCTGGGAATGGATGATGAAGACCGCAAAACCTTAATCGCATTTTTCAATGAACATAATGAGCAATGCCGGAAATTGATTGGAATAGATTATGCCGATATTACAGTTCGCCGATACGAATGTTGCTCTCGCTACTTACAAGAACTGATTCAGAAAAAACACGGTGAAGATGATTTACTCTTGAGAGAAGTAAAAGGAGAATTGGTACGAGATTTTGAATTCTTCATGAAGACAGAAAAGAAATGCCAACAGAATACTGTGATCCGTTATATGAAGTGTTTCAAAAAAGTAATCAATCTGGCGATTGCCAATGAATACATTAGTCGAAACCCTTTTGTTGGGATCAAATTCCATGAAGTGCCGGTTAACAAGGAATTTCTGACCATGGAAGAAATAACCCGAATCACTCAAAAAGAATTTGCGATACATCGTCTAGAATTAGTTCGGGATGTATTTTTGTTTTCGATATGGACAGGGTTAGCATTCATTGACGTCTATAATCTGAAACAAGAACATATTGTTACGGATAACAATGGAAACTTCTGGATACGCAAAACCCGTGAGAAGACAAATAATATGTGTAATATTCCTTTACTAAGTACACCTCAGCAAATTCTAAAGAAATACGAAGGATATCCTATCTGCGAAGAGCGAGGGACGTTGTTGCCTGTTATGTGCAATCAAAAATATAATTCGTACTTGAAAGAGATTGCCGATTTGTGTGGAATCAACAAGAAACTCTCGACTCATACCGCCCGATACACTTTCGCCACGGTGGTAGCTTTAGCTAATAATGTGTCACTATCCAATGTGGCTAAAATGCTTGGGCATTCCTCCACACGAATGACACAACACTATGCTAAAGTATTAGACCAAAGCATCCTGAAAGATATGCAAAAAGTAGAGCAAAAGATGAATAGTTAGAGAGTACGACTATACAATATTGAAAGAGCAACCCAGGATATGAATTGGGTTGCTCTTTTTTTAATTTGTCTAATAATATCTTCTTTTCAATCAATATACAAAAATATACTCCGACCTAAAACGCAAGACCAAGCTCTGTTTCCGATAAAAATCTTCCGAATCCTGCGGATTAGTGTATTTTTACCGGAAAGTCTTGCTTATTTAGTTCTCCGCATGGAGGATGTATATCGGTTGAAAAGAAGAAAAAGAAAATATTAACGAAATGTATTCTGATACCCATCATCCAACATTCGCTGAATATCTGACTCCCGATAGAGTATTTTTCCACCCAACTTACAAAAAGGAAGCCGACCTTCATCCCGGTAATTCTGCAAAACACGACGGCTCAGCTTTAATCGTTCCGAAACTTCTTTATCGGTCAAATAACGCTCCCCTTTTAGCATCGGACGATAATTTCCCGTTAGATTCTCCAAACCATCCAACATGTTTTCAAGGGATTTGAAAAAGAATACGATTTGTTCATCACTCTGTGTTATCAAATTATCATTATCCATTACTTACGCTCCTTTCTTTTATAAGTTAATTCCTTTTCTTTCTGTGTGATAAATGGAATGATCCGCTCAATATCGTCAGCTTTGTAATACATCTTATGCCTGATCTGCGTATACGGGAGTATTCCATTATCCCGGTAGTTTTGCAACGAACGTTTGGAAATATTCAGAATCATACATACGTCCTGATTGTCCAGCCACTTTGCCATACTTTTATCACTGTTCCGATTGCAAATAGCTTCCACCTTCCGGGTAAATGCTCCAAATCGATCCATCATTTTTTCGAATACCGATTCTTCGATATTAATAATCTTCATATCTTATAATTTAAAAGTTACTATTCTTATTTTCAGAACAAATATAAGTTGAGATATCTACCGAAACAGCATATAATCGGGAGCTGGCAGCAAGTGGCACCGATTTGAGTATGTTTGGCTCTGGTGTTGTCTATTTTTGTCATTCAATCGATTCTCTGCTTATCCAAAATATTTATAGTAATTTATAGCAAAACACCGCATCAAAATCACATTAGAATACTGGTTCATAAATAGTTACTTTATTTGTGAGAGTTAATATAGCTAAGTTATTAACTACGACGAATAGTATTAATTTATTATGATTATCCGCAATCAGTCCTAAACATTTATTAGGATAATTGCTGGAAAATCGGTTGATAATTAACGATATATATTTTCTCATATGATAGAAAAGTTGTATATTTATAGTCTAAATATCAATAGATTATGAACCTACT
>NZ_JAWRIS010000014.1:0-7544 GCF_040307845.1 Proteiniphilum sp.
ACCTCAATGAATTCTGTTATAAGTTTAACCGGAGATTCTTCCCGGACAAACTTTTCGACAGGCTGGTCATTGCCGCTGTCTCGTACAGCCCCGATTTCAAATCGAAAATTTACAATAGGTCATATTGCGGATAATCATATAAATTTTTCAGTGTTCCTAAGGTTGTTATTTATAGTCGAAATATCTTTTTTAAACTCGTAAGATTCGACCAATCTACCTGCCCAGGAAATTTGAACCGTAATTGCCGAACGCATTTTATTAGTTGCTGAAATTTGAAGAACTCCAGGGTGCGTTCTAACTTTTAAAGCGTATTGTTCTGGAGTTGAACCTGCTATGTCCGACATATAATCAAACTCCTCTCTAAGTTCTTCAGAGGCTTGTGTTATATGGCAGAACCACTCATTCAATTCTCTACTTGTGAAAAGTCTACATAAATCAACATATCCTCCTCTATAGCCAAACCAACGCCCCATTTGCATAAGTGTATCATACATTCTGGAGGCTCTTAAATAGTAGCTGATGGAAAGTCCTTCTAGGGTCAATCCTCTTGAAAGTTTATTACCACCAACTGCAATTACTGAAAGTCCATTTTTATGGTCGAAATAGTCAAGAGCTTCACCAGAACCACCGTGAATTGATTTTACTTCAATACGTGAAGCAGCATCATTCAAATGCAGTAAAACTTCACTCCATTTATGAACTTGAATTTGGGTATCTAAACTTTTGAGTTCTGAATCAAGAATTTGTTGAGAAACTGAAACATAAGATTTATATCCGTTTTCATCCTTTTCAAAAGTCGATTTTAATTCATCCAAAATTACTGCATCATTTTGGTCGATTCCTCTTCTATAATAAATGAATTGATTTGAAACTAATTCTGCAATATGGTCTTGCCAACGCATAAAACGTGAAACGTGAATCAGCATTGAATTATGAACCGTTGTTTGCCCTCTTAATCTTCTTATTGCACAAGTAATTATAAAACAGCGTATTGCTTTTTTCAAAGATTCAGGTAAAGATGATGGTAATTGATCATCTTTTTTATGTCTGTCTGGTACAAAACCACTGTAATCATTTATCCTATTTACAATTGGCAAAACAGTATTTGAAGCTTCGTCTTCTTCCAATGGACTGAATCCGAATACTTTTTCTGGCCCAATGTAGTTGGAAGGAGCTGGTATATTCTTTATAAAATTCCTCGGGAATAAGTTTTGGTCATCCAATGGAATAAAAATATTAGCGAATGGAGTAGCGGTATAACCAACATAAGCATTCTTTCCAAATAGATTTAGAATTTGAGTAATCCAGCCATTAATAGAACTTTGCCTTTCAGGGTCGTTTGAAATGTTAATAGATGCATTGTCTGCCTCATCATCAATTAACAATAATGCTTTGTTACGAATTACACGACTTAGTTCTGTGTCTTCATCAGCTTGGGCAGCTAGCCATTGATATATTCTTCTAAGTACGTGAGGATTTTTTTTAATGACAGCTATTATTGGTTCCTTAGTGTCAAAGTTCAATCCTAGTGCATTTGCTGCACCTTGGGTAAAATCTCCTTTTTCTAAACTTGACGTAAGTGAATGTGCTACATTGATTTTACCAAATCCAGGTTTTCCTACGCCAATTTTTATACTTTGTTGATTAAAAGCTCTAGTGTGCTGGGTATCAAATCCCAAAAAGCTTTCATCTATTCTTATTTGTGTCTGGCTTCTTAGGTTGTTGTGAATTCCAGCCATTACTATAATTAAGCCAAAACCTGCATCTGCCGCTTTACATATTAGACCTGTATAATTGGCAGTTTTTCCTGATTGTACTTGACCAACGACAAGCCCTTTTTTGTTGATTTTTACTTTTTCTGTTGGATCAAATAAATTATCAAGAATGCTATCTGTTAGCCTATCTAGTTTATTTACCACATCAGGAGCAAAGTTTTTTTCTTCTTCAAGATACTGCCTGTAACTACCCCAAAAACCATTTACAAAATCAATTTTAGCTCTTTTATCATTTAGCCAAGGTAAATTTTCATCTGCTTTTTCTATAGATCTAAATTCGTCTTGACGTATGGTAAATAGTTCCTCGACTTTTCTGATTAACATTTCTCTTGTTTCAGGAATTGGGAGGTTCATTTTCATAAATGTATCAACTGCCGTTTCCACTTCCTGAACAGTAACGGAAGTCTTTCCGAAAAGGAGTTGCCTAATTATTTTTATTGGATCTATGTTGCTCATTCAGTAATAAATTCTATGTATTCGGGATAAAAATTAAAGGGTTCTGTATTCAGAATTCTTGCTTTTGCTTTTTCAGTTGAAAGCCCACTTGAAATATAGCTATTGAAAAGTTTTTGCATTGTTTCCTTTATAGCGTTGTGGTCTATTCCTTCAAAAGGTTGACCGTGTGGTTTTTCATTTTCGCTTTCTTGAAGGGTAATTAAAGGAACAGGAATTGTTTCCTCGATAAACTGAATAACCTTTTCAATATCTTTTTTCAAATCGCCAGAGTTAGTAAGCAGTTCACTCAAAAGTGGGTGGTTTCGATTAATTTTATAGAATCTTTTACCGTGCCTAGCTCTTTCTTCCCAAAACGGAAAATATTCATCAGAAGCCAATTTTCTTTTAAGCACCTTACCCTTGTGTCTGTATACCTCTACGGCTTGATTTCTAACATCTTTTGCTAATGCAAGAATTTGTTCACGATAAATAGCAGGTGGTCTTGCTATAGATTTTTTTATGTCAATTTGCCAGTCATTATCGAAATTATTGGACAAATCAATTTGTATTCTACAAAGGTCATAATGTACTTCTCTCTTAAAAAGACCTAGCCAGTCTCCAGCGACTAACAATCTACGATTTCTATAAACATAGAAACCTTGATGAGCTGTCCAACTATCTTTTGGACCTTTTCCATAGATGTACTGTTCTGCTGAAAGTTTTGAACGATGGGGTAATATAAACCCTTTAATTCTTATTGAACCATTTTCTAGTCTTGTTTCTGGTTTTGTTTGTAACCCATCAACACCTATCATAAAAGGATCCCAAGATTTTATTTCCCTCTCACGTAAATAGATTTTTAATCCTTCATCCATATATCTATGAAAAACCATGGATAAATGTGATTTTACCGAATCCATTATTCCTAGAAACTTACTTCTAGCTTCTTCACTATCTTCTGAAGTATCCTTTGTAAGTCTATCCAAATCCCACCAAATTACACAAGTGCCTGTCTCAACAGTTTCTATTTTCTTAGTCCAGCTTTCTTTGTTAGGAATGTATCTAATTAATTTCCATACTTTTTCTTGATTGACAAAGTCCAAATCCCAAGTCCAAAAAACAGGCTTGTAACCCTTAGCTTTAGAGAATACAGTAAATTTTCTTGATTGCGAAAATGAAGCCGTTTTTAAGCCTAATCCAAAACGCCCCAAATCATCCTGATTTCTTTTGTCTAATGGATTTTTGCTTCCAGGACGCATAGCTTGAATGAGTTGTTCATTATTCATTCCAAAGCCATCATCTAAAATAGACAATGTTGTGTTTGCACCTTTCCAGTCATAATCAATCCAAATATTCCTTGCTCCAGCAGTAATGGAATTATCGATAATATCAGCTATGGCAGTTTCAATAGAGTAACCAATTGCTCGAAAGGTTTCAATCATTGAACTTGCTTCTGGTTCTGCAGAAGTTGATTGTATGTTGGTATAGTCAATCATTTATTCCTTGTAATTCGTTATTGGAAACACTCCATTGCACTTGGACTGTTTGGATTATATTCTTTTTGGGATTTAATTTCGAAAATGGGTCATTAATGAAAGAAATCTCAGGAGAATCATTGATGTTAGACACAAGACAAACTGTATATTTTGTTCTTTCCTGTTTGGCTGTTTGTAAGCATTCGGTCTACCACGCCTTATTTTGTTATTTGATCCTTTCTATATTTGTCCTCAAAAAATATGTGGACAATAAAGCAGTTTGAAGCAGTTTATGATCGTTTTCAAAGTAGCGATCTTTCCGTAAGGGATTTTTGCCTGAATGAATGTATTACTGAGTCCAAGTTTTATTACTGGAAAAGAAAGTTGCAACAACATAATCACAGTAGGGAACGGCAATCTGATTTTATACCGATAGTTTTTACCGACGCAAATCAACAGTTACAGACAAAGAAGAGGGTTCTACAAAAACAGAATCCGGAGCATATGCACCCATCAGAGGGAAATGCGTTCGAGATTGTTTATCCTAACGGAGTTAAATTACGTATCCCTGAAGGAGTCGATCTATCTCAGATTCGTTCCTTAATCCTATTAACCCAATAAAGCATGTTCAACCTTAATGACTCAATGCGTTACTGGCTTTACCCTTTCCCAACTGATATGCGGAAAGGATTTTACACTTTAAGCGGACTGGTCACGGATCATATGGGCAAGAAAGTTAGCAGCGGAGACGTGTTTGTCTTTCTGAACCGTAATTGCACAAGCATGAAGGTCCTGCACATGGAACACGGGGGATTGGTAATATATTACATGAAGCTTGAAAAGGGAAACTTTTCATTACCCTCTTTTGATGAAAATGGAAAATCTCATCCCTTCTCCTGGCAAAAACTCATGCTTATGGTACAGGGAATTGACACGGGGAAATGTAAATATAAAAAACGCTGGAAAGGTGCATAAACAAACGATTTTAGCATCTTTTCCCTTGCATATATTATACCCTTTTTGTATCTTTACTCTCGCTATCCAACAGATAAAAGATGCAAGAAAACAAAGAAAATCCGAACGAGCTTTTAGAACTCCTCCTGGAGAAATGCGACCGTTTATATCAGGAAAATATGCTCCTGAAGGGTAAACTGGAAGATCGCACGGATGTTGACGCATTAAAATCCTCATACGAGGAAACCATATCTGAAAAGGATGAAAAGATTATTGATCTTGAAAAACAGGTTGCTTATCTAAGACGTCGTATATGGGGTAAATCCAGTGAACGTTTTATTAAAGAAGATCCGCGTCAGCGCCGTATCGACTTCGATGGCTTGGACCTGTTGCCCGAAGAACAAGAGCGGGCAGAAGAAGCAAAAGCTGAAATAGAGTCCTTCAGGGAAAGGCGTGTAAAAGAGCGAGTAAAAAGAAAACCTGTCCGCAGGCCCCTGCCTGAGGATCTGCCACGAGTTGAAGAGCATCTGTACCCGGAAGAGGTATCAGAGGGTAAGGATGCATGGACAGAGCTTGAACCGGAGATAACCGAAGTGCTGGAGTATGAACCGGGCAAATGCTACGTCAGGAGGATTGTCCGACACAAGTATGTGTTAAAGGACAAAGCTTCACAGGAGTCTCAAAAAGAGTCTTCTCCTATTGTTACAGCTTCGCTTCCCACAAAATACCAGCCTATAGCACGCAGTTACGCGGGAGTATCACTTTTGGCGGAACTCATGATAAACAAGTATGTTAATCATCTGCCTTTTTACCGTCAGGTACAGATGCTGAAACAGATGAAAATCAATCTGCCGCCACCAACGGTGAATGGTTGGTTTAAGGATACAGCCGATTTACTGAGACCACTCTATTACCGACTCAAAGAACTGGTTCTTGCCACCGATTATATCCAGGTGGATGAAACCACCGTTCCTGTCATAAATAACGAGAAGCATAAAACTGTCAACGGATACATGTGGATGGTACGCTCAGTTATGGATAAACAACTCTTCTTCCATTATGATCATGGCTCAAGGGCACAGAATGTGGCATTATCCCTGTTGAAAGACTTCCGTGGCGCAATGCAGACAGACGGGTATGGTGTATACAAGATGTACGAGTACAAGAAAGGGGTATTGCCCCTGGGTTGTTGGGCTCACGCGAGAAGAAAGTTTGAAGAGTCCCTGAAAAATGACAGGATCAGGGCAGAATATGCTCTTGAACAAATCGGTCTTCTCTATGAAGTAGAACGGGAAGCTGATGAAAGAAGTCTTTCTTATGAAGAAAGAGCTAAGCTCCGGGAGAGTCATGCCTACCCGATAATGGTTGCATTTGAAAAGTGGCTTGTAAATGAATACAAGAAAGTATTACCAAAAAGTCCGATTGGAAAAGCTATAAAATACTGCCATAGTATCTATCACCGATTAAGTCGGTATCACCTGGACGGAAGGTACAACATAGATAATAATATGGCTGAAAACAGCCTTAGAGGCTTGGCACTTGGCAGGAAAAACTATCTGTTTTGCGGAAACCATGACGCTGCGGAAGATGCTGCCGTTATTTACTCTTTACTTGGTTGCTGTAAAGCGGCTGATGTTAACTTCCGCGACTGGATGGTTTATGTACTGAGCCATATCCACGATTATGATGAAGATTATACAATGGATCTGGCCGAACTGCTTCCTTTAAACTATCTACAAAAAAACTCCTAAAAACTCCAACTCATCTCCGAATGTTTTACAAGTTTTTGAAAGAAAGCTTGGAGAAAACAAGAAAACTTCAAAAAAAATACGGAGTTGACCGAATGCTTACGGCTGTTTCCCATTCCTTATTTGTAAAGAGAAGTCCGCCTATATTACTAGCAAGTCCTTTAACTTCAATAAAATGTTGATTTGATTCAGATTTTATTTCAAAATCATATCCACATCCTAAATCTCTTGTATCAACTAATTCACCTGCAATAGGCAAATTATTTAACCTATGATATTCTATAAAAAACTGTTCAGCTTTTTTTCCTGTTGGACCTCTGAGTATATAAATCATACTGGCGGTAACTTCATTTTCTGAATTATCTATTTCTGGTAAATCGATCTTATTTCCATTAATAATTTCTATTGCTATTTGCCTAATATCAAATTCCTCCAACTGTTCAAATTGGGAAATAATATTTGAAATTGCTTTTCTTGGTTGTCTCTGATGCCATCCCGCTCTATGTCCGTGAAAAGGATCAAATTCGTCTCTCCAATTTTTTATAGTATGCTTGTTAATTTGAAGTTTCTCGGATAAATCGTCAAAAGCATCTTTCCAAGTTTTGTATCCTAATTTATTGACCGCTTCATCATTGAAGCGGGACAAGTAGTAAGAAACAACTATAGCCTGTTCGTTATTTACCATTTTTCAAAACATTAAATAATTCTTCAGCTATTTTTTTTGCCATTAATGGCGGCACAGCATTTCCAATTTGTTTAAATGCCGCCGTTCTATTAGCCCCCTCCTTTTCTCCTTCAAAATAATAGTCATCTGGAAAAGATTGTAGTCGCGCTGCTTCTCTTACGCTAATTGATCTATTTTGCTTACTATCAGGATGAATATAATAATGGCCATCTTTGGCAATATGGGCGACTACTGTTTGCGAGTAGGGTAAGTCCGCAGCAACCACTTTAAACCTGTCAAAAAATGAAGTGCGATTTTGATGGGTCTTTAATCTTTCTGGTAAATCATTGTAGTTGTACTAATTTCCGCATAGCGTAAAAGCTAAAGCCCTTTATCCACCATGTGGATTATTTGTTAATCATTCGTTTTTATAATTCCTGTATTGTATTTTAGGTGGAGAACCGAGGCGGACCGGTTCTGAGGCGTCCGCCAT
>NZ_JAWRIS010000015.1:0-93491 GCF_040307845.1 Proteiniphilum sp.
ATTTACTTTCCGTTCGAGTTTAGGTACATCTGTCATTTTCAACTGGAAAATAACGGAAGCCTCCTCCTCTTTTACGGAGATGCAGAGATGTTTCAGGGAATTCATGGATGTACGACCTTATTTTTATGAAGACTATTATCCATTGACCTCTTATGAAGATATGACAACGGATGATATCTGGTTGGCATATCAATTACACAGACCTTCTGATGACACAGGCATAATAGTAGCTTTCAGAAGAGATCAAAGTCCGGATGAAACTATAATGGTCAAACTTTCGGCCGTTGATCCGGAGAAAACTTACACACTTACTGACAGAGATACCGGCGAGGACTTTGTCAAAACGGGGGATGAATTGAGAAAAGGCCTACAATTGACCTTAAGTGAACCCCGTAGTTCACTGATATTTGAATATGGAAAGTAACTATTTCAGAATGGACATGAACGATATGAATAAAATTATACATAGTTTGTCTGAGGCTTTGTCGACCTTGCAAAAGTTTATTGATAAGCCGGTTAATATAAAACTGATAGATCAGGCTGCGACAATTATGGCTGATTGTCTGGCTGGCGGCGGAAAGATAATATCATGTGGTAATGGCGGATCAATGTGCGATGCAGCACATTTTGCAGAAGAACTGACCGGACGATATAGAAATAATCGGAAACCCTATCCTGCAATTGCGATTAATGATCCGGCATATTTGACATGTGTAGGAAATGATTTTTCGTTTGATGAGGTTTTTTCGAGATTTGTCGAAGCGACAGGAAATAAAAATGATGTACTTTTGGCCATTAGCACCAGTGGAAACTCGGAGAACGTTGTCAGAGCGGCACGCAAGGCGAAAGACCTGGATATGAGAATTGTCTCTTTGACAAAGGAAGGAGGGAATAAACTTGAAAAAATCTCCGATGTTACGATTGCAAGCCCCGCCACACCTTTCTCGGACAGAATACAAGAGATACATATTAAGGTGATTCACATCTTGATCCAGCTTATTGAAGCGAAACTGGGATACTGAACCACTATTTCTTACCGTTCTTCAACCGTTGTTCGGATACGGGAAAGACCACCGGTTTGCCCGATACGGGATTGGTTTTTACGATCACCACCGTATCGTACACTTTTTCGATATGCTCATAGGTCATTACCTCTTCGGGTGTCCCCTGGCAAAAGGTTGTACCGTTTTTCATCATCAGCAGGAAATCACAATATTCAGCGGCGAGTGAGAGATCGTGTACGATCATCATCACGCTTAGTTTCATCTCTTCGTTCAGCCGCTGGATCAGATTCATAAACCGTATCTGATGGGTGATGTCGAGATGTGATGTAGGTTCATCGAGTAGTAACAGGCACGGGTGTTGCGACAGGGCACAGGCGATATTGGCCATTTGTCGCTCACCGCCGCTCAACTCTGTCATCGACTTATTACGCAGACGATAAGTGTTGGTCAGATGCATGTAGTGATGAGCTATTTCAATATCTTCTTTCCTGTCGAAGAACTGAAATTGTTGACGATAGGGGAGTCGCCCCATCAATACATATTCTTCTACCGACAGTTCTGCCATTTCTGAGAATTGTGAAACGATGGCGAGCTTTTGAGCTTTTTCCCTCCATGTAAGTTTCGACAGATCAGTTCCTTCAAGCAGGATGTATCCATCTTTTAGGGGTAACGTACCCGAGATTCCCCTGAACAGCGTGGTTTTCCCCGATCCGTTGGGCCCGATGATCCCGGCAAACGATCCTTCATTGAGCGACAAATTAATGTCGTGCACCCGAAAGCCGTTGCTATACCCGCAGGAGAGATTTTGTATGTCGAGGAAAGGAATCATGTTAAATTATAAATTACCAATTACTAATTACCAATTACTAATTACCAATTACCAATTATGAAAAATTAAAGTAAATCATCACTATTTGTCCCGATTTTCCGATAAATCGGGACAAGTGATCGGGATTAATCCCATTATCCCATTAGTCCCATTGACACATTATACACATTGGTACATTATCTAACTTTTTTCCGTCTTGAGTTACTCAATAAAACGATAAAGGCCACGCCTCCTACAATACCGGTGATCACCCCAATAGGAAGTTCATTGGGTGAAATAATGGTGCGTGCCATCACATCACACAGGATCAGGAATATGCTGCCACTCAGAAAGGATGAGATAAGCAGTATGCGGTAATCGGTACCCACCCACAGGCGTACGATGTGTGGGATAACCAGGCCCACGAAACCGATGATTCCCGCCACGGCAATACATGCCCCGGTAAGCAGCGATGTGACAATAAACAGGATACGGATCACACTGTTTGCGTTAAATCCCAGGTGTCTGGCTTTTTCCTCACCCAGTCGCAGTGCATTGAGGGGCATCACGAACAGATACGATACAACCAGACAGAACAGTGAAAGTACGATCATTACCGTGATCATGGTACTGTTCGATTCGTTGAGCGAACCCATGATCCAGAAAACAATGCCGTGAATGTTGTCTGTGGAAGTGACGGACATGAGAAACATCATCAGGGAAGAGGAGATAAAGCTGATCATGACGCCGATAAGCAACATCCGGTTGACACTGAGTCCGCCTCTTCCAAGGCTGAGGGTATATACAAGAAAGATGGTCGCGAAAGCGCCGATAAATCCTGCCAACGGCAGGAACAGGATATTGAGCAGATGTAGTCCTGCCACAATGGCAAAGGTGACTCCCAATGATGCGCCACCGGAAATGCCGAGTGTGTAGGGTTCTACCAACGGGTTCCGGTATATTCCCTGTAATATGGCACCGGCCAGACTAAGGCTTCCGCCGATAGCCAGTCCGAGCAATGTTCGGGGGATGCGGATATAGGCCAATACACCATACTCCATACTCTCTTTATCAGAAAAAAAATGCGGTAAATCCCCGAGCCGGATTGGGATTTCTCCCATCCCCAATGACAACATGGATGCAGCGAGTAATCCCACTAAAAGTAGCAGGACATATATACCCCATATCCATCCTTTTTGTCTCATCCTTTGGTTATTCGATAGCTCTTTCGGGAATTAAGCCGGTCTTAGTACTCAATCCCTTTCCGGCTTCTTACTTTTCGATCGTAGGGGTGTTTCAGTTTTTTGCAGAAGGTAACATAATCTGCCAGTTCCATTACCTTTTCCGTGGCAGCCCTACCGGTCATGACGAGCTCCGTGTCAGTTGGTTTGGATTGTATAAAATCGAGCAAAATCTGTTCGTCCAGGTATTGGTCGCGGACGGAAATAAGGATTTCGTCCAGAATAAGCAGGTCGTAATGTTGCGAAGCCAGCATCTCTTTTATGGTTTGTATGGCTTCCGGAACTTCTCTTTTGATCTGGTTCTCATCAATGCTTTTATCCAGATGCGGATGTCCTTTGGCAAAGTTCAATACCGTCGCGCCCAGTTTTTTGAGGCTTTCCATTTCGGCATAGCCGTATTTTTCCGGACGTTTGTGAAAAGAGCAGTAGCAGACCTTGAATCCACTTCCCAAGGCACGTACGGCCAGTCCCACGGCGGAAGTTGTCTTCCCTTTCCCGTCGCCGGTGTAGATATGTATTAATCCTAATTTCTTCATTTGATTATCAATTGGGCTACAATTTCTTTAATTATCTTGTCTTATTGTCTTATTGTCTTGGTTCTTGGTTCTTGGTTTTTGGTTCTTCCATCAACTGATTCATCAATACTATTGTCTGAACAAAAGTGACAGGTGTGGGTTGGCAGGCGATATCGGAATCAATGATATAAATTTGCTTCTTTCTGGTTGCTTTCAGACTGGAGTACCTGTTCCATGTTTTCAGTTCTTCTTCCCCCACAATCCCCATGGTGGCGATAAAGATGTAATCGGGATTGTTTGCGATGACAAATTCGCGTGTAACGGTACCTTGTGTCAGGTCTCCGGCAATGTTTTCGATCCCCAGCAATGTCATATAGTCGTTCATAAACGTATTGGGGATGACGGTAAACAGCGGATTTGCCCCGATCTGGAAGAACATTTTCCGGTTTGTATTATGTTTGTTCTTTTCTACTATTTCTTGAATTGTACGTTTGCTTTCGCCTACCAACGCATTGGCTTTTTCGGTTTTACCGACCAGTTCTCCTATCCGGATGAACTGATCGCAGATTTCCTGAAAAGATTTCGGGGAATAAATGACCTCTACTTTTATCCCGACCTTTTTCAGTAATTCCGTGTCTTTGGGATTGGTCAATCCGGATGCCAGTACCAGATCGGGTTTCAGGCTGATGATTTTTTCAACATTTGCCTTTACAGCAGAGGATACGATCTCTTTGTTGTCTCCTTTGGCTGCTTCGCAATAGCTTGTACATCCCACCAGATTATCCTGCGCTTCCAGATAATAGAGGCTTTGCGTGAATGAGGGCGCCAGCGACACGATACGTGTATAGGGTTGTCCTTGTACGGTAAATACCGTAAGAACCGTAAGAATAGATAAGAAAAGAAATATTTTTTTCATCAGTTATTGAGTTTACTTCTTGTCGTACATAAAAGACAAAGGTATAATAAATACTTTAAAGGCTATGCATTTGGGAGTGGTCGTCCATCAACCATATCTTATCTGCGATTAATTAAACTCATTTTATTTCTCTGTCATTTTCACACTACAATTGTGCGCATCGAAACCAACAGAAGAACTATTGAATAAACGTTCGATATGCCCACTCTCAACCATTTTCGAAACAGGAAGATAGTGTAGTTGGGGGGAATCGATCAGCGCAATTGCATCACACATTGTTACGGCAATATCCAATTCATGGGTCGAAAAAAAGATGCACATGCTTTCATCATGCGCAAGCCGCTTTAACAAAGAACAGAGTTCATACCTGTTAGGTAAATCAAGGAATGAGGTTGGCTCATCCAGAAGAATTATGGGAGTATCCTGTGCCAATGCACGGGCAATCATTATCCGTTGGCATTCTCCATCAGACATCTGATCCATAGTCCTGTCCATATAATTCTGCATGTTTACCAACTCAAGTGATTTCATTACAATCTTCCTGTCTCGTGATTGCATCCGGCCGATCCAGTTGGTATAGGGGGCACGTCCCAAGGCTACCACATCCTGGCAACGAAGATTTACAATCCGTACTCTCTCCGTGGTGACAAAAGAGACTGTGGTGGCAAGTTGATAGGTGGACATTGCCTCAAGGTTGTGACCATTAAGTAGGATTGTTCCCTGGCGTACTTCGCCTAATCCTGCTATCGCACGGAGAAGAGTGGACTTGCCGCTTCCGTTACGTCCAATCAGAGCGATCAGTTTTCCTGTTGGCATTGTTACAGAAACGTCCCTCAGTAGAATATTATCCTTATAACTTATGGTAATATTTTGCAAATGAATCATGTCAGAATATATTTTTCTTACGGATAATTACCCATATGATAATGGGAATTCCCATCAGGGCGGTAATCGAATTAATAGGGAGTGCCAGCATCTTGGATATAAGATCGCAAAGCAACATGATAATGGCACCCAATAGTGCTGTGGCAGGCATCATAATACGATGATCGGCATTCCTGAAAATAATACGTGCCACATGGGGTACCGCCAGCCCTATAAAACCGATAGGACCGCAGAATGCTGTTATTGTCCCGGCAAACAGTATGGTTGAAAGAAAGATCAATTGCCGCGTACGGCCAATATTTAATCCCATCGTACGGGCATAGTTCTCTCCCAGAAGCAATAAATTAAGCGGTTTGACGGCCGCGACAGATAAAACCAATCCGGCAATGACGGCGGGTAATAATAAAGCCAGTTGGGCAGTGGTGACATCTCCCAAAGATCCCATTGTCCATGTAACAAATGTTTTAAGCGCATTTTCATTACTCATGTATTGCAGTATCTGTACAATAGCGCTTATCCCTGAACCGAACATCATTCCCAGGATCAGGATAACCATGATATCCTTGATACGACGGCTGAGTGTCCAAATAATAAGTAATACGGCGGCTGCTCCGATCCATGCGGCTCCTGCCACACCCAGCGTTGAAAAGATTGAATTTGCGGCAGTGCCAAGCATTGGAGCACCAAGGAGGAATAGGGCAACACCCAGACTGGCACCGGAACTGATACCCAGCACATAGGGACCGGCCAAAGGGTTTTGAAACAGGGTTTGCATCTGAAGTCCGCTGACAGACAACCCGATCCCCGCTACAAGGGCTACTACCGCCTTGACCAGACGGATGTTCAGGATGATTTTCTTTGTGGTTTCCGGCAACTCGCCTCCGGTCAATGCAGCCCATACATCACTCAGTGGAATATTGACAGCACCTGCTGACAGGTCTACCGCGAAGAGCAACACCAGCAAGAGTGTTAAAATGATGAATAAGGTTCGACTGTGTGATGCCGTATACATGGAATTCCTCAAGATTATAGGAGTTTCTGGTAGTAGTAAAAATCTTCTGCAATAAGATCCGGATGAAAGATTTTGATCAAGTCTCTCAATACTATGTCCGGACTAATCACCCCTGATTCCCAGTAATCATTACCCCCCGATGCATTCATACGCTTAGTGGAATTATATACAGCACCATTCTGTACACAACGGGTATCGGCAAATTTAGGATACATCGATTTCAGTTCATGTAATGTGGTGGCTGCCCCCACGTTGATCCATACATCGGCCTGGGAAGTCAGTAAGTAGGCTTCTTCCATATCAATAGGCAAAGACCTGTTGGAACTGTTTTTTTTATACACATAGTCTCCTCCGGCGTCTGAGATGAGTTGGGCTAAATAGCTTTCGGATGAAGCCATAAACCATGAATCGCCATAAGGTGTGTTGATCATGACTTTAGGGTTTGCCGATGCGGTGTTGGCTATCTTTTCTTTTAGTTCATTGTAGCGAATGGGGATAGAAGAGAATAACTCTTCGCCCGTATTACGCCTGTCGATTATTTCAGAGATAGCCACTAACCATTCCGCTTTGCCAAGGGGTGATTCTTCAAGGTACTCTCCAATATAGGCAAATGGGATGTTCAACTCCTTTAGTTTGGGCTCCATGCCGCTGGCTCCGTTTACGCCGAATAACAGGATCAGGTCGGGATCGAGTGAGACCAGCAGCTCATAATTGATATTTCCGTCATAACCCACATCGCCAATTTTCGACTTATTGGTTGATATATGCGAGTTAGAAACAAAATCAATACCTGATACGCCTACAACCCGTTCTACTTCATTGAGCGTTTCCAGCATGGCAATGTGGGTGGAGGACATGCAAATGATTTTACTGGCATCACCATGAAGGATTTCTCCCCTGAATCCATCGGGTGCGGATTCACCATTACGGGCAATGAACAGCATCGTTTCCACATTTTCTGCACCTTGCCATGGATTCCTTACTTTAAGTATTGTACTCTGGCTGTTTTCTGATCCGATAATCTCAAATCCGGAAGCATAAGCGGGCTTGTAAATAACCCGGTTATATTCTTCCAGAGAACTGCTTTTATTTGTACAGCCTGAAAACAGGATGACAATTATGACAAAAAATATAGATTGCGGAAACCTATTCATCATTATTTAGTATGTAAAGTGTAAAAGTAGCCGGAGATCATCTCCGGCTACCTTTACAATTGGTATTTCTACTTTAAATCGTTACTAATCTATAGTTAATAATCACTCTTCCCATTCGATAGTAATGTCATCTACAGCATAATATGCAGGTAGGCTGAAACCGTAGCCATTATCAGTACCTCCAGTCATATTGATTCTTAACATTACAATGTCTCCTAACGATGACAAATCCCAGTATGTCCATTCAGTGACAGCTTTTTCGAAGGTAGCAAAAGTCATCTCCGTACTGCTTACTTCATTGTCATCTGCATCATAACCTGTAGCAATTAATTTTACATCTTCACCTTCACCTAAGGGTGGTGAGAGGGGATTTCCTGCAAGAGCTACAGCAATAAAGTAGTTTGTTGAATTTACATAAAGGCCTTTTATTGTACGTGCCTTATTGTCCTCAAATGATAAGATTGGCCGACCATCTCCATAGTCAAAATCTAAATCCATATATCCATACGTGACTAAAAAATTATCTGAGCCATTATTACCTCCTCCCGTAGTACTATCTTCTTCTCCATCAGGATTGTATACGTATAAGTCATGTGTAAAATAGCCAAATGTTCCGGTATCTAACGAGTTAGAGTTATAGGATGATACGAACCAAGGATATCCTTCCATAGTTCCTCCACCGACCATACTTGGACGTCTTGATACAGAAAGCTGTGTTACAGGATCTACCCAATCTGGATAGCGATTGCCGGACCAACCGGACCATTCAGTGGTTGATGTTACGCCAGAATAATTTTTATGAACTACAAAATCATCATAATATGAATCTTCAAAGGTTATAGTATAGCGAATTCTAACTTTCTCTATACTACTATCTGTCAATTCTGATACAAAATAATAACGCATCCCCGCTTCAAGTCCATTAGAGAGAAAAGCAAAATCACCACTATTAGAAATGGTTAATTTCTTTTTTTGCATATAACTTTTGCCATCTGCTCCTTTAAGGTTTATTTCTGCCACAAAACTATTGCCATTGGTAAAACCTTCTGACGGTAATACAGATAAATAGGCGTCAAATTTACCATTTTCCGCGATGGTTGCTTCGGTTCCGTTTTGCTCTATTTCCAAGGCCATCTCGTTGGATAAAGCGGAGCCTATATTGTCCCATTTGATTTCTGTTCCCGAATTCATCTCTATGGTAGCTTCATTGGCAAAAGCTGCAACGGATGCACCTTCACTATTTTCCACGCTGATAACAATTTTTTCTATGGTCATAGCCTGTGAAGTATTGTTCTCTAACGTAAAGCGTAACAATGAATTCAACTGTTTCAGGTTAAAATCGAGAGACTGGTTGCCGGTCAATGCCCCATTTACAATCTGTACACTCTGGATAGGTGAGGAGAGCATCGGCAATACAATCCCATTGGAGCTCTTCCCTGTCTGTGTCTGATTCTGCGGTAATAATCCTTTGAGTTGGGTTGAGGAAAGACTTGTCTGCTCTAAATCTTTGGCAGCATAGATATGGTACGTACCGTTCAGTCCATTGGGTATTGTTCCTGTGAAATCAGCGGTATTGCCGTTTACGTTTTCAGCCTCAAATAATGCATTGGGTATAACTTCTCCGCTACCTCCATCTTTTACAAAATAGAGACGAATCTCATCCCCCTCGCTCCAGTAGAACTCCTCACCACTCACGTAGTGGGTATTGCCTTCCACAATTCCGGCCCGGGTAGAAATCCCATCATCCACACTTACACTAATCGATATCTTTTGATTTTGTACTTGACCGTTGTCGATATTGCCCAACTCATCAATATCCGTACATGCTCCCAATAAAGCCAGTACGATGACCGTTACTAATAATCGAAATTTATTCATCATTTTATTTTTTTAATTGTTACTTGTTCTATGATTACCAAAGACCTCCGCCTCCATCACCAAAACCATCACCATCGCTACTCGCGCAGAGTATGCCTTCCATCTCCATTTCTATCACTTCAATTGTCGGCTTTTCGTAGATTTCATCTACTTCATTTGTTCTTTTAATCTGTTCTTTTGTCTCCATAATTTTCACATTTAATCATTACACTGAAATTGTTGTAGAATACTCATTGTTTGTAAATTATTTTTTTTCGTAAATACCCCTATTTACGTGTGTCTATATCTACTTGTAAGAGATGAAGATCTTCCACTCCTGAAAATTCGGTGGAATTTTCCCCCAGCCAGCCATTCTCCTGGTTCACGCCGGTATAGATCTTGATGAAATCCACTCCGGGAAGGCTTACTTTCTGCCCCTTTGCATTGATGGCCCAGTCAATATCTATGGCCGCATCATCTTTATTGTTTATTTCATTGTCCGCATAACCGTAATGGAATTTATACAAAACGAAATAATTGCCTTTTCCGCTTTCGTCCACGCCATTTTGCGGCAGGCATGTTCCACGGAACGTCAACTCATCGCCTGTCGCCCATTGGGGATAATAGGATTGTTGATGATAGATATTCTTTACTTTGTATCCTGTATTCCCCTGATTGTCTTTCCATTTAATATATTCTGCATCGGTTGCATACGCTTGGTCTGTGTCCTTCACCGGCTCTTTGTTTTCGTCCGGTTTGTAATAGGTGATCTCATAGTTGCGATACAGATTCACATTATTTCCGTTATTTTTTGCTTTTTCGTACCATAGTTCCTTTGTGGGGTCCTCATGGGCACTCCCCGCAATTTCATACCATTCATCGGCATCGGGTATTCCATTGTTGTTTTTGTCGTAGGCCACCATAATAATACCCGGCTCGCAACTCCCGCCATCCGGGGCTCCCGGATCCGGATTGGCATTCGCATAAAAAGCATTCCCCAATACCCTGAAATCTCGCTTTCCCTTGATATTCTGGATCGTGTGGTCGAAACCGACTACCACATATCCACCATACCCGCCTAAGGTGATCATACCCTTTTTGTTGTTCCCAATAGCAGCCAGCACCTTTTCATTCATTATTTCTTGCGTATCCCCTTCTTCATATTTGGGTAACTTATTCGTAAATTGTCCCACAGCAGGCATGTAATCAATTACCTTCGTAATATACGGAGAGGCCCCCTCTATCGGAGGGGGAGGAGTTCCTGAAAACACCGCTTTAACGGTGAAAGGATACTCGTACTGAAGCTCTCCTTGCCTGACAACCAGATTCAGGTCATATACGCCATTGGTGTCGAACATATACTCAAAAGTCTTGATCTTAGACACACTTTCTCCATCCATGAACCATTCATAGGTAAGGCCTTCGTCGGATACAGTCATCACTTCTATCTTGAAGAGCTGATCGATTTCAGCAATAAAACCTTCTGCAGGAACATTCACAGTAATATCTCCTTTCTGTAACAGATAAGGTTCAGGTGCATCATCACCACAGGAAGTGACTATACTCCCCATCACCAGAAAAATGATGAGGATAAACGTGGTTGATTTACTAAAATAGGATTTCATCGTTTATTATTTTTATTTATACATTCATCTATTGTTGCTTTGGCAAGAGGGCAAAATGCCCGGGAATATCTCCAGTACGTATGGCCCATTTTTTCTTTCCCTCATTGGTAAAGCAGTATAAGAGTCCCGGCGTGACATAATCTCCCGCATCTGTGATATATATATCCTTTGTTTCCGGATGTACCATAATCCCATAGGGCTTCTCAATCTTTTCATCGGTCCCATCGGTAATAATATTCTGCCTTACAATCTGGCGTGTACGCGTATCAACCACATAATAAGACATGGTCCATCCGTTCGTGATATAGCTGAACTCCGATCCATACACATAGAGTAGCTCATCATCGAGCCAGTAGTTGGATGCTGCCAGAGGAATGGTGTCTGTTACTATTTGCTTCCCTTTATCGATAAAAAACAGACGCGAGGGGAGGGTGTAGTAATCACCCCGGGAACTTACCCAGAGATTACCTCTTTTATCGGCTTTAATTCTTTCAAGATTATAGGCCACATCTATTCGCTTTTCCTCCTTAAAACTTCCTATATCGATGACCGAAACGGTTCGCTCATATCCGGATGTTTCTCCTGCTCCCATATATCCCCCGGAATTGGCCACATAAATCATGTTATCCACGATGGCCAGTTCATCCGGCTGGAAACCGACAAGGCATCTGTCTATCTCTTTGAGTGTAGCGGTATCCACCTTTGCTACAAAACCCAATTGTTCATAGTTGGGGTCAATCACTACAGGCCCGGCATAAGAGGTTATATAGGCATATTTCCCGTGGAATTGAATGAAACGACAATTTGGAATATCTATTTGCGTAATTCGCCTGGCCGTATTGGCCTCCATTACTTCTACCTTGTTCGAGGTGTTGATCACGGCATATAGCTTACTGCCGTATATGCCAATATCATTGCCTACGTCTCCCAATTCCTTGGGGACCGACGGATTAACTTCCGCGTAAATATTGCGTGTGTATTTTCCTGTCTCAAAATCGAAGAAGTCTAATGTGGATTTATTAGATCCCATATTGCCTTCATTAAGCAGATAAAATCCTTTATAATCTACTGACCCATGTGAATCTCCTGAGTCTTCTTCTTCCGACAGGAGCATTTCCACATCACCCCGGCAACCGTAGAGTCCGGATAACATGGATAGTAAACAGCCTATTATAAATATATACTTCTTCATAATTCTACTGTTAAAGAAATCTTATAGTTACGTTTTGGCATAGGATAATTAAGCACCACTTCGTAATCCTGGCTCAACAGGTTATTTACTTCTGCAGCCAGGCGCATATCTATATTCTGTACCTTGAAATTCCTGATTAGTGACATGTCATGGGTGTACCATGGCTGTTCATAATTTGCTTTGATGTTGGCGGAGTTATGATAACGCTCGCCCACATAGATAAAACTATAATTGAGATGCCACAATTTATATGATAAATTGGCTATAACAGAACCACTATGCCACGGTATGTAAGGAATTTGCCCTCCATAGGTTATCTTTTGCAATTCCTCACTACTGCGTTTTGTGAAATCCTGAGCTTTCTGATAAGTGTAGGAAAGCCTTATGTTAAGTAACAGGTCAAAAGGCAACTGATGGGCTGTCGTGGTGGACACATCCACTCCCCGTATTTCCACTTCTCCCAGGTTCATCATCATCCAACGATATTGTCCACTTCCTTTGGGTACCGCTACAATTTTGTTTGTTACTTTATTATAATAAGCATCTGCCTGTACCTGCAACTGATCGATAAACAAGTTCTGTAACTGTCTCCCATATTGGATCCCAAGATTGTATTGATGGGTGAATTCCGGTTTTAAAGCGATATTACCGATGTCGGTGTAATAAAGGTCATTGAATGTGGGCATCCTGAAGATATTCTTATAAAATGCCCTTATGTTCAGATCTTGGACACTAAATGGCTTATAAGAAATGAAAAAGGCAGGTGTAAACTCCTTTTTGCCAGGCGCCGATTTTACAGAACCAGTTTGGGCTGCGTTACCGGAATTGATTCTTTCCCGAACCAAAGTTGTCAAAAGGCTTCCCTGCATTTTTATTTTCCCTATTTCCAATGCCGATGCAAGAGCGATAAGCGTGGTAAGTCGTTTTGGAAAAACAAATCCATCCAAATCAGAACGCAAGGTATTATATTGCATATCGGCAGATAGGGCGATATCCCAATTGTTGGTAATAGCATATTTATTGGCGATGGAGATATATAACTCCTGTTGTTTAAAAGTATTGTCGATCAGCATGAGGGTTGTGTCGGGATTGACATAATTCATGTAATCATAGGCATATTTTACGTTGCCTCGTACCTCGTACTTGGGAGAAATACTTTGTTGAAATGAACCTTGTGCGAAGAAATTTCTATCCCTCTGACGTTGGGAATTTTTCCATACATTGTTCACAATTGCACCTGGAATTCCCTTGTTTGAATCGTAAAAGTATGTTTTAAATCTCCAATATCCATCAGAAGTAATACCATAGAGCCCGCCTTCCAATCTTGAGGAGTATACGTCCCCATTTTGTCTGACAGCTGTTGTATCATACATCACCTGATCAGAATTTGGATAGACTCTTTTGTAACGGTATTTGTATTTCCCCGAAGAATTAATAAGTTCTACGTTGAAAGATGTACTGATTTTATCGTTTAGCTTATGTTCGTACAATAGGGAAGGATTGATCAAATCGAAAGAACCGGTTTTGATGGTTGTTTTTAGATTAAAATCTTTCCCATCATTAAATGCGGGTGTCCGAGAGCGTAAGTAAACCGATCCGGAAGAGCCGAAATCCTTAGCAGGTTGAAAGATATCACTTTTTTGACCATTATATACAGAAATCTCTTCCATATTGTCCAGGGAGAATTTACCCAGGTCGATTTGTCCATTCTGTGCATTCCCCAATTGGATGCCGTCATAGAATACTCCTACATGGTGAGTTCCTAAACTCCGTATGTTTACCGTCTTAAGACCTCCAATACCGCCATAATCCTTGATCTGTATGCCGGAGAAATAGCGAATTGCATCTGCAACGGAAAAACTATTTAATTGTCTTAATTCTTCACCGGTAAGCTTTTGAGCAGGAATCACTTCTTTGTATGATTTGGCTGTAATAATGACTTCATCCAGATATTGTATACTATCCAGTTGGTGCTGAGATCTAACTGACAAAGACAATGTCAATAGAAAAAAGAAAAAGAAAATCCTCCGGCTCCGAATACAGTACATTTTAGCCAATTGAATATTACCAATTAGCTTGCAGGAATTTAAAACATTTGAAGAATAAAGAAGAACCCAATAACTTCAAATAAATGTGACAGAGATCAATTTTTTGTTGATGTCTTCAGCTTTATTTTCCCGAAAGCTTTGAACGAATTTCTTTGGCAGGTCTTCTGACTTTACTCCTCCTTGGTACGTCCTTCCCATTCCAGAAATCGGAACAGTGGAAATGAGTATTGTACAAGGATGATCAATGGAGCTTACAGCAGCGGGTCTGTTCAGGACTTTCACCTGATTCCCTTTTCATTCCGATTGCGAGACTTCACAAGCGGAACACCAAAAATCGGGTGCAAAGATAGTTCTTTTTTGTACAATAAGAATAATGAGATGATAAGGTATAGGTATTATCTATATGATAGGATTCTTAATTACAAATGTTTGATCAATGATGTTTTTCCTGATTGAACAGCCCCATCAAATCATCCATTTCTGCCCAGTAGATATGCGTATATCCGGCAATGGTGTTTTTGTAGCGCAATAGTTTCGTGTCGACCGGAATTTCCCTGGCGTTGTATTGGGTGAGAATACTTGCCTCGTCTCCGGAGACGGATGAGTAATGAAATTCATGTCCCTTTACACAGATTCCGTTTGATGTGAATTGACGGTATCCCAGGGTGAGTTTCATCCCCTCCATACTGGCTTTTTGTTTAAAGATACCTGCCATGGGATACTCTTTTCCGGTTTTATCGGCAATGCATGAAGAGAGGTACATCATGCCACCGCACTCGGCCAGCAACCGTCCGCCTTGCTCCACATAACGGCGGATGCTTTCCTGCATGGATTTGTTCTCGCTCAGCTTGTCGAGGTACAACTCCGGGTATCCCCCCGGAAGATATACAAAATCGGCGTCGGGCAGTTCTTTGTCGTGCATCGGACTGAAAAAAGTAACCGTTCCTCTATTTTTCAGGTACTCGATATTTTCATGGTAATAAAAAGTAAAAGCCTCGTCCGATGCGACTGCTGATATCAATGGCTTGCCGTGGAAAGGTTTGTGCCGGAAAACAGGATCTTGTGTAATAGTGCTCTTGATTGTTCTTTCCAATATTTCATCAATGGGGAGATGTTGCTCCATGAAACCGGCCGCTTTCTCTGCAAACTCATCCAAAAGCAGGTTGCGGTCGATATTCAAGCCAAGATGGCGTGACGGGATTTCCAGGTCGTTGTTTTTGGGAAGGCGTCCCAATGCGGGTATCCCTACATCATTGCAGGCATCCTGCAAAAAACGGTAATGGCTGTCGGAGTTGACCATGTTAAAGATAACTCCTGCAATGGATATGTCTTTATGAAAGTTTTTAAAACCGTACAGGATGGGTGCCACGGAGTAAGCCATTGATTGGGGAGTTAACACCAATATAACAGGGATATCGAGCAATCCGGCAATGTGCGCGCCGCTGCCCTGCCATTTGTGATATCCGTCGAAAAGTCCCATTACTCCTTCGGTCAAAGCAACATCACAACTCGATGTGTAAGTAGAGTATAATTGCTTTACATGCTCCTGTGAGGAAAGAAACAGGTCGAGGTTGATTGAGGGTTTACCTGCCGCCAGTTCATGGAATTTCGTATCGATATAGTCCGGGCCGCACTTAAACGGCTGTACCTGTACCCCCCGGTTTTTGAGTGCCCGTAATAATCCGATCGTCAAGGTGGTTTTGCCGCTTCCGGACGATGAAGCCCCTATTAAGAATTGAGATTTCGTCATAACGTCAAAAGTACATAAAAGTTCAGACATATCCACAGCCCAATAAAATTGACAACCAAATTTACAGAAGAGAGATACGTTTTTTGCATAAAAAATCACCTTTTCCCCTTCCCACCTTTCCACTTTCCCCCCTTTTCTCCCTTTCCACCTTTCCACCTTCCACCTTTCCATTTTCCAAGGTACAGTATTACCAATAAACTGAAATTTTGGCAGAAAATTTGTCAGTTTGTATTCGGGCCAATTGTTTTTTTGGCAGAAAAGGGATTTGAATAAATTTGGCACAGAATTCGCAGTTGAGGTATTGTCATTAAAAGAAACAACATTAATTATATTAACATCAATTTTAGTAGTATGAACATTAAACCATTGGCAGACAGAGTGCTGGTAAAACCGGCTACTGCAGAAGAAAAAACAGTGAGTGGAATTATTATCCCCGATACGGCAAAGGAAAAACCACTGAAAGGTGAAGTAGTAGCCGTCGGAAAAGGTACAAAAGATGAAGAGATGGTCGTGAAACAAGGCGACAAAGTGCTTTATGGAAAATATGCAGGCACTGAAATTGAAATCGATGGGGAGCAACACCTGATCATGCGTCAGTCTGATATCTTGGGAATCATCGAATAAGAGATTGATGGGAGATTTAATCTGTTTTAATAAAACAAAAAAACAATACAAAAATCGAAATAAACATGGCTAAAGAAATTAAATTCAACATGGATGCCCGCGACCTTCTGAAAAAGGGTGTGGACGAATTGGCAGATGCCGTTAAAGTAACATTGGGTCCTAAAGGCCGTAATGTGATTATTGATAAAAAATACGGTGCTCCCCAGATCACTAAAGACGGTGTGACCGTAGCAAAGGAGATCGAATTGGAGGATGCTTTCCAGAATATGGGTGCTCAACTGGTGAGAGAGGTAGCCTCTAAAACCAATGATGATGCCGGGGACGGAACGACTACCGCTACCGTTTTGGCTCAGTCTATTATTGGTGTGGGACTCAAGAACGTGACTGCCGGTGCCAATCCGATGGATTTGAAACGCGGTATCGACAAAGCTGTGACCACAGTGGTTGAGAATCTGAAGAGCCAGGCTGTGGAAGTAGGCAATGACCTGAAGAAGATCGAAAATGTGGCCAAAATCTCATCCAACGGAGATGAAACCATCGGTAAACTGATCGCCGAAGCGATGCAGAAAGTAAGCAAAGAAGGGGTGATCACCGTGGAAGAAGCGAAAGGTACCGAGACTTATGTGGACGTGGTGGAAGGTATGCAGTTCGACCGCGGATATATCTCTCCCTATTTCGTGACTGATACCGAAGCGATGGAAGTGGATTTCGAAAACCCGCTGATCCTTATCCATGACAAGAAAATTTCGGCAATCAAAGAACTGCTCCCCATCCTCGAAAAAGGAATCCAAACCGGAAAGCCACTATTGCTCATCGCTGAAGATATCGACTCCGAAGCACTCACTACCCTGGTGGTAAACCGTCTGCGCGGATCGTTGAAAGTGGCCGCAGTAAAAGCGCCCGGATTTGGAGACCGCAGAAAAGAGATGTTGGAAGATATTGCCATCCTCACCGGTGGCGTGGTGATCTCCGAAGAAAAAGGCCTCACCTTGGAAAACGCTTCCCTCGATATGCTGGGGAGTGCTGAAAAAGTGACGATCGACAAAGATACTACTACCATTGTAAATGGAAATGGCGAGAAGGAAGCCATCAGCAACCGCATCGGGCAGATTCGTGCACAGATTGATAAAACCACTTCCGACTACGATCGTGAAAAGCTGCAGGAACGTTTGGCCAAACTGGCAGGCGGTGTAGCAGTGCTTTATGTGGGTGCACCTTCCGAAGTGGAAATGAAAGAGAAGAAAGACCGTGTGGAAGATGCCCTTTCGGCTACCCGTGCAGCGGTGGAAGAAGGAACTGTTCCCGGTGGCGGTGTGGCTTATGTACGTGCTATTGAAGCACTCGAAAACCTGAAGGGTGAGAACGAGGACGAAACCACCGGTATCGAGATCGTGAAACGTGCTATCGAAGAACCGCTTCGTCAAATTGTATCGAACGCCGGAAAAGAAGGCGCCGTGGTAGTACAGAAAGTACGTGAAGGCAAAGCCGATTTCGGGTATAATGCCCGTACAGATCAATACGAAAATCTCTACGAGACAGGTGTGATCGATCCCGCGAAGGTGACCCGCGTGGCTTTGGAAAATGCGGCTTCCATCGCCGGCATGTTCCTCACGACTGAGTGTGTGATCACCGATAAAAAAGAAGACAACCCGGCACCAATGCCTCCTATGGGCGGCGGCGGAATGGGCGGCATGATGTAATCTTAAAATAGATTAGATTGATACGCTATCAGGGCGGATGACGAAACGAGAGTTTGAAAGTCATCCGCCTTATTTTTTTGTTAGAAAGAAAGAGGGGTTAGCTTATCTGTGTCAATTTGTTGCTTCCGGGCAGCGGTTTGTTGGAGATTGTTTTAACCGGTAATCATCGCCAAAAACAAATGTATGAAGGGGTGAAATATTGTAGCAAAAATGTAACAGATTTTAGATAAATTTATCGTACTTTTGTGGGAAATATTGTGTGCGAAATTTAACTTTATTAAAAATAGGATTGATAATTTAAACATTGAATTTATGGTAAAGAAATTGAAGTTTTTAGCTCTGGCTCTTACTTTGATGATGGCAACGGTGGTGCAGTCCCAGGTGACTACTTCCACGATGAGCGGACGCGTTACGGATGCTGACGGGGCTGTGATCGGTGCGACGGTGATTGCCACGCACCAACCTTCAGGAACGACTTTCGGAACGGTGACCAACATGGAAGGCCGTTTCAACCTGAACGGTATGCGTGTGGGTGGACCTTATTCCGTGGAAATTTCATACATCGGGTATGGTACAAGCACTACCCACAACATTACGTTGAGCTTG
The DNA here is from genome assembly GCF_040307845.1 of Proteiniphilum sp. Lineage (GTDB taxonomy): Bacteria > Bacteroidota > Bacteroidia > Bacteroidales > Dysgonomonadaceae > Proteiniphilum. Next base: position 18,938 of record NZ_JAWRIS010000015.1, read on the forward strand.
GGTGAAAACTATGTGTTGAATGCGGTACTTTCTGAAGAATCCACCTCGTTGGATGAAATTGTTGTGACGGCAACCCGTACCAAATTCTCTAATGAGAAAACCGGGGCGGTGACCAATATCAACAATAGCCAGATCACCAATTTGCCCACCGTAAGCCGCAGCATTATGGATGTTACCCGCCTCTCACCTTATGGCGGCGATGGTATGAGTTTTGCCGGCACAGACGGTCGTACCGCTAACTTTACGGTGGATGGTGCCAATTTCAACAACAACTTCGGTTTGAGTGACGCGCTTCCCGGTGGAGGCAATCCCATCTCTTTGGAATCTATCGAAGAGTTGCAGGTGGTTATCGCGCCTTATGATGTGCGCCAGACAAATTTTATCGGTGGTGGCGTGAACGCCATTACAAAATCGGGAACCAATACCTTCAAGGGAAGTGCTTATGCTTACCACAGAAATGAGAATATGCGTGGTGATGCTGTCAGGAATCAACAAATCGCGGGAGCGCGGGATAAAGACCGTAATACAAGTTACGGGTTCACATTGGGTGGTCCCATTATCAAAAACAAATTGTTCTTCTTTGTAAACGGTGAATGGGCCAAAACTCCCACCGTCGTCAATCGTTGGAGAGCATCCACCAATGGTGTGGCTGTGCCCGACAATTATATCTCCCGTACCACGGAAAGTGACCTTCAGAAGGTATCTGATTTCGTAAAAGAGAAGTATGGTTATGAAACCGGTTCCTATACCAATTTCCCGGCAGATGAAAGCAACCGCAAGCTGCTTGCCCGTCTGGACTGGAATATCACCGACCAGCATCGGCTGGCGTTGCGTTATAACTATACGAAGAATGTAGCATGGAGATCGCCCAATGCCACTTCCATGGATGGAGGTACCCGTATGACCGAGGCTAGAATGTCACAAGCCTCCATGGCATTTGCCAACTCTATGTATTCGCAGGACAACCTTGTGCATTCATTCTCTTTCGATTTGAACAGCCGGTTGTCTGACAATCTCTCCAACCAATTCCTGGCTACCTTCTCCAAATTGGATGATATGCGCGGGTCGCCTTCCGCGGAATTCCCTTTCATTGATATCTTGAAAGATGGGCAATCCTATATGTCATTGGGGTATGAGCTTTTTACCTGGAACAACGGCGTACACAACAATGTGTGGAACATCAAGGATGAGTTGATCTATTATTTGGGCAATCACAAAGTGGTAGGGGGTGTCGCTTATGAATACAAGATGGCGGACAACGCCTATATGCGTAACGGTACCGGATACTATCGCTACACAAGCCTTGACGACTTCTTAAACGGGAGAGCACCCGAAATTGTGAACCTGACGTATGGGTATGACGGCGAGAAAAATCCTGCCGCCCGTGTAAAAACCAACAAAATTGGCGCGTATGTGCAAGACGATTGGAGTGTGAACGAAAAGTTCAAACTTTCGTATGGTCTTCGTATCGATGGGATTTTCTTCAATAATAGTGACTTGATGACAAACAATGCGATCAAGGAGATCGATTATTCAGGTCGTCATATCGATACCGGTAAATGGCCTTCGGCAAGTCTTATCTTCTCTCCCCGTGTAGGTTTTGTGTGGGATGCTTATGGAGATAAAAGCCTGAAAGTACGTGGGGGTACCGGTCTTTTCTCCGGTAATTTGCCGCTGGTATTCTTCACCAATATGCCCACCAACGGTGGTATGGTGCAATACCAGGCTTGGGTGAATGCCGCAAATGCCGCAAAAAATGGTTTTACGATGAATGAATTTGCCGGCGGATTGGTAACGGATAGCAACGGAAAAGCCTCCATGGCTGCCCTTTATGACAAATTGGCTGCGTTGGGTTATCCCACTACCATATCCCCCGAAGACGGATCAACTCCTTCCGCTATATCGGGCGTTGACCCAAAATTCAAAATGCCGCAGGTATGGAAAATTTCGCTGGCTACGGATTATGCATTCCCCACACCTTTCCCCTCCTCGGTAACGGTAGAAGGGATCTTCAACAAAACCATCAACGGTGTTTGTATGTCCGACTGGAGTATCCCTTCGGTAGGCGGTTTTTCCCGTTTCAACGGTGTGGACAACCGTCCGGTTTATCCTGCCGGGTATCGTACTGCCACTCCGGCATTTGTGCTGGAAAACACAAGCCGCGGTTACGGCTGGTCGGCCAACATCACCCTCAATGCCCAACCGACAGAACGAATCAGTGTGATGGCTGCCTATACCCATACGGTGGCCAAAGATGTGACCGGTATGCCGGGATCGAATGCTGAATCGGCATTTACTTATGTACCCACCGTGGAAGGCCCCAACCACATCAAGTTGCACAACTCCCAGTACAACACACCCGATCGTATTGTGGCTTCGCTTACTGCCCACGACAAGAGCGGTAATCACTATAGCTTTATCTATGAAGGATGGCGCGGCGGTGCCAACTACTCCTACATGACGACCAATGATATCAATAGCGACGGATACAACTACGATGTCGTGTATGTGCCCACTGACAAAGAAGTGGCAGATAATCAGTTCCGTTTTGTGACGGAAGACGACAAAACCCGTTTTATGGACTATGTGCATGCCAACAGTTATTTGAAGAACCGTCAAGGGAAATATGCGGAGGCCTATAGCCTTTACTCTCCCTGGGTACATCGCATCGACTTCAGCTGGAAACACGATTTTGTGGTGAATGCAGGCAAAGACATGCATAAACTGCAATTGAGCTTTGATATCAGAAATGTGATGAACCTGTTCAACTCCAAGTGGGGCGTGGCCAAATACCTGAATCCGGCCATCGGTTCGGAAGCCCGTATCCTCAAGTATGAAGGTGTGGATGCCGACGGTGTGGCGACCTTCTCCACACCTGCCGCCATCAACGGCGATACCAAAACATTCACCCCAAGTATCTCATTGGGACAGTGCTGGTATGCATCCATCGGTATCAAATATATTTTCAACTAATTCATTAAAAGTACAGGCAATATGAACTTAAAATATTTATTTCCGTTATTCATCGCAATGCTGACCTTGATGGTGAGTTGTGACGATGACGAATCTATAACGTTGCTCGATGAAATCCGGGTATCGTCGTCGTATGTCGCTATTCCTGAAGCAGGTGGTTCAACAACCATTACCGTAACGTCCAAAGAAAGCTGGACAGCAGAGAAGGTAACTACCGAGAAGGATTCCGTTGAATGGTTGACGATATCTACGGCCTCCGGAAGTGCCGGTGAATCAACACTTACCTTTACTGCCCCCTCGGCCATCGATGGACGTACCGCGGAGGTTTTATTGAAGAGTGCCGACAAAACTCAGCGAATCAATATCATCCAGGGTTTGGCGAAAATAACCGAAGCCACGGTGGCCGATGCGAATGCCGGTCCCGATGGAAAAACTTTCCGGGTTACCGGTGTTTGTACTTCAATAGCAAATACAGTGTATGGTAACTGGTATCTGGCGGATGAAACAGGCACCTTGTATATATACGGTACCCTTGACGCGAAGGGAGGGAAGCAAAACTTCCTGAGTCTTGGCATTGAAGTGGGAGATGAAGTGACCATTGAAGGACCGAAATCGACCTACAACAGTTCTCCCCAATTTGTGGATGTGACGGTTATCAAAATCAATAAATCACTCGTAAAGGTCGATTCTGTGGAGAACGAGGTGCTTCCCATCGAAGGGGGTGAGTTCACGGCATTCCTTACCTGCAAAGGGCAAGGCGTATCGGTAGATATTCCGGAAGATGCCAAGTCCTGGTTGTCAATCTCTTCTATCGAATCGGCAGGAACGAATGCTGTGGTGAAGTTCAAAGCCGCCGCCAATACCGGCGGAGACCGTAACACTACCATCATATTCCGTACTACGGATGGTTCTAAAGAGTATACTACAGAAACAACGCTTACCCAAAAAGGAGCGATTGTGGCAGCTACCGTGGCTGAATTCCTCGCCGCGGAAGTGGGTGACACCCAATATCGTTTGACAGGTGTGATCACCAGTATTGCCGATGATAGGTATGGTAATTTATACTTGAGGGACTTCTCCGGGCAAACCTATGTGTATGGTATCCAGGATTTCACTACGAAAGGCTTGAAAGCGGGTGACATCATCACCGTTGTCGGCAAACGTGGCGATTATAAGGGTACTCCACAAGTAATCGGTGCCGTTTTGGAAGAGGTTGTTCCCGTAACTGCCGCTACTATTACCGAGGTGTTGGCCAAACCCGATTCTAATACAGATTACTTTATGATAACGGGTGAAATTACATCGATTGCGAATGATGTGTACGGTAACCTTTATTTGAAAGACGGCGGCAGTGAGATTTACGTGTACGGCTGCTATCCGGGTTATGGTGCTACCGGTGACTTTAGAAAAGGCCTGATAGCTGACAAAGGCATTAAAGTGGGAGATGAACTGACGGTTATTGGAACGAAGACCACTTACACCAATAGTACAACAGGAATATCAACAATTCAACTTGCCAATGGCATTTATTTCAGCCACGAAAGCGCGAAGTAGGTAAACCATCTACCGCAATGTAACATGCGGCATAAAGTTGCATAACAGATAATAAAAAACCCCACCAACGGTGGGGTTCTTTTTTGATAGTGTACTAATTGTACATGATTAATAATTTAAAAGAGAGAAGAGTCCTTTATGAGGACTTTTTTTGTCGGTCTTAGGTCAATGCCTTTCAATCGTTATGGGAAGATTAATCGAGGTGCGGTTTCAGCGAATTCACCCAAGCGCTAACCCTGCTATCAGTTTTGTCGCTCTCATTGTCTTCATCCAGCGGTAATCCCACGAAGACGCCGTTCCGGAGAGCCTGGGAATCATCAAAAGTATATCCGTCGGTAGATACTTCCCCTATGAAATTACATCCGGTTTTGGCGAATTCATCATAAAGGATGCCCAGCGCATCGGCAAAGGTGTCGGGATACCCCTCACAATCTCCCTGGCCGAAAAAGGCCACAGTCTTGCCCTTCAGGTCAAGTTTGCTGATCTGTGGGAAAAATGTGTCCCAATCATCTTGTAATTCACCAATACTCCAGGTAGGGCATCCCAGAATAAGCACATCGGGCTCCAAAAAATCTTCCGACGAGATATCGGCAAGGTCTTTTAAAACCGGAGAATATCCGGCCAGTTTTTCAGCGACTAATTGCGCCGCATATTTTGTGTTACCGGTACTTGAGCCATAAATAATAGCAATTGATTTCATATGTTTGTTTTTTTAAGTGTATCGATTCTCAAGAACCAAGACTTTTAGAGTCAAGAACCAAGATTAAAGTGTTCTTTGCTCCTTACTCTTTATATTTTTCTGCAAAGTAACATCTTTCCATTCAATAACGCAATGACCAAAAATGATTATTTTTTAGTGGAAAATTATAACTATTGGGGATTGATACTACCTATGATTAATAGTAATTTTGCGTCCTTTTTCATGTAACATGCACCATCTATTCAACCTTTAGGTCTCTATAAATATCAATTATGGACATACTTCAGTCTTACCAAAGTCTTATCAAAGTCTTACCAAAGTCTTATCAAAGTCTTATCAAAGTCTTACCAAAGTCTTGTCGATTAGAATTAGATAAGAGTTAGGTAAGAATTAATAAAGATTTAGCAATAATGGATATGATATCATAATACAACCGGAATACTAATCTGTAAAGAGTGCTCAGAAATAGATCCGCATTGGCTTTTCTATTTAAAAATTTGCTCACAAAGAAAAAATGACGTTAATTTGTTAGTAAGTATCAAATACAGAAAATCCGGAATTTATCAGATGAGCCCGATTGATTTAAGTTGGAGGAGTTTCGTGGAGAAAGGCGATGAGTCTTCTTTTTCAATTATCTACAATAAGCATGTGGATGACCTGTATTCGTATGGGATTAGTCTGGGTTTTCAAAAGGAAATGTGTAAGGACGCCATACAGGACACATTCTATAAACTCTATATATCTAAAGACAAATTAAGCCGAATCCGGAATATCACTGCTTATATTTTTAAATCTTTTAAACACCGGTTGATAGATCTAACCCGAAAAAACATAAAGGAAGAAACCCTCGATGCCATTACCGAATCTTTTACTGTCCAGGTGACTGTATTAGATAATATAATAGATAACGAGAAAACGGAAATTTTAAAGAAAAAGGTAACATCACTCCTGAACGGGCTGACTGACAACCAACGTGAGGTTGTCTACCTGAAATATATGATCGGATTGGAACATAAGGAGATAGCCGATATAATGAATATCCGCGAAGAGTCAGCCCGTAAATTACTATACAGGACCATGGAGAAATTACGTGAACAAGTTTCTGAAGAGGATTTTCCGGAAGTTTTAATTATGCTGATTTTGTTTGTCTTGTTTCAGTGATCCTGAAAAATTAGTACAGATATTTTATTTAATCCCGTCATGATGCCCTCGGAAATCAGATGTTGTTATAATTGTCTCTTCTTATAGTGTTAAATTTTTGATTTTTTTTGTTTATTTATGTCCACAGGAAAACGATAGTTTCGTCATTACTATAAAAAGGGCTACTGTGGATAAAAGAGATGACTTTGATTTTCTCCTCGATGAAAACTTCATCAGTTGGAGGCTTGTTCAGACAAAGGAATTGGATGAATATTGGGAGAATTTCCTGATAGAAAATCCGGATCTGGAAAAAGCATTTCGCGAGGCGATTTACCGGTTCGAGGCGGTTCGGATTAACCATTATCCTCTTTCTGTAGCGGATAAGAGAGACATTTACCGTATTGTATTAAATGATATTTCCCGCCGGGAAAGGCGCCGGAAGTTATCACGTGTCTATTCTGTGGCTGCAGTCTTTCTGGCAGGAATGCTATTTCTTCTCTATTTTGCATTATTTAAGGGAAATGATCGGCCGCTTTTTATGGAAAATACTGATATTATTATAGGACAAACGCTGCCCCAGGAGGAGGTATATCTGATATCGGCAGGAGAAAAAATCAATCTCTCGAACCATTCCCGGATTGATCTGGTGGAGGAAGGGACAATATTGGTGACTGATAGCACGCAGAAAAAAGAATTATTGCTTACAGAGAGTAGCTTGAATAAGTTAGTCGTACCTTATGGTAAAAGATCCAACCTCACCCTTTCCGATGGTACTGAGATATGGCTGAACTCAGGTACACAGCTTGATTTTCCGTCCCGATTCAGTGGGAGAACGCGAGATATTTATCTGGACGGGGAGATTTTTATTCATGTCACTCATAATCGGGATATGCCTTTTATTGTGCATATGCAGGGTGTGGACGTGCATGTACAGGGTACCTCTTTTAATATTTCGGCATATAGGGATGAAGTGAAGAAAACGGTAGTACTGGTAGACGGGAAAGTACTGGTTGAAACAGATGACAACAGAACAGTTGAAATGATACCCAACGATAAGATCGATATTACCGATAGAGAGATATCCAAAGAAGTTGTAAATGTTTCGGAATATATCAGTTGGAAAAGCGGCGTATTGGAGTTTAACAAAACACCGATGTCGGAAATATTGAGAAAAGTAGGAAGATACTATAATGTGCAGTTTGAAGAAGCACCGGAGGTAGAGTTGAATGCCCGTACCTGTTCAGGCAAATTGTTCCTGTCGACTAATCTGGATAGCGTGATGACATCTGTCTCGATCCTCTCTTCCACGACCTATTCCAGAAATGATGACTTGATACAAATTAGTAAGAAATAAGAGTTTATAATCCTGTTGCAGCTGTATCGAAATCGAAGATGAATATATTGATGCAAGTAAAAAAATGATGCCTATGAAATAAACCCAAATGAAAATGAATGAAAATTCAAAAAAAGCAAAAAATCGGACAATGCTGCCACATTGCCCGATCGTGCGAAAATTAATTTACTATTAATCCAATCAAGGTAAACTAAAAATCATTACAAATGTATGGAAGAAATTATTAAATCTAAACAAATTGCATCTAAAAAATGCAATCGAAGTGTAAGGATCATGAAGATGTCTATATTATTTTTCTTTCTCTGCATCTTTGGAGTTGTCGCAGAGAACGTGTATCCTCAGCAAAAAGAGATTTCTCTCAACCTGAGAAATGTAACTATTAAAAATGCGATCTCAGAAATAGAAAAATCAAGTGATTATCTATTCCTCATCACAGATGAAGCCCAGGTTGAATTGAACAAAAGAATCAGCATCCAGGTGAGTAACGAGTCTATTCAGTTCATTCTGGGAACCATCCTCAAAGATGCCAATCTGGGATACAGGGTGGTAGAAAGGCAGGTTTCACTCTATAAAGTTGATTCACCAACCGCTAAAATCAGTACAGACACACCGGTTGATGAGGTCAGGCAACAGAAAAAACGAATCACCGGAACTATAAAAGATAACGAAGGATATGCTATAATAGGGGCAAATATCGTTGAGGTGGGTACTACCAATGGCACTGTGACCGATGTGGATGGACATTTTGTATTGAATGTGGATCAGGATGCTACGATACAAGTCTCTTATATTGGTTATTTATCCCAGGAAATCCCGACAGTTGGAAAGACAATTTTCGATATCATCTTGCAGGAAGATATGCAGTCTCTTGAGGAACTGGTCGTCGTTGGATATGGTGTGCAGAAAAAACGGCTTATCACAGGTGCTACTGTTCAGGTGGATGGCGACAATTTGACCAGATTGAGTACTACAAGTGCGTTGAGTGCGTTGCAAAGCCAGGCGCCAGGGGTAAATATAACCCAATCTTCCGGTATGCCGGGAGAAGGATTTAAAGTCAATATCCGCGGTATTGGTACGGTGGGAAACTCTGCACCACTCTATGTGATTGACGGTGTGGCAGGTGGTGATATCAACCTGTTGAATCCTTCGGATATAGAATCTATCGATATATTGAAAGATGCGGCTTCTGCAGCTATCTATGGTGCGCGTGCCGCCAATGGTGTTATCTTGGTGACCACCAAAAGGGCCAAGGCAGGAAAAACGGAACTCACTTACGATGGCTGGGTGGGATGGCAGAATGTATACAAGATGCCTTCGCTGCTCAACGCCAAAGAATATATGGCTATTGTCAACGAATCCCGTTTTAACGAGGGCTCCCCGTTGATTGATTTTGCCACGGAAATCCCCAATCAATATCAAGCCATTATGGATGGATCCTGAAATGGAACCAATTGGATGGAATGGGCAAGAAATAAAAATGCCATTACACAAAACCATGCGTTCGGACTGCTGGGAGGATCGGAAATGTCTAAATTCTCTATGGGCTTTTCCTATTCCGAACAGGATGGTATCCTCGGTGTACCAGTTGACCCTCACTTTCAGAGATATACAGGGAGAATCAATTCAGAACATGTAATTCTGAAAGTGAGAGATTTTGATGTAATTACCATTGGAGAGAACCTTACATATACTTATAGCACAAAATCGGGGATCGGTATCGGAAATATCTATTGGAACGATGTGCATAACCTGCTCGTCGGTAATCCTCTGATGCCCGTATATAATAGTGATGGTGATTATTATGATCAACAAAGTAAAAAGGACGATAAATGGGAGCTGCAAGATGCAGCCAGTAACCCTCTGGCCGAAATGGTGTACCGCAGAGGACAGAACCTTTCGAAAAATCATTCGCTCTTTGCAAATGTATTTGCTGAAATTCAGCCTGTCAAGAACTTGAAATACCGCAGTAGTTTTGGTTATAGGATGAGTGCCTTTACTTACAGGCAATATACACCCGCCTATGAACTGTCGACTACCATCACCAATGCAACGGATGACATAAGTCAGAGTGCAGGATCGGGTTATGACTATACTTTCGAAAATACACTTTCTTACCTTTGGAATATCAATGAGGTGCATAACTTTGATACAGTGATCGGCCAATCTATTGAAAAATGGGGCCTGGGAGAAGGTGTTGAAGGAGGAAACTCCAACGCGTTGTTCCCCGGTTCCTGGAAACATGCATGGCTTTCTAATACACAGGGTATTACTTCGAATGAAACATCGGTGGGAGGAGAGCCTTGGGATAGAGGCGCGCTTGCTTCATTTTTCGGGCGTATCAACTATAATTATCAGGAAAAGTATCTTGCTACGGTGATAATGAGAGCCGATGGCTCTTCCAATTTTGCCAGAGGCAATAGGTGGGGATATTTCCCCTCTTTCTCGGCAGGATGGGTTATTTCCAACGAATCATTTATGGAAGGAACCCATTCATGGATGGATTTCCTGAAACTACGTGCCAGTTGGGGACAAAACGGGAATAGCAGTATTGATCCTTTCCAATACCTGGCAACTATTTCGTTTGATAAGCACAACGGTTATTATTTCGGTAATAATAAATCTGATTTGGTTACAGGAGGGTATGCCGATATATTACCCAACCCTGATGTTACCTGGGAAACCTCGGAACAATTGAATCTTGGTGTGGATGCCCGTTTCGCCAAAAATCGACTGGGAGTGGCCTTTGACTGGTATAATAAAACAACCAAAGATTGGTTGGTAGTGGCACCTATCCTCGCATCCTATGGAACAAATCCGCCTTATATCAACGGTGGTGATATCCGAAATAGGGGTATGGAGCTGGGGTTGGATTGGAATGACAGAAGAGGTGATTTCACTTATGGAGCTAATTTAAATATTGCTTATAATAAGAACAAGGTAATCCGTATTGCCAATGCCGAGGGCATTATTCATGGTGAAGAAAACGTACTTAGCCAGGGAACCAAAGAGATGTACCGTGCAGAGGTTGGATACCCGATAGGTTATTTCTGGGGGTTCAAGACTGCAGGTGTATTCCAGAATGCAGAACAGGTGGACGCTGCCAAGGCAAAGTTGGAAAATGCGCAGCCGGGTGACCTTATTTTCGTGGATACAAATGGTGATGGTGCAATCACGGATGCGGACAAGGTGAAGATTGGGGATCCCAATCCTGATTTCCAGTCAAGCTTCTCTATCAATTTTGGATATAAAGGCTTTGATTTGTCTCTGACGGCCACTGGTAAATTTGGCCATCAAATTGCAAAATCATATCGTTCTTTTGCTGATAGCCCATTGCAGAATTATACGACTGATATTTTTGAGAGATGGCATGGGGAAGGTACTTCCAACAAATTACCGCGGTTGACCAGCGGTAGTCATCCGAACTGGCAAAATATTTCGGATATCTACATCGAAAACGGAGATTATGTGAAACTGCAAAATCTGACCGTAGGATACGACCTGAAGAAGATTCTTCCCAAACTGCCATTCTCGCAGGCCCGGTTCTATTTTACAGCCCAAAATCTTCATACCTTCACCAACTATTCCGGGATGGATCCTGAGATAGGGTATGGATATGACCAGGGATGGGTATCCGGTATCGATCTGGGGTTCTATCCCAGCCCAAGAACTTATTTGATTGGTGTTAATTTAAAATTCTAATGAAGTATAATTATGAAGAAAAAGACAATATATATAGCACTGACTGTTTGTTTTGCATTGATGTTTGCCGGTTGTGAGAACTTTCTTGACACCGAGAGCTATACAAAGCAAAATACAAGTAATTTTCCCATCACGTTGGATGATGCTAAAAAATCGCTGACAGGTATATATAGTACCTTGAGTATGGCTATTTCCAATCCTGCAGATACTCATTTTTATATGGCTGAACTGGCTTCAGACGACCGTTTTGGAGGTGGAGGTGAGAACGACAAGGATATGCAGGGATTCGATAAATTGATGAATACGAAGCCCAACCGGTTTGGGACTTACTGGGAAGCCAGATATAGAGGAATATTCAGGGCTAATATGGCATTAGAGACATTGGATAATTGTGAGGACTGGGAAAGTGAAGCACAGAAGAATCACTTTAAAGGGGAAGTGCACTTCCTTCGCGCATTATTTTATTTTGAGTTGTCACAAACATTTGGAGAGGTTCCTTTGGTGCTGAAGACAGAAGCCGAGAATATTCCAAAAACACCAGCTGATCAGACCTATGCACAGATTGCATCTGACCTGAAAAATGCAATCGAGATGATGTACTCAACACCTTACTCTTCGGTGGAAGCAGGTCATGCCACCAAATGGGCGGCAGAAGCTTTAATGGCAAGGGTGTTCCTTTTTTATACCGGCTATTATGGGAAGGACGCATTGCCTTTGCCCGAGGAAGAAGGGAATATAAGCAAGAATCAAGTGATAGAGTGGTTGACAGACTGCATCGCTAATAGTGCACATGATCTGGTAAGTGATTATAGGAACCTATGGCCTTATACCAATGAATATACCGTGGAGGACTACAGTTTTACGAAAGACAAAGGACTTCAATGGGCGGATGACGGAAACAAAGAGACTGTGTTTGCGGTTAAATTCGGAACGTCAGTAGACTGGGGAGATCAATTCACTTTGGGATATTCCAACCAGTATAACCTGCACTTCGGCCTTAGAAGCGGTAACGGAAGTGAATCCACTTTCCCATTCGGACAAGGATGGGGGGCCGGTCCGGTCAATTCTGAATTATGGAACGAGTGGAGACAAGCTGAACCTACCGATATCCGACGTACAGCCTCTATCCTGAATGTTGAAACTGAACTCAACGATTATGAATGGGGCGCGGATAAACAAATGGAAGAGACCGGTTATTGGCAGAAAAAATATATACCCATAACCGCTTATGATGCGGAAAATAATTTCGTTGTTTCGTATGCCGTTTTGAAAGATGGAGCCACGGTTGACTACCAGTTGGCACACACACAAGATCTGGTGCTGATCCGTTTTGCTGATATATTACTAATGCATTCGGAATTGGCACAGGATGCAGCTGGTCTAAACAGAGTGAGGGCACGTGCAGGGCTTACCCCTGTTGCTTACTCATTAGACGCACTTAAAAAGGAACGTCGATGGGAATTGGCTTTCGAAGGTTTGCGGTATTTTGATCTGATGAGATGGGGGGATGCTGCCACGCAACTGGGCAAGCAAGAAGGAGTAGCTATTAAGAACCGGGGAGTTGATGCGGTGATGCGTGCCTTTGGAGGAGGCTATGAAGCCCGTTATGAAGCTACGGGTGGTTTTTGGCCTATCCCCGAATCACAGGTTCAGCTCTCTGACGGAGTACTCGTGCAGAATGATGGGTGGGGTACTACTGCTGCAGAGTTCACGGGTTGGTAGTCTATCAATTGAATGGGAAACATTAAAATAAAACATCATGAGAAAATCTATATTATATATTCTGGCGTTACTTTTATTATTTAACGTGGCGTGTGAACCCGTTGAAAAAAGATTGTCAATGGGAAATCCTATTTCAGCGGAACAACTGGATATTTCTGTAACTCCTCTCCTGGTTGATGGAAAGAGATCGAATAAAATAGTGATGGAGAATCACAGTCCTGTCATGTCGAATTGGAATTACGGAGTGGGAGTCTCACAGAAAATGACAGATACGGTGTTACTTGTCATTACAGGCGATAATGATATTATTTTTACCGGATTAAATCCTGATGGCTCTACTATAACTAAAACATTGACGGTAAATATAGAAGAACTCTCCTTCCCCGTTCCGGCAGAGTGGGCTTTGCTTTGTGGAGACGGGGAAAAAGAATGGGAATGGGCTGCTACTAACTGCTGGGGAAATGGAGGTTATCTGGCTAGTTTTGAGCCGGCTTGGTGGGTGCTCGATCAAAATGGAGTGGAAGAGCAAGCAGCCGGAGAAGGCCCCAATGCAAGTATGGTATTCTCTATTAGTGGAGCATCATTGACAAAGAAACGAAATGATGGTACTTCTGTTACCGGTTCCTTCTCTTTTAATATGGGAAAAAAGAAAGTTACTTCAGGTGGTGTTTCATGGGCGACAGGAGAATTCAAAACAGTCGGTGTAACTATCTTGTGTGGCGTTTCTCCGGACGAAGGGAAAATTCCGGTAAATACCTACGACATTCTTGAACTTACTGAAGAGCGGTTAGTAATGGCATATGCACCGGCAGGTACTGGAGAATGGGGTACGGCTTATTTTTGGGTATTTGTTCCCAAGAAGTAAGCGTATATTTTCATTGAATAAACGGGGGTTGTTTCTTGCGGATATAGGAGGAAATAACCTCCGGTTATATTTTTATTAATCCTCCGGAGTTTGTTGATTCTGAAAGTGACAATTTTCGAATCGTTGTATATGGGCAATTGGTATCCGGTGTGGATAGCGGTGGTGAATGCAGTAATTATCTATCTGATTCTATGGGGTATGTATAAAAGGGATACCTTTCTCGGGGTTTGAATATGTGTATGTATTAATAACGGTGATATAAGAATCAGGCTTGTCAAGGCTAAGGAAGAAGGACTTCACGAGTTGCACACTTTTAAAAATAATATTTTATATGTTTTGTCTAAAAAGAATATCTTTGTCTAACTTGAGTTATAAATCAGAAAAAGAGAACGTAGCCGATAATTTTTTAAAATTACTTCAGGATAATTTGGATGAAATTTAATCTTGCCTTGATACAAAGTTTTTTCCGGTTTTCGTCAAGAAGAATTGTCTTTATAATTGCTTCTTTTCATTACATTTGTGGTTTTATTCGTAATACTGTATCTATGGAAACTCGGAAATCATGTAATCGGTTCGCTTCTAAAGCAATGGTTATTTTCATCTTTATTTTTTCTCTCGCGGGTTCCTTATCCGCCCAAACCAGGTGGTACGATCCGTTGAAAGAAAATTATAATGTGATCCAAAACCAGGGATGGACGGACGAAATAGGGAAGACCTACCAACGGTTGCCCGCCAGGGCGGAAGAAAAGGTGAGGAAGCCGGTCTGGAATTTATCACAAAATTCAGCCGGGTTGGGCATCCATTTTTATACGAATGCTGAAAAAATAGAAATCAGGTATGGAGTAACAGGCGACTTTGCCATGATGCACATGCCGGCTACCGGAAAATCGGGTGTGGATCTATATGCCATTGACCCTCATGGAGAATGGCACTTGGCTACAGCCAAATACAGTTTCAAAGATACTATTGGCTATACGTATGAAATCCAGCCTCAAAATCAATTTCACAAAAGAGGATTTGAATACCGGCTCTATCTTCCCCTGTATAATTCGGTGAAATGGATGGAGATCGGCGTTCCCGATTCTGCGGAATTTAAATTTATTCCTACAGTCCTGGAAAAACCGATTGTGGTGTATGGGACATCCATCGCACAAGGTGGTTGTGCTTCCCGACCGGGGATGGGGTGGACTAACATCTTATCAAGGAAATTGGATTATCCGGTAATGAATCTTGCGTTTTCTGGTAATGGACCATTGGAAAAGGAATTGGTCGATCTGATGGATGAAATTGACGCATCGTTGTATATATACGATTGTCTTCCCAATATGGGTTCCTTGTCAACGGAAGAAGTGGTGAAAAGGACAATATATGGCGTAACCAGAATAAGGGAAAAACATGAGACGCCTATTCTGCTGGTCGATCATATAGGTTACAGGAATCAGGAGATGAATCTTTCTTCCAAAGAGTCGGGAGATAGGATGAACAGCGCCTTGAAGCTGGCTTACGACTCTCTTTCTTCCCTGGGGGTTACAACTATTTATCATTTGTCAGCAGATATGATTGATTTTCCCGAGGATGGGTGTGTAGATAATATTCATCCTACTGATTGGGGAATGCAGGTATATGCCGACGCTTATGAGAAAATTATCAGGGAAATCCTAAGTATGCCTGTGGGAAATCTAAAGACGATGCAGCCCGTAAGTCAACGAAGGGAGCCTCATATGTACGAATGGAAAGCGAGACATGAAAATATATTGCAGTCTATTCAATCAAAACATCCGAGGAGGGTGATTATCGGTAATTCCATTACCCATTATTGGGGCGGCACCACTGAGCGTGAAAGCGGAGGGCAGAGTTGGAAACAGCAAATGGAACCTGCCGGATACCTTAATTTAGGTTTTGGTTGGGACAGGATTGAGAATGTATTGTGGCGTGTTTACCACGGGGAACTCACCGGTTACAAAGCCGATGAAGTGGTGCTCATGATTGGGACGAATAATCTGGGATTGAATCCCGATGAAGAAATTGTAGAAGGCTTGCGGTTTCTTCTACAACAGGTTAGCATCAGGCAGCCTAATGCCACAATAAAAGTGATGGGGATACTTCCGAGACGGGGAGGTGAGAGCCATGTGAAAGCCATGAATGAACGTATCTCTGAAATGGTTTTAGGTGAGGGCTATAATTATTTGGATGTAGGTAATCACTTGCTATTGGGAGATGGGAAAATTGATGAAACACTCTTTTCTGATGGTTTACACCCGAATGAAAAGGGTTATTCAAAAATAGTGGATGATATAGTAAGATAATTGGATATTATTATTTTGTCTGTTTTGTTTAAAAAGAATATCTTTGATAAAAATTTAAGAAAGTATTGTATGAGAACACTACAGGTGCCAAAGCAGAATGTTTCACAACTTGAGACCGTATTTGATAAGATAAAGATGCTTCATGAAGCCGGTGCTGAAGCGCCAGTCAACCAGGTGAACTGGAAAAATGACTTCCCCAAGTCGTTGCCCGTAACTGTGCGGGTGGCACATGACGGAGAAACGCTCTACCTTTATTATATGATAATCGGGGAAGCTGTCCGTGCGGCAAATACCGAAGATTTCGGGTCGGTATGGGAGGATAGTTGTGTGGAATTCTTTATGCAACGTGAAGGGGAAACCATATACCGCAACTTCGAATGCAATGTATTGGGGGTATTACTTTCCCGGCAGAACCAAGCAAAGGGGAAGGGGGAAGATCAGACCCGCGAAATGTCTTCTATTTTCAGGTATGGCACTGTTTGTCATAGATATGAAGGAGACCGACAGGTGAGCGATTGGAGCATGTATCTGGAAATCCCTAAAAGTGCGATGGGGTTTGGTCCTCAGGAGTCGCTTTCCGGACAAAAGATAAGGGCTAACTTTTATAAATGTGGTGATGAAACGCCTGAGCCACATTTCCTGAGCTGGAATCCAATCGACCTGCCCAAACCGAATTTCCATGTCCCTCAATTCTTTGGACAGTTGGAATTGGAATAAATTGAATTAAGAGTGAAGAGTGAAGAGTGAAGAGTGAAGAGTTAAGAATTAAGAGTTAAGAATTAAGAGTTAAGAGTGAAGAATTAAGTGTTAAGAGTGAAGAGTTAAGAATTAAGAGTTAAGAGTTAAGAGTTAAGAGTGAAGAATTAAACATATATAATGAACGAAATGGACAAACTACAACAAATCGTCTCCCAATTTATTGGTGACGATGCCAATATGGAGATAAAACCGCTTGGTAAAGGACATATTAATGATTCTTATAAAGTGATAGCGGGCGATAAAGAGTATGTGTTACAACGGATTAACCATCATATATTTAAGAATGTACACCAACTGCAGGACAATATACAAAGGGTGACAGAACATATCCGTAAAAAACTTACAGGGCAAGGTATCATCGATGTGGATCGCCGTGTACTAACTTTGGTCCCTACATTTGATGGGGCTCTTTATTATCAGGATACTACAGGTGATTACTGGCGGGTCATGGATTTTATCAAAGAGAGCAAAAGCTATGATGAAATCAATCCCGAACTGGCATACCGTGCGGGAATGGCTTTCGGCGATTTCCAGAAAATGTTGGCAGATCTGCCGGGAGAACCGTTGTTTGAGACTATTCCGAATTTTCATAATATGGAAGCTCGCCTGGAAACATTCCGTGAAGCTGTGAAGGCGAACAAGGCAGGGCGATTGGATAAGGTAGCGGAATTGGTGAAGGAAATTGAAGACCGTGCAGAAGAGATGTGCAAGGCCGAGAAACTACACCGTGAAGGCAAGCTGCCCAAGCGCATTAACCATTGCGATACCAAAGTGAATAATATTTTATTTGATAAAAATGATCAGGTACTTTGTGTGGTGGATTTGGATACCGTAATGCCGGGTTATGTGCTTTCCGACTTCGGTGATTTTATCCGTACGGGAGCCAACACCGGTGCAGAAGACGATAAGAACCTCGATAATGTATCTGTCGATCTGGATATTTTTGAAGCTTATGCGAAGGGCTATTTGAAGAATGCCGCCCCATTCCTCTCTGAGGTGGAGGTGGAAAATCTTGCTTTCGGCGCCAAACTGCTTACTTACATGCAGACAGTGCGTTTCTTTACAGATTATATCGATGGGGATACCTATTATAAGATTGCCTATCCCGAACACAATCTGGTGAGAACCGAAGCGCAATTTAAACTGTTACAGAGCCTCGAGGAAAACTTTGAGAAGATGCAGCAGATTGTAAGAAAAAATTACTATCTTTGCACCGCTTTATTTTGAGGAAAAAACGTGGCAAAATTTAGTTTGTACAATATTTCCCTGAAAAATCTTTCCGAGGGAGTCCATACTTTTGAGTATGAATTGGATAGGAAATTCTTCGAAGCCATTGATGGTGACGAAGTGCGGAAAGGTAATGTAAAGGTGACGGTGAATTTGCGGAAAACGTCATCCACTTTCGAATTCAATTTCGATCTTAAAGGAGTGGTTCAGGTACCTTGTACCCGGTGCCTGGATGATATGAATTTAGATGTGGATACGCAGAGCCGGTTGATCGTGAAGTTCGGTAAGGAATATTCTGAGGAAAGCGACGAAATTGTGATTATCCCCGAGGAGGAAGGAGAGATCAATATTGCCTGGTTCCTGTATGAATTTATAGCCTTGACCATTCCTATCAAACATGTACACCCGGCAGGAGAGTGCAATAGGGTGGTATCCTCGAAGTTGCGTAAGCATCGGGCTGTCAGTACGGACGATGCCGATGATGACGACGGAGATATCCAGGATGATGATTTCTCAGATGAAGAAGAATCTCAGGACAACGATCCCCGTTGGGATGCACTCAAAGGATTGAATCTGGAAGAAAATTGAGCATATAAACAATTAAAAACCAAATATAGAAATGGCACATCCAAAAAGAAGACAGTCTTCTGCAAGACAAGGAAAAAGAAGATCACACGATCATGCCAAACTGCCTACTATGGCAATCTGTCCCAACTGTGGAGCATGGCACATTTATCACACCGTATGCGGTGAATGTGGTTACTACAGAGGTAAATTGGCTATTGAAAAAGACGTGACGGCATAATTATCCTTTAGTTTACAGAAATAGTAGGCCCTGAAACGTCAAAATATTGCATTTCAGGGTCTTTTTAATAATTATTTTACGACGATGAGACGATTAAACGCCGTAATTACCGGGATCACAGCCAAAGTGCCGGATTATATCCTCACCAACGAGGAGCTGTCTACCATGGTAGATACCTCCGATGAGTGGATCATGACCCGGGTAGGGATAAAAGAACGGCGGATCCTAAAAGGTGAACAGCAGGGTATTTCAGTATTGGGTACGGCTGCAGTACAAGAGTTATTGAAGAAGACAAATACCGCTCCTGAGGAGATCGATGCTGTAATCTTCGCTACTTCTACTCCCGACCATATCTTTCCTTCGGCGGCTTCAATCGTCGCTGAGGATAATGGGATTAAAAACGCTTTCTGTTTCGACATGGAGGTGGCTTGTTCTGGATTTGTGTATGGCCTGGAGATTTGTAACGGGCTTATCCAGACGGGCAAGTATAAAAAGATTATTCTGTTGGCGGGTGATAAAATGTCGTCCATCACCAATTATAAAGACCGTACCACTTGTCCCCTTTTCGGCGATGCGGTAGGAGCGGCGATGATAGAACCTACCGAAGAGAATATCGGCATCATCGATGCGGAACTCCATTCAGATGGAGTAGGGTACCGGCCGTTGCATCTGAAAGCCGGAGGGAGCAAATTCCCTGCGACACACGAGACGGTGGATAATGCGGAGCATACCGTGCACCAGGATGGGAAGGTCGTATTTAAGCACGCTGTTTCACGGATGGCTGAAGTCTCGTTGAATATTATGCAACGCAACAACCTTACTGCTGACGATGTGCATTGGCTGGTTCCACATCAGGCCAATATGCGTATCATCGACGCAACAATAGACCGTACCGGATTACCCCGTGAAAAAGTGATGATCAATATTGAACGTTACGGAAATACCAGTGCGGGTACCATCCCACTTTGCTTATGGGAGTGGGAGCCTATACTGAAAAAAGGGGATAACATTATCCTTGTGGCTTTCGGGGCAGGTTTCTCCTGGGGAAGCGTTTACCTGAAGTGGGGATACGATGGGAAGTGAATAGGTGCTTAAGTGCCTAAGTGCCTAAGTGTCTAAGTGCTTAAGTGCCTAAGTGGTTGAGTGGTTAAAAGATATATATATGTCGAAAAATACGCATCGTTCCGGTTTTGTCAATATCGTGGGTAATCCCAATGTCGGAAAATCCACATTGATGAATCGGCTGGTAGGAGAGAAAATCTCCATTATCACTGCAAAGTCGCAGACCACGCGTCATCGTATTATCGGTATTGTGAATACGCCCGAATATCAGGTAGTCTATTCTGATACTCCGGGAGTATTACGTCCCAATTATAAGCTGCAGGAATCGATGTTGAACTTCTCTTTGTCGGCGTTGGATGATGCCGATGTCTTGCTCTATGTGACTGATGTGGTGGAGAAAATAGATAAGAATGACGAATTCCTGAGCAAGGTGCAACGATTGAATCTTCCAATTCTACTATTGATCAATAAAATAGACCAGACCAATCAGGATGAATTGGAGAAAATGGTAGCACAATGGCAGGAGCTGTTACCCAAGGCAGAAATATATCCCATCTCGGCATTGAATAATTTCAATGTAGATGTGGTACAGAAGCGTGTCCTGGAACTTTTGCCGGATTCACCCCCTTATTTTGAGAAAGATGCACTTACCGACAAGCCCGCCCGTTTTTTTGTCACTGAAATTATCCGGGAAAAGGCGTTACTCATTTATCAGAAAGAGGTGCCCTATTCTATTGAGGTCGTCGTGGAGGAATTCAAGGAAGAAAATGATATAATCCGGATCAGGGCAATTGTATTGGTAGAACGTGATTCTCAAAAAGGCATTGTGATCGGACACAAGGGCGAATCGTTGAAAAAACTGGGTACGATGGCCCGAAAGGATATCGAACGGTTCTTTGAAAAAAAGGTTTTTCTGCAGCTTTATGTGAAGGTGGAAAAAGATTGGCGGAACCGCGATAATATGTTGAAAACATTCGGGTACCGGCTTGATTAATTACTAATTACAAATTACTAATTACAAATTACTAATTACAAATTACTAATTACTAATTACTAATTACAAATTACTAATTACTAATTACTAATTAGTCTTGGTTCTAACAGTCTTGGTTCTTGGCTCTTTATTCTCAAAAAAAATATGCAAAATTTAGTAGCGATTGTAGGACGACCCAATGTGGGAAAGTCCACCCTCTTTAACAGGTTGACACAAAGTCGGCAAGCCATAGTAACGGAAACTGCAGGTACCACGCGTGACCGTCAGTACGGAAAAGTAATCTGGGGCGGACAGGAATTTTCATTGGTCGATACCGGTGGCTGGGTCGTGAATTCCGATGATGTCATGGAAGATGAGATCAATAAGCAGGTTCGTATAGCCATGGAAGAAGCAGATGTGATTCTTTTTGTGGTGGATGTGATGCATGGGCTGACCGACCTTGATGAAGGTGTGGCGCAGATATTGCGTAGATCAGGAAAACCTGTGGTGGTGGTATCCAATAAGTCAGATAATTTCGATCTGGGACACCAGTCGGCAGAATTTTATTCCCTTGGATTGGGCGATCCATTCAGTATTTCGGCTATTAATGGTTCGGGAACCGGTGACCTATTGGATCATATCCTCACGTTGTTTTCCAAAGACAACACTGAGGAAGAATTGGATGATATTCCCAAATTTGCCGTGGTCGGTCGTCCCAATGCCGGAAAATCATCTATGGTCAATGCTCTGATTGGTGAAGACCGAAGCATTGTAACCGATATGGCCGGTACTACACGTGATGCCATCAATATGCGTTACAATAAATTCGGTATGGATTTCTATCTGATCGATACTGCCGGTATCCGCAAAAAAGGGAAGGTGACGGAAGATCTGGAGTATTTCTCTGTAATCCGTTCCATTAGGATGATAGAAAATGCCGATGTATGTATTCTTATGCTCGATGCAACCCGTGGCATTGAAAGCCAGGATCTGAATATTTTCTCATTGATACAGAAAAACCGCAAGGGATTAGTTGTTTTCGTCAATAAATGGGATACGGTGGAAGAGAAGGATAACATTGTGATCAAGACTTTTGAGAATGCAATCCGTGAACGTCTGGCACCGTTTACCGACTTTCCGATAATCTTTGGATCGGCACTCACTAAACAAAGAATTCTCAAGGTGATGGATACGGCAAAAGAAGTATATCAGAATAAAAAGCGCAAAGTGCCTACCAGCAAGTTAAATGAGGTGATGCTGCCAATTATGGAGAGGACACCACCTCCATCTAATAAGGGTAAGTTTATAAAGGTCAAGTATATCACTCAATTGGCCCATACACAAGTGCCCTCATTTGTTTTCTTCTGCAATCTGCCGCAATGGGTCAAAGAGCCATACAAGCGGTTTGTCGAAAACAGAATGCGGGAAAACTGGAATTTCTCCGGCACGCCCATTAATATCTTTTTCAGGGAAAAATAGAGACGGTGGAAAGGTGGAAAGGTGCCTGAGTGGTAGAGTGCTGGGAACAGGGAACTTGGAAATCAATCTTCTTCAATCTCTATCAATCCCATGTCTTGGTTCTTGACTCTTGGTTCTGAAAAAAAATAAACTAATCGTATGAAACGAGCAGAAAAAAACTTCTAAAAAAGGAACATAATTATTGCGAGTTCACTAAAGTTAGATATTTGCTCGCTATGGCATAATTCAAGTAAACTTGTCTTCTGCTCTTAAGCTTATCGCAAATATTCCATACACAATAATGAAAAAAATAAACTAATCGTATGAAATCCCAAAAATATTGCGTTAATTTGTATTACCTTTGCAAAGGGTAGTCGAATGATAAAAACTGCTATCTTGTTTTAAAAAGAATAAAATTGAAATAGGCTTAAAGCCTGAATAAACTAAGGGGACTACTGATGGATACGAAAAACAATCTTGACAACGAGAAATTACCTGTTAATGAAGAACAAAATAATATAGACCTGCAGTCTGAACTCCCGGCAAAGGATTCAGCGGTAGAGATCCCTCAAACTGAGACTCCTGCTGTAGAAGAACCCGAAAACAACGATCTGTCGGAGACGGGGGAAATTACGTCTGAAGAGGTAACTACACAAACCACGGCTGTTGCGGAAGAAGTTATTGCGAAAGCACAAGGCAATGAAGATCCATCTGTCGAGGAACCGGAGGAGAAAGATCCATCTGTAGAGGAACCGGAGGAGAAAGATCAATCTGCAGAGGAGCCGGAGGAGAAAGATCTTACAGAAGAAGAACATTCCACTATTGATTATGACCTGGATGACGGCAATGGCATCGCAGATTCAGAAGAAGATGACGAAGAAGATACCGATGATGAGTCTCTTTCAGAGGACACTTCAGTTATTTTGCTTCCCGTTGAAGAGATTGTACGTCACCTGCGTGATCTATTGAACTCCGAAAATCCCAAACGCAAAGATGTGGATGAGTATAAAAATCAATTCTATCGATCTTTGCGAAACGAGACGGAATCACAAAAACAGGAATTCCTTTCAAATGGGGGAGAAGAGATTGATTTCATAGGAAAAGAATCGGAAATTTATACCGAAGGAAAAGAATTAATTCAGAAAATAAAGGAAAAACGGGCGGATATCCTCGCAAAAGAAGATGCCGAGAAAGAGAAAAATGTAGCCAGGAAACTGGCTATTATTGAGCAAATCAAAGTCCTGACCGAACCACAAGGGCAAGAGGATTTCAATAAGATCTACCAGGAGTTTAAATCACTTCAGCAGGAGTGGAATGACATTAAACTGGTGCCTCAGGACAAGGTGAACGAGTTATGGAAGTCATATCAGCGCTATGTGGAAAAATTCTATGATCTGGTACGTATCAATAATGAGTTTAGGGAATATGATTTCAAGAAAAATCTTGAGATAAAGACAGAGTTGTGTGAAGCTGCGGAGAGACTCAATGATGAGTTGGATGTGGTTTCAGCTTTCCATCAATTGCAAAACCTGCATCAGGAGTGGAGAGAAGTTGGCCCTGTTTCCAGGAAAGACCGGGAAGAGATATGGAACCGCTTTAAAGAAGCATCCACCCAGATCAATAAAAAGTATCAGGCTCATTTTGAACAGCTGAGAGAGAAAGAGAATGAAAACCTGGAATTAAAGACGGCACTTTGTGAGAAGCTTGAAGCAATTGATTACAACCAGCTTAAATCGGTAAAAGACTGGAATAACAAAGTAAAAGAAGTTCTTGATATACAGTTGCAATGGCGTCAGATAGGATTTGTTCCCAGAAAATGGAATACAAAGATCTATAAACGTTACCGGGCTGCTTGTGATTTCTTTTTCAGAAGTAAAAACGAGTTCTACAAATCTCTTCGGGGAGAGATGGAAGAGAATCTCAAAAAGAAGACTGTCCTTTGTGAACGTGCTGAAACCCTTAAGGATAGTCATGACTGGAAAAATACGACACGGGAAATGATCGAAATCCAGAAAGAATGGAAAACCATTGGTATTATTCCGCACAAATATGTCGATAGTATCTGGAAACGGTTTATCTCAGCTTGTGATTACTTCTTTGAACAGAAGAAATTACATACTTCATCGCAATATGAACAGGAGCAAAAGAATCTCGATGAAAAAAGAGCAGTTATTAAGAAGATAAATCAACTGGATACTACCCCGGAGGCGGATGAGGCTCTGACTAAGTTGCACGAGTTAATGGATGAATGGTATGAGGTAGGTCATGTGCCTTATAAGATGAAGGACCGTATTTATAAAGAGTTTTATGATGCGACGGAAGCCCAGTTCGACAGACTGAATATCGGTAAGGCCGACCGGAAACTGGAAGCATACAAGAGTACGATTTCCGATATGGCAAGGTCGGATAATTCACAAGGCCAGCTCCTCAGGGAACGTGAAAAGCTGGTACGTCAGTATGAGCGTATAAAGAATGAATTGCAGACCTACGAAAACAATATCGGATTCCTCTCCGTTTCTTCCAAAAAAGGGAATTATCTGCTGGATGATATGAATCAGAAAGTGGAAAAGATTAAAGGAGAACTACTCTTACTGGAAAAAAAGATCAGGGCAATTGAAGACGAATTGTAGCGATATGCTGCAGCGATATATAATAGTTAGACGACCGGGGGGCACTCTCCGGTCGCTTTTTGTCTATGGTTGTCCATTATCGGCAATCGGCGATAAATATGGAATTTATATCAGTATTATAATTTATACGAAGAAAGATTATGGTCTCGGCTTTATTCTTTGGGTATGATTAACTTGGCATTGATATCCAGTTTAAAAAAAAGCAAAAAGCCTTTTACCCATTTCTTTTGCGGTTTGTAAATTTTTCCATCAGCGGCAGTATATTCCAAAATGGAATAAACTGAACTTTCTTGTAGTTCTCCGCTACTAAATATATTCTTTAAATGTTTAGATATAGCCGGTTGCTTTACTCCAAATAGTTCTGCTATTTGTTCAATTGAAGTAAAATCAAATCAAATAAAACGAGGGGTTGTGACGCAAAACTATAAGCCCTCGTAATAGGCTAATTCAATTCTATCTTTATCCAGCTTCTTGACTCCAAGTCTGTTCCATGTGCTATTTGCTCGACTATTCCGTTATATTGAGTTGAATAGTTTGACAGAGCTAATCCTAATCGTATAGTAGGACTCATTGAAGTTGAAATGTTTTTTCGTGGAATGATGAAATCAAGAGTATATCCCTCATTTGTTTTTTGATTGTTTATCTTTATTCCCTGGATAGACGATTTCTCCCATTTTCCACATTTTCCTTCCCATAATTCCTGTTCACCCTGGGCAGAACACCATATTTTATAAATCCCCTTGTCAGGAGCCTTTAATGAAGAATTATCAGAATCAACGTAAAGATAAATTCCATCTCCTTTTTGACTACCTGGACTGGCCGAGACAGGGGTCGAGTCACTGACTATACATTGGATATAGATATTATCATTATCTACCCCTATTCCGGCTTTCACATTCGCTTCACTTTGTGAACCGACAAAAAGGGGATATGCTGTAATCATTTTTTCTGTTACTTTTATGTCTGAGAGAATATATCCCTTTATCAACCATGGAGATATTGCTCCGTTTTTTATATCAGTGGAAGCTAAAGCGACAATTGTGTTGTTATCCCACAATGCGATGGAATTCCATTTAGCCTGCTCGTTGAGGGTTGCGGGGAATGGTTGGGAGCGCTTTATGAATTTACGTGCCGTTTTATCCCCAATGGCAACTTCCATGGTAGAAAGTTCCCAATCAGTATTTCTGTTTTCATTTGTTTGATATGATATAAGGGTCTCCCCGGAAGGTAACACTAAAAGATAAGATGCTCCCAGATAAATATTGTCCGGGATTTTATCTGCCAAAGCATATTCACGGTTTGGAGAATCACCCGGGACAGGAGAAGACCAGTTATCGCCAATTTTGCATCTTACAGTATAAGGTTTAAAACGGTCGTCCTTATTGTCTTCGATAACCACCACAATTTCATCATTTATTACCCTGGCAACCGGCATTCCGTCGCGTCTGTTTGCACGGAATGATACTGTTTTTAATGTTGTCCAACTTTCCCCGTTATCATGGGAACTGATCACTGAGATTTCTTGTTCATCAGAACTTGTATATTTAGCTTCATTCGCAAAGTATATTTGTACTTCTCCATCAGGGAGTTGAAGGAAAGAGGGCTCCCAACACCCATCTCTAAATCTTGGTTGAGCCTCGTAAACCACTTTTTCGTCATCCCAGGTCTCTCCGTTATCCCTGCTTTTCCTTATAGCAATGGCAAAAGGAGTTCTCTCCTCTATGACTGGGCGGTAGTTGCAAGCGACCAATATATCTCCGTTTTTTAGTTGGATTATTTCCGGATTCGCTTTATTGACGATTGTATTGGAAACCGTGGATCTTGGAAAAATGGAAAAAGGCATACTCCAGGATTTTCCTTCATCATAACTTCTGATAAGAAAAGAGTTCCCCTCGTAATCTTCCGATACCACCACAATGGAGTTATCTGCCAGGCGGAGTAAACGCGGGTATCCACCCTTTGGGGCGAGTTGTTGTAACGAACTGTAATCCCAGGCTATACGAATTCCATTCACGGGATCCCCTTTTTCACTATCGCCGCAGTTACCGTTATTTTCGGGTGAGGACTCACAGCTATTGAGTGCCGTGGCGACAAGTAAAAAGCAACTGAGAAATGTGTTTTTTATCATAGTATTGGTAATTTTATTTTATTTCTTTTGGTTTGATTATTTTATTCTTATCCATTGTAATTTTCTGATTGGAGATAGACATATCAGTTATATACATGAGGCGTGGATGTATGTTATACGTGTTATTATGTGCGTGAAAAACATATTTGTATTCTCCTTCCTTGTCCTTGAACATCGCTCCATGACCACTGCCTACAATCGTATTTTGTGGTTTTTGCAATATGGGATTTTCATCTGCTTTTTCCCATGTGCCATTGGGTGAATCGGCGGTAGCATATCCAACGCCATAGTTCTGGCTTTCATAGTGGTTTGCCGAATATAGCATGTAATATTTATCTTCATGTTTAAATACGGATGGCCCTTCCACAACTCTCGCCATGGCGGTTTCCCAAACCTGTGACACTTCGAAACATTTTTGAAGTGTCTCTTCCTTCAATGTAAGCCAGTCATCATTCAACTCGGCCATCCAAATCACATTGCCATTTGTAAAACGAACAAAGTAAATGTATGCTTTCCCGTCATCATCAATGAAGACAGACGAATCGATTGATTTTTCACTTCTCATAGGAACCTTATCTTTTTGAGTAAAAGGTCCTAATGGTGAATCAGAGGTGGCAACACATATATGTTCTTCTGCCGAATAAAATAGATAAAAAGTATTATTTTTATCATTATAATAGACTTCAGGAGCCCAGAACCATTTATTGCCATATGAATTCTCTTTTGATAGCGCAAACCGGGAATGTTTTTGCCATGTGTCAAGTCCGGTGGAAGAATAAACTTCGAAACCACTGTCAGAGCTTGTTCCATAGGCATAATAGGTACCTTCATGCAGTAATATAAAAGGATCGGCAAAGGGTATATCCAATTGTATTTCCACTGGTTTATCCCCGTTTGAATTATTATCACCTTTGGTTTCGCTTTTGTTACACGACAAAATTAAAATAGAGATAATTAATAATTTTAATAAATGTGTTGTATTCATTTCAAATCAATTTCATGTTATAAGTACAAAAATAAGATGATCGTGGCTAATTGTATGTAATTATAGTCTCAATTAATATAAAATTCATTCCATAAATAGCAGTGAATTAGCAATGAGAGTAAAAGGATTTTAAAGTTTTTTACGGTCATCATTCATTGATTCGGCAATTTTCTATAATCCATAAACGGTTATCAATCATTTATATGTGAATTTATGATAAATTTCTATTACATTTTGAGACGATTCTGATATAGCAAGTGTAAAAAAGAGAGTTATTTTGCCACAATAATGTGGAAAAATGAGAGGCGATGCATTAATCTATTCCAACCGAGGGAAATACATTTATTCCTTTTAACAATAGAGAAAAAAGCGTCTGATTGGCATTTTTTTTACAAATATTTTCTTAATTTATAACCTAAGCAAAATGTGAGAATGAAAAAGCAAGTTTTTAATTTATCGAAAGGAGTTGTGTTCATACTGATGTGGACATTATCCTTATGTTTGTATGCACAGGGAATTACCGTGAGAGGTGTGGTTACGGATACCAAAGGAGAACCACTGATAGGTGTAACGGTGCAGGTGGAAGGTACTTCTACCGGAACTATTACCGATATGGATGGTAATTTTACTTTACAGAATGTATCTTCAACTGCTACACTCGAAGTGTCGTATGTGGGAATGAAAACTCAGGTTATTTCTCTTAACGGAAGAACAACCGTGAATATTACCTTAGAAGAAGATACGGAGTTATTGGAAGAAGTGGTTGTGATCGGGTACCAGACAATCCGGAAAGCTGACTTGACGGGCTCTGTTTCAGTATTTAACCCTGACGAAATGAAAAATACCATCGTCACCGGTACGGTGGGTGATGCGTTGGGCACTCTTCCCGGGGTAAACGTCCGTACTGCCGGTTCACCGGGCAGGGAAGGAAAAGTGGAAATTCGTGGTACAGGAACATTTGGATCCAGTACTCCATTGTATGTGGTCGATGGGATAGTCTCCGGAGCCAACAGGGATTTCAATTTTAACGACATTGAAAGTATCCAGGTATTGAAAGACGCTTCTGCCGCTGCCATTTACGGATCGAGAGCCGGTAACGGGGTAATTATTATTACTACCAAACAAGGGAAAGAGGGAAAGATGAAGATCGATGTCTCTTCGCGTGCCACTGTGCAATGGTTGCCCAAATACGACCTTACAAACCGGGATCAGTGGATTAAACTGAACGATATGGCCTTTGCCAATGCCGGCCGTCAGCCGGCCAACCATTTCGAAGGAAATACCGATTGGCAGAAAGAGGTGTTTAAGACCGGTATCGTACAGGACCACAATATATCTTTCTCCGGCGGTAATAACGGAAGCCGCTATTTTATTTCAGGCAACTACCAGAACAATTCGGGAACGACTATCGGAACGGAGAGTGAGCGTTTCACTTTGCGGTCGAACACATCGGCCACTCGTGATTTTGGGGACAATGTCACCTTCCGTATCGGAGAGAATATTACGTTAAGCCATTTCGCGGTAGATGAACTGGATACGAATCCTATCGTTGATGTATATAGGATGCTCCCTACGATTTCAATATACGACGAGAACAATGCTGCCAGGGGTGGTTACGGTTACGGTGATGGAAGCCGGGATGTTACTTTCGGCACAAATCCTTTTGCCAAGGAAGATTTTACAGAAACCAAGAATAGCAACCTGCGTATCAGGGGGAATGCTTTTACTGAATTGGAAGTGCTGAAGGCGTTGAAATACAGGTTTAATTTCGGTTTCGATTTTAGTAATGACCAGCACTCTTATTTGCGGAAATTGGGGTATTGGACGTATAATCAACCGTATGACCCTTCTTCCCTGAATAAAAACCAGGCTCAATACCGGGGATTGGTATTTGATAATACATTGGAGTATAATAAGAAATTGGGTAAACACGATATCTCTGCCGTATTGGGTACAAGCTTTTTTACCTCTACTTATGAGCAAATCTGGGGTACCAAGAACGATGTGTTGATGACAAGCGACGGTCACTATTTTGATACGCTCGATGCCGCACTCTCGAATCCAAAGACCGGGAATTACAGGGATTTACAGAAACTGTTTTCGGTATTCGGCCGTGTAAACTACAATTACGACGAAAGATACCTGTTGAGTTTCACCATGCGTCGTGACGAATCATCTAAATTTTCTCCTGATAATAGGGTAGGATATTTTCCTTCCATATCTGCGGGATGGAGGATCAGTAATGAGGATTTCTTTGAGTCATCATGGATAAACGATCTCAAAATAAGGGCCAACTACGGAATGTTGGGTAATTCAAATATCGGCGTATGGGATTGGGTCTCGTTTATTACTACATTCCCCCAGGCGGTTTTTGGTGTAGACCAGAATGTGCATACCGGTATGACACAGATCAAATTGGCAAATAATGACCTGAAATGGGAAAAATTGACCCAGGTAAATGCCGGATTCGATGCCGCTATATTGAATAACCGTTTGAACCTGTCGGTAGATTACTTCCTCAAGGAAACAAGAGACGTACTCGCTCCTATGCAGATTCTGATGGTGACCGGCAATAATGGTGGTGATCCCTATGTCAATGCTGTCACCCTACAGAATACAGGTCTGGAACTTTCTGCCACATGGCGTGACAGGATCAATAAAGATTTTGGATACAGCGTGAATTTAAACGGTTCTTTCCTGAAGAATAAGATCAAGGATATTGCCTACGATCTGGAAGAAGGATTCTCTCAATGGGATACGAAATCCATTCCCGGAAAGCCGATAGGTGAATGGTATCTGATCAAAACCGACGGCTTATTCCGTACCCAGGAAGAAGTGTATGCCCACACCAATAGTGAAGGTAAAATTATTCAACCCGATGCAAAACCGGGTGATGTAAGGTACGTTGACGCTAATGATGACGGAATAATAACGGATGCGGACAGGCAACATCTCGGATCAACCATTCCTAAATTTGAATTGGGAATGAATCTTGGATTTGAATACAAGGATTTCGACCTTCAGATCCAGATGGGAGGCGCATTTGGACATAAGTCGTTCAATGGTCCGCGAAGCGCGTTTGACCGTTTTGACGACAACTCCAATTATCGCGCAAGTTATGACCCATGGACTCCGGAAAACCCGAATGCGAAAGATCCACGTCCCATCTACGCTGATTCCCGTAACGTGCGGGGAGATCAGGATCGTTGGTTAGAGAACGGAAGTTATCTGAAAGTAAAACAAATAGCACTTGGATACAGCCTGCCGAAAGCAATACTTGGCAAAACTTTCGAGAGTGTCCGGGTATATGTGAACGCACAAAATCTGATCACGTTTACTTCCTATAAGGGGCTGGATCCCGAGTTCCTCAATACCAATATCTGGGATCGCAGCTATGACGGGGGATATTTTCCTAATCCCTATGGCGTAACTTTTGGAGCACAAATATCATTCTAATCCTCAGAAAACTTATTACAATGAAAAAAATCATATATATATTATTCGCTGTTTTCTTGTTGAATGCATGTGAGGTGACTGTGGACAATCCAAATACCATCACACAGGCTACATTCTGGAAAACGGAGACCGATGCACAATATGGCATCAATGCTGTGTACAATATGTTCTATAAACCCGGTACATATAGCCGGTGGTTATGGTTCCGTTTAGACCTTACCTCGGACGAGGGCTTTAGCCAGAGCCCCTGGGCGGAATTAAAAGAATGGACTGATTTCAGGTATAATAACTACAATTTCTGGGAAGGGAATAGATGGACATACAGAGATTGCTATGAAGCTATATTCAGGGCTAATCAGGTATTGCAATTTGTTCCTGATATACCGTTTGCCAATGAAGGCGACAAAGAGAGAATACTCGGGCAGGCCTATTTTTTGAGAGGACTCTATTACTATAACCTGGCATTGTTGTGGGGAGGAGAGAATAAGAGTCTGGCCATCGTGTTGGAACCATCCACACCGGGAATGCAACCCGAAGGTCATACCGGCACCGAAGTATATCAACAGGCAATCAGTGATTTTACCGAAGCCCAAAAGTTGTTGCCCGAAGAATGGGATGCTGCCAATAAGGGACGTGCTACAAAAGGAGCGGCGCTGGCTTCAAGGGCAAAATGTTATATGCAATTGCACCAATGGAACGAAGCCAAAAGCGATTTGCAATGGTTAGTGGAAGGTGAAGGAAAGAAATATTACGATCTTACCGCCAATTATGCCGATAATTTCAGGAGGGATACTGAAAATAATAAAGAGTCAGTATTTGAAATTCAATATTCAGATGTGAATAAGGCACCTGCGGGAGATGGTGATTTTGATGTAGATCCAAATCTGGGACTTAATCGTGGGCAGTTTTTTGCGCCTCCCGGAATAGGTTGGACCGATGGTGAAATCCGTCCGTGGCTTGTGACCGAATTCAAGAAAGAGAAAGACCTGAATGACGCTTATGACATCCGTTTGAGATACACCGCATTTTATAGCGAACAGCATTTGGATTTTCCGAATAACGAACGGATATATGGAGAGGTCAGCAATGAAGCCACATGGAACAGGGATAACTGGAGAGGGCGCGTATTTTACCGGAAATACAGTTCGGAACATTTTCGCGATTTTGATGATTACCACAATCCCACCAATGTACGGCTTATCCGGTTTGCCGATGTATTGTTGATGTATGCCGAATGTATCGTTGAGTCCGGAGGAAGTGTCTCGGATGCCGTGGCTCATGTCAACCGTGTAAGGGCAAGGGTAAATATGCCTGTGTTGGCAGTGAATCACTCTGCTGCCACTTCCAGTAAGGATGCTTTCCTAAAACGTTTGCAGATGGAGAGAGCACTTGAGTTGGCTACCGAAGGGCAACGCTGGGCTGATATCAAACGGTGGGGATTGCTCGATAATCAGGCCGGAATAGATGAATTGAAATTGCGTGATCCGGATTTTGCTTATTGGGATCCAGTAGGTCAAAAATGGGTACAAAATTTTGTAATAGGGAAACATAATATTCTACCCATTCCCTCTGATGAGGTAAATAATAATCCCAATATTGAACAAAATCCTAATTATTAACAGAATGATAAACCTTTCTGGCCTTCGGGTCAGGAAGGTTTTTAATTACTCTTGAGATGAAAAAAGACTGGTATCTGCTGTGTATATGTATGTTCTTTATAATATTGTCGTGTAATGGGACCGATAAACCGGAAGAAACTATTCCCGGAGTAGTCCCTGTAAGATTGGCCGATCCGTTCATTATGTTACATGAAGATGTATATTATGCCTATGGTACCAATGCCGAAGACGGTATAGAAGTATATACCTCCGATGATTTGAAGGAGTGGGGAAAAGCGCCGGAACTGGCATTACATAAAGATAATTCATATGGTGATAAATGGTTTTGGGCACCCGAAGTGTATTATGTAAACGGAAAGTTTTACATGTATTACTCAGCTGATGAACATATGTGTGTGGCAGTGGCCGATTCGCCATTTGGACCGTTTAAACAATCGATACAAAAACCTATGCTCGAAGGTGAAAAAACGATAGATAATTCGCTGTTTATTGACGATGATGGAACCCCTTATCTGTTTTTTGACCGGTTCAATGACGGGTTAAATATATGGGTTGCAGAATTGGAGGATGACTTGATGACCATTAAAACGGAAACATTGCACCCCTGCATTCACGTCTCTCAGGAGTGGGAACAAGTCTGGCCCAGAGTCAATGAGGGTGCCTTTGTTGTGAAACATAATGGCGTATATTATATGACCTACTCTGCAAACAGTTATGAAAGCCAATTTTATGGAATCGGTTGTGCCACCGCAACAGAGATTTTTGGGGAATGGACAAAATATCCTGATAATCCCCTTTTGCAAAAACCGGGAAAGCTCGTAGGGGTAGGCCATAGCGCTATGTTTTGGGACAAAGATGGAGAGCTGCGAATCGTCTTCCATGCACATCATGATGTTCAGAATATTCATCCCAGGGCAATGTATATTGCCAAAGTCGGATTTAAAAAAGTTGAGGGTGTAGATAAATTATATATTGAAGAACAATACGAGACACCGGTGCTGAGGAAATAAAAAATTTTACTTATCTTGTTGTCCGAAAATTTTTGAATTATTTTCGCAATATATCAAATATATTTTGTGTATTTAGTGCAATGAAGAAGACAAAACAGAACTTACACTATATCATTTTGTTGTTCATTATGTTAATGATGAGCAATGGAGAGATGTTTTGTCTGCCGGTGAATAGTCAAACACCAGTGAGCTATTCCTTCAAGCATTATAACATCAATACCGGGTTATCCCAGAATACCGTTTACGCTATTTTTCAGGACAATCAGGGTTTTATGTGGTTCGGCACCAAAGACGGCTTGAATCGTTTTGACGGAACTTCGTTCAAGATATTTAAATTTTCCCCCGGCGGAAACCTGCGTGATAATGTGTTTCACCGTATTCTTCAGGATAAATATGATAATCTTTGGGTAGGGACCGATGACGGAATTTATATTTATAATCCCCGTAGAGAGGAGTTTAACCGTTTTGAACGGACCACTGCTGATCATATAGCGATGGATGGAGTTGTCAGCGATATCCTGCTGGATAACGACGGCGATATATGGTTCTCCGTGGAAGAAAAAGGAGTTTTCTATTATAATTTCAGCGGAGATAGCCTTATCCGTTATCCCATTCCACAGAGTCCGAGCGGAATGCGGATGATAAGCCTATGCCTCGCAAGGGACGGGTACGTCTGGGCTTTTCCCTATAATTTACCTTTTATCCGGATCAATAAAAAAACGGGAGAGATGTCTGAGTTCCAACTGAACGATGACCCTGATTTGGTATATGATACGGGTGAGATATGGAAAGTGGTGGCTGATGAGTATAACCAGTTGCTGATTGCTTCTTCAACGAAAGGTGTCATAAGTGTAAATACCGTCAACATGACCCATCGTATATTGTTGGATGAAGATGCGTATGGCAAACCAATATTTGCACGTTGCGTGGCCAGAATTGATCCGCAGACGATCTGGGTCGGTAGTGAATCGGGACTCTATACCTATAATACGGAAACCAGGGAAGTGGGAAATCTTCGCCATAACAGGTATATACCCAATTCTTTGTCAGATAATGCAATTTATTCCATTTATAAAGATAGGGAAGGAGGGATTTGGATCGGTTCGTTTTTTGGTGGAGTCGATTATTATTCAAATCAATATAATCAATTCGAGTTATTCTATCCTGTGGCACAGGGTAACAGGATGAAAGGTAGTCGTATACGCGAATTTTGCAGCGCTCCGGATGGAAAAATATGGATAGGAACAGAAGATAGCGGCTTGAATTTGTTCGATCCGGATAAGAATGAGTTTTTGCCGTTACCGCCGGCGTTGCAATCGCTTTATACGAATATCCATGCGCTATATGCCGATGGGGATTATTTCTGGATCGGTACTTTCTCGAAAGGATTGAACCGGTATAACCTGAAAACAGGGGAACTGGTTACTTATACGCAGTCGGATGATCCCAACTCGATCAGTAATAACAGCACCTTTGCCATCCATAAAGATCGCCAGAATACATTGTGGATAGGTAACCTTTCGGGTCTGAATATTTACAACTATGACCAAAACAACTTTACCCGGATTGAAGAATTTCAAGGAATTTACGTCCAGGATATTTTTGAAGATACAGAAGGAAAGATATGGGTGTCTACCTTTACTAAAGGTCTTTACCGTTATGATCCAGCAGCCGGAAAGTGGGATGTTTTCCTGCATGATCCTTCCGGTACAAGAAATATATTGTACAATAAGTTGACAAGTGTTTTTGAGGATAGCCGGAAGAACTTGTGGGTTACGACGGAAGGCGGAGGGTTTTATCTTTTCGACAAACAGGCTGAAGAATTTATTACATTCAACAGTGCCCGGGGATTGCCAAACGACGTGGTGTATCAAATAGTCGAAGACGATAATGCCAACTTATGGCTCTCTACTAATTCAGGACTTGTCTGCTATAATCCTGTGTCGGGAACTTTCAGGAATTACACAGTGGATAATGGCTTAAAGACCAATCAATTCAATTATAAATCGAGTTACAGGGCTTCAAATGGAATGATCTATTTTGGTGCTATCGATGGCTTTGTGCGTTTTAATCCTTCTGCGTTTAGAGAACTGAAACGCGATGTACCCATAGTCTTTACGGAATTATTTGTGAAGAATGAGCGGGTAAGTCCTACAGACGAGAAATCTTTATTAAAGGAAAGTATTCTCTATACCGATGAATTGATCTTGCCGTATAGTAAAAATTCTTTCCGGTTGGAATATGCCGTACTCAATTATTCTAACTTGAATACCAACAATATCTTATATAAACTGGAAGGATTCGATAAAGAATGGATCCATATAAAAGATAAGCAGGATATAGTATATGCAAACCTGATGCCGGGGAAATATAAGCTTACCGTCAAATTGAATGGCGATGAAGCAAATGCTGACGAGGCGAATATGAAAACGCTTGCCATTCAAATACGTCCGCCGTTTTGGTTAAGCGGATGGGCTTATATTATTTATTTACTGTTGCTTTTGCTGTCTGTCTTGATGCTGTTTCGTTTCCTGAATATACGGGAGCGACGTTCCCGGCGACGTAAAATGAGAATTTTTGAGCAGGAAAAGGAGCGGGAATTATACCGTTCGAAGATCGATTTCTTTACCAATGTGGCGCATGAGATACG
Organism: Proteiniphilum sp.; assembly: GCF_040307845.1. Taxonomy (GTDB): domain Bacteria; phylum Bacteroidota; class Bacteroidia; order Bacteroidales; family Dysgonomonadaceae; genus Proteiniphilum. Next base: position 56,013 of record NZ_JAWRIS010000015.1, read on the forward strand.
AACGCCGCTTTCATTGATCAAGGCTCCGCTCGATCATGTGATCATGACTGAACAGGTATCCGATAATGTGAAGGAAAACCTGCAAATTATGAGCAAGAATACCGATAGGTTGCTCAACCTGACCAATCAGTTGCTGGATTTTCGCAAGACAGAATCGGATGCTTATTCCCTGAACCTCCACCGGCAGAATGCCTCGGAATTGATTCGGGAAACTTTCCTGCGTTTCACCCCCTTGGCAAAACAGCGTGAATTGACTTTTGAACTCGATTTGCCGGAAAGTGATATCTTTTTCCAATTAGATAAGGAAGGCTTCCTGAAAATAGTCAGTAATTTATTGAACAATGCGATCAAGTATTGCCATACTACTGTAAGGGTGAAGGCTTATGTTGAAACCGTTGAAGAACAGGGAGTATTTCACCTGCTCACCGAAAACGATGGGGAGCAGATACCCCCTGAATACAGGAAAGAGATATTTAAACCGTTTGTGCATCTTGATAAGGAGAGGGAAGGGAAAACCGCCGGTACGGGGATCGGCTTGGCGCTCTCCAAATCGTTGGCCGAATTGCATAAGGGAACGCTGATTTTGGAAGATGGAGATGAATGGATCCGTTTTCATCTTGCACTGCCAATAGGTGATGTCGATAATGAGCGAACTGAAACAGAAAAAGAATCAGAAAGAAGAGAACCAGGGGTAAATCCGGAGAAAACGACAGCAACTTATACGATCCTTTTGGTGGACGATGATGTGGAGTTGTTGCAGTTTGAAGAAAAATTCCTCTCTTCACACTATCATATCAAAACGGCAGAAAATGGAATCAAGGCGCTTGAAATACTACGTGAGGAAAATGTGAACCTTATCGTGAGCGATATTATGATGCCCGGGATGGATGGGTTGGAATTAACCAAACGGGTGAAACTCGATATTGAATTCAGCCATATACCGGTGATCCTGCTCACTGCAAAGGTGAATGTGGAATCTAAAGTTCAGGGATTTGAGACAGGTGCCGATGCATATATTGATAAACCCTTTTCTCTGGAGGTGCTGATGGCACAGATCGCTAATCTGCTGCAAAACAGGGAAAAACTGCGGGAAACATTTCTGAAAAATCCGTTTATCGGTGCTAACAGCATAGTACGTACCAAGTCGGATGAAGAATTTATTAAAAAACTGCATGGTATCGTGCAGGAAAATCTCGATAATTCCGAATTTATCGTGGAAGATATGGCAGGGCAGTTTAATATGAGCCGTGCCAGTTTTTATCGGAAAATAAAAGGAGTATTAGACCTGACTCCGAACGAATATATCAGGGTAGAGCGCTTGAAAAAAGCTGCTCAGTTACTCAAGGAAAAAGTTTACAAAGTGAATGAGATCTGTTATATGGTCGGCTTTAATTCTCCTTCTTATTTTACCAAGTGTTTTCAACAACAATTCGGGGTATTACCCAAAGATTTTGAATAATAGACGTTAGAATGAGATTGTATTTGTACTTTTTGACCAATTTGTACTTCTTTATTTCTTTGTGAATGTCTATTTTCGTACACTCGACATTGTAATTTTATTTAAAAATATCAACATGAAATCTAAACTAATCTTAGTTGTTTTATTCGTAACAACTTTTGCTGTTTCGGCCCAGTGGCAACCGGCCGGAGATAAAATTAAAACCCGGTGGGCATCTCAAATTGATGTGAATAATGTGTTGCCTGAGTATCCAAGACCCATTATGGAGCGCGGTGAGTGGCAGAATTTGAATGGATTGTGGAATTATGCCATCCTTCCGGTTGGAAAACAAAAACCGGCCAATTTCGATGGACAGATTCTGGTGCCGTTTGCAGTGGAATCAAGTCTCTCTGGAGTACAAAAACGGGTGGGCAGCGACAATGAGTTATGGTACCAACGCGAATTTACCGTACCTTCAAAATGGAAAAATAATAAAGTGCTTCTTCACTTTGGGGCGGTGGACTGGAAAGCGGACGTATGGGTGAACGGTGTGAAAGTAGGACAACATACCGGTGGATATACCCCTTTCTCTTTCGACATTACGCCTGCTTTAACAAACGGTAATAATACACTCGTCGTAAAAGTGTGGGACTCCACTGATGAGGGGTATCAACCCCGCGGAAAACAGGTGAACAAACCGGAAGGTATCTGGTATACGCCGGTAACCGGGATCTGGCAGACGGTATGGTTGGAACCGGTACCCGAAACGCATATCGAAAATATCAAGATTACACCTGATGTCGATAAAAATATATTGGCAGTTCAGGCTGTCACTAATGTGTGCACTTCTGCTGCTAAGGTAGAGGTGAAAGTAAAGGACGGCTCCCGTGTAGTAGCAACCGGGCAGGCCATCAACAACCAGCCAGTGGAGATCACGATGCCGGAAAATGTAAAACTCTGGTCGCCTGATGATCCTCATCTTTATGACCTGGAGATCATCCTTTGGGATGGCACCCGGCAACTGGATAAAGTGGAAAGTTATGCGGCCATGCGTAAATATTCCATGAAAAGAGATGACAAGGGCATTGTACGTTTACAACTCAACAACAAAGATCTTTTCCATTTCGGACCGCTCGATCAGGGTTGGTGGCCCGACGGGCTCTATACTGCCCCCACCGACGAAGCATTGGAGTATGATGTGGTGAAGACCAAGGATTTTGGATTCAATATGATCCGTAAGCATGTGAAGGTGGAGCCGGCACGTTGGTATACGCATTGCGACCGTCACGGGATAATCGTATGGCAGGATATGCCCAATGGTGACAGGAGCCCTGAATGGCAGATGCGAAAATATTTCGAGGGTGCGGAACGGATGCGTTCTGCCGAATCGGAAGCCAATTACCGCAAAGAATGGAAAGAGATCATCGATTATCTTTATTCTTATCCGTCGATAGGTGTGTGGGTGCCCTTTAACGAAGCGTGGGGACAATTCAAAACACCGGAAATTGCCGAGTGGACAAAACAATATGATCCTTCGCGTTTAGTAAATCCTGCCAGTGGTGGTAACCATTACACCGTGGGAGACATACTCGACCTGCACCAATATCCTGCTCCGCAACTCTATCTGTATGATGCGCAACGCGCTACCGTCCTTGGCGAGTATGGTGGTATAGGATGGGCAAACAAGGAACATCTCTGGGAACCGGACCGTAACTGGGGTTATGTACAGTTCAACAGTGCCGGGGAGGTGACCGATGAATATGTCAAATATGCCGAACAACTCAAACAATTAATCCGCCAGGGATTTTCCGCCGCTGTGTATACGCAGACCACCGATGTGGAAGTAGAAGTAAATGGTTTAATGACGTATGACAGGGAACTGGTGAAAGTGGATGAGGAAAGAGTCAGAAAAGTAAATCAGGAAATATGCAATATATTAGGCAAGTAATCCTGCTCACTTCTCTGCTTACCGTGTTCACCTCTTGTAAAGGTGGTGAACCGGTAGGCAGTGAGCCGGTTGAGGATAATGAAAATCGTTATAGGAATCCCGTAGTGGATTACAGCCTTCCCGATCCCACCATTATATTGGCCGATGACGGTTATTTCTATCTCTATGCAACCGAAGATATCAGGAATATGCCCATTCACCGTTCTGAAGATTTGGTGACCTGGAAATCTGTAGGCACGGCATTTACCGATGCAACCCGACCCACGTTCGAACCCAATGGCGGATTGTGGGCGCCTGATATCAACATCATCGACGGAAAGTATGTGCTGTACTATTCCATGTCGGTCTGGGGTGGGGAATGGACCTGTGGCATCGGAGTGGCGACTGCCGACAAGCCGGAAGGGCCTTTTACCGATCATGGTAAACTATTCCGTAGTAATGAGATCAATGTGCAAAACTCTATCGATCCTTTTTATATCGAAGAGGAAGGGAAAAAATATCTCTTCTGGGGTAGTTTCCGGGGTATTTATGCCATTGAACTTTCCGACGATGGCCTTTCCCTGAAACCGGGAGCTGAAAAACAGCAAGTCGCCGGGACAGCCTACGAAGGAGTGTATATACACAAACGAAATGGTTACTACTACATGTTCGCCTCTATCGGATCCTGCTGTGAGGGGTTGAACAGTACCTATACCACTGTGGTAGGGCGATCGGATAATCTGTTCGGTCCTTATCTCGACAAGCAGGGCAGGTCGATGATGGAGAATCATCATGAGGTAATCATTCAGAAAAATCAGAAATTTGTGGGTACAGGCCATAATTCGGAGATCGTGCAGGATAAGGCAGGGCAGGACTGGATTTTCTATCACGCTGTCTCTGTGGAAAACCCCAAAGGTCGTGTGCTGGTACTGGACCAGGTACGGTGGGAGAACGACTGGCCTTATATTCAAGGCGGAGGACCTTCTTTTGAAGCCGAGAAACCCTCGTTTTAATCGAAATTAATAAATCATGTGTAAATGAAAAGAGTTATTTTATATACTGTTACTGTTTTGTGCCTGTTGAGTGCCGGACAAATATCAGCCCAGATATCTCCAACCAATATTGATGCTTCAATAGCATTAAAAATACCCGGTAACGATGCTGTAAATTATCCTTTGAAAGGTTTTGCAGGGGATCAGTCAGTCCAGTTAAAAGCGGATAAGGATATACCGGTTGTCATTACAAGGACCATCAAAGAGAACAGGCTGGAAGTGGTGATCACGGCCAAAGAAGATATCAATTTTAACTTCAAACAGCGGATTAATACTTCTTATTCCCATGATGACTGCCAGTTCTATATGCCGGGATTTTGGTATCGACGCAATCTGCGTTCACCCAAAGAAGCGCCTTCGTTTCATACATCCGATAGCTGGACGGTACGTGAAGACCGGTTGAGCGTGCCGATGACCGCTGTTTTCAATGAAAAGACAGGGGAATATCTGTCGGTGATGCGAATGGATGACTTTACACACGAAACGCTTACAACACACAAAGAAGGTGAAGTGATTGTTTCCGGTAAAACTTCGGTCGGTTACACAGGATTTGAAAATGTGGACAACAGCGCCAATCTCTCTTTTGGTTTTCCCTATTACGAAACGCCGAAAACCTATATCCGAAAACTGACACTGGCACCGCCGGTAGAGGCATTCCAACATCTTGGAAAGGGTGAATCAATTCAATTGACATGGCTCCTGCAATCGGGTAAAGTGTCGGATTTTTCCGAACTCATTCGCCAGTTATGGGAGTACAGCTATGATACCTGGCGCCCAAAAACGGTGGATACCCCATTTGGTGATGATTTCGTGAAAGAAACCCTGACCGGATTTTTTACACAGAGTTTTGTGGAAGATCATCCTCTGAAGTTCAATTCGGGAGAGGCAATGGTGGTTGCCACCTGTGAAAGTGTCGGACGTGCCGAGATCGGTTTTGTAGGTAGGGTCTTGCTCAATGCTTTCAACGCATTGGAATACGGACAACAGCATAATCGTGACGAATTGGTAACCAACAGCTACGCTGTCTTCGATAGCTATCTGGATCATGGTTTTACACCCAACGGGCTTTTCCGTGAATTTGTGAATTTTGACGATAGCAGTGTCAAATCCAATGCTGGCACACTCAGCATCCGTCGCCAATCTGAAGGCTTATATGCTATGTTTCATTTCCTTCAGTATGAAAAAGAAAATGGCCGGAAACATCCGGAATGGGAGAGTAAAATGAAAACGCTGTTGGGGAAAGTCATGCTTCTGCAAAATGCAGACGGAAGTTTTCCTCGTAAGTTTAATGACGACCTTGCCATAGCAGACGGAAGCGGAGGTAGTACACCATCGGTCACAGTGCCATTGGTCATGGCTTCTCAATATTTTAACGACAAAAAATACCTGGCTGCCGCTAAAAAAACTGCTGATTATCTGGAAAAGGAAATTATCTCCAAGGCTGACTATTTCTCTTCCACGCTCGATGCCAACTGCGAAGATAAGGAAGCCTCTTTATATGCCGCGACGGCCATGTATTACCTGGCATTGGTTTCTAAAGGGAATGAGCAGCAATACTACGCCGATCTGTGTCGGCAGGCTTCTTACTTTGCCCTTTCGTGGTACTATATGTGGGATGTGCCGTTCGCCCAGGGGCAGATGATCGGTGATATCGGTCTGAAAACCAGAGGATGGGGAAATGTCTCGGTGGAAAACAACCATATCGATGTCTTTATTTTTGAATTTGGCTCAGTGTTGAACTGGCTCTCAAAAAGGTATGAAGAACCCCGTTTCAACGAATATGTGAAAGTCATTTCTTCATCCATGCGCCAACTGTTGCCGTTTGAAAACCATATGTGCGGTGTAGCCAAAACGGGATATTATCCCGAAGTGGTACAGCACACCAATTGGGATTACGGACGGAACGGGAAAGGATTTTATAATAATATTTTTGCGCCGGGATGGACAGTCGCATCCTTATGGGAATTGCTTTCTCCCGGCAGGGCCGAAAAATTTTTATTGAAGTAAATCATCGGTACGTAAATAAATTCATGTAAATTTGTGAAGGAATTTATTAAATATAAAGAGAAAATGATAAAACGAGCAGAAAAATAATTCTCACACAGGAATATGATTACTGCGAGTTCCATACACCATAATTAAATAAATAAAATAATCGTATGAAATTCAATCGATTGATCCTGCTATTGGCAATCATAGTCATAGCCGGATGTACCAACAAACAAAAAGAAGCTCCCGCGGAGGAAACAACACTCTCGGGATTGAAGAAGAGTGATTTTCAGACAGTGGTAAACGGAGATTCGGTTAACCTTTATGTGCTGAAAAACGGGAACGGTGCAGAGGTGGCCGTAACCAATTACGGTGGACGGATTGTATCGGTGATGGTTCCCGACAGGGATGGAAAACTACAGGATGTAGTGCTTGGTTTTGATAATATTGACGATTACGTCAATATTGACAATAACTTTGGCGCCACGATAGGACGTTATGGCAACCGTATTGCCCATGGAAAGATTATTGTGGATGGAGTGGAATATGAATTGCCACAGAACAACTTCGGACATACCTTGCATGGAGGACCGGAAGGTTTCGACAGTAAGGTTTTTAATGCTGTCCAACCGAATGAACAATCAGTTGTACTGACCTACCTGTCGAAAGACGGTGAAGCCGGATTTCCCGGTAACCTGGATGTGAGGGTGACGATGACGTTGACAGATGATAACGCCCTTGATCTGCAATATGAAGCGAACACGGACAAGGAGACAGTAGTCAACCTGACCAACCACTCCTATTTCAATCTGTCGGGGGATGCCAACAACACCATCCTCGATGACCTGTTGATGATCAATGCCGATGAATACACTCCGGTGGATGATACATTTATGACGACCGGGAAAATCGAAAAGGTGGAGGGAACACCGATGGACTTCAGGACGCCTACTGCCGTAGGTGAGCGGATCGACCAGTATGATTTCGACCAGTTAAAAAACGGTGACGGTTATGACCACAATTGGGTGCTGAATACCAAGGGTGATATTTCACAATTGGCGGCTTCGGTTTATTCACCCGCTACCGGTATCCAACTGGAGGTATATACAATTGAACCGGGTGTGCAGGTATATGCCGGAAACTTCCTCGATGGTACGGTAACCGGTAAGAATGGTGCTGTCTATGGTAAACGCCATGCAATCTGCCTGGAAACGCAAAAATATCCCGATTCACCCAATAAACCTGACTGGCCTTCTCCCTATCTGAAACCGGGAGAAAAATATACCAGCCGTTGCATCTATAAATTTACTGTGCAACAATAAACCATTGCTGGTAAAATAAAAAGTCGGGCTGTAATCCAACGATGATTACAGCCCGATTTTTTTATCTCAAGGGACTATAAATACTTTTATTGGATCAACTCATCTGATTGATTGTCCGACATCATGCCTGATCCGAAGTGTTTCTTATAATACTTACACCAGGGACTAAGTCCACAGATTTCACATTTCGGCCTTCGGGCCACACATATATACCTCCCATGCAGGATAAGCCAGTGATGCGCTTTTGAAAGCAATTCCGACGGAATATATTTCACTAATTCCCGTTCTGTTTCAAGTGGTGTTTTGGAGTTATCGGTCAGTCCGATGCGGTTGGCCACGCGGAAAACATGGGTATCCACGGGCATGGCGGGTTTGTCGAACGCCACGGCCAGCATCACATTGGCCGTTTTGCGCCCCACACCGGGGATGGTAAGCAGCGAGTCGATATCATTGGGCACTTCACCTGCGAAGTCTGAGATGAGTTTCTTCGCCATCCCCACCAGGTTCTTTGCCTTGTTGTTGGGGTAGGAGCAGGATTTGATGTATTCAAATACCGCTTCGGGAGTCGAAGCGGCCATCACTTCCGGGGTGGGAAAGGTCTCGAACAAGGCAGGTGTAACCATATTCACCCGCTTATCAGTACATTGTGCGGAGAGTATCACTGCTACCAGCAATTGATAATCGTTTTGATAATGCAACTCCGTTTCTGCCGATTCCGCATTTTCTAAGAACCAGTCGATTACTTTCTTATAACGCTCCTTCTTGGTCATTATCCCACTCAATAATTTATCCTGCTATATCGCTTTTCCAAACTGCTTCTTCTATCTCTTTGAATGCCGGAAATATTGATTGTTTGTGATTTTTGATGAAGTAGAGAATTTCGATTCCTACGATATTTTTTTCCATATCGTAATCCAATACAATATTATTTTCTTTTTCCTCACTCTCGACAATCTTATTTTCGGACAATTTTATATAGAGAGCGTCCGCTTCTTTGTCATATTGCATGTTCATATTGTTTTCCCTTTCTTATTCCTGTCAAAATATGCTGTTACAATAATTCTATTCTTTTTATTAACCACTACTTTTAACCATTTATCCTGAAATTCAGTTGTTATTTTATAGAAGTGAGTTTCATCTTCTGTTATATTAATTTCCTCATCAGGATATTGTATGGCATCTGTTATCCAGTCGGTTCTTAAATTTCGTTCTGTCATTCTCGAAATCAAATGATTTGAGAAACGTAGTTCATCGACCTTCATAAAATACAAGTTTAGTATAATTTCTTTGATAATTATAGAAATTAGCGTTTTATTTCGTCCGACGATGGAATAAAAACCGCACTCAGATCAGGGTCAGCCATGTCGGGATCGAGGGGATAGATGGGGCGTTGAACCCGTTCGTAGGGTAGTCGTGCCAAATCCTGGTCCACCCCTCCGGGCGTGAGCGCCATCACCCAGTCGGCGCGCATATCGTACAACTCAGGTACAAGGTATCCAATCTTTACCACTAAGATATCGGTCTCCCTGGGATTCAATCCCAGATCGGTAAAGTTTTTTTCGTAATGATAGGCTGTCCTCTTTTCGGTTACGATGGTGTAGATATTGCCGCTTTTCACCACCGCTTTGGAATTGGCATCATTTTCATCGATGGCGGTCACTTCACCTTTCAACCGGATAGGTGGCGCATAACGATTATCCACTTCGGCACCTGCCATGCCATCCACCTGTCCGCCGACTCCTGCCTCAATAGCTTGTTTGACTAATTCCGGACCGGGAATGGAGGCGTAGATCAATGTTTTCCCACCGGAGGCACGGAATTCGGGACGTTTGAAGAGTTCATGCAGTGTCCAGGTGACATCCCCGGCTCCGCCGGCAGTGGGATTATCTCCCATATCACTGATGATAAACGGTTTTTTATCGCTTGCCAGTGCTTGTGCCAACGCATCATCAAGATAAGTGGTAGGCGCTACGAAATCAAACTCCTTCCTTACGCTCCAGAAATAGCTCGCCAATTGTTCAGCCACTTTGCCCACAGCTTCCCGGTCGTCTCCGTATGCCATCACAACTCCACTGTTACGTGGTGCGTCGGCCCAGGGATAAGACAACCATACGGAAGCGTCTATCACCTTATCACCATCGAGCAGGGAGGGAATTTGTCCGGTAAGGGTCTTGCCCGGTTCTATGCGGGTACTGGTCTGTTCCCCCGGCAGCAAGATAGGAACGCGGATCCACGCTTTATATGCCGGTTTTCCCTTGCCGTTTTCTAACCTGTCGAGCAGATTGGTGATGGCTCTTTTTTTCGTCTCCACAGCATCCTCGTGGGGGGAAAGCCGGTAGCTGGTGATAAGATCGAGATTCTGTGCCAACCGGGGTGATACACTACCGTGCGGGTCCATTGATGCGGAAATCAGTACATTGGTACCCACCACATCACGGATACGCATCAGGAAATCCCCCTCCGGGTCATCCAGTCCCTGCACACTCATTGCCCCATGGATATCGAAAAAAAGTCCGTCCAGAGGCAAGGTCTCTTTTAACAGGTCTAAGGTTTTTGTCACCAGTGATTCGTATGCTTCACGGGTGACAATACCTCCCGGCATGGCATGGCCGTAGAGGGTGGGGAGCCATTCGGCACGGTCAATAATCCCGGAGTCGGGCGACCAAAACGGATAATAAGAAAAGAGATCTTCCCCCATACTCGCATTGAAAGCTTCTTCGTGGGTCACCGCCGGTGAAAACGTACTGGACTCAATGGCAAGCCCTGCGATGGCAATCCTCGGCAATTCTTTTTTTACAGTTCCATTGTTACAGGCTGATAGCAACAGCATCAAAACCATTGAAAAAGTGATAATTATTTTTTTCATAACTATATAAAATATTGTAAGTTGTTAATTACATGGATGGTATGTATCGCTACAAGAGATGCCGTTTCTGTCCGGAGTCGCGACTCACTTAGGGTCACAGGTTCAAAACCGGCCGCAATGGCATCTTCTATCTCCTCCCGGCTGAAATCTCCTTCGGGGCCGATAAGGATAAACGCGTCCTCTCCCTTTTTGTGAAGCTGAGAGAGTGGCTCTTTCGGAAGATCGTAACAATGAGCTATGTATTTCTTTCCGTTAAACGGGCAGGAGATAATCTCCTTGAACCCTGTCAATTCTTCAATCTTGGAGAGATAAGCTTGTTGAGACTGTTTCATTGCCGCTACGGCTATTTTTTCCAAACGTTCATTTTTAATCTCTTTCCGTTCGGAGAAGCGACAAAGGATGGGCGTTATTGTATCAATTCCGATTTCTACAGCCTTTTCTACAAACCATTCATTCCTCTCCATCTGTTTGGTCGGAGCAAAAGCGATCCGGAGGTTATAATTCCACCCTTTTGGCTTTTGAATGCTGTTTTGAATGCTCACCATGCATTGCCGCGGACTGGCCTGAGTCAGTGTACATTCATAAAAAAATCCTTTCCCGTCGGTGACGGTCAGTTCGTCCCCTTCCCGCATACGGAGTACTTTTACACAGTGTTGTGATTCCTTTTCCGGAAGCTGTGAATTCTGTCGGATAGAGGGAGAGTAAAAGAGTGTGTCAGCCATACGCCTCAATTCAGGATTTATTTTCCCTCCGGTTTATCTCGTCACGCAACCGGGTTGCCAGTTCGTAATTCTCTTCTTTCACAGCATCGTCGAGACGATTTTTGAGCGCTTCCAACCGCAGATCAGATAATTCCTCGTCTTCCCGGGCAGATTCACTACTCTTCAATTCTGTTACACCCGGGGGAGTCTGTTCATCGAATACGATTGCCATTTTTTGCATAATCTCCTCTGTAGTGAAGATCGGGGAGTGAGTGCGGATAGCCAGCGCCACAGCATCGGAAGTACGGGAATCGATGCGGTACTCTTTGCCGTTTTGCAGTAGCAACAGTTCCGAAAAAAATGCGCCATCCTCAAATTTATGGATCAGAACTTCCAACAATTCAACCCCCAATTCATTCCAGATAGAGCAGATAAGATCATGTGAGAGGGGTCTCGGCGGAATAATCCCCTCCATTACAATGGCAATGGATTGTGCTTCAGGCGTACCAATTACAATCGGTAATCGGCGGATACCATTCTCTTCCGCGAAGATAAGCGCATAAGCGCCGGCTTGTACCTGGCTGAAAGATATTCCCAATACGGATAGTTTGACTTTCTTTGACACAGTCGATTCGTTTTTTTGATTAAAAACAACCTCAAATGTAGTGAATTTTTTATTGTTTTGTATGTGAATTTAGAAAAAAGATGTACCTTTGCACTCGATTTAAAACACGGTGGATGTAGCTCAGCTGGTTAGAGCGTCGGATTGTGGTTCCGAAGGTCGCGGGTTCGAGCCCCGTTTTCCACCCACTCTCACGGAAGTGAGCTTTTTTATTCTTTTTAGATTTGTTTTAGGTAATCACGTATTTTACATACGTGATTTTTTTGTCTTACGAATAACCGGTACGCCAGCCTCTCCGGAAAATAGACTAACCCGAATTAAAAAAAATCCTGTTTTGCCCTGCGGCGAAACTCTGCACAGGTAATAGCTGTGGCTGTTGCTACGTTTAATGATTCGGAAGTGGCCCTTCCTTCCGGGAAATTAGGTATAAAGAGCTTCCTGTTGATTAGTTTTTCCGCTTCCCTGCCAATACCCTTACCTTCACTCCCCATTACAATGAACCCGTTGTTTGAAAGGGGGGTCGAATAAATATCATCCCCTTCCAGAAAAGTACCGTAAACGGGGAGGTGTGACTGTTGTTGCAGGAAATCTATGATATCGGTATAAAATACTTTTATGCGGGCAATAGCACCCATAGTGGCTTGTACGGTTTTAGGGTTGAAAATATCTGCCGTGTCGTATGAACAAATGATATGTTCTATCCCAAACCAGTCTGCAATGCGGACAATAGCGCCCAGGTTTCCCGGATCCTGAATGCCATCAAGTACGAGACTTAATTGAGTATCGGGATCAATTTTTTCAATTTCGGGCGACGGGCGATAGAAAACGCCCATAATTTGAGGAGCCGTTTTCAGAAAAGTGGCTTTTTTCAATTCTTTTTCATCCACCGTGATCACCTCTTCTGCCTTTAATTCAGGATGAGCCGATAATATGGAAGGTAGTGCAATAATCAGTTGACAACGGCAGTTGGCAAGCAGATCGAAAACCAGTTTTGTCCCTTCAGCCACAAATGTATTGTACTCGTTACGAAATTTTTTTTCGTTCAACGACCGGATATATTTTATTTTGCTTTTACTTAAACTCATTTTTCACTTCGCGTTATTGTTATTCGATAGTTATTCGGCTACGCCGTTATTCGATAGTTATTCGTTCGCTTTGCTCACGTTATTCGCGCTTCGCGCGTAGTGCAACCGACAACCGAATCACAACTGAATAACAACTGAATAACAACTGAATAACAATTGAATAACAATTGAATGACAATCGAACGCCAATTGATCCAGCGTGTAAAAGTAGTAAAATCCATACGTAAATGCCAAAAAAATCTCAAACATGTCATTTTTTTCAGTCCGTAAATTAAAAAAAGACTTACCTTTGTGAGTAATTGACCCTAAAAGCGTTAAATTGCACGTGAATTGTATATTAAGACTTTATATTTTACCGATATTTTATGAACAATAACACCTTAATGAACAAAGCGGCCGATAACATCAGAATTCTGTCGGCATCAATGGTAGAGCGGGCGAAATCAGGCCATCCCGGCGGAGCAATGGGAGGTGCCGATTTTATTAATGTCCTTTTTTCTGAGTTTTTAGAATATGATCCCCAAGATCCGACATGGGAATCGAGAGACCGGTTTTTCCTTGATCCGGGACATATGTCGCCGATGCTCTATTCTGTCCTTTGTCTCAGTGGCAAATTTTCGTTAGATGAGTTAAAAGAGTTCCGCCAATGGGGGAGCCCTACACCCGGACATCCCGAGATCGATCTGTCCCGGGGAGTGGAGAACACCTCCGGCCCATTGGGGCAAGGGCATGCTTATGCTGCCGGAGCAGCTATTGCGGCCAAATTTTTACAGGCGAGATTAGGAGATATCATAGATCATACTATTTATAGTTATATCTCAGATGGTGGTATCCAGGAAGAAATTTCACAGGGAGTAGGACGTGTTGCCGGCCATTTGGGATTGAGCAACCTGATCATGTTTTATGACTCCAATAACATACAACTCTCCACTACTACCGATGCGGTTACCAGTGAAGATGTAGCGAAAAAGTATGAAGCGTGGAACTGGAAAGTGATCAATATCGATGGGAATAATGTGGATGAGATCCGCAGTGCATTAAAGGAGGCGAAGGCTGAAAAAGAAAAACCGACGCTGATTATCGGAAATACCGTGATGGGGCGTGGTGCTTTGGCAGCAGACTGCACTTCATTCGAATGCCAGGTTTCCACGCACGGACAACCGTTGAGTGCGGCGGGTGCTGATTTCGGACAGACGATCAGGAATCTGGGTGGTGATCCGGAAAATCCTTTCGTTATTTTCCCCGAGTCTGAAGAGTTGTATGCCGGGCGCAGGGAAGAACTGAAACAAATCGTATCGGCAAAGAGGGCGAAACTGGATGAATGGGCCCGGGCCAATCCCGAATTGGCAGAGAAAAAGCGCAAATGGTTCGCGCGCGAACTGCCGCAGATCGATTGGTCGGCCATTCAGCAGAAACCCAATGACGCGACCCGTTCAGCTTCAGCCAAAGTATTGGGTGAATTGGCGCAACAGGTGGAAAATATGGTGGTGGCATCTGCCGACCTCTCCAATTCAGATAAGACGGACGGCTTTTTGAAATATACAAAAGCGTTTGTAAAAGGTGATTTTTCGGGAGCCTTCCTGCAGGCAGGGGTTTCCGAATTTACCATGTCTTGCCTCAGTATTGGAATGAGCTTACATGGAGGTGTTATTCCCGCTTGCGGAACCTTCTTTGTTTTCTCTGACTATATGAAGCCGTCCATCCGTGTGGCTGCCTTGATGGAAACACCGGTTATTTTTATCTGGACACACGATGCATTTCGTGTAGGTGAAGACGGACCTACCCACCAACCCGTAGAACATGAGGCACAAATTCGCCTGTTAGAAAAACTGCAGAATCATCATGGGAAGAATTCGATGCTTGTGCTTCGTCCCGCCGATGCCAATGAAACGAGCGTAGCCTGGAAAATGGCGATGGAGAACAGTAAAACACCCACAGGACTCATTCTCTCCCGTCAGAATATCAAAGACTTGCCTACTTCAGGTCAATCACGTTTCACTGAAGCGTTGAGCGCGGAAAAGGGTGCTTACATCGTGCAGGATGATGCGGAGTATGATGTGATATTGCTGGCATCGGGATCGGAAGTAGCCACTTTGGTGGAAGGCGCTGACCTGTTGCGTGCCGATGGAGTGAAAGTACGTATAGTTTCCGTGCCGTCTGAAGGATTATTCAGATCACAACCTGCCGAATACCAGGATGCTGTATTACCAAAGGGGAAGAAGAAGTTTGGTCTGACCGCAGGACTTCCGGTGACGCTGGAAGGATTGGTCGGCTCCGATGGCGTGGTTTGGGGAATGACATCTTTTGGATTTTCTGCCCCTTACAAGGTCCTCGACGAAAAACTGGGATATACAGGCAAGAATGTATATGAACAGGTAAAAAAACTGTTATAATAAAAATGATACGGACAGTTGTCGGTGATTATGGCCGATGACTGTCCTAATTAAACTGATTAACATGTCTCTATTCGATAATTCAGAGAAGCCTATAGGATTGGCATCCGATCATGCCGGCTACAAGGTAAAGCAGTTCATCATCAAAACACTTGAAGAAAAAGGAATACCTTACAGGGATTTTGGTGCCTATTCTGAGGAAAGCAGCGACTATCCCGATTTCGCGCATCCACTGGCAAAGGCCATCGAAAATGGCGAATGTTATCCGGGGGTAGCCATTTGCGGAACAGGAATTGGAATTAGCATTGCATTGAACAAGCATCAGGGAATTCGCGCGGCTTTGTGCTGGAATAAAGAGGTGGCCCGCCTTGCAAGAGCCCATAATGATGCCAATGTGCTGGCCCTGCCGGGCAGATTGATCGGTGAGGAGGAAATCTATGAAATCCTGGTGACCTTCCTGAATACACCTTTTGAAGGAGGACGTCACCAGAGGAGAGTCAGCAAAATTCCTTGCGGATAAGTCTGTCCCGTCCGGATTATCCGACCGGATGCTCCAAAGGGGTGTCAGCTTTCCCCAATCAAAATAGAGATGAAGATAAGATGGAAATATACCGTACTGTTAGTGCAACTAATCTTTTGGTTGGGTTGTGGTGACGTGGGTATGCAGTTCGACAACCACCCCAGGGGGAATTTCGATGCATTATGGACTATCCTGGACAGGAATTACTGTTTTTTTGAATACAAGGATGTCGATTGGGATAAAGTGTACAGGGAGTATAGTGCGCGCGTTACATCCGACATAGACAATGACGGCCTCTTTAAACTGATGGGGCAAATGCTTGCGGAGTTAAAAGACGGACATGTGAATTTGTCCGCTGCGCATGACATAACCCGTTATTGGGAGTGGCAGGATGATTACCCTGTTAATTTTGATGTGTCCATACAAAAACATTACCTTGGGAATGATTACGGCATTTCTTCCGGAATGAGATATAAAATACTGGAAGATAATATCGGTTATCTCTATTACGGGAGTTTTTCCAATGATGTGGGAAATGGAAATCTTGATCAGGTGCTGAACAGGATGGCTATTTGCCAGGGTCTTATCATTGATGTGAGAAGTAATGGTGGTGGCAGCTTGACTAATGTAGAAAGAATCACAAGCCGTTTTTTTAACGAACGCCGGCTCATCGGTTATATCTCCCATAAAGTGGGTCCGGGACATAATGATTTCTCATCGCTTTATCCCAAATATGTAGAGAGTTCCAATAGGGTACGTTACCAGAAGCCGGTAGTCGTTCTTACTAACAGAGGGTGTTATAGTGCTACTAATGAGTTTGTCAGCATCATGAAATATGCATCTAATGTAACTGTTATGGGAGACAAGACCGGGGGCGGTAGTGGACTGCCTTTTACCTCTGAACTGCCCAATGGCTGGTCGGTCCGTTTTTCCGCATCTCCCATGTTCAATGCCGAAAAAGAACATATTGAGTTCGGAGTAGAGCCCGATATCTATGTAGGCATGGAAGCGGAAGACAAAGAAAAAAACCGGGATACTATCATCGAGAGGGCACGGCTGTTTTTAAAGAATCAGTAGCTTTTTTGAGGACAATATGGTCCAATAAATTTTCGGAGAAAAATAAAACGATATATTGACAACTGATAAATCAATGGAATTATGATGTTTGCAGAAAAGGTTTATGTGGAAAGAAGAGAGAGATTGAAGAAACAGTTTCAAACGGGTAAATTGCTTTTTCTCGGGAATGATGAAAGTGGGATCAATTATGCCGATAATACTTATTTCTACCGTCAGGATAGTACATTCCTCTATTATTTTGGGGTCAGCAAACCCGACCTGATCGCGTTGATCGATATCGATGAGGATAAGGAATATATTTTCGGTGATGATCCGACCATCGATTCAATCGTATGGACCGGCTCGCAGCCTAAAATAAGCGAACTGGCCGGAAAAGCCGGTATCCATCATACAGGCGATTTGTCGGCATTCAGGAAGAAAATAGCCTCATTCGACAAACAATCGGTGAAGTACCTGCCGCCTTACAGGGGTGAACATTTTCTCAAACTCAAGGATTTTCTCGGCTACGACGTGGAAGAGGCCACTGCGAAAGCAAGTAAAGAACTGATCGTGGCAATTGCCGACCAGCGTATTATCAAGTCGCAAGAAGAGATTGAAGAAATAGAAAAGGCTGTGGATGTAACCGCCGATATGCACTTTGCAGCCATGCATTTTGCCCGCGCGGGTATGACGGAAGCACAGGTGACCGCCAAGGTAAATGAAGTGGCCATCGCTGCCGGAGGGAATCTCTCTTATCCTATCATTGGGACGATCAACGGACAATTCCTGCATAACCATTATCACGGTAATACGCTTAAAGAAGGTGATCTGTTCCTGCTGGATGCGGGATATGAGACCCCATTGGGATATGCCGGAGATCTGAGTAGTACTTTTCCTGTATCCCGGAAATTTACCGAACGGCAGAAAGAGATTTATCGCATTACCCTTGATGCCCATTATAAAGCCATTGAACTCTCCAAACCGGGTGTGAACTTCAAGGATGTGCATCTGCAGGTCGGCGGGGTGATCTTCGACGGGCTGAAAGCTTTGGGATTGACCAAAGGAAACACGGAAGAGGCGGTAGCCAATGGAGCGCATGCCCTTTTCTTTCAGTGCGGAACCGGACATCTGATGGGATTGGACGTACATGATATGGAAAATCTCGGCGAACAGATTGTCGGCTATGCGGGAGTGCCCAAAAGTACCCAATTCGGATTGAAATCATTGCGCCTGGGACGGGAACTGCAACCGGGCTTTGTATTGACCATTGAACCGGGGATTTATTTCATTCCGGAATTGATAGACCTCTGGAAAAGCAATAAAACAAATGCCGATTTTATCAACTTCGACGAAGTCAATAAATATCGAAATTTCGGAGGAATTCGCAACGAAGAGGATATCCTGATCACAGAGACAGGGAACCGGGTACTCGGAAAACCGCTGGCAAAGACCATTGAAGAAGTGGAGGCCGAGCGGGAGAAAGCTTTCTAAAAAAATGTACCAAGCTCAATACATAATATCTTTGTATCACAACAACGGGAAACGCCTGTTCTCCTGCTGGATGTGTTGATTTGTTAATCCCGATAAATCGGGACTGGGAGTATTAATTGGAGATTATAATCAGTAAATCAGTAAATTAACAAATCAAAGCCATGTTTGAAGAGCTTAAAACAAAAAACCGTATTCCTGAACGGAAATCAAATCAGGAGGGTAATTTCTACTATAATGATTCCTCAAAACCGGGAATGAACGACCGGATACGTGCTCTCCGTGAAGAGAGTATATCGACCCCGGCATCCCTTTCCATCGAACGGGCACTGATAGAAACGGCATTTTATCGCGAGAATGACGGTAAATACGCTATACCGGTAATGCGGGCGCTGAACTTCATGGAGATTTGCGAAAAGAAACAGATCTATATCGGAACCAATGAGCTGATTGTCGGCGAACGGGGGGAGAAACCCAGGGCCGTCTATACATTTCCCGAACTGACCTGCCATTCGGTGGAAGACCTGAATGTCCTGAATACCCGTGAACAGCAACGTTATGCGATCAGTGAAGAGGATATAGACACGTATCGTCGTGAAGTAATACCCTATTGGAGAGGGCGTTCACAACGCGACCGCATTTTTGACCATGTCCCTGACGAATGGAAAGCGGCTTATGAAGCCGGTCTCTTCACCGAATTTATGGAGCAGCGCGCACCCGGACATACTTGCATGGACGGGAAGATATACCGGAGAGGAATGCTCGATTTCAAAAGGGAGATCGAGGAGGAAATCGCCCAACTCGATTATACCACGGATCCCGAAGCACTCGACAAGGAAGACCAGTTGCGTGGTATGGCCATATCCTGCGACGCGATCATCCGTCTGGCAGAACGCCATGCCGGGAAAGCGGAAGAACTGGCTCGCAATGAAAAAGACCCGCAACGAATCGTTGAGTTGAACCGTATCGCCGAGGTCTGCCGGTGGGTACCGGCCCATGCCCCCCGTAACTTTTGGGAAGCCATCCAGATGTATTGGTTTGTTCACCTGGGAGTAATCACCGAACTGAACGGTTGGGATGCATTCAACCCCGGTCATTTCGACCAGCATCTGGCACCATTCTATAAAAATGATATTGAAAACGGTACCTTGACGCGAGAGGAGGCAAAAGAACTGCTCTGCTGCTTCTGGATCAAGGTGAACAACCAACCGGCTCCGCCCAAAGTGGGGATCACCGCCAACGAAAGCGGCACCTATAACGACTTTACCAATATCAATATCGGCGGCGTGAAACCGGACGGCTCAGACGGGGTGAACGATGTTTCCTACCTGATGCTCGAAGTGATAGAGGAGTTACATATCCTGCAACCGGGCAATTCGGTACATATCGCCTCAGTGACGCCGAACCGTTTCCTGCATGCTGCCATCAAGGTGATCCGCCAGGGACACGGATACCCGTCGGTGTTCAACCCCGATGTCTATATCCAGGAGATGTTGCGCTCCGGAAAATCGTTGCGTGATGCGCGCGAAGGAGGATGCAGCGGATGTATTGAAGTAGGCGCGTTCGGGAAAGAGGCTTACTTGTTGACCGGTTATCTGAATGTGCCAAAAATATTGGAAATCACGCTGTGCAACGGTGTCAATCCGGTGACCGGTAAGAAGGTGGGGGTCGAGACCGGTGATCCACGCGATTTCAAATCTTACGATGAACTATATCAGGCTTTTCATGCCCAATTGAAATATATCATCGACCTGAAGATAAGGGTCAATCATTATATCGACCGGATGTACGCCCGCTATTTTCCGGCTACGTTCCTTTCGGTGCTGATGGACGATTGTATCAAAAAAGGACGCGATTATTACAACGGCGGTCCACGTTATAATACCACCTATATCCAATGTACCGGCCTGGGAACAATAACCGATTCCCTCTCTTCCCTTAAAAAACATGTCTTCGAACTGAAAGATGTCAGGATGGACCAGTTGCTGTATGCTATTTCTGTCAATTTTGAGGGAGAAGAGGTGTTACGCCAGCGGATCATCAACCATACCCCTTTCTTCGGAAATGATGATGATTATGCCGATGATATCGCAGTAAAAATATACGACGATATGTTCGACCTGATCGATGGGCGACCGAACGGAAAACCGGGTGGTAAATACCATCTGAATATGTTGTCCACCACTTGCCATAATTATTTTGGCAATGTGATGGGCGCCATGCCCAATGGTCGTTTGGCCGGAAAAGCCATTTCCGATGGTACCTCTCCTTCTCATGGGTGCGATACGCATGGCCCTTCTGCCGTGATCCGCTCTTTGGGTAAACTGGACCAGATAAAATCGGGTGGTACGCTGTTGAACCTGCGTTTCCTGCCCAGCCTTTTGAGGCGCGATGAAGATGTGGACAAATTGGGAAACCTTATCCGGAGCTATTTTGCACAGGGAGGACACCATGTGCAATTCAATATTGTGGATACCGCTACATTGCTTGCTGCCCGCGACAATCCCGAAGAGTACAAAGACCTGTTGGTACGCATGGCGGGTTACAGCGATTATTTCAACGATATGCACGAGAACCTGAAACAGGAGATCATTGAGCGTACTGAAAACGAATCGTTCTAACAACATCCGTCCATGCCATTCCTCTTTGATATAAAACGGTATTCGATCAATGACGGGCCGGGAGTGCGGGTGACGGTCTTTTTCAAAGGCTGTCCGCTATCCTGCCGATGGTGCCATAATCCCGAAAGCATCTCTTTTAAGACCGAGAAGCTGTATAATAAAAGCAAATGCATCGGATGCGGATCATGCGTGTCGGTATGTCCTGAGAACGCCCTCACACTGACAAAAACGGATGGCATCGTTACCGATTTCGATAAATGTATCGTCTGCGGGAAATGTGCCGAAGTATGTCCCACCAGAGCTATCGAGATGAGTGGACGGAACTATTCCGAGGAAGAAGTGATGACAGCAGTGCTAAAAGAGACCAATATGATGGATTCGTCGGGTGGTGGAGTTACCTTCTCCGGTGGTGAGCCGCTGATGTATCCCGAAGCGTTGAAAAGCCTGCTGATCCGGTGCGGGGAGGAGGAGATTCATCGTGCCGTGGATACCTCGGGCAGTGTGAAATCATCGGTTATAGAAGATATCCTTTCCTATACCGATCTTTTTCTTTATGATCTGAAAGTGATGGATGCGCAAACCCACCGTAAATGGGTGGGAGCGGATAATGCGCTTATCCTGAAAAACCTCCGGTTGATTTCCGATCACGATAAAGAATTTCATATCCGGATTCCGTTGGTGGAGGGAGTCAATACCGATGATCGAAATATAACGGATACTATCTTTTTTCTGAATGGATTACAACGAAAACCGACTGTGGTGGGATTACTGCCTTATCACAATATCGCTTCGAAAAAATATGAGAAATTAGGTAAGGTCTATAACGAGGAGGGTATGTCTGAGCCGTCCAAAGAGAGAATGGCACAGATCCACTCGCTCTTTACAGAAAATGGCCTGAATACGGTTATTGGCGGTTAATACGCTAAATTATTATAACTCAACCTTCGTATATATGAAATGTAAACAACTAAAGGATAGATGTTCAGTTGGATTTATTGGATTTTTTAAATTTTAAAATATAAGCGCACGATATGATAGAAAATGCAGTGTCAAAACTTAAACAATCAATAA
Organism: Proteiniphilum sp.; assembly: GCF_040307845.1. Taxonomy (GTDB): domain Bacteria; phylum Bacteroidota; class Bacteroidia; order Bacteroidales; family Dysgonomonadaceae; genus Proteiniphilum. The sequence goes on from NZ_JAWRIS010000015.1 coordinate 78,164, forward strand.
AATGAAATCTCTGTTTAGCTACTTTTTTTTCTTCCTGATTTTTGTGTCATCTGTGCCTGCACAAAGCATAGATAGTTTATACCAATTGGCGGATCGTTATCATGAACGGTTCACTTCAAAGTTTTACTATAATGGAACAAATATACGTGCTGTGAACGATTCGCATAGTTTTGTCTATACGACACAAACACCCAGGGGAAAAGAATTTTACATGATCGATCCTGAACAGAAAACACAAAAAAATGTATTTGATCAGGAGCGTCTGGCCACTTCCCTGTCAAAAATATTGGATAAAAAGATGGATGCCTATAATCTTCCATTTCAGCAATTCAGGTTTAGCAATCAGCAGGATTCCATCTTTTTCCGGGTGGATACAACCGATTATTATGCTGCATTGTCGGATTATAAAGTGGCAATGGCAAAAGAACAAAGTTGGCGAAGGGATATCTATTGGAGTACGATATTCAGGGAGGACTCCAAAGAGAAAGTCCCTTCTCCTGACGGGAAAAAAGAGGCCTATATTTCCGAAGGTAACCTTTGGATAAAGGACAGGGAGAGCGGTAAAAGCCAAAAATTAAGTGATGACGGCTCACCTTATGAATACTATTCATCGAATATCTACTGGTCGCCCGATTCCAGAAAGATTGTATCTTGCAAATACCGTCCCGGAGCGGATCGACAATTGACATTGGTCTCTTCTTCGCCGCAGGACCAACTGCAACCTAAAATCGAAACCCTTGATTATCTGAAACCGGGGGACGCGCTGCCTGTAAGACGGCCTGTCGCTTTTTTGCTTGATGAAGATAAAATAATTTCCTTTGATGTGCCTGAGGTAGAGTCTCAGTATGAGTTAAACAATATAAAATGGGATAAAAGCAGCGATTTCTTTACATTCGATTTTAATAAAAGAGGACATCAGCAGTTTATCATATATGCCGGGGATGTACATTCGGGAACGTTGCGTCCGGTGGTGAACGAAGAAAGCCCTACCTTTATTCATTATAATGGGGTGTACCAATATTGGTTTAAGGAGAGTGATGAGCTATTGTGGATTTCGGAACGTGACGGCTGGCGGCATATCTACCTGTATGACGTACCGTCAGGAAAGGTAAAAAAACAGCTGACTAAAGGAGAGTGGGTGGTGAAAACCGTGGTGAATGTGGATGAAAAAAGGAAGCAGGTCCTTTTCAAGGCGTGTGGTATGGATAAAGATGAAGATCCTTATCTGGAGAAATACTATACCTTGGATATGAACAACGGGAAGATAACGGCACTGACTCCCGAGAATGCCCAGCATAATGTGACTTTCACTAAAGATTACCGGTATATGTTTGATGTCTACTCAAGAGTGGATTTGGTGCCCACTATGGTGATACGTTCCGTTGTGGATGGAGGGAAAGTGGTGTATAAGCCCGAAATTCAACCAGACGTATCAAACGTGGTTGGTGCCGGATGGCGGATGCCGGAAGTCTTTTCAGCAAAAGGACGGGATGGTGAGACCGATATATGGGGGATGATCATTCGCCCGTCCAATTTCGATCCGACAAAAAAATATCCTGTCATCGAATATATCTATGCCGGACCCCATGATTCGCATGTACCCAAATCGTTTGCTGTAGAATACAGACCCAGCGCCCTGGCTGAGTTGGGATTTATTACGGTGATGATCGACGGGATGGGAACGGCAAACCGCTCCAAAGCTTTTCATGATGTATGCTGGAAAAATCTGAAAGATGCCGGCTTCCCCGACCGCATTGCCTGGATGAAAGCGGCTGCAGAGAAATATCCGGAAATGGATATCGATCGGGTAGGGATATATGGCGGATCTGCCGGAGGCCAAAATGCCATGGCGGCACTGTTGTTCCATCCTGATTTCTACAAGGTGGGCGTGGCCTCTTGTGGCTGTCATGATAACCGGATGGACAAGATCTGGTGGAACGAGCAGTGGATGGGATATCCCATTGGCAAACATTATGAAGAGTGTTCGAACGTGGTGAATGCACACCTCCTGAAAGGAAATTTAATGTTGATTCTCGGTGAACTGGATAATAATGTAGATCCGTCGAGCACATTACAGGTGGTGAATGAATTGATTAAACACGATAAAGAATTTGAGTTCGTGATGCTTCCAGGTGTCAGACATACTTCGGGGGAAAAATATGGTGAAAGAAAACGACGCGATTTTTTCATGAAACATCTTTGGGGTATGGATGCGCCGGAGTGGAATGTTGTGAAGAGTAAAGACTTTTAGAACCAAGAGTCAGAACCAAGACTTCGGGCTCACTAGAATAGTTTTTCAGTAGCCTGTTTTTTAAGTTTAGGTCTGATGGAGAATATTGTATACCTTTGTGTGAAATTTAGGTTATAAGCATCTATGGTAAAAGCAATATTCTTTGACATTGACGGTACTTTGGTCAGTTTCAACACACATCGGATACCCGATTCCGCCCGGAAAGCGATCGAGACGATCAGGAAAAAAGGAGTTAAAGTATTTATCGCCACCGGCAGGCACTTTTCCGTAATTAATAATCTCGACGATATGGAATTCGACGGATATATTACGATGAACGGCTGTTATTGTCTGCAGGGAACGGATAATGTGATATTCAAAAAAAGTATAGATCCGTCGGATGTCAATCATTTCATTGATTATTTACAGCAGGAAAGAGAGTTTCCCTGCCTCTTCGTGGAAGAGAATCGCCTTGCTTACAATTATATTGACGAAGAGGCGAAATTCCTGATGACTCTGCTCAAACAGGATTTACCGCAGATAGAGGAACTTGATTACTACCGTGATAAGGAACTATTCCAGTTGACCGCATTTTTCAAAGATTCGCAGGAAGAAGAAGTGATGAATCTGTTGCCGAATTGCTCTGCTATGCGCTGGTATCCCACTTTTGCCGATGTGATAGCGAAAGGGGTGGACAAAGGGGTTGGTATAGACCAATTCTGTAATTATTTTGGATTTTCATTGGACGAGACAATGGCTTTCGGTGACGGGGGGAATGATATCGAGATGCTTCGTCATGCCGGGATTGGTGTGGCAATGGGAAATGCGAAGGACGATGTCAAGCAGGCGGCAGATTATATAACCGATTCAGTCGATAATGACGGCGTCCTCAAAGCACTACAGCATTTTGGGTTGATATAGCATTTGTCGACGCAATTTCCGATCTTGTTTCGAACTTTGGAGAAAACTGGATAAGTTGTTCAATATCTAAAAGGAAGATTTGACTGTAATGCCTTCTCTATTTCGTCGCCTCTATGAGTGCTTCGAACAGTGGCAGGAATGTGCTGTCTCCTCCGGATACCAATCCTTCGGGATGGAATTGTACTCCTACAACGAATTGGTCACCCTCTTTTTCAATAGCCTCTACAATACCATCTTTCGCTCTTGCCGTGATCTTAAACCCTTTGGCGATATCCTTTACTGCCTGATGGTGAAAAGAGTTCACTGCTACCGACTCTCTGCCGAGTATTTTATGGAGTTTTGAGCTCTTATCAATATCGATAGTATGTGTTCCATAGCTGCTTGGGGCATTTTGAGAGTGCTTTACAAATGTGTCTTTCACCTGTGATGGGATGTCTTGATAAAGTGTCCCGCCGAAAGCGACATTCATAACTTGTTCTCCACGACATATACCCAATACAGGTAGTCCCTTTTCTACTGCCATTCTGATAAGAGTAATATCGAACTCATCCCTTCCCGGGGCAATACCACCCATGGCACGAACAGGCTCCTCGTTAAACCATTTTAGCGGGTCAATATCTTCCCCACCGGTCATGACAAGACCATCTATTACATCCAAAATACGCTCAAGCTCCACCTTATCGGAGGTTATAGGAATTACAAGAGGAACGCCCCCCGCTTTTTTGATCGAATGGATATAGGTAAGTGGAGCGGATGCGGAGTTTTCGCTGGCGACAGAGGATACACCGATAATAGGATTCTTCTGAGAATAAGCAGATATAACCATAAATATCAGCACAATGGATAGTAGGATTTTTCGTTTCATATTGCTACCGTTATTATTATTTATCACGTTGTTCCGGATGCCAAAGTTACGTATTTTTGTGACAACTTTTTATCGTTATTTCTTTGAAAAAGTGGTTGAAAATTTGCATACCATGAAAATCCATAGTATACTTGTGAGGTAATTCTAAACAACATACCACATCAATGGAACAGAATCCAAAAAATGATCTATCGCAGATCGTTGATATTCTTCGTTTTTTTAAACATATTTAAAATATCATTTTGAAAATGAAACGATTAAACATTTCAATCCTATTAGGAGTTGCGTTGCCATTTGTGGCAATGGCGCAGCAAGAAAGACAGTATCCCGAACGTGCGCCCATGAAACCGGAAATGAGCGAATATTGGCAACCGCAACCGCCGGTGGTCACGCCCGGAAAAATATGTGAACAGCCTATACCTGCACCTTCCGACGCTATCATTCTCTTCGACGGGAAAGACCTTTCGCAGTGGGAAAACAAAGATGGCAAGGCAGCGGGGTGGACGGTCGCTGACGGTGTTTTCACCGTAAAAAAAGGAACCGGTGATATCCGCACGAAACAAAAATTCAACGATTTCCAATTGCATATAGAATGGCGTATCCCCGAAGGAATAGAGGGTAAAAGCCAGGCACGTGGCAATAGCGGCGTGTTTTTGCAGGGAATGTACGAGATTCAGATTCTCGATTGCTACGAGAACGAAACCTATGTGAACGGCCAAACCGGGAGCGTTTACAAACAGACGCCACCGTTGGTGAATGCCATGCGAAAGCCCGGTGAATGGAATACGTATGATATCATTTACACGGCTCCTACATTCAAAAAAGACGGGAGTTATCGTACGCTTCCGCGGGTAACTGTGTTGCAAAACGGCGTTCTGCTGCAAAATAACACCACCATACTGGGGACGACCGAGTATATCGGTTTCCCGCAAGTGAAGGAACATGGCGCCGGTCCCATCTCCTTGCAAGACCATGGCGACCCGAGTGCGCCTATCAGTTTCCGGAATATTTGGATAAGGGAACTTTAAAGAAACTCTCTTTTTACGAGTGAAATTCTTTTACATTGGATAAGCAACTTGAAATAGAATGCCTGACAAATCTTTCTGAGGGGGACCATCGGTCGTACGAATTATTATTCCTTTCATATCACCCTAAGGTTTATCATTTTTTATATGGTTTTATAAAAAATGAGGAGGAAGCGTTTGATATGGCGCAAGAGATATTCTATAAAGTGTGGGTGAATCGTGAAATGATGGGAGAAGTCAGATCGTTCAAGGCTTATTTGTTTACCATGGCAAGGCATTTGATCTATAACCACTACGAGCATAACCTTGTAAAGGAAAAATATACACTCAGTCGGTTGGATCAGCCTGAGACGTATGAGCCGGAGCAGGATATGTTTGCCAAAGACCTTTCTCTATTAATTGACCTTGTGATCTCTCAGATGCCGGAGCAACGTCAGCGAATATTCAAAATGAGTCGGAAGGAAGGTTTTTCGAGTGATGAAATCGCCTCCCGTCTTAATATCAATAAACGAACGGTAGAAAACCATATTTCCAATGCTTTGAGTGATTTGAGAAAAGCGCTTCAACATGTTTCTTTTTTATTTTTCTAAAAAAAATGCACATTGGCTTGTGCGTTCTCCCCGGTTTTCCTGTCTACCTTAATATAGAGAATGAATCCGGCATGATTGAGATAATCTTTGAATAACTACCGGTTAAAGAATACAATAATATACAATGGATAAACACCATATCCGCATATTGATAACGCGTTTTTTTGAGAATGATTTCCCAAAAGAATCTGTGCTTAAATTTCAACAATGGTTTACCCGTGAAGAGGACAGCGCGGTAAAGACCGAGGTCCTGAATGAATTATGGGAGGGGGAAGAGGCAGAGGCCAATGCTTGCACTCTGCGGGCTTTGGACGAGATAAACAGGAGGATCGGTAAGGTTGGTAAGAATAAAAAAACAGTAACCTTGGCATTACCGCGGCGGTTGCTTCGGATCGCATCGATATTACTTTTGCCCGTTATAGGTGGATTACTTACCTATTGGATGATGCACACTGAATCGGATTCTATGGGTCAATCTACTCCAAAAACAGAAATAGTGGAACATATTGTTCCTGATGGGGAAATGAAACAGGTGCTTTTGCCTGACAGTTCTGAAGTATGGCTGAATGCCGGCTCCATGTTGTTATACTCCGATGACTTTTCCGGACCGAGCCGGAGCCTGTTCCTGAGCGGAGAGGCAACTTTCCAGGTTAAAAAAGACCCTGAACGGCCTTTTATCGTAAAAACCCAATATATGCAGGTAGAAGCCCTCGGCACCACATTCAACGTGAAATCTTATGTGGATGTGGGTACTATGGCTGTTACCCTGGAGGAAGGATCGGTAAGGGTAGATGTTATCGGAAAGGTGAATGCATCGGAAGTGATCAGTCCCAATGAGCAGTTAATCTATGACCATCGTCAGGGGAAAACATCCAGGTTGGAGGTTGATGCGCAACTTGTCTCCAGATGGAGAGAAGGATATTTGGTGTTTGAAGAAGCTTCTTTTGAAGAAATCATTCATACCATAGAGCGTCGTTTCAATGTTACTGTCTATTATGACGTAAGAAAATACGGCGGAGGACGATTTTCTGTCAAATATACCCCTTATGAGAATGTTCAGCAAGTGTTGACTGTTTTGGAAACATTGAATCCCGGATTGAAATGGACGGCAAATAATAATACTATTTATATAAGATGAAACGAGCATAATAATCATTATTATACAAGAACATGATTAAAAGCGAGTTCCATATGATACCTTTGAAAATGAAAGTTTTAATCATATGAGATAATTAAATCAAGCATAAAAAAAGGAGAGTTTTCCCATGAAAAAAAGAGCCGGGAAGCTTGAGTCGTAAAAAGCTCCCCGGGTTGAAATCGTTACTGTGCGATTCTCTAATATTACCTCTTTGATAATTTCTAACTTTGACATATCATCTTGTTCAATTCATTGAACAAATATATATACTGTCTAATGGACAAAACAAAAGGAGGAAATAATAGTTGTGTAATCAGAATTTCGATAAAATTACATTGGAGAAATATCCGGAAAATTGAACCGGTATCGAAATCGTCGATATCACTACATCGGTTTTGAGAATTGTTTGTCGGTGTGCAGCATCAGCTTGTCTAGCGATGCAGCTACATTTCGTACAAAGGGAGTAGCTTCGGGACGCACCCGGATACCTTCCTCATCCCGGTCGATCAGTCCGTCTTCCTCCAGTTCGGTTAAATTTTTCTCATTGTAGTTCAGCGTTGCTTTCACTTTTTCCGGGGTTGTCCGGAAAGATGTAGCGATCTCTTGCCAGCTGACGTAGTTATTACACATAAGCGAAGAAATAACCTCCCGGGTGATTTGCTCTTCCGGGTTTAATGCATAGCCCTTCAACACGGGCAATTCCTCTCTTTCAATCTGTGAGATATAGGTAGGGATATCTTTTGTGTTCTGGCTGTAAGAAGCGGCCAACTGGCTGATTCCCGTCACCCCGAAAGCATATACCTGTCCGGTAGTCCTCCGGGTGCAATATCCCTGGAAATTGCGGTGAAGCGTCTTTTCCTGTACCGCTGTATACAATTCATCTTCGGGCAATACGAAGTGATCTAATCCGATGGGCCGGTAGCCTGCTTCCTGCAGTAAACCGGAAGCAGTATGGAAGAGTTTTTCTTTTTCGGTAACCGTCGGTAGTCCTACTTCTTCCAGTTTTTTTTGTAACGGATTTACCCAGGGAACATGGGCGTAGGAGAAAGTCACGATCCGTTCGGGTTTTAGGTCGATGGCTTCCCGGATGGTTTCGGCGAATGACGCTTCGGTCTGCAATGGTAATCCGTAGATAAAATCAAGGTTCACAGATACCTTTTGCCTATGAAGCCGGACAATTATTTCACCTATTTCCAGCCGGGACGGTTTGCGGCGGGAAGCTTTTAATACCTCCCGGTTGAAATCCTGCACGCCGATGCTTATCCGGTTGAACCCGATCTCTGGTAACGTTGCCCAATATTCTTCTGTCATATATCCGGGATGGCATTCAATGGCGATTTCGGGATTTTCTATACAATCGAATTCATTAAAAATTAAGTCATTGATCTCTTTCAGCACCGTAAACGAATAGCTTGTCGGCGTACCTCCCCCGTAATGGATCTGCGATACTTTGTGGTCTTTTGAAAGCATAGGAAAGATCATTTGCATCTCTTTTTTTACCGCTTCCACGTATTTGGAGGCAGTGGTTTTGTCCGTCAGCAGGAAAGCATTACAACCGCAATAATAACACATCTGGAAACAAAAAGGCAGATGGATATAAATAGAGATATGGGACGGTTCCCTGTTGTTCGATTCAACCACGGCATGCCGGTGCTGTTCCGTGGTATATGCCGGGGAAAAGAAATTGGCGGGTGGATAACTCGTGTATCTGGGAACCGGGACACTATATTTATTTAAGATGTTTTGTTTCATTTGATTGAAAATTTAGAGCCATTCTATTAATTGACAATTGACAATGGATAATTGATAATGAATTGCAAATAGACATAGTCAAATTTTAACTTCTCAATTTCTCAATTTCTCAATTTCTCAACTTCTTCACTTTTAGTTTTTAGTTCTTAATTCTTAATTCTTAATTCTTTTTCCGATCTCAATCAATCTTCTTAGCCATATTAAAAATCGATTTCTCCCGAAAGATAATAACAATATAAATCAGCGAAAGTGCCGCGATGCCGATCTCGACCAGAAAAAGAGTGCCATATCCGAAACTCCCGGCTATCTTTCCTGAAAGTACCGCGATAATCATACTGCTCAGGTGGGTGATCACCGTCTGGATTGTGAAGTCGGTGCCTTCATACCCTTTCCGCACACAATCCATCGCAGTGGTATACACAATGATGGTGGACATCCCATAGCTTGCCCACAACAAGGTAATCCCTAAATGTAACGTGGATATATTGACGGGAAGGAAAGTTACCAGGCAATAAAAATAGACCGTCGTAACCAATGTCAGGCAGGCAAACAGGATACGTGAGGTGTTACGTCCGATCCGGCGCACGATAAATCCGGCACCCAATGAAGCCACACACCCAATAGACGATCCGATCACTCCCGACATGACACCGATTTCCTTCATATTATATCCGTAATCTACCAGCATCGGTTTGACCATTGCCAGAATGCCGATCAACCCCATATAATAGAGGAACAGAAAAGCAATTTGTTTCCAGATACCCTTTTGTTTAAAAAATCCCAGCAGGTCGTTCGGGCGTATTTTCTCTATTTTCTTTTCAGGAATGGGCTCTTCCATGTGTCTCTCCTTGAAGAAAATCAACGGGATAATGGAGATTACCGTAAAAAGGGCCAGGAAGGGTAGGAGCGTTTCCCAACCTAACCGGTTGTATATGAGCAGTAACAAGCCACCGCCGATCATGGCGCCTCCGAAGCTGCCCATCGATTGCATGCTGTTCACCATGCTTTTGTTTTTCCTGCTGAATGAAATAACCGCCAAAGCATCGGTGGCAATATCCTGGGTGGCGGACGCGATGAACGAACAGAAGATCAGTCCGATAATTAAAAGTGGCGTGACTTGAAAATCGAGGAATGAGACAGTGAGGATAATGGCGGCATAGATCATTTCCGAAGAGAAGATCCAGCGCTTGTAATGGCTTAACCGGGTGCTCGTGCGATCAATGAAAGGCGACCATAAAAATTTAAGGATCCATGGGAGTTTCAGGAATTGCAGCATGGCAATTAACTCCAGTGAAAAATTCTGCTGGCGCATAATCACAGGCAATACCGTCGAGAAGAAGCTCATCGGTATCGACTGTGCAATGTACAGGCAGAAAAAAGTAAACAGCTTACCTCCTTTTTGGACATTCATGCGATATTGAAAATTCATATGATGTGGTTAAAAAATCAATTGTATATCCGTTCCTATGGTGAAAGGCTTACCCCGTTGGGCAAATTCATGCCCCATCGACTCAAAGTAGTACGCGATATATGAACTGTCTGTTATATTCTTAGCCCAGAGGGACAGCGTCATCTTTTTGTGGTGGAACGATACTTTTCCGTTCAGCGTGTGATAAAAGGGTTGTTCCGCGACATTATTTTCACTCCAGAAAAGTTTACCAATACCGGTATATTCCATATTCAACACGATGCTTTCGAGATGCCTTGCTTTTATATTCAACGTGTAGTCTCCCGCCGCGCTAAAAGTATGGCGGGGCACCAACGGCAGGAAATTCCCTCCATAATCGATGTCTTTGCTTTCATCATACAGGTATTCCCGGAACTTCGCGTGGGTATATCCCCAATTGAACAGGACGTGCAGTTGGTCAACCGGACGGATATGCGATGTGATCTCTATCCCTTTGCTGACCGATTTTCCGGCATTCCTTAACTTGAAGCCTTGTTCGGTCGCTTTCTTTTGGGTTACCTGCTGATCCCGCCAATCGATATAGAATAAGCCTATCTCGGTCTGTAATCGATTTTCAAAAGCGTTTCCTTTCCATCCGATCTCGTATGTCCAGCTCTGTTCGGGTTTGAAAGTCCAATCCTCTTCACGGTCGGCTGTGGTATTAAATCCCCCGGCTTTATAACCATGGCTGAGGGAAAAGTAAGCCAGGTGGTGCTTGTTTGTCAGGTATTGTATGGAGAATTTGGGGGTCAGTTTCGAATAGGTATTCTTCTTATAGATGGGATTATTCACCTTTCCGTTAGTGCCGGTGGTTCTTGTCTGGTTTTCCATTTTTATTTTTTCCCAGTCATACCGCAAACCGAGTGTGATGGACAGCCCGTCTGTCAGCAGGTCGTTGAAAGTGGATTGATGATACACGGCAAAACCCGATGAAGGATTTTTTGTATCTGTGAGCATACCGTTTCCCGACTGGCGGTATTCAATATCGTTATCCTGGCTGTAATGCTGGTAAAAGCCGAACAGGCCCGTTTGCCATTGGTAAGGTGTATCTCTTAATGACCGGGCATTGATCTCCTGGGAAACCATTTTCTGCCGGTGAGAAAAAGTGACATAAATCTGGTCGTCCGGCATAAAATCCTGGTCAATTCCCTGTTCACCGTCGAAATATTGGAAGGACGATTGGGAGTCCAACTGATAATCCGCCGTGGTGTATTTAAGATGCAGGCCGTTGTTCGACATCTGGCGGCGGTAGTAGGAGCGTTCGTTATAATTGACCGCATCCGTTTTGTTGGTTTCCGCGTCATACAGTCCATAAGGGTATCCGTCCTGGTCGGAATACTCATAGGCCGTTGTCAGGTAAGCTACCCATTGCGGGTTGATCTGCCATCCCAAACGGATTCTCCCTGCCAGGGCATCCGATCCGTCCGCTTTTTTGCCGGTATAGAGGTTGTCGAAATATCCTCCCCGGTGCGAATAATTGGCTGAAACGATGTAACCCAGCGTATGGTTTATCTGTCCCACATGGGATGCTTCCGCCTTGTAATGGTTGTAATTCCCGACGGATGCACTGACGGTTGTTTCCTTATGCCGGAAAGGTGATTTCGTATATACATTGATGATCCCTCCCATCGTATTCCGACCGTAAATTGTACCCTGGGATCCTCTCAGCACCTCGATCTTTTCAATATCGCCGATATTGAAGTCATAGGAGGAGCGGTCGAAATAAGGGATTCCATCCACGTAAAGGCCGACGGACGGCGCATTGATCCGTGAACCTATGCCCCGTATATAGATGGGGGAAGTCAATCTGGAACCATAGTCGGGCATAAAGAAATTCGGGACAAAAGCGGATATCTCTTTTATATTCATGAAATTATGGTTTTGCAGCGTCTCTTTCGACAGGATGGTGGCGGAAACCGGCTGGATGGACAGATCCTTATTGGCCTTGAATGCCACAACTTCTATTTCATCGATAGCATACGTCAAGGTTGAATCTTTATCGATAAGCGGTTCGGAGGCCATGATCAAGGAGGAACCCAAATATAACGAAGTAATAAAAAAGAGATATCTGTTCACGGAGAATGTTTTAAAAAAACTGAACATCTAAAGGTTTCCGCTTTAGGTGCTCACTTATAAGTAAAAGTCCAGTAATATGATTTTCGCAGGCAAAGGTAAGGCGGAAAAACCTATTCTGCAATCACTATATGTAGTGATATTGATCTGTTTGAGGAAACCGTATCTTTTCCCTGTAAGGAAGATTTTCATTTCTCACACTTGGAAATATGAAATTTTTCATGTTATTTTGCCGCATGGAAACAAGCCGGAATCCCCCTTTTTTATATGATTGTATCGTTATCGGCGGAGGCATCAGCGGAATCACTTTCGCCCATAAGTTGCATCAACGGGGTGAAAAGGTCCTCTTGCTGGAGAAAGAACAGCGTCTCGGTGGACAGGTACAGACCCATGTATCTTCCTATGATCCGCATTTTTGGGCGGAGTTGGGAGCGCATACCTGCTATAATTCCTATACCCGTTTGTTATCGATGGTCACAGATCTGCGTATCGAACAATATGTCCAGCCTGTGGAAGGATATAAGTATATGCTTTATGCCGACGGGAAAATAAGTAACCCTATGAGCAAGGTATCGGTACCTTCTTTACTTATGCACGGTCCCCGTATTTTTTTTACTTCCAAGAGCGGAAAGACGGTACGGGATTATTTCAGGCCGATAGTCGGCTCCGGAAATTATGACCGACTGTTTTCAAACATGTTCCGGGCTGTGATCTCCCAGAATGCGGATAATTATCCGGGCGAACTCTTCCTGAAAGGACGAAAAGAGCGATTGAAGCAGTTTCCCCGGAAATTCACTTTTGAACAGGGGCTTTCCTCTTTATTGGAGCGTATTGTGCAGTCCAGTGGTTTTAATCATTTAATGGGTGAAGAAGTCTCTGAAGTGCAATATGTGGATCAAACCTATTCTGTTACCACCCGGAAAGGTGATTGCTTCCTGGGTAAACGCGTCGCGTTCGCTACTTCGCCACAAGTCGCATCTCACTTGTTGCACCGAATAGAACCGGCGATGGCAAAGCTACTGCAATCTATTCCCATAGTTGAATCGGGAACAGTGCACATAGTCGTTCCGAAAGACCGGTTGTCAGTGGAAAAGGTTGCCGGCATTATCCCTGTGACGGATGATTTCTTTTCGGCCGTATCCCGGGATGGCGTCGATCACCCTGGTTTGCGTGGTTTCTCTTTTCATTACGGGCAACCCATTCAGGATCGGGAACGCATATCCGGTCTTGCGTGCAGGGTGCTTGGGATTCGTCCGGAAGATATTGTGGAAACAAAGTTCACTTCACATCTGTTACCTTCATTGAGGATGCAACACCGGGGCATGGCGCAACAGATTGAAGATGTACGCTTGAATGATTCGGTTGTTATGCTTGGAAATTATTTCTATGGCCAATCGCTGGAAGACTGTGTGCACCGTTCATTTGACGAGTACAATCGGTTATATTTTTAATTTCCAGTACTGATCTAATTCTCTGAAACTGTATGATTCTTTTTTACAGATATTCAGATAGAACTCCCTTTCTTCTATGGTTTTGCACCTTGAAAAAATGGCTAAATTGTGCGACCAGCTAATTTCTCTCAAAAGTGTAATCCTACTTCTTCTATCAATGCTTTGATTTCACGGATAGTGATATTGTCTCGTTCGGATTTGTCATAGATATAGAGCAAATTGATTTCAACATCTTCTACATCAACGAAAATAGTAACGGTTATCACTCTTGCACCATGACTTTTTCCCCGCCCTTTGCTCCCAATAGTCATACGTACTTTGTGAATACCACTACCGAGATTTACTCCGGCATTAGGATTACGATAAAGCTCTTCCAATAGAACCGCATAGTCTTTTTTTATAGAATGATACTTTTTGTTTAGACGTTTCAGTTCACGTTCGAAAGGATAAGATGTATTAATTTTATAATTCATTAAGTAATTCCTCTGCTGTTTTTGGTTTTTGCCCGGTGCGTTTGCGCTCTTTAATCTCCAATAAGGCTTCGCGAATATTAGCCAGGATTTCCTCTTTGCCTATTGTTTCTTCCTCTTCAATCACTATTGTTGATTTCCGGGTAAGGGAGGCAGTTTCTATCAATGATTTCACCGTTTTTTCTAGTATTACAGGATTGTTAATGCTCATCAAAGCATTAATGCCGGCCAATTTGAGCGCGTTGACATCAATATTGTAACGGGCTTGGGGCTCAGATACATTATGCGCGTTTTTTTCTTTATGTTGTTTTCCTTTTTTCGTTTCCATTACTTCTTGTCTGTTAATTGATTAATATGGGTAAAGATATAATATTTTTACAAACTGGCAAAATATCATTCTCCCGTTTTGTTCTCCTAAACTTTTGGGCAGGGTGATTTTTATTTTCTGAGTGGCGAAGCTCATCATTCGAGAACAAGATATACTGGCATTCAAGTTATAATAGCTCAGGTTAAGGACAACTTGATGCTTCCCTTTCAATCGAACTGTTCGGAATTTCCGAACAGTTGCACTTTCTTCTAATTCCTGCTATTCGCTGATGGTGACAACATATTCCGCAAATCTTATTTCTTTTCCTGTAGCAACTTTTCTAATAACGTAATCTTTTCCCGCTCCTTTTCTAATAATTTCTCAAAAATTCTGCTATTTTATCTATCGGATTGTTAATGACTCTATCTCCTGCCACATAGCTGTATGCAGAACCTGAATTATTGTCAAGGTTGTTATTCTCAATAATCACTGTTACAGGGTCTTCTTCCAGTTCCTTGATTAAGTTGGGGCTACGTTCAACGCTTTAGCGAATTTTACGACCATGTCATCTTCGATAACTTTTTTCTTTTCATAAAAAGATACAAGAGCCTGACTGATTCCCATATCAGCAGCCAGAGCTTCCTGTTTAACGCCTAATGTATGACGATAACGCCTAATGGCATGGTCTTGATGCGTATTTTTTGATTTTTGCTCAACAGTTTCCATATTAATGCGATTTATTGGCTTTATATACTCTCATTAAAGATAAGCCAAATTTTTTGCATTTGATAAATACAAAACCAAAATTAATAAATACAAACCCTTTATATTCTTCATACTCCTTAGAACCTGTTTTGAATTTAGAATATTAATATAATATATTGAATATCAGTTGGTTGATTAGATGTTATTTCGTAGCTTTATGGTTACCAAGACATAAGTTATGAGTGATTATCCAACCAACCTCACTGATAAACAGTGGCAAGTTATAAAGAATATAGTAGAAACCAAAGAAAGGAAGCGAAAACATTCATTGCGGGAAATGATAAACGCTATGCT
>NZ_JAWRIS010000016.1:0-143389 GCF_040307845.1 Proteiniphilum sp.
AGGTTCATAATCTATTGATATTTAGACTATAAATATACAACTTTTCTATCATATGAGAAAATATATATCGTTAATTATCAACCGATTTTCCAGCAATTATCCTAATAAATGTTTAGGACTGATTGCGGATAATCATAAAAAATTATCCTCAAAAGAAGAAATCTCCTTTCGTTAATTGGCAGAGAAATTACTGTATTTTCTTTCCATTTATTTACACTAATCCAATAAAGAATGAAACAAGTTCTGCTTTAGATAAAGTTGTTGATGGACTTGAAAAAGAATTAAGGCTTAAAAACTACAAAAGCCATATTGTTGATTTTAATGGCCCTCAAAATTACGGTACATCATATTGTTGGATTGCTGGATTTCCAGAAAGTAAAATTTCTCATCGAAAAGCATATCAATTATTTCTAAAAATCGGTGCAGAAAAAATTGAAGCTGGAATTTTAGCTGGCTGGGATATTAATGATAAGGCATCAAATACACTTGAGGATTTTAATACAATCGAAGAAGTAATTGAAAAACTTAAAACTTCAAAACAAACCGTAGAGAAAAAAAACAATGCTTTAATTAGTTATTGGAAATTCGCACCAGGAGAAAACGGAATTTATTGGGACGAATTTTATAAAGAGAATATCATAGCTATTGGTTGGGACGATTTAACTGACCTTAAAACTTATACAACCGAAACGCTTGCAGAAGATTTAGGCGTTGAAGATTCCGACAACTCAAATCAAATATGGAATATTGAAAATTTCAGGGATGCAAGTATCGGCGACGTAGTCATTGCAAACAAAGGAAAAAGTAAAGCACTTGGAATTGGCGTAATTACTGGTGAATATGAATTTAAACCTGAACGAAAAGAAAACAAACATATTAGAAAAGTAAAATGGTTGATTAACCAATTAGTTGATTTTGAAAAAACCATTTTTAGACCTGATACGTTTACGCCAACCTTAAAATGGAGTAGCATAAAAGAAAAATATATTCAAAGTAATCCTGCATTTGAAAGAATATTCAGCGACTTAGAAACAGGAAAAGAAATTCTACCTCCTCCGAAAGCATTACCAAAAGATTCTGAATCACAGAATTTCTGGTGGTTAAATGCAAATCCAAAAATTTGGCGAATAGACAGTTACGAACTAGGAGATATTCAATCTTATACATCTCATAACGACAAAGGAAACAAACGCAGGATTTACAAATATTTTGAAGAAGCAAAACCCGGTGATTTAGTCATTGGATATGAAAGTACTCCGGTAAAACAGATTAAGGCAATTTTTGAAATAACCGAAGGTTTGCACATCGATGACAATGAAGGAGAGATTATAAATTTTGAAATTAAAGAAATTGTCAAAGACCCAATTTCATGGGATGAATTAAAGGAAACTAAAGGACTTGAAAATTGTGAAGTCTTTATAAATAATCAGGGTAGTTTATTCAGCTTGACTCCTGATGAATTCGATATAATAAGAGATTTAATAGATGAGAAAAATATTGTCACTGAAAAAGAAATCGAAAAAGTCGAGATTAAACAATATTCCTTTTCTTCCGACCCAGACAAACCATTTTTAGAAGAACAAGAAATCGCTGAAATCATTCATTCTCTTGAAGTAAAGAAAAACATTGTTTTGCAAGGCCCTCCTGGTGTAGGGAAAACTTTTGTCGCAAAAAAGATAGCTTATGAAATGATGAAAAATACTGATGATACAAAAATCAGGATGATTCAATTTCATCAATCTTATGCATATGAAGATTTTATTCAGGGAATCCGACCATCAGAAAAGAGCTTTAAAGTTAAAAACGGCATATTCTATGAATTTTGTAAAAAGGCAGAATTAGAACCAGACCAAAAGTTTTTCTTTATAATTGACGAAATAAACAGGGGCAATCTCAGTAAGATATTTGGTGAATTAATGATGCTTATTGAGTCTGATAAAAGAGGAAAATACAGCGTACCATTAACCTACTCTGATAAAGATGATGCGTTGTTTTCTGTGCCTGAAAATTTATACCTAATTGGCACAATGAATACTGCCGACCGTTCATTAGCAATCGTTGACTATGCTTTACGTCGGCGATTCAGGTTTATTACATTAGAGCCAAATTTCAACAACAGATTTAAAGATTTCCTTAATTCTAAAGGATTCTCAAAGGATTTTATTCAGGAAATTTCATCAAAACTCAAATTGTTAAACGATAAAATTAAATCGGATAAAAATTTAGGTGCAGGTTTTTTAATTGGGCATAGTTTCTTTTGTAACGCAAATTCTGAAAATGAAAGAAAGTGGTTTGAAAATATTGTCAAATTTGAAATAAGTCCGCTATTGGAAGAATATTGGTTTGATGATAGTGAAAAAGTTAAAAACGAAATAGACTTACTTTTATCATAAGTATGCAAATCCCAATTCAAAATATCTATTATTTGTTGTGCTATGCATGGAACAAGCTTGAAGAAAGTGAGATTGTTAATGTAAATGAAATCGACTCAACAGAACTGATAGACTTATTTGCAAAAGTTCTTTCAAATAGTTGTTCTCGCCTATTAAAACAAGGACTTGATAGGTATTACGTTGAGCATGAGGATGTAATAATGGGAATTAAAGGAAAATTTAATTTTTCGGCAACAATAAAACAAAATGTTCTTCCTCTTAGCAAAACCGCCTGCATTTATGATGAGTTTGATTATGATATTTTGCACAACCAAATTTTAAAAACGACAATTGGAAAATTATTAAGAACAAAGAATTTGGATTCATCAATCAAAGATGAATTGCATAAAGTTTATTTGAAATTACCTCCAATTTCTGAGATAGTTATTCGGAAAGCAATGTTCAACCAAATAAGACTACATCGCAATAATTATCACTATGATTTTATTTTAAAAGTATGCCAGATTGTTAATGAAAATTTATTTATTGATGAGTCTAAAGGAAACTATAAATTCAAGGATTTTACTCGTGAAGAAAAGGCGATGGCAAGGTTATTTGAAGCTTTTGTAAGGAATTTTTATAAAATTGAAACGGACTTTTCTGTTTCAAGCGATTCTATTACATGGCAGTTTGAGTCAGAAAATGCAGAGGATTTAGATATGTTGCCTACGATGCTTACTGATATAACTTTGCAAAGTAAAAGTCAAAAAATAATAATTGACACAAAATATTACAAGGAAGCGTTCCAATCCAGATATGATAAGCAAAAAATAAATTCGAGTAATTTATATCAGCTCTTCTCGTATTTAAAAAATCAAGAGACTGATTCTGAACTTACACAAAGTTGTGAAGGGATTTTACTTTATCCTTCAATCCAAAATGATTTTGTGCACTCATTTAAATATGAGAACCATAAAATAAGGATTATGTCAATAAACCTAAATCAAGATTGGCAAAAAATACGGACTGATTTATTAAAAATTATAGCATGAGAACCAATCCGGCACACACCATCCCTTCGCTCTCAGGCACATTTGGCATTCCCGCAAGGCTTGCCCTCAATCCAAAAATGCCAAAAGAGCCTTCAAGCCCGTCCCGCTCCAACGTCATGATAGAGCGGCGCAACAATATGATTATTAATGCCTTGAAGAATAAAGGCCAGTTGGTAACACGGTATATAAAACATTTGGCGGAAAGTGCTAAATTTAAGGGCGGTACATTTAATAAACTTTGCAACGGTTTGATAGGAAATCGCTTTGAAATGCCAAACGTTTCATATACCAATCCGTTATGCACAATGCCACCAGCGACCGTGCCAACATCAACGAACAGACAAAAACCGACAACAAAAAACCTCACTCAAGAATAAAAATTGTAACTTTGTGGAATGTGGCAAATACATTATCAAAATTACTCAACAAAAAGGTAACTGTTCAATCCATACCACAATACAAATGGAAAGAAATGCTTTTGTCAGTTGGCTTTACGGAAAACACGGCGACAAACCTTTCGGATATGACACAAGCTGTTATTGATAATAAAACTATTCCCGAACGACCAAACAATACGATAAGACTTCTCACGACATTAGAAAAATATTTGGAAGAACAACTGAAAAAATGAACAACAAACAGACAATAAGATCCGAAACAATTTTTGAAACAGCTACACCCGTAGCAACCCTCGGAAACCCCTTGAGCTATAATATGATTCGGCGCCATTGTGATAAATAAACACCCTGCCGAAGTGCCAATTTCCAAAGAGCGCACCACCCAGTCGCCTGATGTCCGGAGGGGTAATGATCCAACTGGAGGTCTTCGTGTCGAATTTCCCTAATTCCTGCAGTTTCATATACTGATCTTCCGTCAATAGCTCGATTTTCATCCTGGAAGCCATTTCCACCGCGCTGCCCTGAGGCTTATGCTCTTTCCGTGAAGCCAGCGCTTCCGGGTCGTAACAGAGACTCCGCCGCCCTTTGGGGCTTTCGAGGACACAGTCGCAAAAGAGATATTCGCCGGTTTCCCGATCAAACCCTATCACATCCGGTTCGCCTCCTGTTTCCTCCATTTCATTCAAAGACCAAATTTTTTCGGGATTGCTTTCAAGTTTTATTTGTAGCTTATTCCAATCCAACCCCTTATGCCTACCCATATTCTTCTCAAAGCGATCTTGTAGTATATCGAATAATTCGTCTTTCCTTTCCTGAGACAATTTCATCGTGTTGCCGGTTGATTTTTTCATTTCTTGATTTTTAATAATTGACTGTAATCTCACTTTACCGACTGGGAACTTATTCTCATTGCGCCATTCATTCAACAATTTATTCAATTAGATTGTTTAACCTCATGGGAAGCGTTGCAAAAAGTTTGTTGGAAGAAGATCGCCCTATAGCTATTCATGCAATGTTTAAAGAAATGAGCAGGTAACAGAATTTGCACGTTGGCTCTAACTATCGGAGATATGAAAGAAATAGTTTTAAATGACGGGAACAGGGTACCCATTATAGGTTTTGGCACCTACAAGTCCGTGAAAGAAGATGGCGTTCAATCAGTAAAGAATGCCTTGGCAGTAGGTTACAGGTTGATTGACACAGCCGCTGCTTACAACAATGAGGAAGATGTTGGTAAAGGAATAGCAGAAAGTGGAATTGGCCGCGAAGAAATCATCGTCACAACAAAATTGTGGCGAGAGAATTTAGGATACAAAGAAACAAAAAAAGCGCTTGAACTATCGCTCAAAAAATTGGGCTTGACTTATGTCGATTTATATTTAATACACTGGCCGGCCAATGCAAGAAATTACACCAACTGGCAAAAAGCAAATGCGGATAGTTGGCGTGCCATGGAAGAACTACAAGTTGAGGGAAGAATAAAATCTATTGGTGTAAGCAATTTTTGGCAAGAGCATTTAGAAGCACTCTTTCAAACTGCAAACATAATTCCCGCGGTTAATCAGATTGAATTTCACCCCGGTTACTGGCAACCCGGATTGACTGCCTTTTGTAAAGAGAATGGCATTACCGTTGAGTCGTGGTCACCCTTGGCAAGGGGAAAAGTTTTTAGCAATGAAACTCTAAAAGCAATTGCAGAAAAGCACAGTAAATCAGTTTCCCAAGTTTGTTTGCGTTGGGTAATCCAGCACGAAGTGATTGTAATTCCGAAATCAACCACCCTTCAACGAATCGAAGAAAATATCAATATTTTTGATTTTGAATTATCAGAAGAAGAAATGAGACAAATAAACGAGCTTCCGGAAATGGGATTTAGTGGAGAACTGCCCAATATATGGCCGGACAGAATTGAAAACTCCACAGGACTCAAATTCACTTCTCCAACTGCTCCACCGCTTCGAGCAGACGGATAAATTCGCGACGGTAGCCATTCGGATCATCATTCAGGCCTTTGCGGGCAAGATCGTTTTACGAAGCCGGCCGGTTAGATTCAACCTGCGCCATGGCACATTGGGGTTACGCCTATGTCCTTGGCCCTAATTATAATGCCGCAATGGAAGACGGCAATTATCCACCTGCTTACGAAGCCTCCCTTAAAGCGTTATCCCTCTCGAAAAATTGCACTCCCCTGGAGGTTTCATTGATCCACGCTTTGACAACGAGGTACGAAGCAAAAGCACCTGTCGACAGGACCCATCTGGATGTCGCCTATGCGGCAGCGATGAAAAAAGTACAGGAGCATACGGCTACCGATATCATGCATCAGCCGGAATGGGGTACGCTGCAACATTTTTATATTATTCCCTATTACATCGCCGTGAAATTCGCGATGTGGGACACCATCTTCACCCTTCCCCCTCCTGAAGAAAACCTTCTGTATCCGCGGGCTATCAGGCATTACGCGAGGGGAATGGCTTATCTGGGCAGTAATGATTTCCCGAATGCACAGAAGGAATTGGATACGCTTAAAATATTGTCAGCCGACACTTCCCTGGAAGAAATAACGATTTGGGGAATCAATACTACGGCCGACCTTGTACAAATTGCCACAAAAGTATTGTCCGGTGAGATAGCCGCCGGGCAAAATCGTTTTGACACCTCCATTTCTTTGCTTAAAGAGGCAGTGGAATTGGAAGACCATCTCAATTATAATGAGCCACCCGACTGGTTTTTCTCGGTGAGGCACCATTTGGGGGCAGTACTTCTCAAGGCGGGAAAATACAAAGAAGCCGAAAAAGTATACCGCGAAGACCTGCAAATATGGAAAAGGAATGGTTGGGCGCTAATCGGATTGTATCATGCATTGGTTGGACAAAATAAGGACACGGAAGCACAATCCGTCAAGTCCGATTTTGATAACGCATGGCAATATGCTGATAGGGAACTTGTGTCTTCATCAAGTATTAGTCACTAATAAAACAACCCCCAAAAGTTAATCAGAACTTTTGGGGATAATTTATCAATTGGGCATCATTACATTCCCACTTAATCACTTTTCAACTATTTCGCCTTTCAACTCAGGCAACTAACCACTTAACCACCTTATTTTTGAATATTCGGTGACTCAAGCCCATATCCTTTCTTTTTGTCTTCCGCCTTCAGCAAGAAAGAAACGACCAGTGCCAATACACCAAAACCGGTAAAGATCATCATCGGCAGGGTATAATCGTAGGTATTCACGGTAAGCCCGTCGCGGACAGTTTGGCCCGTAATACAATATTTCTCCAGTACCCAACCGATCAACAAAGGCACTCCCGCCAACCCCCAGTTCTGCACCCAGAAGATAAGGGAATAAGCCGTACCTAACCGTTTTTCGGGAACAATCTTGGGTACGGAGGGCCACATAGCCGAAGGAACCAGCGAAAAAGCGATCCCCAGTATCACGACCAGCACCATCGCAAAAATCCAGCTGTTCAAACCCGGTATGGAGAAGAGAGCATGCACTAATATGAGCAATAATGAACCGATAATCATGATAGTAGCCCCTTTCCCTTTCCTATCGTAAATTCCTCCAAAAATGGGTGTCAGCAAGATATTTCCAAAAGGCAGCAACATGGGTATCATGCCGGCGAGATCTTCCGCCACACCGAATTTATTCACCATCAAGTCGGTCGCGTATTTCAAAAATGGAAAAACAGCTGAATAGAACAAAACACACAAGATAGCGATATACCACCATCCCCGGTTGTTCAATATCTTTCCGATATCCGATATTTTGAATTCGTCCTCCGGATTTTCTTCTTCGGCCTCCACAGCTTCGGATGCGTCCAGTTTCCTGTCCATCACCACATATACCAAAAAGGCGATCAGGCCGATACAGAGGCCGATCAACGCCACCAATACCGGTCGGGACACGTCGACAACACCTGTCGCTTTGGCGATCGGTACGGAGAATCCCAACGCCAAGGCGGTGCCGATACGGGCCATGGCCACCTGCATTCCCATGGCGGTCGCCAACTCCTTTCCCTTGAACCATTTCACGATGATCTTCGACACGGTGATACCGGCCACCTCAACGCCTACGGCAAAGGTGGCGAAGCCGATACTCGCCCAGAGCACCTGTGCATCCAATCCGAATAGGGTCGATCCTCTTAACGATACCGAAGATATTGCCCAGTATTTGAGTGCCGCACCAATGACCATTAAAGAGGTAGCACCCAAGCCTGTGATTCTGACCCCCAGTTTGTCGAGGATGATCCCTCCAAAGATAAGCATCAGCAAAAAGATGTTGAACCATCCGTATGAACTGGTAAATGTACCGTATTCCGCACGTGTCCAGCCTAGTTGTCCTTCCAGCAAACCGGCCAAAGGCGCCATGATATCTGTTAAAAAATATCCGCACATCATTGTGAAGGAAACAATGAAAAGTGCAGACCACCTTGCCGCTGCAGAATCCCTGAGCGATTGACTAATTTTTTCTACCATATTTCTTATTATTTTTTGATGTCTGTTTTTTTGAAGGCACAAATATAGTGAATTTTAAATGGTATCGACCTCCAAACGGTTCAAAAACGAAGTTGTCTTTCGTATTTCCTTATACATCACAATATCTTCATCGATAAAGGGCACTTCTTTACGGTAAGCTTTCAATATCTTTTCGATCAAGGGTGACGATTTAAGGGGACGCCTGAATTCCATTGCCTGGGCCGCATTCATCAGTTCGATAGAGAGGATGATATCAAGGTTGTCCATCACTTTGAGTAGTTTGACTGCCGAAGTGGCTCCCATGCTCACATGATCTTCCTGACCGTTGGAAGAGACGATAGAATCGGTACTTGCGGGGACACAATACATCTTGTTCTGGCTCACCACCGATGCCGCCACATATTGAGGAATCATAAAACCCGAATTAAGTCCGGGATTGGCTACCAGAAATTCCGGGAGTTCCCGCTTACCGAGGATAAGCTGGGCGGTACGCCGTTCGGAAATATTTCCCAGTTCCGCCAGGGCAATGGCTAAAAAGTCGAAAGCCACGGCAAGGGGCTGTCCATGGAAATTCCCTCCCGATATGATCTCATCGTCGTCGGGGAAGATGGTAGGGTTATCCGTCACAGAATTGATCTCCGTCATCACCACCGATTTTACATAATTAATGGCATCCTTCGACGCACCATGTACCTGCGGCACACAACGGAAAGAATATGGGTCTTGTAAATGTTGCTTTTCTCCGGAGATAAGGTCACTTCCTTCCAGGAATCTGCGTATGTTCCTCCCCGTTTCCAGTTGTCCCTGGTGAGGACGTATCAGTTGTAGTTTTTCCTCAAACGGTTCTATATGGCCATCGTAGGCATCGAGCGACATGGCAGCGATCAGGTCGGCCCGTTTGGAGAGGCGCTCTGCTTTCATAATGGCATACACACCGTGAGCCGACATGAATTGCGTACCGTTCAACAGCGCCAGTCCCTCCTTGCTCTTCAGCCGGATCGGCTTCCATCCGAATTCATCCAGTACCACGCCGATATCCTGTTTCTTCCCCTTGTAAAAGACATCGCCTACACCGATCAACGGCAGGAAAAGGTTGGCGAGCGGTGCCAGGTCTCCGGAAGCACCTAATGAACCTTTGTCGTACACGATGGGAAGGATGTCGTTATTGAACAGGTCGAGCATCCGCTGGACGGTCACCACCTGCACTCCACTGTACCCCAAGGAGAGGGCATACGCCTTTAACAGGAACATCAGCTTGACGATCAACGGCGCCACTTCTTCTCCCACACTGCAAGCATGTGATTTCACCAGATTTTCCTGCAAGGTACTCAAATCATCACTGGAGATAGCACGGTTATACAAAGATCCAAATCCGGTAGTGATCCCATAGATCGGTCCGGTCTGGGTTTCCATTTTCTTATCAAGATAATCGCGGCATTTCTGTATCCGTTCTTTGGCTTCGGGAGCCAGTTCCACCTTAATATTCTCGGTAATGATCCATTTCAGGTCATCCAGTGTGAGTTCTCCTTTTCCTATATAATAGATATTTTTCATCCTATATGCTTAGATTACTGATTTCACCCAATCGATCATTTCGCTTTCTTTCTCAAGAGCCTCTTTTTCAATCCGGTCACACTTTTCTTTTAACTCTGCCACAAATACCGTATCATTGATACCTCCCAAATTGATACGGACGTTGAGAAGTGCCCCCATAATAGCGGTACGACCGGCCATCAGGCCGACCATCCCGTCGGTAACGGCATTTTTATTTCCTTTCCTGATTGTGTCGATAATGGTATCGAGCATTTTATATGCCCGTTCTGCGACTTCCATCGGCACGAGAGAAGCTTCCTTCATAGCTTCCTGGATTTTTTTTCCACGCATGGCTTTTTGCTCATCCGTCTCTTTGGGCAGTTTATAGGCGCCCATCACCAGACTGTATGCATCGGCATCACGATCAATATCGTTGATGAAATGTTTTCTGTTCTCTTCCATCTCTTCAACTGTTTTTTTCATTTGATCTTCCATCGCAGTATAGTTTTTCTTACCGATGGTCAGATTCGCCATCATCCCGGTCAGAGCCGAGGCAATAGCGGCATTCAATGCCGAAGCACTGCCCCCGCCGGGAAGCGCTTCATTGGCTGCAGTCTTCTCTAAAAACTGTTTTAAAGTTAAATCCTGTAGTTTCATAAATTGAAAATTAATAGTTAATAGTTAATAGTTAAGAATGAAGAATGAAGAACTATGAGTTTAAGTTTTTCTTTGAGGTCTTGACTATAGAAACTAATAAAGCTATCAATTCATTGCAATTAGTATTCATTGACACAAAAACGTCATTATCAATATAATGAGAGTCTTTTAAAAGGGAAATCCAATAAAAAGTTTCATTGGCTTCCTTTAATGCTATACTCATTTTATGAATAAAATCAACCTTACTTTGTGCGAATTCAGCTTCTCTTATTAAAGCCCCAATAGCTGTTCCACTTCTCATTATCTGACGACTCAAAATGTATTCTTTTTGCTCTTTTTGTAATTTACTCACGACTTGAATTACCAAAAGTGCAAATTCATAACTTTTTATTTTAAGAATAGAATCTCCCATTTACCATTTCATTCTTCATTCTTAATTCTTAATTCTTCATTCTTAATTCTTTACAACTATTTTTCCCCGTTTTATCACCGTTTCCACGATATTCATTCCCACATGATAAGGTAAGAATTTATAGGATGGAAATTGCAGTAAGATCAGGTCACCTTGCTTACCCACATTGATACTACCTATATGGTTTGCCCGGTTGACAGCCGCTGCGCTGTTGATGGTAAAGGCGGTGACAGCTTCTTCGGGAGACAGTTGCATATAGATGCAAGCGATAGCGAAGAGCAATGGTACCGAGGCAGTGAAAGAACTTCCCGGGTTGAGATCGGTCGCCAGTGCCACCATACAACCCGCATCGATCATCTCCCGTCCCCGGGCATATTTCTCCCGCAACGAAAAGGCAGTAAGGGGCAATAATGTAGCCACCACTCCGCTTTCAGCCATGGTGCGAATGCCTTTGTCCGATGCCTGCAAGAGATGGTCGGCAGAGAGGCAATGCAGTTCCGCAGCCAGTTCAGCGCCTCCCAATGGGGCTATCTCGTCGGCATGCATCTTCAACAGGAAGCCATGCTCCCGCGCAGCCGTCAGATAACGGCGTGACTGTTTTATGGAGAAAACATCTTTTTCACAGAATATATCGACTGCTTCGGCCAATTTTTCCTGCTTTACAAGCGGAAACATCTCCCGGATATTGAAATCTATAAATTCATCCTCTTTGCCTTTCCACTCCGCAGGTATAGCATGTGCTCCCATAAAGGTCGGCATGATATCCATCGGATGGATTTGGTTGAGACGACGCATCACACGGAGTTGTTTCAACTCGGTATCCTTGTCGAGCCCATACCCGCTCTTTCCTTCCACGGTGGTGATACCGAGCCGCATCATCGCATCGAGGCGCTGCCGGCCTGATTCCACCAATTCTTCTTCCGTGGCTTCCCGCGTGGCACTGGTCGTATTTACAATCCCCCCACCCTTGTTCATAATATCCATGTAGCTGTCGCCCCGCATCCGCCAGGAGAATTCCTCCTCCCGGTATCCGCCGAACACGAAATGGGTATGGGGATCGACAAAACCGGGAAGTAATGCCTTACCGGTAGCGTCAATCACAGTATAGTCCCGTTCATTTACAGGAGCCTTTTCCCCGGCGTGAAGCACGTGCGATATGATACCATCGGTTACTATTACCGTCCCGTTTTCAATCACATGCAGGTCATTCATCTCTTTTCCGCGCTTTCCGGCAAATCCGCTACATGTAACTACCTGGGTGGCATTTTTGATGATGAGGTTACTCATTAGATTAATTGTTGTTTATATTATTCCATCAGACGGGTCTCAAGGACCTGATTGACCGAGAAATTCTCAAGCCCCAGGTAGTAAGCCGCGGAATCGACCAGCGCTTCCATCGGAACGAGGCCAATCACTTCGGCGCCTACCACGGGTACTCCATAACGTTGTGCTTCAATACGCACCAACTCATGAGCCCGATAGATAGCTGTCTTGGTATAATCGGTCAGGTTCATCGATACCTGCGTGATGCCGCGGTCTTCCAACGCCACCCCCATGGCTTTACAGAACCGTAATCCTCCGCCCAGATGGCGCACCTTTTTACTGATGGCGGTCGCGATTTCCAGATTATTGGTTCCCAGATTTACGTTATAGGCCACCAATGGCATACGGGCGCTAATAGCCACGGCTCCAGCCGTGGGATGGGGTTGTGATGGCCCAAAATCGGGTACCCATTCCGGTTGTTTCATTTTATCGCCCAATCCTTCAAATTCACCTTTACGTACAGTGGAAAGATTTTCACGGTGGGTTGCCGAAGCAGACTTTTCATAAAGGTAGACCGGAAGTCCGAATCTCTCTCCCACCGTTTCAGCGACCTCTTTCGATAACGCTATCGCCTCTTCCATCGTCACATTCTTAATCGGGATAAAGGGTACCACATCTACTGCTCCCATACGGGGATGTTGTCCTTGATGTCGGGTTAGGTCGATCAACTCCACCGCAGTTCCTATTGCTTCGACCACCGCATTTTTCAACGCCTCCGGTTCTCCGGCCACGGTAATCACCGACCGGTTATGATCACCATCACCACTATAATCCAATAGTTTGACACCCTCTTTACCGCGGAATGCATCCGCTATCTTCTCGATTTTTTGTTTGTCGCGCCCCTCGCTGAAGTTGGGCACACATTCCATGATTTTGTTCATAATTTGGTACTGATCTGATTTATTTTTTATCCTAATTTTCTACGAATATAACATAATTTTAGCTATTCACCCTCTTTATCATACAATGATGCTGTTTAATAACTCATCATCTGCCAGATAAGGTTCGGTGATATGATAGCCATCCGCATATGAACGGTTGAAGGTATTCACGGTACTTATAGCATTGGGGTTACGTGCCCATGAACGTCGCGCCACGCCACCCATCACATCCCACAGCATGGCCGAGCGCAGAATTTCATCCACCCGTCCGCTACCGTCGCATACCATACCGAACCCGCCGTTGATCGCTTTTCCGATACCTACGCCGCCACCGTTATGCAGCGCCACCAGGCTCATGCCCCGGGCGGCATTGCCGGCAAAGCACTGCACCGCCATGTCGGCCATCACGTTACTGCCATCCTTGATATTGGCGGTCTCCCGGAAAGGTGAATCGGTGCCGCTCACATCGTGATGGTCACGCCCCAGCATCACGGGGCCGATCTCTCTGTTCCGCACCATTTCGTTGAATTTCAACGCTATTTTCAACCTTCCTTCCGCATCCTGATAAAGAATACGGGCCTGCGTACCGACCACCAGCCGGTTTTTCTCCGCATCACGGATCCATATCCAGTTATCACGATCCTGCCCCCTCCGGTTCGGATCAATACACTCCATCGCTGCCCGGTCGGTTTTGGCCAGGTCTTCCGGTTTCCCGCTCAGGCAGACCCAGCGGAAAGGGCCATAACCATAGTCGAACAGTTCCGGGCCCATGATATCCTCCACGTATGAAGGCCAGATAAAACCATCCTTCTCATCCCTGCCGTTCTTCGATATCTCCTTTACGCCCGCATCATAAATTGCTTTCATGAAAGAATTCCCATAATCGAAGAAGTAAGTACCTTTCTCCACCAACTTCCGGATCACCTCAAAATGGCGCCGGAGCGAATTATCCACCAATTCCTTGAATTTTGACCGGTCCTCATGCAACAAACGGGTGCGTTCTTCAAAGCTGATCCCGGCAGGGCAATATCCACCGGTATAAGGTTCATGACACGAAGTCTGGTCGCTCAATAATTCTATATGGATATGCTGTGCCGCAGCATATTCCAGCAGGTCGACAATATTGCCGTGATAAGCGATAGAAAGAGGCTCTTCATTTCTTCTCGCCTCTTCCACCCAACAGAATGCCTCCGCCAGGTCCTTTGTCACCTTCTGCACCCATCCTTGAGAGTGACGGGTTTCGATACGTGAGGCATCCACCTCGGCAATAAGCGAAACCGCCCCCGCAATATCCGCCGCTTTGGGTTGTGCGCCACTCATTCCACCCAGACCGGAAGAGACAAACAACCGCCCCTTTAAATCACCGTCCTGTGGAATACCCAGTTTCAACCGTCCCGCATTCAAGAGCGTATTGAACGTGCCATGTACGATACCCTGCGGACCGATATACATCCACCCGCCGGCGGTCATCTGTCCGTAGTTGGCGACTCCCATTTGCGCGGCAACCTCCCAATCCCTCAGGTTATCGAACAGGCCGACCATCATCGAGTTGGTAATAATTACCCTGGGGGCGTCCGGTTTCGATTTGAACAGTCCCAGCGGGTGTCCGTTCTCAACCACCAGCGTCTGTTCCTGTGTCAACTCTTCCAGATACATCCTGATCAGCCTGTATTGCATCCAGTTCTGGCACACCTGTCCCGTTTCACCGTAGGTAACCAGTTCATAGGGATAAAGTGCGATATCGAAACAGAGATTATTGTCGATCATTACCTGAAAGGCTTTTCCTTCCACACATTTCCCTTTATACCGGTCGATCGGTTTAGCTTTCAGGTCACCCTCGGGGCGATAACGGTATCCGTAGATTCTGCCCCGGATTTTCAGTTCTTCCAGAAATTCAGGTGCCAATTGTGCATGCAATTCCGTGGGAATATAACGCAGCGCGTTCTTCAAAGCAGTTTTTGTCTGGCTGTCCGTCAGGCTGAACCCACGGTCGGGTGCACGGCGAATTCCCTCACGGAATGCGGGATATGGGGGTAATTGGTTGGATAAGGTTATTTTCATATGATTAAAACTTATTTTGACTGTGTATTCACTTATCGAAAAAGTTCAAAGAAATCAATGGAACTCGCTTTTAATCATGCTTCTGTGTGAGGACGATTATCACCGGAGGGAATCGGCCGGCATCAAGGCTGTCCATACTTCAACCGGATAGTCCGATTCAATGATATCCGGGTTTATTTTGATTGCTTGCCTATAGGCCGATCCTCTTTCCTCCGGCGTTCTCAATCGATCGAGCGACGGAGCATAAGACACCATGCATCTGACGCCTTTAGCCCGTAATTTTTCCACAATATGCCTGTTGGAGTCGTTAATCGTTTGTCCCACATAAGCGATCATATTCTCCCAGGGAACACCGGAAATGGCAATATCCTCAAACTCTTCATCATTCCTTGCGAAGACAGACAACATAATTCCCGGTAATCTGTCGGAATAATACCTTGCCTGTGCACCCGTGTGTACAGTAAGCATCACCTGTTTTTCCGCCTTGTTCTTCTTGATCAGTTCCACAATCATATCAAACGGGACATCTTTTCTATCGAGATTGACAACCGTCTTACCCTTACTCCATCTGATCACCTCTTCAAGGGTGGGTATTTTAGCAGACGTGACGTTTCCTTCATGATCTTTCAAACGAACCGATTGCAGATCGGCCAAGGTATAATCCGATAATTTACCGTTCGCATCAGTTGTCCTGTCCAGGGTGGCATCATGCATCAATACGATCACGCTATCTTTGGTCAGTCGGGGATCTATCTCGAAGAATGCAGGCATTTGAGTCAGCACATGCTGAAGCCCTTCGATGCTGTTCTCAGGGTAGCCAGCCTCACGACCTCCCCTGTGTCCACTTACCAGTATCGGACTATCTCCTTTGTAAGCAAAATACTGATGCGTATCTTTGAGCTTTTTAAATTTAATATAATTCTCTTCACCTTTTTTGCTCTTACATCCCTGTAAGAAAAACAGTGAAACCAATAAAAGAGAAATCGTAAAAAACAGATTATTGTTGATTTTCAGCATAACTATTGATAGATTATTCAAGTTTCGCCTATTGTATGATGACAGCATGTTCCAAATTCACCTGCGAAAACCGATTGGATTATCTTAAAGAATTCTCATTCCAAAAGTATAACATATTGATATAAAAAACTAATATTTGACGCATAAAACTGATAAAAAAAACAGGTAGGCGTAAAATATACGGAATAAAACAGGCGGACGTTAAACCGAAAAAAAAGAGCGGACAAGGCCGCTCTCCACTTTTTTCATTTTTATGGTTTTGGTTATTGCAGTCTGACAAGACGGTAAAGAAGTTGTTGATTAGCTTCCTGGATATCGTCGATTATCGACTGGGTAAAGTCTTCGGTAAACAGTTCACGTTTGGAATTCACATAATCATAGAATCCCGAAACATGCTTTGCAATGTCATTGGGGGCTGAAGTCTGGGGAATGACGACATTCAAATCGCCGACCAGTGCGAAGGTGGTTTCGGCAATCCGGTCAAGGGTATCCGTCAAAGTACCGATGGCCTGGTCCAGAGCAATGTGCTGGGCATAACTTCCTTTACCGGTCACTTGCCAGTGGTAAAGTTTTAAACTGTTGTTAAAAGAGTAGAGTTCACCAATAAATGCCCCGAGTTCCTGTTTTGCTGAAGTTGTTTTTGCTTTGGGCTGTTTTGCTGTTGTTGTGTTCATAACTATTCATTTTTAAATTGTTATTATATATCTAACAAGCGGCAACGAAAAAAGTCTTTGATTCTCAATTGAAAATATCTATAATATATAATAATGATCTATCTGTTAACTGTTTTTATAGCAAAATAGTGGTTTCATTCTTTCCTTTGAGAAAATAATTTCCATTTTATGCTTGGAAATACCTCAATTTTCATGTACATTTGAGAAATAATTTATTCATACCGATATATTTTACAGAATAATAGCGATTAAATCACACAGCGGCGATATTTGAGAATACGTGCGAAAAATGATGTTGTTGATAGGTTCCAATAATACTGAATAAAAATAATTGCAATATGAATTATAAACTGGAAATCTGTGCTAATTCTGTGGTTAGTTGTATAGAAGCGCAAAAAGGAGGCGCTTATCGAGTGGAACTCTGTGCCGCAATCCCCGAAGGAGGCACTACTCCTTCCTATGGCGATATCGCCGTGGCGAGAGAGTTACTGGCTATCAAGCTGAACGTGATCATCCGTCCGCGAAGCGGCGACTTTCTCTATTCGGCACTGGAACAAAAAATCATGTTGAAAGACATCGAGATGGCCCGCCAATTGGGAGTTGACGGTGTAGTGATCGGCTGCCTTACCGCAGATGGTGAAGTGGATATGGAGCGCAATCGGGAATTGATTGATGCAGCCGGCGGAATGAGTGTGACCTTCCATCGTGCATTCGATATGTGCCGCAATCCATTCGACAGTCTGGAGAAGATCATTTCCCTAGGATGCCAACGGATACTCACTTCCGGGCAACGCCAACAGGCAGAGCAAGGCATTCCGCTTCTCCAAGAGCTGGTACAACGGGCAGGCGACCGTATTATCATCATGCCCGGTAGCGGTATCAACATGCATAATATTGCCACTATTGCAAGGGAAACCGGTGCCCGGGAGTTCCATCTTTCGGCAAGAAAACCGGTGGAGAGTGCTATGATTTACCGTAACCCCAATATAAGAATGGGAGGAAACGCAGTAATGATTGAGGAATACGAACAGCAGGTCACCCAATCTGAACTGGTACGCCAAACGATGACAGCATTGGAAAATCCCAATAATTTTTGGATATGAGATACCATTTTCAGGGAGCCATAGTTTGACACCTATTTCTGTAACGAATAGAGCAATTGGATCTCTTCTGTCCAGAGCGATTCAACGGGGGTTTCAAGAATAAGCGGCAGATCGTCAAGCCGCGGATCATTTACAATAAAAGAAAAAAGATCCATGGTCATCAATCCTTTTCCGAGGCTATCGTGCCGGTCAACCCGGGAAGCCAGTTCCTTTTTCGAGTCGTTGATATGCATCCCTTTTAAATAACGGAAGCCCACTGTCCGGTCGAAATGGTTCATGGTTTCATCGTACCCCTCTCTTGTCCTGATTTCATAACCGGCCGCGAGGGTATGTGCCGTGTCGAGACAAACCCCTACCCGACTCTTATCATCCACTTTATCAATAATATGGGCAATCTGTTCAAAAGTATATCCGAGGTTGGTTCCCTGCCCGGCGGTATTTTCGATGACGGCTGTCACTCCATTCGTCTTTTCCAGTGCCAGATTGATCGATTCTGCAATTCTGTCGAGGCAGGCATCGACCGGCATTTGATTGAGATGGCTTCCCGGATGGAAGTTAAACCGGTTGATTCCCAATTGTTCACACCGTTTCATCTCATCATAAAAGGCTGCTCTCGATTTTTTCAGACCTTCCTCGTCAGGATGCCCCAGGTTAATCAGATAGCTGGCGTGCGGCAAGATATGGTTGGGAGAATAGCCCAGTTCTTCACAACGTGATTTGAAGAGGTCTATGTTCTGTTGCGTATAGGGTGAAGCAACCCATTGGCGTTGATTTTTGGTGAAGAATGCGAATGCCTTGGCTCCGATGGCATGGGCATTCAGTGGTGCATTCTCCACACCGCCCGATGCACTGATATGAGCTCCGATAAATTTCATATGACTAAAACTATTTATTTTTATCTTCAATTCTTATCGAAACAAAGATACGACGATAAAGGTTCAATTGGGCATGCTATACAATTTTTTTTGCCTGAGAAGTCATTTAATTCTTTGCCGGACTTTTCGGAAAGGTCATCAAAAAGTGCAATCCTCCTTCGGGACGGTTCTTTGCCACGATGCTTCCCTTGTGGAACAACATGGCATTTCTGACAATGGAGAGTCCTAACCCCGATCCGCCGGTGTTGCGCGTTCGGCCTTCATTCACCCTGTAAAAACGCTCAAAGATACGCACCAGGTGCCTTTCATCGACTCCCTTGCCGGTATCATAGAATTCAAAGAAATAGCTATTTTCATTTTCATTGTAGCAACGCACAACAATATCAATACTCTCACCGCCATAGGAAATAGCATTCTCTATCAGATTCCGGAAGATGGAATAGAGAAGTGTGCGGCTACCATATATCACCACATTGTTGTTTATCTCCACCGTGAAAGTATTATCTTTCTCCTTCAGTTTATCAGACAGATCATTATTCAGTTCTTTGAGGAGGCCGTTCATGTTCACCTGTTCCTGTTCGAACCTGTCAGAAGCCTCTTCTATCTTGGTCAGCATGCTGATATCCTGTATCAATTCCGAAAGGCGGATAGTCTGTGTATAAGCCCTTTCGAGAAATCCGTGAACACGTTCACTGTTATCACCCTTATCATCATAGAGGTTGAGAATTGTTTCGAGATAACCGCGGATACTGGTGACAGGCGTACGGAGTTCATGTGCGATATTATTGGTCATTTCCTGCTTGAGCAAGCGTGTTTTTTCTGACTTGGTAATATCGCTGATATAGAATTCAAAACTCTCATCCTCAAAAATAATGATCCGTACATTAAATTGCCTGCCACTCTTCCCTATCCGTTTCGAGAAAATATTTCCTTCCCTGGGTCTTGTATTGAGAAAAGTGACAAACTCCCCGAAAACAGGATCGTCGAAAATCAGTTCGGTCTCCAGTGTAGGATTGTCCAAGATCATATTCAGAAATTGCAGGAAATGGGAGTTGGCATAGATCTCCCGGCGATCTTTCGAAAAGATGGCGATTCCCTCTTCCGAAAGCTGAAAATGCTGCAACAGCTTCTCACGCTCTGTCGCCAGTTTTCGGCGATTCTCCTGCAATAGGTTGTAGCTTTCGACAATATCGGCACTTACCTCGCCCACCTCATCATCGGCAAAAGTAAAATCGGCAGGTACATTGGTGCCGTTCTTCACATTGAGTGAGAATTCCTTTAATTCTTTCAATGATTTTGAGAACCGGTTGGAAAAATAAAGCATCATCAATATGCACAGCACGAAAAAAAGAAGGATATAGATGATAAACGAACTGCCGGAATTGATGAACGATTGCAATTGTATATCATACGGAACTGCAAGCCGGATGAAATAGCCTTCATCGTATTTTTTAGAAAAGTATAGATACTTGATGTTATCACTTTCCGATAAGCGGATATTCGATCCACTGCCAAAACCAATCGATTTCTGTACTTCGGGGCGTTTCAGGTGGTTTTCCATTTCACCGGCTTCCAGAAGGTTATCGTAAAATACCCGTCCTTCCCAACTGATGATAGTGCAACGCACATCGGAAGGCATATAACGTAATAATCCCTTAACCCGCTCCGGTTCTTTTTGAAGATCAACGGCATTGTCAGTGAGATACCTGTATACAATATCGGCATTGTTCTCAAGGGTACGCTCCAGGCTTCGCGTGCGTTCACTTTTAAATTGTTGCTGTTCAAACAGGATAATCCCTACAGTAAACAATGCGATGATCACTGTGAAAATAGATACGATACGCGCTTTGAAGGATATCTTTCGTTGCATTTTTTAGACTTTTAGATTTTTAGAAGCAAGAACCAAGATTCAAGACACAAAAACTTTTTCCACTTTTTCACCTAACCACTCAGGCACCTAACCACTAAGGTACTCAACCACTAAGGCACTTAGGCACTAAGGCACTAAGGCACTTAGGCACTAAGGCACTTAGGCACTTAGGCACTCAACCACCAGTATCCAAATAATAACCGAACCCGGAACGGTTGACAATAAGGCCTGCATATTCTCCCAGTTTCTTTCTCAAGCGGGTGATATGTACATCGACAGTACGGTCGAGCACAAATTCATCCTCCCCCCACACATTGTTTAATATTTCCTCACGGGTAAGCAGGTTAGGCGATGTCTGTGCCAACAAAGAGAGGATCTCAAATTCTTTCTTGGTGAGTGCTATCTCATCCCCGTCGATTGCTACCCGGTTGCCCTTCAAATCAATATTCAACCCTTTATAACTCCAGGTGGTTGGCAAAGGCTCGGCCGGTGTCACTTTAGCAAGGGCACTTCGTTTGAGCAATGCTTTCACACGGACAAGCACCTCTTTCACCGAGAATGGTTTGGCTATATAATCATCTCCCCCCAATGAAAAACCGGTCAGCATATCGTTTTCAGTATTCTTGGCCGTAAGGAAAATAATCGGCACGAAATTTCCCGATTTTCGTAATTTTTCGGCCACTTTAAACCCGGAAATTCCACCCATCATCACATCGAGGATAATGAGCCGGTGTATATCGGTAATCATCTCCAGAGCCTCTTCCCCTGAATTGGCCACATCTACAATATATCCTTCGCTTTCCAGATTAAATTGCAGGATATCGCAAATATCTTTTTCGTCATCGACCACAAGGATCCTTGCCTTCATCTCTTTCATACTATTCATCTCCCGATTTTTCTTCGTTAGCCGGCATTTTCGACTCCTTCGCATGCCGGATATCCCTCCCCTCAATCACATATACCGCTGACTCGGCAATATCCACTGCCTTATCTCCAATCCGTTCCAAATAGTAAGAGATACTATTGAGATTCATAATATTGACCAGCGACTTCACGCTCTGCACTTCATTCTGAAAATCTTCCGCCAGTTTGCGTTCTATTTTCCGCTCCAGTTTATCCACCTTATCATCCATGAGGATGGTATCGTAGGCCATTTCATTGCTTACGCCGGTAAAGGCGAAAAGTGCGTTTTTCAGCATCTTGTCAGTTTGGACAAACATCTTATCGATCGGTTTCTTGTATTTCTCGAAACCTGTCAATGAAAAATCTATCTCTTCCAATGCAAAAGCAATGTTCTCGATCAGGTCACCTACCCGTTCCATAGAGATAGTCATATCATGATATGCCATGAGCCTGCGCAAATCGGAGGCCCTAGGCGTGAAAAGCATGATCGCGTTAATCACCTTTTCCTTGATGGTTACATCCAGCGAATTAATGATCTTCTCATTGCGTTTCAACTGGGGAATGATCTCCTTGTTACGATTATCCCGTACGAGATCCGACGCCAATTTTGTTTGGGTCAGTACCATTTCCGAAATCAACTGGAAATCACCATGCAACCGGTCTATATAGTTGTCTTTTATTCCTTTCACATATGGGGCTTCACCCTTTTCATTCCCGTTTTTCATTGTTTTTCCTTATTTTATTGGCTCGTCGAAACAGGATAATCAGCATTCCTGTGTATAACAAGCAAAAATAATCATTTTTATTCACCTCGCATCATGAACGTTCCAACTGTTCATCATTTTCAATATTCAATTCCTTACCGTCACGATCGTTTTTATCCGAACACTCCCGTCAGGTACTCTTCAGTACGTTTGTTTTGCGGTTTGGTAAACATCTGCGTAGTATTTCCATGTTCTACCAATTCTCCCAGGTACATAAACATGGAATTATCCGATATGCGTGCTGCCTGCGACATGTTGTGGGTCACGATAATGATGGTGAACTCCCTCTTCAATTGCAGCAGTAACTCCTCAATCCTGTTAGTAGAAATAGGGTCGAGCGCCGAGGTAGGCTCGTCCATCAACAACACTTCCGGATTCAGTGCAAGCGCGCGGGCTATACAAAGCCGTTGTTGCTGGCCGCCGGAGAGGAACGATCCTCTTTTAGTCATTACATCTTTCACCTCGTTCCACAGCCCCACGCTCTGCAGGCTCTGTTCCACAATTTCTTCTTTCTCCCTCTTTTTCAACCGGATCCCGTTGAGCTTGTAACCGGCCAGCACGTTATCATAAATACTCATCGTAGGGAAAGGATTGGGCTGTTGGAATACCATGCCCGCCATACGGCGTACTTCCATCGGATCCATTGCCAGTATGTTCTTTCCTTTCAAAGAGATCTCGCCGGTAGTTTTGATATGGGGATAAAGATCGTGCATACGGTTGATGGCACGTAAGAGCGTACTTTTCCCGCAACCCGACGGCCCCATGATAGCTGTAATCGTATTGGGATAGATATCGGCAGTCACCCTGTTCACCGCAAAACTACCGGGAGAATAGGATACCGATACCTCCTTCAATTGAAGGACCGGGTTTTCTTCGTTTATATTATTTATACTTTCCATTTACGTGCTACAATTTTGGCTATCCAGTTTAACAGGAATATAACGATTAATAAGAGAAGTGACGAGGACCAGATCAGGTCCACCAGGTTGGGATCATTGTAGAAGTCCCAGATCAACAAGGGAATGGCACTGGTCGGTTGCATCACTTTCCAGTTCACTACTGCCGCTCCGAGTGCGGTCAGCATCAACGGCGCCGTCTCGCCCATCACGCGCGACACGGCGAGGAGTATTCCTGTAAAAATACCCCCGAATCCGGAAGGGATCAATATCCTGAATACCACATTGGTATAAGAAGAACCTAACGCAAGCCCTGCCTCTTTGTAGGCCGGGGGGAGCATTTTCAATGTCTCTTCGGTAGAACGCACGATCATGGGTAACATCATGATAGTGAGCGCCACGCTACCCGCCAGGGCCGAGTATCCCCCCAACGGCTTCACAATCCACGCATAAGCGATAATACCGATCACGATGGAAGGCATTCCCTGTAGCAAGTCGGTCAGATAACTCACTACCGCTGCAAGCTTTTTTCCCCGGTTATCGGCAAGGTAAACGCCGATGAACAGACCCAGAAATACCGAGAACAGGATAGCCATCCCTACGATCAATATGGTACCCGTAATCCCATTCAATATTCCTCCCGGGATGGACTCTCCGTTCATCCGCGCCAGCATGGCATCCATCGACGAGGGGGTCACCTCAGTGAAAAGACGGAGGTTGAAATTCTTATATCCTTTCGATACAACATCCCACAGGATAAAGAACAAGGGAAACATGGCTATCAGTGAGAAGAGGCAAACCAGCACAAAGGCTGTTTTATCTTTTCCTTTCCGCCATCCCATGTATGTTGTTTTATTCCGACTCATACTCTCGCTAATTTTTTCATCACCATCTTAGCCACCAGGTTGATAAGAGCCGTAATGATAAACAGTAACAGGCCGATGGCGATCAGCGCACTGAGCTTCAACCCGTCGGCTTCCCCGAATTGGTTGGCAATCACGCTCGCCATAGTGTTCCCCGTGTCGCGTAATCCTTGCGGTATCCTGTTGGTATTCCCGATCAACATCGTTACGGCCATGGTCTCGCCAAGGGCACGCCCCAACGCAAGAATAAAAGCGGCAACAATTCCTGATGCAGCCGTAGGCAGGCTGATATGCTGCACAACCTCCAGACGGGTGGCGCCAAGGCTATACGCACCTTCCTTGAGCTTATTGGGTACCATCGACAGGAATTCGGTACTCAATGACGAGGCATAAGGGATAATCATAATGGCCAGGACCACCGATGAAAGAAAAATCCCAAAACCCTGCGCATTCACACCCATTTCTATTATGATAGGGCGTACAGTATAAAAACCCCATAAACCATACACGATGGAAGGAATACCTGCCAGCAGGTCCACAATTGAACTGACGAAAGAGGATACCCTGCTACCCTTGAAATATTCACCATTGAACAAGGCCACGGCCATTGCAAAGGGAACACAAAACAAAAGTGCCAGAAATGCAGTATAAAGCGTTCCCACAACAAATGACAATGCTCCATATTCTTCGGTTGCCGAGCGGGGGTCCCATTCTGCATTGGTTACAAATCCCCAAATGCCATATTCACCGAAAGCTTCTACAGAACGGCTCACTAACGCATAAATGATTCCTGCTGCAAGTAACAGGATTACCAACGCCGCTGCAAATAATACTATCCTGAATATTTTATCTTTCACCCTTTCTAAATTAAAAATTAATAGTTAAGAATTAAAAATTAATCCTTAACTTTTCACTCTTCACTCTTAATTACCTGTTAACCAATCATCACATCATTCTCATTGAATTCGTCCATTTTCTGTCGTCTTTCGGCATAGTACAAACAAGTTTGCCTCTGCCCTCGTTCCTAAGAAAATTGTCACATTATTACTTCTTCCCCATAATGAATCTCCTCAATCAACTTTCTTGTCTTTTCCACCGCCTGAGCAGAAAGAGGAGCATAATTTATCTGTGCAGCCACGTTTTGCCCCCCGTCACTGATCACGTAGTTCAACAGGTTTACGAGTGCTTCCGCCTCTCTTTTCGTGCGGTTACCATATTGTTGATCCTTATACACCAATATCCAGGTAAAAAGGCTGATGGGATATGCATTGGGATCATCTGAGTTAATGATGGTCGCCCGCATATCATCAGGCAGCATCACGTTAGCGGCAGCCGAGATGGTCTCAAGTGTGGCATCTACATAATTGCCCGCTTTGTTTCTGAGTTTGGCCACCGGGAGTTTCAGCGTAAGCGCATATTCAGAGCCGATATATCCGATGGCACCTTCAGTCTGCTGTACAATACCGGCTACTCCGGGATTCCCTTTCGCCGCAATACCCGCCTCCCATTTCAGGGCTTTTCCTTTTCCCATCACGCTGTCCCAATCCGGGCTCACCATCGACAAGTATTCCGAAAAATTATAGGTGGTACCGCTACCGTCCGACCGGTATACAGGGGTGATATCCAGATCAGGTAGTGAGGCGCCGGGGTTAATAGCCCGGAGTCTCGGATCGTTCCATTTTTTAATATTTCCCAGATAGATATCTGCCACGAGAGGTCCCGTCAACCGGAGGCTGTCCACCCCTTCGAGTGAATAAGCCATCACCACCCCCCCCATACAGGTAGCTATATGAAGCACTTCCGCGTTCATCGACGTAATCTCTTTACTATTCAGAAAAGCATCGCTGGCGCCAAAGTCCACCGACCGGTCACGCAGGCTGCGGATCCCTCCGCCACTTCCAATGGCGCCATAGCTTATTTTTATTCCACCGTTCAACCGCATGTAATCACGAAAAACGATATTATAATAAGGATAGGGAAAAGTAGCACCTGCACCCGATAAAGATATTCCTGAGCCGTTTTTTTCCACAGGGGCGGAATTGTTGTTACAGGATATGAGAAGAACAAGTAGAAATAAAAGCTGAGATAATCGTTGCATCAATATAAAATTGTCCTCTTTCGGATATTTTTATACAAAAGTACGATACTGATGTTACAATATGGTTACAAAAATGTTACATATTTGTTAAGTAGAAAAAGAGCTATTTATGTAATATCTTATCCAAATTCCATGCTGAAACATGCTCAATCCCTTCGTTCGTCGGTATTTTGTGGTTCTGCAAAATCCTGTGAGTGAGAATTCACAAAGCGTTCCCAATCCTCGATATATTGTATCTCATCAATAAAAATATATACCTAAAGGTGCAATTTATATTGCATTGTATAAAATAAATTGTGTAACTTCTTATCATATTTATTCTTATTTTATCTCTAATCAAAATACCACAGACTATTGATTATCAATAATATCTACCTTTTATCCCTAAAAGTAATCGATTTTATCCCTAATTTATCTGTTCAAATACTCTTTCGCTGTTAAAACGGGTATTCTTGCTGTTTTAAAGTCTTTCTTGCTTCGAGTTATGATGACTTCCAATTTATTCTCCAAGGCTGTATAATACTGTATTCCGGTAATCGAGGTTAACCATCTGGAACCTGTTCTCAAGCCTTTCGGAAGACTGGTAGGGCATCTGTGAAATATAATCGGGCGTATAATTGTTATACGCCACTACCGTATATCTGTTATTGAGCACATACACCAGTTGGGTGTTGTATTTGCGGGCAAACTTCAACGACGGGTTTCCCAGCAGGACGGAATAGGCGTTCAATCGGAAGCCGTTGTTGCTCAACGCCCAATAGGGCGGATACTCTATATCGGACGAACAGGTTCCATCCCTCTCCCAGATTCTCGGAATGGTTGACATAGCCCAAAACTCTATGAATATGCTGCCGGCTGAATGTCTTGTATCCGGTCAACTCCTCCTGCCGTGTCCCATCAAAATCACGGTATACCTCATCGGTCGGATCGTTATAAAAAGTATAATCCACACCGGCAGAGAGATTTTTTGATGAGGTATAATCCAACCGCACGTTGTGAAGGCCGGTATTGATCTTCTTGTCCGCCCTCGACACCCTGTCACTGTACAAATCGCCATTCTGCAGGAAGGTGGCGGTGGCACTGTTTCCTCCCTTTCTTCGTGCCAGGTCGGTACCCCACATTCAAATCCATTGTAAAGGACGGACGGTTATAGAGGATATTGGAACGGACGCCATAACCGGGATAATGCCCCTGCCGATACTCCGTGGCCAGTTCTCCCTGCAAGGGCGCTTCATCCGACTGTTCATCGTGGTTCAGCACTATATTGACGGCAGCACCCCGTACATTGTATTGCGGCGGAGCACTGTACATGATCTCGATATCGGCCACCCTCGACGCCGGCATCGATTGAAGGGCACGGATAATCTCCGCATTCGAGAGGGTGGATGGTTTCCCGTCGATCAGGATGGTATATCCGGTAGGTCAGGCTTTGCAGTACGTATCCCACCTGATCGATAGGGTTTTGAAAATCATCCGCTATCTTCCCTTTCAACGCGTATGTCTGCGCATTCAACGCACCTGCTATCGTCACAAGTACAATCAATAATCTAATCCTCATTATTTATGCAAATTGTCGGCGGAAGATATCAGGAAAAATAGATGCTGTATTTCTTCCCTAACCCTTCTCTTATTTACTCAATAATATCAATATAAATACGGCCTGAATACCAAATATTTGCACATATTTCCTTTCCTAAAATTACTGAATTCCTTTCCTAATCCTTTCCTTAATAGAAAATCATATACTTTTGATTATCAGCAACTAACAATTACCCCTTTCCTTAATTCACTGAATTCCTTTCCTACTTTATCTCTTAATCTTTTTTTATTACCCATTTAGGAATATTACGAGTTCCAAGATTTACAATGGTGTCATCTCTCATTTTCTGTATAATATTATCGATTCTCTTTTTACGTTGTCTTTCATCCAAGTAATCGGGCATCTTGTCCATTAATAACTCGTCAATTTCTTTTCTGGTGGCATAGCCATGTATGTCAATATGCTTTAGTATAAATGATTTGAGGATTTCCGTATCCAATCCCTTGTTGCGTGTGTACTGGGCTTTTTTCTCTGTTATGCCTGCTATCTGCGCCGAAATAAAGTAGTTTGGTTTTCGTCCTTCGATAAATCCTTTCTGTTTTAGTTTCCGGGCTGCTTCATCATTGATCGGGAGCGATTTTTGCACTTTATCCAAGAGTACGGCAATTGCATGAAAACATTCAATATTTAATAGGATGCCTGTGTCATAATTTTGGCGTCAAT
Source organism: Proteiniphilum sp. (assembly GCF_040307845.1). Lineage (GTDB taxonomy): Bacteria > Bacteroidota > Bacteroidia > Bacteroidales > Dysgonomonadaceae > Proteiniphilum. The sequence continues at coordinate 28,501 of NZ_JAWRIS010000016.1, forward strand.
CAAAATGCTGTCTTGCCTGTTATCGATATCATACAGGTATCCTTTGATTTTTACCGTGAAGGACGGAATTTCCAACTCCAAATAATCCACGGACAATATTTCCACTTCAATAAACTGTTTTTCTTTCACCGTAGTGTAGAAGTTTGTGTTTTTCTTATCTCCAAAAAATTCAAACTGCTCTACGCTTATCCAGTTTTTGGAATAATTCTTTATTCCACCGTAAGTTTCAAAAGCAAGAAAAGAGTGGACAACCTAAAGGATCTGTCAAATTAACGGTTAGTCTATGTTTTATGTCATAATCAAAGGTACTACTGCTAACGCCCAGATCCTGATTTGTTATAAACTGGAATTGGTAATTCATACCATCAAAATAGGTTGTTACTATTCTTTCATCCCATTCAAAGTTCCTTACGCCATAATAGCCGGCTCGCCCGATATCTCCATCAAAGCTGCCTGGTTCTATCTTCGGAAGATTAGGTTCGTCCTTGGAACAGGAGAAAAACATCAATACCGACAGGAAAAATAAAAGAGAAGATAATTTTAATGGTTTCATAATAATTGAGTTTAAAAACATATTGAAGTTTGTTTACATTCGATATGATGATTTGGATAATAGATTATAATATTCATTCTTGCTTGCTTGAATGCGTATTGAAGAAGGACTTGTATGAGGTGCAAAGATACGGTTTTCTACAAGTTCACCAATCATTATTATAGGCTTTTATCAACCGATCTGTCCTTTCTTTTCGCCTTTCTTCCCTCGCATAGGTCGGATCAAAGTTCATCCCGCTTGGCACAACCAGCATCTTCGGTGCAGGATGCAGTCCTTTGATAATAGGAACATTTTTCGGTTGTCCTATCAGCACCTCCGTCGAACCAACCATGCGCATATTAATAGGTGGCGAATTTGTAGGGATGATATGCATCCTGGTTGGAATATTCAGCATATTCGTTGCCACTCCTTTCTCTTTTGCGTTTGTAATGATTCTGTCGAATTTTGTGGGTAGTTTGGTAAAAGGAGAGACTTTCAATACTTCCCCATGATGCCTTTGGGGTTCTATCTGATGTTGTTGGTGTTGCATAGGTGTTTCAGGGGTTATAAGCGACTTTCGTAATTGTTCTTTGAGCATATCTTTTATTTCCTGACCATTGATTTCGGATGTCCAGGAAATAAATAAAAGGGAAAATAGCATCCAAGCCTTATAACACTTCATTTATTTGTCAATTTCGACTATCTGTCAATTTCGACTACAAACTTGATTCTACATATCGAATGTAAAAGGTGCATATTGTTAAGACGCATACAATAGGAAAACGCTGCACCGTTTTTCAACTAATTGTATTTTTTATGTAAACTTTGGCAATAGTACAGTTTCTCTATAAGATGTAAAATATGTTTTGGTCAAGGACAAAGTCTTATCAAAGTCTTATCAAAGTCTTATCAAAGTCTTATCAAAGTCTTACCAAAGTCTTATCAAAGACTTATAAACAAGAATTTGATAAGAATTAAACAAGAGTCGATAAAGAGTCAAGTACGGCGAAATATTAGCCGAAAACTTGTTTATTTCATCGTAAACAGGTAATTTTATCAGCTATAATAATGAAAAACAGAAGTATACTATGGGCAGGTTAAAAAATGGAATACACGGAGGCGTCTCCGGCAAAGTGGGCGATGTTATTCTCTCATCATGGAAGGGTATAGAATACGTGAGGAGCCGCCCGGCGAAATACCATGACGCGAAAACAAAAGAGCAGGTTAAACAACGAAGCAGGTTCTCGATCACTATGGATTTTCTGCGCACCATTACGCCATTTCTCAGGATTGGCTTCCAGTCCCACACCGATGACCGGATGACGGCGTTCAATGCAGCCATGTCTTACAACATGAAACATGCCGTAAAAGTGGAACACCGGGAGGTGGTGTTGGATTATTCGAATGCGCGTGTCTCCGTGGGGCCGCTAAGTACCGCATCCGGCGCACATGTCGAAATTGTGGAAGATGGGTTACAGATTAGCTGGGAGGCCAACCCATCAACAGACGCCAGGCCCGACGATATAGCCATGGCACTTGTCTACAATCCCGTAAAGCGTAAAGCGGTGTATGACCTCAATGCGGCGAAAAGAGCAAACATGAAAGCCATTTTGCCCTTACAGTCAAACTGGAAGGCCGATGCGATAGAAGTTTACCTGGCATTTAAAACTGCCGATGGATCGGAGGTATCGGACAGTGTGCATATGGGCTTGTATCCCTAGGAGTAATAATGAATTGAATGGGTACTATATCCCGGTCTGTTATTCCAAAAGAAAGTATATATAATCTCTCCTTTACCTCAGTATGCTCTATTGCTCCACCTTATAGATAGCATCGCGAAATATTTTTATTACTTTTGCAGTGAAAAGTTGCGACGGTAATAGCATTTGCCGCTTTTCTGTGTAGCTTAGGAAACCACATAAAAAACAAAGTAATGATGAAAGATTATAAAGAACAAGATGCCCTGGTGCTCTTCTCGGGCGGACAGGACTCCACAACCTGCCTTTATTGGGCAAAACAGCATTTCAGGAATACTTACGCACTTTGCTTCTCCTACGGACAACGCCATTCCCAGGAAGTAGAAAATGCACGTCGGATTGCAGAAATGGCCGGCGCCCCATTCCAAATACTGGATGCAAGTATCATTTCCCGATTGGCACCTAACTCGTTGACCAATTTCTCCATAGAGATGGACGAAGAGCAACCGGCCGGCTCCTATCCGAATACTTTTGTGCCGGGCAGGAACCTGCTATTCCTCACTTTTGCCGCAACTATCGCCTATGCGAAAGGGATCAAGCATCTGGTGACAGGGGTATCGGAAGCCGACTACAGCGGCTATCCCGATTGCCGCGACACTTTTATCCGTTCGGCCAATGCCACACTCAACCTCGCTATGGACACACAGTTCGTGATCCATACGCCACTTATGTGGCGCAACAAAAAAGAGGTGTGGCGGTTGGCAGATGATCTGGGCGTTTTTGATATTGTAAAAAATGAAACCCTCACCTGTTATAATGGTATTCTGGTCGAAGGGTGCGGACATTGTCCCGCTTGTAAGCTGCGTAACAAAGGATTACAGGATTATTTAGCAGAACGGGAAAACAACCGGTAATAACAACAGCTATGGCACACGAAGGACTCAGCCACCTGGGTGGCAAAACAGAATATAGACAGGATTACGCTCCTGAAGTATTGGAAGCGTTCGAGAACAAGCATCCCGGAAATGACTATTGGGTTACATTCGATTGTCCCGAATTTACCAGCCTCTGCCCTATCACGGGACAACCTGACTTCGCGACTATCCGTATCGATTATATACCCGACGTGAAAATGGTAGAAAGCAAAAGCCTCAAGCTCTATCTGTTCAGTTTCCGTAATCACGGCGCCTTTCATGAAGATTGTGTAAATATCATCATGAAAGACCTGATCCGGCTAATGGACCCCAAATATATCGAGGTAACCGGTATATTTACTCCTCGCGGTGGAATCAGCATCTACCCCTATGCCAATTATGGAAAAGAAGGGACGAAGTACGAGAAACTGGCGGAAGAGCGCCTCTCCAATCACTCTTTTCCTCTATAAAAAAACGGGCATTCAATGATCCCGGCATTATATCGCCTCACCCATGAATGCCCTTATTAGAAGTTGCTTCCGCCATGCTTATTGTGCGGTATCGGCTGTCTCCGGTTCATAATAACGTACCCAGTCGATAAACATATCTACCGGAAGTTCTGTAGAGTCAGTATCCTTATTGAGCCGGATACCGATAAACAGATCCAAATCCAACTCATTGAACGGGAACTGTCCGGGAATGTCAGTCAATATGCGTGGGTATTTCTTCGTACGGTTATTGTCCACAAAAAATACGATGCTGTCGGGGTAAGTCTCCACCCCATAAGTATGGAATTGGGTGGGATTCACTCCGACCAATGCGCTGGATGGAGGATTATCAGGCATCCCCTCAGTGGTAGTATACTGCGAAGTGACCGACTGATACAGGAATTCATCATACCCATACCGTTCCATGATGTCAATGGCCATATTTTCGGTACCATCCGACGGTTGCAATGATATAAACGGCACAGCTCCCCCTACCGGATTCATGCGGGCCCTCACTTCAATCCTGTTCACACTATGCCGGCTCACTCCCTTACGGGTGATGCCCCCCGTAAGAAACGGGACTTCTGCCCCATCCGCAATATTCTCTACTCCCCGGAGTACCAGGAGTCCGTCTTCCAGAACATAGAGTGCATCATTGTCGCTCATATAACGGCTCATGTGTTGTTTACCCCTGGATATCTTTGACCAGGCAGCCAGCCCTGTTTCATCATTAAAATCATCTTCCCATGCAAGAGTCCATCCTTTTCTGAATTTATCGGGATCGCTTTTTTGTCCCGTACATGCCGCCAATCCCGCCACAAGCGTAAGAATCACTACTAAGATTGTGTTACGTGTCATTTTTTCTTTTTTAATTTCAGGGAGCAAACTTACATATAATCCTTTTTACAGTATATAACCCTACCCCAATAATAAGTGTTAATCATTCGAAAGGCCTGTAAACTTCCCAAGTCTCCCCACCATTCCACTTTTCCGCCCTTCCACTTTTCCACTTTTCCACCATTCCACTTTTTTTTACTATCTTTGCCCCGTATCTATTCATATAAGGAAAAAAAGATTTTACAAAGGTTACAATCAACGCGAACACTATGCCGCACATATCCCAAAGGGGCGTTCAGATGCCCCCTTCACCCATACGAAAACTGGCACCACTCTCCGATGCAGCCAAAGCAGAGGGAGTTAAGGTATATCACCTCAATATCGGTCAGCCCGATCTTCCTTCCCCCGTATCGGCGCTAAATGCCATCCGCAATATCGACCGTACTACGTTAGAATATAGTCCCAGTGACGGGTACCGATTTTATCGCGAGAATCTGGTTCATTATTACAGGGAATTTAATATCCACCTCACACCCGAAGAGATCATCGTTACCGCGGGCGGGTCGGAAGCGGTATTGTATGCCTTCATGGCGTGTCTCAACCCGGATGACGAGATCATCGTTCCCGAACCGGCTTATGCCAATTATATGGCCTTTGCCATTTCCGCCGGTGCCATCATACGCACCATACCCTCGACGATGGAATCGGGGTTTGCCCTCCCGCCGGTAGAGGAATTTGAGAAGCTGATCAACAAACGTACCAAAGGGATCCTCATCTGTAACCCCAATAACCCCACGGGGTATGTCTATACACCCCATGAAATGGAACAGATAAGGCAACTTGTCAGGAAATATGACCTATACCTCTTTTCTGATGAAGTGTACCGCGAATTTATCTACAACGACACACCCTATATCTCCGCTTGTCACCTGAAAGATGTGGAAGAAAATGTGGTGCTGATCGACTCGGTATCCAAGCGATATAGTGAATGCGGCATCCGAATTGGTGCACTCATCACCAAAAACCGGAAAGTGCACGATACCGTGATGAAGTTCTGCCAGGCTCGACTGAGCCCCCCCCTTATAGGACAAATTGCCGCCAATGCGTCGTTACAGGAAAATGGCGGATATATGCAACATAATTTTGAAGAATACAAGAGTCGCCGCGACTTTCTTATAGAGAGGCTGAACAATATCCCCGGCGTTTATTCCCCGATGCCGCAGGGTGCCTTCTATACCCTGGCACGTCTTCCCCTCGATGATGCCGATGCGTTCTGTGCCTGGTGCCTCTCCGACTTCCGTTATCAGGGGCAGACCATCTTCATGGCGCCGGCCTCCGGTTTTTACGTTACCCCCGGTCTTGGTAAGAACGAGGTACGTATCGCCTATGTCCTCAATAAAGACGATTTAAACAAAGCGCTCACAGTGCTCGAGAAGGCACTGGAAGCATATCCACATACCCACAAACATGAATGCGGAGCTCTTCATAGCGAAGCGAATTTATAAAGGCGATAAAAAGAACGATAAACGGGTTTCTTCGCCTGCCATCAAAATTGCCATTGCCGGTATTGCACTGGGTCTGGCAGTGATGATTGTGGCTGTATGTATCATTGTCGGATTCAAAAAAGAGGTGCGTGCCAAGGTGGTGGGTTTCGGTTCCCACATCCAGATCACCGCCTTTGAGAGCAGCTCATCCTACGAACACTCCCCTATCTCCTTTTCCGATACACTTGCGGCTATACTTACTGCCAACCCCAATATCCGTCATTTCCAGGAATTCATCACCAAGCCGGGTATTATCAAAACCGATGATAATTTCCTGGGGGTAGTATTGAAAGGGGTATCGGAAAAATATGACTGGGAATTTTTCAGAAAGAACATGGTGGAAGGAACCATTCTTCAAGCCAATGATACAAGCGGGGTTAACCAAGCTATTGTCTCAAAAAATATAGCCGATAAACTACGACTAAAGATAGGGGACAACTTCACCTGCTATTTTGTACAGGAACCCGTCCGTGCCCGCCGGTTTCAAATCAGCGGTATTTACAGTACTAATTTTGAGGATTATGACAAACTCTATGTGATTGTAGGGAGTAATGTGCTCTCTTCCCTCAATGGATGGGATAGTGATATGGTGAGCGGAATAGAAGTACTGGTACGCGATTACGATAATCTCGACAGGGTCGCACAGGATCTTTTCTTCGATATGGCATCCCACAAAGACCGCCTTGGCAATACCCTTTACACCCGTTCCATCAAAGATATAAACCCTATGATATTCAACTGGCTCAATCTGCTTGACATGAATGTGTGGGTCATTACCATCCTTATGTTGGTCGTTTCGGGGTTCACCATGATCTCCGGCCTGCTTATCATCATCCTTGAACGTACCAATATGATCGGTATGCTCAAGTCGATGGGAGCCAGGGATATCAGTATCCGTAAGGTTTTCTTGTATCTTTCCACTTTTCTTATCGGACAGGGGATGGTATGGGGAAATATCATCGCGCTGGCTTTTTGTCTTATCCAGAACAAATTCCAATTACTGAAACTCGATCCGGCCACTTACTATCTCTCAGCCGTACCGGTAGACCTCAACCCACTGTATGTTATTCTCCTTAATATCGGTACACTTATCGTGTCATTACTGATGATGATCGGCCCCTCTTACCTGGTCGCCAGGATCACTCCCGCCAAGTCCATCCGGTTTGAGTAAATTATCAGGATCTTGACGGCAATTCCATATATCGGTAATGAATACGGTAGTATTTTGAATGTAATAAACGACTTTATAATTTTTTCTTACTACAAGCGACCGGAATTGTTCTTGCCGCTCTAATAACAAAGGCTCTATGGCTGCCATTTCAGGAATGAGAAAATATTCTCTAACGAATTCTCCGCTAACGGTACTTTTGGTCATTCAATTGAACAGTTCTCATAATTTTATTCTCTTTAAAAATTATATTCTACAATATATATAGGTTTTCATCTCAAATATCAATAAGATGTCGGATATTAACAGGCATATCATTATCTTTGACGTCAAATATTAATAATATAATTATGAGCATTAATTGGATAATCCTGATTATTGGAGGCTTATTTGAATCGATTTTTGCGATGAGCCTGGGAAAAATGCAACAGACATCCGGTAAAGAGATGTGGTTATGGCTCGTCATATTTCTTGCCAGCGTGAGCCTGAGTATGTTTTTACTGTTCAAATCGATGGGTGGTCCCCATTCCATATCCACCGGAACCGCCTATGCTGTATGGGCAGGTATCGGTGCCGTAGGGACAGTTATCCTGGGTATTCTTGTCTTCAGGGAACCGGTCACTTTCTGGAGGATTTTTTTTCTCAGCACGCTGATTATCTCCATCGTAGGACTACAATTCACTTCAACTCATCATTGAAACTAAAACTAAATCTTTCCAGTTTCCTACTCTCCTTGTCTCCCAAATCACTTTTCTGTCACTTAACCACTTAGGCACTTAGGCACTTGTCCACTTATCCACTTGTCCACTTAGGCACTTAACCACTTAAGCACTTAACCACTTAAGCACTTGTCCACTTAGGCACTTAACCACTTAGGCACTTAACCACTTAAGCACTTAACCACTTAAGCACTTGTCCACTTATCCACTTGTCCACTTAGGCACTTAACCACTTAACCACTTAAGCACTTGTCCACTTATCCACTCTCCAACCCGTTCCAGCACTGGTATAGAGACTATTGTTCATAACCTGTTGATAACCTGTTCAGAAGTTGTTCATAAAAACGGCCAAAAATATTTGCAATTTATTTGGCGGATATGTTATATTTGCAGGACAACAACGAGAGATAAAAAGTACGAATTTCGTACATAAGACATACATAGGAGTTCATTGACATTTTGTACACAACGGGAAGAGTTTCATTCAAGAGATCGGCAAATCCGTTTGTTTTTTCTCTTTGTTCAAGAAGTGTGAGACATTCAATGTTTCTATCGGATGAACCGGAAGTTTTTCGTTATGTGATCCCCTTGATAGCAGTTTACCTGTATATGTGAGGACGTGATTGCAAAATAGCGACCGACTCAGGCGAATGATCCATCTTCAGGCATTGGCAGAATTTGTGACTGCTTTTGTACGCTACTTTGGTGGAAAGGGTAAACCTTCACGGGCAAGCCTGCATACCGGAGACAGATGCAAGAGTCTGTAAATTCAGGGAATAGGGATGAAAATCCAATCTCAAACGTTGATTTTTTACTACATCGTCATTTTCCCAAAAGGAAAAACAGTGATGGTAAGAATTTCAAGGGTTGAAAACAAGATTACATACGTATGACTGATTCTGCTTCACAATCCGGAAAAAATTATATATCAAACGATGAAATGTTATCGAATTGAATGATATACGAGACTTCTTAGAGCTGCTTTAACAGCTTCAAACACTGTTTCAGACGTTTTTTGAAGTATCCGCATTCTGAAGTATAAGCCCCTGTAGAAATGGTAAAATTGGCTTTGAAAGAAGACGGTTCGAGTATCTACAGAACTTGAGATTTTCCTCGGCAATTGAACACATTTTCAGTTTCTGCACCGTTCAGTACAGAACAATTTGAACTCCTACCATATACAAAGGGACTGTCTCATTTATATGAGTCGGTCTCTTTTTTTATGTAACGGGGAGGCATTTGTTGTATAGCTATATTTTCCGATGAAGATTTTAATTATTGAAGATGAACAAAATATCAGTTCGTTTGTAGAACGAGGATTAAATATAAGCGGATATGAAACCGAAGTATGTGGTGATGGCTTGCAGGCGTGGGAAAAGCTGCAGACTGTCGCTTTCGATTTGATTATCGTCGATATCATGATGCCGTTCATGTCGGGTCTGGAGCTTTGCAAGGCATACCGGCAAAAGTTTGGTTATGCCACTCCCATCATTCTGCTTACCGCCTTGTCAACCACCGAAGATATTGTAAAGGGACTTAACTCAGGTGCCGATGATTATATCACAAAGCCATTTAAACTGGCTGAACTGGAGGCCCGGATCAAAGCATTATTACGACGATCGGGCATAAACCCGGAAAAACAAAATGATGATTTTTTACAATTTTCCGATTTGACACTGAACATACATACAAAACAAGCTATAAGAGATGGAAAAACAATTCATCTTACCGCGAAAGAATATCTACTGCTTGAGTTTTTCATGCAAAATCCAAACAGGGTGCTTTCCCGTCGGACTTTACTTGAAAATGTATGGGATATGAATTTCGATACCAATACCAATATTGTGGACGTGTATGTCAACTACATCCGGAATAAGATTCAACCCGAAGGGACATCCAAATTAATCCATACCGTGATCGGCTTGGGATATATTTTGAAAGAGGAATGAAGATAAAAACCAAATTGGCCCTGTTATACACATCCATTACGGTAGGAATACTGGTAATCGTATTTATTTTTGTTTATCTGCTCACATCAAAAAATATAGACAATAATTACTACACCCTCTTATTCGACAAAGCATTGATCACAGCCCAGAAGCATTTTGAGAAAGACGAACTAAATCAACATGCTTATCAAAAAATTATCGACGCCTACCAAAGCCTATTGCCCGAAACATCTGAGAGGGTGATCATTGCCAATGACCGGCAGCAGGCCACAAAGGAACTTGAGACCTTTCTTACCGATCGGCAAGTGAAGGGCCTGTTCCAGAATTATCAGGTAAAATTCGAGCTGGATAACCAAAGCGGGGTCGGCATATATTATCCTGATAACGAAGGTAATTTCATTATCATAGTTACTGCCAGAAATCTCCAGGGAGAGTATTTAATAAGCTCTTTGAAGAAAATACTGATCCTCATTTTAGTCATAAGCAGTGTCATTATTTTCGGATTACTCTGGTGGAATGCCAAGATAATTACCAAACCTTTGCAGGAAATGGTCAACCGCATGCAGGAAATAACCTCCAATGCCCTGCACCTCCGTCTGGCAAAAAGGAAAGGAAACGACGAACTGGCGCAAACCATCAATTATTTCAACCAGATGATAGAACGGCTGGAAATAAGCTTCAACTCACAAAAAACATTTATCGCCAACGCTTCGCATGAACTGAAGAACCCGCTCACAGCCATTATGGGAGAGTGCGAGGTGATGCAGCTCAAGGATTTTACTCCCGACGAATACAAAACCTCCCTCAGCCGGATAGAGAGCGAGATAGAGCGGTTAAACATACTGGTGAACAACCTGTTCCAATTGGCACAGACCGATCTGGATATTTCGGAATCGGAAAGTGAACAACTCAACCTGGCGGACGAACTTCAATCCGTGGTGCAACATTTTGAATATTCGAAATATAAGGGACGTATTTCGTTCGTAAAAGATAATACCCCCTTTTATATCAAATCCAATAACCACCTGCTGTTTGTAGCGTTGCAAAATATCATAGACAACGCTTGTAAATACTCCGAGGAAACCGTTACTGTCAGAGCCTTCAAAATCAAATCGGGATTTCAGATCACAGTCAGCGACAAGGGAATAGGCATACCTTCCGATGAAAAGGAAAAAATTTTCGATACTTTTTATCGGGGACGGAACACCTATGGTTACAAAGGGGCGGGAATCGGGTTATCACTCGCGCATAAAATATTAACGCTTTCGGGAGCCGTCATGGAAATTACTTCCTCCGAAAACATGGGCACAACCATCTTGATCATCTGGAAAAATAGTTTCTAATCTAATTCTAATCTCTCTTTAATGGGCTTCTAATTTCGGAAATCTACCTTTGCCGGAAATTTTCAGATCGCATGGACCACATGGGTCACATAGATCGCAAAGGTAAAGATGAAAAGATGAAAATAATCCCACAATTATTTTTTTTAAATTTCCTATTGATATTTCTCCCATTCGATATTTCCGCTCAGCAATGGGAAGTGAAGCGATATACACCATCACAAATCGAAGCCTTGTTCCTCGAACAGAACCTTCAACTGATAGCGGAAAAGATGAATATCAGCCTTGCCGACGCTGAAATAGCACAAGCCAAACTTTGGGATAATCCAGAATTGACAGTCGGCTCGGTAAACTTCTGGGGAAGCGACAGGCAGAGGAAAGAGCTGGAGATGGGATCCTTCCCTAAAAACGCCCAGTTCAGCGTGGAACTCAACCAGATTATCCGGACTTCCCGCAAACGGAGCAAGCTTGTAAAACAGACGGAAGTATCCAGGGAAATGGCCATTGAGGAGTTTGAAGAGGTATTGAGAGGATTAAAAGCGGAACTGAGAAAGCTAATCGGAGAAGCAGCATACCTGCAATCGTACCGTGAAGTATTATCCACCCAGCAAAAATCGCTGGAACAATTGATCGCCGCTTATAAGAAACAGGTGGCGCAGGGAAACATAGCAAAGACCGAACTGCTCAGGCTGCAGTCCGGCTTGTTGGAGTTGGAAAAGGAAATGAACGAGACGGAAGTCGATTTCAATGCACAACAGAAGGATCTCAAGTCCCTGTTGAATATTTCTCCTTTCATACGGATTGAGATTGAACCGGGTGGAGAGAACATGCCCGATCCCGATCCGATGCGGTTGGCCTCTTTATTCGAAATCGCTTTCGAGTCACGTCCCGACCTGAAACGGAGTGAGCTACAAACCCATTTCTATGAAAAATCATTGATTTACGAAAAATCGCAACGCATCCCCGACATTACGTTAAACGTCAGTTACGACCGCTACGGAGGTATCTGGAAAGATTTCGCGGGTGTGGGCTTCAGTTTCGACCTTCCTTTCCTGAACCGGAACCAAGGCAATATAAAAGCGGCCAGGATCGGCCTCTACCAGAGCCGGCACCTTGTTCAGCAACAACAGAACACCGTCCTCCACGAAATTACGGAAGCCTTTGCCAATTACGCCCAGGCATATAATTTTTACCAAAAAATCGCGGACAACGAACTCTTGACCGAACTGGACAAGATGTTCGAGCTATACACCAAAAACCTGCTCAACAAAAATATCAGCATGCTGGAATATATCGACTTTATGGAATCGTACCGCAGTAATAAGCAAACACTGCTTACAGCACGTAAAAACAGGTACGTTTCGTTCAGCGAACTTCAATATGCTACAGGATCCGACATACAATAGACAAAGCTTTATGACAGTAAAAAAAATTGTGTTGCTCACGCTCACACCACTTATTTTCCTATCCAATTCCTGCACGGGGGACCGTACAGAAAATACAGGAGACCGCCCGGTAATCAATCCCGATTTCCTTTCGACCGTAAAAACGGTAAAAGCTGCTGCCGGCCGTCAGAAAGAGACACTAACCCTCAATGGGAAGGTAGAGTACGATCCCGACAAAGTAGTCCATTATTTTCCATTGATCGGAGGAATAGTAGAGAAAGTCTATTTCTCGATGGGCGACAAGGTAGGGAAAGGGGAAACGCTTTTAGATGTCCGCAGTGCAGATTTATCAGCCTTGCAATCTGAACTTGTCTCGTTACAGGCAGAAATCAATGTGGTGGAAAGAGAAGTAAAAACCGCCCGGGAGATGTTCAACGACAATATGCTTTCCGAGAGGGAGTTGATGGAGGCCGAGTCTAAACTCAAGCAAACCCAAGCCACATTGGCAAGGGTACAAAACGACATGCGCCTCTTTGGCTCGGATAAAGGGAGTGGCGTTTTTTCACTCAAAGCTCCCGCTTCGGGTTATATCGTCTCTAAAAGAGTCTCTTCAGGCAGTACCATATCATCAGGCGACGAGGCGTTGTTTACCATCGCCGATCTGAGTGAGGTGTGGGTGATGGCCAATGTATATGCCGGAAACCTGCAATTCGTAAAAGAAGGGATGGAAGTTAATTTCACCACCCTATCCTATCCCGGAGAAGTTTTTGATGGCAAAATAGACAGACTTTCACAAGTGTTCGATCCCGACGACAAAGTCCTGAAAGCAAGGATTACCATGCCTAATCAAGACCTGAAACTGAAACCGGAGATGCCGGTCGTAGTCCATCTGAGAAATGAAACGGACGAAAGAGTTGTCGCCATTCCGTCTGACGCGCTGATTTTTGATGACAACCGCTATTTCGTCGTGACAAAAAACGATGGAGACAATTTTCAAATAAATGAAATACAGTTGCAGGGGCACAACGAAAATACCTCCTATGTCCGTTCCGGCATATCGGAAGGCGATGAGGTGGTTATAAGCGGGCAACTGCTTATTTATTCAGGTCTTAACGAGAAATAATTATGCACAAATTTGTTGAAAATATCATCGCCTTCTCACTCAGAAACCATGTCCTTATTCTGTTCCTTACTGCCATACTGTTGGTTGCCGGAATCGTCTGCTTTATCAACACACCGATAGAAGCTTATCCCGACGTCACTAACACACGGGTACGGGTAATCACCCAATGGCCTGGACGTAGTGCCGAGGAGGTGGAGAAATTCGTGACCCTGCCCATCATGCGGGAAATGAACACCATTCCGCGCAAGACAGACGTACGTTCCACGTCCCTCTTCGGCTTGTCGGTCGTTACTGTTATTTTTGAAGATGGTGTCGATGATTTTTTCGCACAGCAATATTCATCCAACCGGATGCAAGACCTCGATCTGCCCGAGGGAGCAGAAGCCTCCATTGAGCCGCCGTCAGGTGCCACAGGTGAGATATACCGTTATGTGATCAAAAGTGACCTGCCGATACGTGAAGTCACGGCGATCAACGAATGGGTCATCGAACGGGAATTGCTTTCCGTGCCCGGGGTGGCAAGTATCAATACTTTCGGCGGCGAGGACAAGATTTTCGAAATAAAAGTAAACCCAACCGAATTGGCCAACTACAACCTTTCTCCTTTAGATGTCTATGAAGCCGTTTCAAACAGCAATATCAACGTGGGAGGAGACATTATACAGAAAGGAAGCCAAGCTTTCGTAGTGCGGGGAGTCGGGCTGCTGGAAAGCATCGAAGACATTGAAAACATCCTGATTGAGGTCAGAGGTAGCACTCCCATCCGGGTGAAACAGGTGGCCACGGTGGATATATCGTCCAAACCTCGCTTGGGGCAGGTGGGTCTTGATGATGATGATGATTTGGTACAGGGGATCGTTGTGATGCTCCGCGGGCAAAACCCGGGAGAGGTTATCAAATACCTGAAAGAGAAAATAACGGAACTGAACGAACATGTCCTGCCCGAAAATGTAAGGATAGAACCCTTTCTCGACCGTACAACTTTAGTTGATGCAACCGTCAGTACGGTATTGAAAAATCTGTTGGAAGGCATTATTCTTGTTTCTGTAGTGGTGTTCGTTTTCCTGTTCAACTGGCGCACGACGCTCATCGTTTCAACGGTTATTCCACTTTCATTTCTGTTTGCCATCATCATGCTGCGGATACAGGGGCTTCCCGCAAACCTGATTTCAATGGGGGCGCTCGACTTCGGATTGTTGCTGGAAGGGACATTGGTGATTGTGGAAGTGATTTTTGTGGCTGTGGTCAAACGCTCCGAGGAATTGGGTATCCGTTACACGAAAAGCGCCAAATCGGGTCTGATTAAAAAAAGCGCGGGAAGTGTGGCATCCTATATTTTCTTTGCCCAGATCATTTTAATGGTGGCTTTATTCCCCATCTTCTCCTTTCAGAAGGTGGAAGGGAAAATGTTTTCACCATTGGCGTTCACATTGGGATATGCCCTTTTAGGCTCCTTGACCTTGTCATTGACCTATGTCCCCGTGATGTGCAAAATAATGCTCAACAAGCCGCTCAAAGAAAAATCAAATGTGTTTAGCCGTTTTTTCATCCATAATACCTACCGTGTCTATGCCTTTAGCTGCCGCTACCGGAAAGGTATTTTGGCCGGCTTTTGCTTCTTATTACTCCTCTGTACCGTTCGTTTTTCATTCTGGGGAACAGAATTTATACCAAGCATGAACGAAGGGGCCATTTATATCCGGGCAACCCTTCCCAACAGCGTCAATCTTGACGAATCGGTGGAAATTACCAAGCAGATGAAGCAAAAGATACGCTCTTTTGATGAAGTGCAGTTCGTGCTGTCGCAAACGGGAAGGCCAAACGACGGAACCGACCCGACCGGTTTTTTCAATATTGAATTTCATACTCAGTTGAGACCCGAAAAGGAGTGGAAGCGGAAAATAAAAAAAGAAGACCTTATCATGGAAATAAAAGAGGCGATAGATATCTATCCTGGTGTCACCCTCGGATTTAGCCAACCCATACAGGACAATGTGGAAGAATATGTGGCCGGAGTGAAAAGCGCCCTTGTCATCAAGATCTTCGGAAACGACCTTCAACAATTGGAGGCATTGGCCGACCGAACAGCGGCAACGATTAAGGACATCCGTGGTGTGGAGGATGTTAATGTTTTCCGAAGCATCGGTCTGCCCGAATTGCAAATAAAACTGGACGAGTCGAAAATGGCTCGTTATGCCGTCTCAATGGCCGATGCACAATCGGTAGCAGAGATGGCGATCGGCGGGAAAGCTGCCACGCAGTTCTACGAGGGGGAACGCATCTTTGACGTACGCTTACGTTTTCAGAAAGAATACCGCGACAATGAAGACAAAATCGGCAATATATTAATTCCCACTATGGATGGGAAATATGTCCCTTTGAAAGAAATTGCGGATATCAATTTCATCACGGGCCCTACTTTTATTTACCGTGACGGAAGCAGTCGCTATGTGGGTGTAGGGTTCAGTATCCGCGACCGGGATCTGGGTTCCGCCATTGCCGAAGCTCAGAAAAGAGTGAGTGAAAAGGTAGAGTTAGAGGTAGAAAATAAAATGGAATGGGCAGGTGAATTTGAAAGCCAGCAACGTGCCACAAAACGGCTAATGGTAATCGTGCCGTCGGCACTTGTTTTGATCCTGTTCCTACTTTATCTTAATTTTGGGACGATAAAAGACACGCTGATAGCAGCAAGTGCCATGCCCTATGCCTTTATCGGCGGCTTTATCTCCCTTTGGGTGACAGGAACGGTGTTCGGCATATCGGCGGGCGTGGGATTTATCATCCTTTTCGGTATTACAGCTATTAACGGTATACTTCTCATCTCTCTGATGAAACAACGAATGCAAAGTTCACGAAATCTCCGGTTGGCCATTGACGAAGCCGTTAGCGAACGGATACGTCCGATCTTAATGGTCGCCTTGATGGGATCAATGGGATTGTTGCCTGCTGCCTTATCTTCAGGCATGGGTTCCGAAATTCAAAAGCCATTGGCGATTATGATTGTCGGCGGTATAATAATATGTATGATACTCTCTTTTACCGTACTACCACAGGTGTTTTATTTTGCTTACCGGAGAGATAAAAGATCAAACTCATCCACGATAAGTTGATGGAGTTGCAAACAATTACTCTTTTTACATTTTTTCATTTCATGCGCTTGGAAATGCCTTAATTTTCATGTACTTTTGTTTTCATAGGATAACTCTTAACACCGTAAGCTGTATGAAACGCCTTTATATTTCGCTTTTAATAGTTCTCCTCTTCACCCAGGCGAGGATTTTTGCACAGGAAATTCCGGTGAAACAAGATAGCCTGGAATTGAAAACCGGCGTTTCGGGAGAAATGCCCTCACTGTCCGACTCCCTTCAATCCGGACAACTTCCGTTAAGACTGCCCCGACTGAACCCGATGGAGAATTTTATGCCGCAGTTTACTCCCTATCAAAAATTTACACTATCACCGCAACATACGGATGAAGAAGGAATATTTCCTCCCATTTATTGGGATGGTGCCGCGTCCGATTTTATCAACAGCAAGAGCCGGACCGCCATAGCCTCTATGATGCCAACACCTAATCTTCTGCTGCATTCTTCGACCACCCTTGGCATGGTGGAGACCCCCATGTTCGGCAAAGGCTATTACTATATATTGGATGCGGGTGCCCGCTATATGATCAATCCGGCGTTGATGATGGGTATCAGCGGAGGTTACAACTCCAATTTCGACGAGATACCTTTCTGGAATATTGGCATGAACGCAAGCTACCAGGTGAATCGTAACCTGATGTTTGATGGAGGAGCGACCTATTTAAAGACCGCGGGCAATCAGTACAATGTCAACCAGTCGGCAGTGATGCTCGACCTGCATGGGCGTTACCGGCTTAGCGACGACTGGTATCTGAATGCCTACGGGGGTATGCCTGTCATGAAGCACAATAACCAGTCCGGTCCCATGCTTCCGATGATGAATACACCTTATTATGGCGGCTCAGTGGAGTACTGGTTCAAGCCTACCATGGGCGTGGAAGGCGGTATGATCTGGGTACGCGATATGTTCTCTGGCAAAATGCGACCGCAGCCCAAACTGGAACTGCTCTTCAGGCCGGGCAAATAATAATCACCCCATCAATTGATCGTTAAAATCATTTTATGGTCAGTGGCCAGTTTACGCATGTTGAGAATGGCGTAACGCATACGTCCAAGGGCAGTATTGATACTCACTCCTGTGACTTCCGCAATCTCCTTGAAACTCAAATCCCCATAATACCGCATCTGTAAGACTTCACGTTGCTCGTCCGGCAGAAAATCAATCAGCCTCTTCACATCACTGAACACCTGGTTTTTCACCATTTTCATCTCTACCGTTTCATCGCACAGGGAAGAATTATTGAACAGGTCGAACTCATAGTCATCATTGGAGACGGTGTTTTCATTTTTTTTCTGACGGAAATAATCGATGATCAGGTTATGTGCGATACGGGTAAGCCACGCCTTGAACTTGCCCGTTTCAGTGTATCGGCCCTGCCTGATAGTGGTAATAGCCTTGAAGAAGGTATCTTGAAAGATGTCTTCAGCCAGCTCCTGATCGCGGACCGTGTAATAAATATAAGTGTAAAGAGATTGCTTATGCCGGTTGAGGAGCAGATCAAACGCATAGTCATTGCCGTCGGCATACGAAACGACCAATTCCTCATCGGTCATCGTGCAGAAAGTTTCCATTGCTTTACTTCTTGATTGTTATGTAATGTCAATTGAGTAAAGAGGACTTATAGGCAAATGATTTTAGCGTTTAAAAAATTAAATTTATTAAAACAAAGAAAAACAAAAAAAGTATAACTACCAAAAAAATAAATGATGAATTTCTATTTCACTTCCTAAAATAGTATTTTTTATTGAACGGAAAATAATCGTTTCATGTAACGGTCGACTGTATTATAAATTTATCCTGAATGTATCGTATATCACTGTTCCTTCCGACACGGTACATACCACTCGTATGTTTTCATCGAAGATCACCAGATCAGCGTCTTTTCCGGATTTAAGACTTCCTTTTTGTCCATCAATCTTCATAATTCTGGCAGGCGTAAGTGTCATCATTTTCACAGCGTCCATCAGTGGTACTTTAGCTATGTTCACCATAGTTCGTATCAACCGGTCAGCTGTAGCTACGCTACCGGCGAAAGCCGAACGATCGGGCAGTTTAGCCACACCATCCTCGATAATCACCCGTTGTCCTTCCTTGAGGCTCCCTAAAACAGACTCACCATCAGGCATCCCGGCTCCACGCATCGCATCGGTACAAAGTGCGATCTTATCGGCTCCTTTGAACTTATAGGCAAACTGTAACAACGGACGAGGAAGATGCACTCCGTCGGCTATAATCTCTACCGTCATATCGTCAATGAGATAAGCTGATTCCACGACTCCCGCATATCGAAAGGCGTTGTGACGTGTTACCGAAGACATCCCCGAATATAAATGTGTAATATGGGTAAATCCTTCTTTAAACGCCAATTCCACTTCTTCGTATACCGCATCGCTATGTGCCACGGCCACAAGAATATCTCTCGACACCAGTTCCCGCCCCAGATCCAGCGCGCCGGGTAATTCGGGAGCCAGGCTCCATCGAACAATATCTTCTGAGGATGCCAGGATATGCATATATTCTTCCGGTTCAGGATTACGAAGATATTTAGGATCTTGTGCTCCCCGTTGGTTATACGAAAAATAAGGACCTTCGAGATGGAGCCCCAGAAATTTAGCTCCTCTCCTGTTCTTTTTTACCGCCTCCCGATACACCGAGAAAATATTCATTAATTCTTCGGTTGTACTTGTGAGGGTAGTCGGCACCATCGCGGTGGTACCATAACGGGCATGCAACTCAGCGGCTCCCAGAAATGCCTCTACCGTACCATCCATAAAATCGTGACCACCGCCACCGTGAAGGTGGATATCAATGAATCCGGGAGAAACATACATTCCTGAGGCATCGATCCGCTTGTCCGAATCTGACGGAGCAACTGCCGACGAAGGGACAATATCTGTAATCTTTCCTCCTTCGCAGATGATTGAAACATCTTCCGCTATATGATCAGGGAAGATGACTTTACCCCGTTCAATTATCAATCTTTCCATTTTGTCATTTTTTTTCTCGTTTCCAACTATTAATCGTATGCCCCTGAAAAGCAAACCACACTAAATAAATAAAACAGGGAATCAGTACCCAGTATCCTGTCCTCAATCCATAATGGTCTCCTATCGCACCATAGATCAGCGGCAGGATGGCATTTCCGCTTAACCCCATAATCAAAAGCGAAGACCCCGTCTTGGTTAATTTACCCAAATTATGGATCGACAAAGGCCATATACCGGCATATATCAATGCGTTAGGAAGTCCGATCGAGGCTAAAAACCATATCGAGATATTCCCGGTATGCCCGAACAGTGAAACAGTATGATCAGCCAACACCACCCCCAAGGAAAGGAGTAAGCCAAGTGCGGTACAAAATTGCAAGGCTCTCTTTTGTGAAACGAACCGGGGAATAAGCAATATACCCAATAAATAACCAATGATTGTACATATTAGCGTATAGGAGGGAAAGAACTTGGCATCCAAAAGACCGATGCCCATCGATCCCGCATAATTGATGATAGTATCAATGGCTACCACTTGCGTGCCCACATGCAGGAAAATCGCAATAGCGCCAAAGATAAGATAAGGATAATCCAAAAGAGATTTCTTTGCCTCATTTACAACCGGCGTTAAAGTGTCATTTTCCGCTGGAGTTTCGTCCTCGGGTTCCTCTATTTCCGGCAATACTGAATATCTTATGCCGATACCTATCAACAATAAAAGCACAGCCAGGATGGAATAGGGCATAATTACCCTCCGGATCAGTTCCTGCAGAATAATATTTTTCTCTGTTTCGGAGAGTGTACCGGCTTCAAGTAAGGCAAAGGTAGCGTCGTCGGTCGATTTGAACACCACTGCTGCAAAAAGCAAAGGAGCAATGATCCCTGCCGACTTATTAAAAATCCCCATCACACTCATTCTCTGTGCGGCACTGTCAATCGGCCCGATCATAGTGACATAAGGATTTGCAGCCGTCTGAAGGATAGCAAGCCCTGTTCCCAGACAATAGAGTCCGATAAGAAAAACCACATATTGCTGTGTAAGAGCTGCCGGCACAAAAATAAGCGCCCCTAATGAGAGGAATATGAATCCGCTCATAATACCTTTTTTATATCCCACTTTGTTTAATAAAAATCCCGAGGGGATCGCCATTACAAAATAGGCTATATAAAAGGCAAAAGTCACAAAATACGACTGAAAATGTGTCAGTTCGAGGGCAATCTTGAAGTAAGGGATTAGTATTGCATTCACCCATGATACCAGGCCAAAGACAAAGTACATCACAGCCAGAATACCCATCGAGATATAAAAAACTTTTTTGTCCATCAAGAAAATATTATCTTATTGATTGGTTTTTCTTTCTTTTATTCACAGGGAGTTGAAAATCTCCAGAGCAGTCAAGGGAAATTTTAGACAACCACCCCGGTCGTTCCTCCGTTTGTCAAACTAATATCATGAGGCCGGTTTGTTCTCCATGCTCCATTTGTAAAGTCAGGGATATCTATCGGCGCTGACCGATTGGCTACCGACCATTCGCTTAACGGACCAATGACACTCCATGAAGCAGCGTCGTATACATCCATATCCACCGGCAGGCCGTTCCGCAAACAATCAATCAATCTCCAATCCATCAAAAAGTCCATTCCGCCATGCCCCCCGATCTCTTTGGCAATATCCTGCATCTTTTTTATGATGGGAGGATTATATTGCAGTTCAATTTCCCTGAATTTATCCTCAGACAACCACTCCTGGTGATCCTCAGCTATGGACAGACGGGGAGGAAGAGGGTATTTCTGCGCGGTGGCTTTTGTCCCGCTTATGGTATGCAATCGGGAGTAAGGCCGTGGTGTGGTGATGTCATGCTGTATGAGAATTGTTTGTCCTTTTACCGTTTTTATGACTGAATTATTCATGTTACCCCGGAACGGAGCTCCTTCGAATTGTTTAAAATAATCTTCTTTTTGCGACAATTCTTTGGCATATTGATCCATTAAAAAATCATCTGAAGACATTGACACCATATATTCCATCCGGTTTCCCCGGTTGATATCCATGATTTGTGCTACGGGACCCAATCCATGTGTCGGATAGAGATTCCCATTCCTTTTCATATTTTCATTTAACCGCCAACTGCGTCCGGGCTTCCCTCTGAAGAACAAGCTTTCCCCTATTTCATGAATATAGCCTCCCTCGGCATGCACTATTTCTCCAAAAAATCCATTGCGTGCCAGATTCAGGCTAAGTAATTCAAAAAAATCATAACAGCAGTTCTCCAGAATCACACAATGTTTTTTGGTATCTTCAGAGGTCTCTACTAATCGCCAACAATCCTCTACAGTTGTTGCAGCTGGGATTTCCAATGCGACGTGCTTACCCTGCTTCATGGAGTAAATACCAATCGGGGCATGCAGTTCCCAGGGAGTGGCCACATATATAAGGTCGATATCTTCCCTCCGGCACATCTCCATCCAGGAGTCTTCATTTCCAGAATAGACCATGGCCGGATGTCCCGGAGTCCGGATACGCGCTTTTGCTTTCTCCGCATGCTCGGCTAATACATCACAAATGGCCACAATCCTAATGCCCTCTATATGGCTCATCCTCTCAACCGCAGCACTTCCTCTCGACCCGACGCCCACAAAGCCAACCCTGACGGTTTCCAGTTTAGGAGCAGCATATCCGCACATGTTAAACTTCTGAGGATGTTTTTTATACGCTTCACTGTATATTTTCTTTAAGGACTTGTCCGATGGTTGATTTTCAGCCGGTATTCCATTACTTAACCCCTTGGCCGGTAACATGGCCGATACGGTTGCAGCTCCTGTTATCTTAAGGAAATTTCTTCTATTCATTTGCATGGCGAAACATATTTATTGTATAAAATGAACCTCCGAACGTTTCTTCGGGAATGCATTAAAATGATTAAACTCATTCCTGAACTCTTCGATTTCTTTGTTACTTAATTCCCTTCCGGAAATAGTTACCGGATCAATAAAGGTAATATCTTTACCGGACATTGCAACTGCAAGTGAGATATCTCCCCAAAGTAAAAAGTCCGGAATATGGATAGCCATGGAAAAATAATCGATATCACCGGATTTATCAAACAGATAACTCAATGGTATTCCTTTGAGAATTAATTTATCAGCCTTATTTCCAAGGACAGAAGACAACAGGCTCGCTACAGCCAACTCTCTATCTGCCTCAATCGTGATTTCTTTTATCTGATGTGAATTGACAAGCCAGTTCAAAACAATATCCAACTGGCCGATCCAGATTCCTTGCATGGTTTGGTTCAACCATAACGCAGAACGGAATAAAGTGTGGAATTCCGGTAATGATCCGTCAATACGCTTAGCCTCGGAAGAAGCGCTCTCTCCAATACCCCATAGATCTACAATACAGACGCCGGTTCCTCGTGCTATAAGTCCATCAATCAAATCTGCATCAATCAAACCCTTTCCTTTTGAATTAGCAATTAAAACATATTCATTATCATGCTTATTTGACGAGTGCAGCCATAAAGGTATGAGATCTCCGGTGGTTGTTTCCAAAATATACCGTTCCCAATCATTTAAGTCTGACAATTGGTGTATTGTTTTCAAATCATAGTCATCCGGTATCCTCAATATTTGTCTTAATCCTTCTTTTTTTTCCTGAATATCCATGTTGTTATCTGATAACATTCTTGATCTCAGGAGTGATCCCTGATTAAAGCAATAATCCTCGGTAGAAACCACCTCTGACGGGCGCTGTCCTTTGGAAAAGACCATTAACTCGGATTCAGGCAGCGGTACAAACTGCCCCTCTTTTTTCGGGGCACCGGTACCCTCATTTTTCAAATGAAGAGCGAACCAACCGAGCATGGCTTCCCTCATTTCGGGAAAGTAACCATGAGGCGTATCAAATATCTGGTAAGACAGGTTGTTATCCGCACCATAGAATCTATATATGGTCCTGGCACCATTGAAACTTCTCAACATTTCCTGTGGATGGAATGCCGCATTCGCATCTTGCAATCCGTTACAAATTTTCAGTGCCCGGGGTGCAATAAGCCCCAATACTGCCGATTCTTCAGTAAAAGTCAATCCACCGTCTAATGCTTCACATATACAGTTACTGTTCAGTATATACGACTGAAAAGTTCCTACGCTTACCACCGGAACAACCGCTTTAACCCGCTCATCCATGGCAGCAAGCCACATCACCTGATTCCCTCCCCCACTCGCTCCGGTTGCTCCAATATTTTCGTTATCAACAAATGGAAAAGATGAGAGCAGATCAACAGCCCGCATATTGTCTGTAATTTGAACTCCCATCAAAGTTTCTCCCACATTCAACAGAGACGCACCCAGGTTAGCCCCGTGATATTCAAACTCACCGTGGACAGTGGTTCGCTCCCCCGCTCCCCAGGGATCGATGGCAATGGCAACATAACCGTTCAAAGCCAAAGTTTGTCCTAATGCCTGATACTCGGAATACAATTTCCCATTGCGTGAATGTCCCATTGCCACAACTACCGCAGGAAAAGGACCGTTCCCGTCAGGAATATACAAGTTAGCCGTGGCATATACATGCGGTCGCGTCTGAAAGAAAATATTTTTAATTGAAAACCCTTCCCTTTTATAATTGGCTGTCTCCCTATATGCCAAAGGCAAGCCGGGATGATAGGATACTCTTGCATGTTGAAGAATAGCATTCCTCAGTTTTTCTCTCTGGGAGAACCATTCATCTTTAGTTTGGGGGAGTTGTAACAGGTTATAAGCTTTTGCCGCCTCTCTCTTAAGAGAAAAACTTATCAAATCGTTATTCTTATCACCGGTAAAGATATCCGGGAGATCATTCTGTCCCCGGATACCTTTGCTGAGTATAACGAAAAACAGGAGAACAAACAGGTTTCGCTTCATTGTAATTGAGATGCGGAGTTTTTATCCAAAAACAATACTGCATGGGGATGCCTCCTTAAAATCGTTGCCGGGCATGCTGTCGATATTTTCGCATTCAATGTATTGTAGACGGCATTGGCTTTTCGTTCATCCGGTACCATACAACTGATTACTTCACAACGCATGATAGCGGGGATTGTCAGGCTGATGGCTTCTCTTGGCACCTCTTCGAAGGTGGAGAACCATCCCTCTCCCAATTGCTGCTGTCGTGAGATATCATCCAGCTGCACTATTTTCACCAATTTGGGATCGTTAAAATCCGCCACTTCGGGATCATTAAAGGCGATATGCCCGTTCTCGCCGATACCTATGCAGGCAACATTCACTGTAACTGCTTTCAACAATTCCTCATAACGGGCTACCTCTCGGTCGATTTCTGTTGCATCGCCATTGATATAATGCACCTCAAACGGTTTCACCACATCGAGTATCCTTTCTTTCAGGTATCTTCGAAAACTGGCCGGATGTGACTCATGCAGATCTTTGTATTCATCCAAATGAAATACGGTAATTTTACTCCAATCGATTGGAAGCGTTCTGATAGCTTCTATAAAGGCAAATTGTGAAGCACCTGTAGCCAGGATCAGATTGGCATGCCCTTTGGTCTGAACGGTATCATTCAAATGTTGGGCGACAAAATCTGCACTGCCTTTTCCGGCAGAAGTCTCATCCGTAAAAATACGAACCGTAAGATTGTCTTTCTTGAATTGTTTAATTTCAGTTGTCATTTTTATTAATTTAAGTTTCGTATTAAATCCTGAAAATATAGCAGTTAATCTACATCCCACCAGAGGTTGGTGGCGACATTGTCGGGACCTCCCAGAAGGGCCTTGCCTTTTTCCAGTTCATCCTTATTATTCGCCTCTTCTGTCAATGGGAACGGTAGTCTTTTGATAAAACTCCCTTGTGGAAGCAGCGGGTTGTCTGATTGATAAACCGGATACATGACAGGATATCCCGCTCTTCTGAATTCCGCCCAGGCTTCCATGCCATCCGGAAAAATGGCCAGCCATTTCTGGGTACCTATCTGTTGGCGTTGTTCGGCAATATCAGTACTCCACTTTACGGGGATGGATGCCACGGCCGGCGACTCCTGATCATCCTCCGGGGCTGTGGGCTGCTTTTCAGACTGGATATATCCGGCAATTTCACCCGACCCGATACCCCATTGCTCCATACTCGTTTCGATGCCTTTATTGTATAACTCCCCGGCTGTGCCACCCATATTCCATCCGTTCAGAGCTCCTTCTGCTCTCAGAAAATAAGCTTCGGCCGCACACATCACATGGAACGGGGCTGTAAGATTCGGATTAAAAGTCTTATCACTTTTCGGTGTCACCCAATACGTTCCCACATTAGAGTTCTGTGAAGGGGTATTCCTTGGTTTTCCCAACAGGGTTGCCGGTAACCCGTTTCTCACGCTGGTATATGTTCCGGTCGTCACATTGGGCTGGAAGTAAACTTCCAAACGTGGATCTTCGTAGCCTTTCAAATAGGATGCTATGGTAGAGCTCATTGCAAATTCATTCCAGGCTGCCACTTGTGATAGGCCGTTCGTATCATTACCCGGTTCTGCCTTTTTCAGAAGCGCATTTTGAGAATTCTCCAACAATACACCGGCTGCAACAGCTGCCTCTGCCTCGGTTTTAGCCCTGTCCGGATCTGCCTTCGATATGCGTAATGCCAGGCGAAGGCGCAATGTATTGGCAAAAGCGACCCATTTCTGAATATCCCCGTCATACATCAATTCGTACCCTTTAAAGACAGTGGTTCCCTCCGGGAGCGCCTTGAGAGTATTTACGGCTGACGCAAGACGGGTAAAAAAATCATCATATATCTTGTCCTGAGAATCGTACGGAATTACTTCGATCGGTTCAGCAGCCTGAAAATAAGGAACAGGTCCAAAATGATCAGTTAACCGATGAAAAGCATACACCCATAGAATATCAGCCAGGGCCTCTTCTCCCGAACCGGGTTCGGCATTCTCTTTAATTGCTTTCAACTGAGGTGCTGTATCAACATAGACAACAGTCCAGAAACGCCGTTGCCAGTCGGGGACAAGCACATAGCGGTCAGTAGAGAAAGATGTACTGGTCAATGCAAAATATTGGGCATACAGGTCTGCGCCCAAATTTTGTACAGTCTGGTAAAAACTGCGGTTTAAAGCCGACGATGATTGGGCTTTGGCAAACATGAACGGCATTTCGCGAGAACCCACTTCCGTCAGGTTATTAGGATCGGTATTCATTTCTTCAAAGTCTCCCGTACAACCCATCCATATTAGGAGAGACATCACATAACTGTAAATATATTTTTTCATCATATTGATTATTAAAAAGTTAATTTAAGATTAAGACCGATTGACCTTGAGAGAGGCGGCAAACCCAATTCCACTCCTTGATAGTTCCCGGCACCCAAAGAAGCATCAGGATCAGTAGGATTATCTCTTTTACCGATACCGTTAATATTCATGATCGATTTTCCTCTATAGAAGAACAGCAGATTTCTTCCTGTAATGGAAAGCGATGCAGATTCAATGATCGCGGTTTCTTTTAATTGAAAATCATATCCGACTGATAATTCTCTTAGACGCACATTTGTCATGTCATAGGTGAAGAAATCACCCCAGGCGTCACGTCCGTTCTGGGAAACAGTAGTCCATAACTGTTGGGAAGTGATGGCGGTAGTATTGGCTGATCCATCGGCCTTTACGGCATCAAGGACCAAGCCCCCCTCCCTGAATTTTTCCGTGTAACCGGCAACGCCATAGGCAGCGAGATAAGCGTCCGTACCGGAAACCATTTCACCACCGATACGTGCGTCAATCAGGAATGAGACTCTGAAATTCTTATAACTTAACCGGTTGCTCCATCCCAACATGGCATCGGGATTGAAATTTCCCAGTTTTTGGTTGGACTCTACTACCGGCAATCCTCTGTCATCCACCACATATTTTCCTGTAGCATCATCTTTTTTCCATGCCCATCCATACAGGTCGCCATAAGAACTACCTTCCTTGACAATCACTGTGGCATATTTCGTATTATCAGTAATATTGACCTGTGTAGTGTTCGGTGCCAGTTCAATCACTTTATTGATATTCCTTGAGAAATTGATGCCAGTGTTCCAGCTAAAGTCTTTTGTTTCAAGGGGAGTGGCATTCAATTGGATTTCCAGTCCTTTATTTTCAATATTTCCGGCATTGATATACCGTCTGTTAAATCCGCTGGCCATCGGCAACCCCACGTACAGCAACTGATTGATAGTATTGCTCTTATAAAGTGTAGCATCGATACCCAAACGGCCATTGAGGAACCGCCAGTCCAAACCGACTTCGTATGACTTTGTTTTTTCCGGCTTCAAATCCTGAATTGATTTTATCTGGTTCCGGGAAATAAATCCCTGTCCGGCCCCCAAGGCAAATAGAAATCGTTGTTTCAACAAATAGGGATCGGGATCATTGCCCACTTGTGTATAAGAAGCTCTTACTTTTCCAAAGCTGACCCAGGAAGGCATATTCACCATATCAGATATAATGGCGGACAGTCCGACGGAAGGATAAAAATAACTATGTGGCGAGGGCAATGTGGACGACCAGTCGTTTCGTCCGGTCACATCCACGAATAAATAGGATTTAAATCCCACCTGCAGGTTACCATATACCGAATTCAAGGCTCTGGTGTATCCTCCCACATCCTGAAATGCCGGGGTGGTTGCTGCGGTCAGGCTGAACTTGTTTGGGATGGAAAGCCCGTTGGCCATATCTGTCACAGTGGCATATTTTCTCTTTAAGAAACTGGTACCCAGATTATAGTTAAGGCTTATATATTCCGCTATAGTATTTTCTCCTGATAACAATACATCAAAGTTTCTCTCCCAGTATTGTGAAGTGGTTTCGTAATATTTACCCCCGGTCTTTACATCTCCTAACGAAACGGTACCATCGTAAAAAGAACCGTCTATCTTGTCATCATACCGGTCATAACTCACCCGTCCCATGATACTCAGCCAATCCAGCAATTGATATTTGGCAGAGCCCAATAAGGTAACCCGGTTACGTTCTTCGTTTACCGACGTCCGGTTGGTACTCCAGTATGGATTATCGTAAATGGAAGAGGTAGTCCAGTATTTTCGTACCGGTTGTCCATTATTCGGATTAATCGTTTCATAATCTTTCAACTCCGACTCGCTCATATCCCTCGGCATGATATACGCCTCTATAGGTGTTCCGGCATCTCCCAGGCGCGGACGATTCTTCACTCTCTGATTTACGTAAGTAATCTTGGCATCGGTCGTGAATTTGGAATGAAACCGGTTATTTATTCTCAGGTTCATGGTATTCCTCTCCAGCTTATTACCAGGTATCATCCCTTCCACGGAGTTATTGGTGTAGGAAGCGAACCCCTGCATCATATCCGTCCCTCCATACAGGCTCACCGTATTATTAAAAGAGTAAGCGGTCTCGAAAAAGTCTTTTACATTGTTTGGGTAAGTCCGGGTTGCTTCCCCCCAGCTTTCTCCGACTCCTTCCGCTGTGACACCTCCGTTACCTCTGCCGTATTTGTCCTGGAAATCGATTAATAAATGGGGCTGGTCGACAGACATACCGCTGTTAAGTTCCACTTTCAGGCCACCTTCTTTTCCTTGTTTTGTCGTGATTATAATGGCTCCGTTAGCCGCCCTGCTACCATACAACGCAGCAGCCGAAGGGCCCTTAAGCACATTGATAGAAGCTACATCATCGGGATTGATATTCACCGCACCATCACTTCCTCCATAATTATAGGTTGTACCCGTAGCTTGATCATAAGAAGTATTATCATACGGGACACCATCAATAACAATCAGAGCGGTATTGTTCCCGCTGATGGACCGGTTTCCTCTAAGCACCACGCGGGCAGCGGCTCCAGGTCCTGTTGCCGCGGTCGATATTACCGCTCCCGATATTTTTCCTGACAAACTGCTTAAGATATTAGAACTGTTATCCTTTATTTCTCCTATTGAACCGTCTATTTGTTGGGTTGAATAGGACAACGTCCTGGTCTTTCGTTCAATACCCAATGCGGTAACTACTACTTCTCCAAGATCGTATGTGGTAGGGGTCAATTCAACTTTAAAAGATGTTTCGTTTCCCATAAAAATTTCCTCAGGTTCATAACCAAGCATACTAAACGACAAATAATCGTCATTATCTGCTTCAATTTCAAAAGCCCCGTCTATATCAGTCACTCCTCCCCTGGAGGTGCCTTTCACTACAACCTGAACTCCCGGTAAAGTTTCTTTTGTTACCTTATCAATCACAATTCCCTGCCTGAGAGATATGGCTTGACTATAAACAGGAAGTGACAACAATAAGAGGCATACTGTTACTAAAAATAATTTTTGAATTAATTGTTCCATAGGTATATATTTAGAATTTTGTTATTTCATTCACAAAGATAGAGGTAGGATTTGGCCTCATATAAGATAATTAACGAAAAACTTAATGGCTTATTACGAATAGATTTATTATAAAAGTGATGATTATGGAACAATATACGATGGGGATTGTTGAATTAATAATTTAAACCTGCTCAAAGGAATTCTTTATAATGATCAAAATACTTGTACTTATAGATTCCGCCACTGAATTCAGTCGTCGTTTTCTGAACGGCCTGATCCGCTATGCGCATGAAAACGGTCCCTGGATATTTTATCGATTACCTTTGTACTATAAAGTGCTGTACGGAGAAGCCGGTATTATAGAACGGATCAGGGATTGGGGTATCGATGCAATCTTTGTTCAATGGGAATACAACGAAATTCAATTTTTAAGACAACTGGATATTCCTGTATTCCTTCAAAACTATGAAGATGACGCCGAATGGTTTTCAAAAATTTCCGGTGATTACATGGAAGTGGGTGCAATGGCGGCTAATTTTTTTGCTAAGAAAAAGTTTAAAAATTTCGCTTTCTACGGCAATAAAAATTTCCTCTGGTCGAAAGGGAGGGCTGAAGGATATCGGAAAGAAGTAGAAAAATTAGGAGGTAACTATTATTACTTTGAATCGGAATATTTAACAAACAGCCAATGGAGTAGCAGCCATATAGAATTGGATCAATGGTTGTCGTCGCTCCCGAAACCTGTTGCTGTCTTCGCGTGTGATGATTATTTTGCCCTTCAGGTGGCAGAGATGTGTAAAATAAACAACATTGATATTCCAAATGAGTTGTGTTTACTCGGCGTTGATAATGACGAACTTATTTGCAACTTATCTTATCCATCCATCTCGTCCATTGTAACCGATGACGAAAATATCGGGTATATAACCGGGAAAAAACTTCATGCCCAGATTGTAAATAAGAAGAATATTCCTTTCAATATAGTCAAAAAGCCTCTACATATCGAACAGCGGCAATCTACGGAGAAATATAATATCTCAGACAAATACATCACAACGGTAATAGAATATATTGAAAAAAATTGCAAAACAAATATTTCAATTGATCATCTAACGCAAATTGTTCCGCTTGGTCGAAGAAATCTTGAAAAGAAATTCAAGGCAACCATGGGGTCCTCCATTTACCAGTTCATTCTGGAAAAGAAAATAGAGCATATTTCCTTCGAATTATTAACCACACAGAAAAGTTTCTTGGATATTGCTATTGAAACAGGTTTTAATGATATAAGAAATGCTTATAGGATCTTCAAAAAAAATACCGGCCATACACCGTTGAATTTCCGCAAAAAATTCTCAAAGGTCAATAAATAGTCTATCTATCATAAAACTAAATCGATATACCTTCTTAAAGATTACCCGTATTGATTTTCAAACAGACAATGTCCTGTCAATGAAAATTTTCCATGTAAAAAAAAATAGTATATTTGCAGCCGTAAACGCAATTTAAGTATCCACTCAAAATAAATCGGAAATATCCCGGACATAATATACCCGGCGGGGTTTCATACTTTTTGTAAAAATATAATCATATGGGAAACAAAACCATTCTGGATATACTGAAAGAAGCCGTCGAAAAATACGGTGATCGCCCTTATCTATACGAAGCAAGAAAGGGTACACAATATACATCCATAAGTTACAAGCAAGTAGAAGAACGAACCCTGCAATTCGCTGCGGGCCTCATGGCATTGGGTATTAAGGCAGGTGATCGTATAGCGCTTATTTCAGAAGGAAAGAACAATTGGGTAATCGGCGAATTGGGTATCCTACATGCCGGGGCGATCAGTGTACCTCTGTCAGTAAAACTGCAAACCGAACAGGACCTGAGTTTCCGGATCAACCACTCCGAGTGTGTGGCGATACTGGCGTCAGACCAGCAAATAGCCAAACTGCGTCTGATGAAGAGTTTGTTTACCACCGTAAAGCATTATGTATTAATGGATCCGGATGATAATCCCGAAAATGACGAGTTATCATTTGAATCGATAATTGAAGACGGAAAAAAATTCATCGATGCCAATCCATCCGCTTTGAAGGAGAGGATGGAGAGTGTGGAATCCGATTCACTGGCAAACATATCCTATACGTCAGGCACGACTGCCAATCCGAAAGGGATCATGCTTACCCATGGCAACTACGTATGTAATGCCGAACAGGCGGTGGATATTCTCCACGGCATCCCTCCTCATTTCCGCACACTGCTGATATTACCCTGGGATCACTCTTTCGGCCATACGGCCGGCATCTATACTTTCATGAAATGCGGGGCATCTATTGCATCTGTCGCCATGGGAAAAACACCCATGGAAATCTTACGAAACGTACCCAAAAGCATTAAGGCCATTAACCCTCATTTATTGATGAGCGTCCCGGCGCTTGCTGCCAATTTCAGGAAAAGCATAGAGGCGGAGATAGAGAAAAAAGGCAAATTTACCGTTTCATTGTTCAAGCGAGCGCTCAAAACCGCTTATGCTTATAACAAGGAAGGATATAACAAGGGAGGACGTGGGCGCTTGATGCTCTCCATTTACGATAAACTGATTTTCTCCAAGATACGACAATCATTTTCCAGCAATATGGAATTTTTCATCGGCGGCGGAGCGCTCCTCGATATCGAATTGCAACGGTTCTTCTACGCCATCGGTATCCCCATGTATCAGGGGTATGGATTGTCGGAAGCCACCCCCATTATTTCGGCGAACAGTCAATATGCACATAAACTGGGATCCTCGGGAAGACCGGTTCCCCATATGGATATCAAGATTGTGGACGACAGTCTCAATGAAGTGCCTATTGGTGAAAAGGGCGAAATTATCATCCGTGGCGGCAATGTGATGAAGGGATACTGGAAAAATCCCCAGGCAACCGCAGAGACTATTGTGGAGGGATGGCTCCGCACCGGCGACATGGGATATATCGATGAAGATGGGTATCTCTATGTGCTCGGACGCACCAAATCATTGTTGATTAGTGACGATGGAGAGAAATTCTCTCCCGAAGGGATTGAAGAGTCCATTATCTCCACATCCCCCTTTATCGACCAGTGCGTGCTTTACAACAATCAGAGTCCTTATACCACAGCCCTGATCGTGCCAAATGCGTCGGAACTGAAGAAGATGAATGCCGATCCGGAACAGGCGGCGCTTCTGATAGAAAAAGCGATAAACGAGTATCGCAGCGGTGGTAAACACGACGGTTTATTCCCGCACCGATGGATTCCTTCCGCCTTTGCCATTATAGAAAAACCTTTTTCCGAACAGAACGGATTAGTGAACTCCACCATGAAGATCGTGAAGCATAAGGTATATGAAACGTATGCTTCACGAATTGCGTCGCTCTATACCCCTGAAGGGAAACAGGCTACTTCACCGGATAACCTGGAAGCGTTGAAGAAACTATTATGAGTGCTTCAAGAAACAATATTACAAATAGTTTTTGCATTCCCTTCAGATCTGGTCAATTGCCTTAATTCATCAAAATAATCTTGAATATAAAGAACTGCTTTTTTGTGCATCTCTATATATTGACGAAACAACATATTGAAATGCTGCACAAAGATGCTTATTTTTACTTGATTTTTCCTATCAATTCCACAAATTCTTTCCGGTATCCGTTCGGATCATAAGAGAGGGATGAATTGGCCAAATCCTTTACCATCTTCAAATTCTTCGTCTTTCATCTTGCGGTTTTCATAGCCAATGAGCCGGTAAGCCTCTACCATTTCGGCAAACACTTTCTGTATCTGCGCTGCATTATCAATCTTTTTGAGTTAAAGTCAGCTGCAATAAGGAATATGGGTTAAGTATGCTGATTCGCAAAATTTATCCGCAAAAAAAATCCACTTTTTTGTGAATATGTAAAATAATAACTATCTTTACCCCGTCAATATAATACGATATGGAAATTATTTTTGAAAAGAAATATTTGAAAGAAATGTACCATACGGGTAAAACAAATGACAAGAGGCATCGGTTTCAACCCGCTATCATTCGCAAATATATACGCGTTATCGATATTATGGTTGACCAACCCGACACATTGGCGCTAAAAAAATTCAATGGTTTGCATTATGAACAACTGAAAGGCAGTAAAGCTGGATTGTCATCCGTAAGAGTGAACGACCAATATCTGATTGAATTTGAAGAAAAAACAATAGGCGATCAATCGGTTGCCACAATATGTAATATCGTAGAATTGTCAAACCATTATAAATAGATCAGATATGATTACCATTCACGGAGTTGATCCCAATATGATAGCAAACAACCTGGAGCCGGCTTATCCTACGCATCCGGGCGAAGTGTTGAAAGATGAAATTGATTATCGCGGCATCTCTCAACGTAAACTTTCCACAGAAATGAATGTACCCTATACCCAACTCAACGAAGTGTTGAACGGAAAGAGAGCGTTGAGTACCGAATTTGCGCTGCTTGTAGAAGCCGTGTTGGATATACCTGCAGAACCTTTGCTGAAAATGCAGGCGCGATACAACATGATCGTTACCAAACGAAATATTAATTTCATCAAGAAGTTGAATAACGTCCGGAAAATATCGGCGGTATTGTGATCTCTATTTCACGTAGAAAAAGTTTTAATTCCTCCCCGGCTTTATAAAATCTACTTTACTGATTTTGCCATAATGTTCTTTTTCATCACTGGTCCTAATCTGGATTGTTACTGTATCATTTCAGATTTGTTGATTTGTCTATTTATTTCCATAATCAATTTCTCCTTCTGGAGTGGACGTGGAGCATCTTTCAATACTATATGTCCATTCTTATCAATGAGTGTATAATGGGGTATCCCTGAAAAAACCCGCAAATCAGCCAACGCATTGTACTGATTATCTGTCAATAAGATATGCTCTCTTGAAAGACAAAAGCGGGAGAAACCCAATTCCCCCGCTTTATCAATATCCGGAAAGAGCAAGTAGTTACTCGCCGATGACCGGCTTGTAATAGCCCAAATCTTCAATACGCGATTTTGAGATGAAATTCCAGTTCTTCATCACTTCTATCTCGCCGAAATGGATATAGACTTCCGCACTGCGACGGAACAGTTCCGGCTCCTTATTGGCATCCTGCAAAAGAAGATGTCCCATAATGATATGGGCGGCACTTTCCACAAGACGACGCGCATGGAAATCGAGATAATCGGCATCTTTGGTTGAAGTAACCGCCTCTACCATTTTCTCATAGATCTCCGCCATATTGGCCAGGTCACGCTTCAACGCCTCCAGTTCGGGTACCACAGGCATTGCAGCGTAGTCCCTGATCTGTTGCAGATAGGTGCCGGTGGTGACGTGGCGGATAGCTGCTACCACCTGTAACTGGGTAGTACCTTCATAAATATTAGTGATACGTGCATCACGATAGAGACGTTCGCACTTGTAATCTTTCATAAAACCCGAACCTCCATGGATCTGGATGGCATCATACGCATTCTGGTTGGCATACTCGCTGCTCATTCCCTTTCCAAGTGGCGTGAAAGCATCTGCCAGACGGGAGAAATGTTTCATCTCATCCCGTTCTTCCGGAGTCAGTTTACGTTCCCGGCTGATATCTTCCAGCGTTTTGTACATGTCTACGAAACGGCAGGTTTCATAAAGCAAAGCACGGGTTGCATCGGTCTTGGCACGCATATTGGCAAGCATCTCATATACCGGAGGGAACTCGATAATGGCCTTGCCAAACTGGCGACGCTCCAAAGCATAGTCATACGCCTCACGGGTAGCCGCTTCGGAAAGTCCTACCGATTGGGCCATAATGCCCAGACGGGCGCCATTCATCAACGACATCACATATTTGATCAGACCCATCCGGCGTGTCCCGACCAATTCGGCTTTGGCATTTTTGTATACCAACTCACAGGTGGGTGCTCCCTTGATCCCCATCTTATTCTCGATACGGCGTACATCCACACCGCCATTTCTTTTGTCATAGATAAACATCGACAAGCCACGGGCGTCTTTGGTTCCCTCTTCGGAACGCGCAAGCACCAAGTGGATATCGGCATCGCCATTGGTAATGAAACGCTTCACACCGTTCAGATACCATTGATTCTCTTTCTCGTTATAAGTCGCTTTCAGCATAACCGCCTGCAGGTCCGATCCGGCATCCGGTTCGGTAAGGTCCATCGACATGGTTTCACCTTTCACGATGCGCGGCAGGTATTTATCCCTCTGGGCCTGATCCGCAAATTCATAAATGGTCTCACCGCAGTCCTGCAACATCCAAATATTCTGGAAGCTGGCATCGGCACGGCTGACAATATCGGCACTCATCATGTAGGGTACCATCGGGAAGTTGAGTCCGCCATACTTACGGGCAAGTCCCATCCCCATCAGTTCCGCTTTGTTAAGCGCGTCGAGGTTCTCCTGTGTAGCAGCCGCATAAGTCACGCGTCCATCATGCACAGTAGGGCCGCTCTGGTCCACCGTCTCGGAGTTCGGTTCAATGATATCGCCGCAGATTTCGCCCACCACTTCCAGCACTTTGTTGTAGCTGTCCATCGCATCCTCAAAATCCATCGGAGCATAGTCACAAGTCTCCCGGTCTGCGTAGTTTCTCTCTTTCAATTCCACAATCCGTTTCATCAGCGGGTGCTGGAGATAATGACGGAATTGCGGTGTATCGGTATAAAAGTTTGCCATCTTATTTCGAATTTTTCTTATAATACTTGATCATCTTTGGAATCACTTTCTCTATCTCTCCGGTAATCACATAATCGGCGATGGAGTTGATAGGAGCGCTGGGATCGTTATTGATAGAAATGATGATAGAACTGTCCTGCATGCCGGCGATGTGTTGTATCTGTCCGGATATGCCACAGGCGATATAAACCTTGGGGCGGACGGTAATTCCCGTTTGTCCCACTTGCCGTTCATGTTCCACGAAGCCGGCATCCACTGCCGCACGTGAAGCACCTACTTCGGCCCCCAGTACGTCGGCAAGCTGGTAAAGCAGTTGGAAGTTCTCTTTCGATCCCACGCCATAACCTCCGGAGACGATGATGGGTGAATTTTTGATATTCACCTTCGATTTCTCGATATGGCGGTCGATAATGGAAACCACAAAATCATCCTCCTTCACAAAATCGGCCACATTGTGTTCTACCGTCTCTCCTTTAAAATAAGGATCGAAAATTTCTTTTTTCATCACCCCTTCACGTACCGTAGCCATCTGTGGACGGCAATCGGGATTAATGATCCATGCCACAATATTACCACCAAAGGCGGGACGTATCTGGTAAAGCAGATTTTTGTAAGTCTTCCCTGCTTTCCTATCCTCATGATCGCCGATTTCAAGCGAGGTACAGTCGGCTGTAAGCCCACTGCCCAGGAGGGATGAAACGCGTGGCCCCAGGTCGCGGCCGATAATGGTGGCACCCATCAGGCAAATTTGTGGTTGCTCTTTCCTGAAAAGCCCTGCCAGGATGGAAGTATGTGGCAGTGTGGTGTATGGCGACAGGCGATCATCTTTAAAGAGATGCAGCACATCCACACCATAAGGGAATACTTGTTCTTCAATTTTTTCGAGGTCGGCAACGGATGCGGCGGCAATCGCTTCGAGTTTACAATCCAACTGGCCGGCAAGCGAGCGCCCTTTGGTCAGTAGTTCCAGGCTCACATCGGCTACTATCCCCTCCTCAATTTCCAAATATACAAATAAGTTGTTCATGTTTATCAATTCCTCCTGTTATCCAATCGTGTGACTATCTATCAATTCTTTCATCAGCTCTTCGATATCGACATCGTCGTCGGTAAGCTGCCTGCTCTCTTTGGCCTGGAATACCACATTCTCTATCTTCTTCACCTTGGTAGGAGAACCGGAAAGACCGCATTGTTCCTTGTCGGCTTCCACATCGTCCACACTCCATTCTGTGAGATTAAGGTAGGGGCGGCTGCTGTAGATATCTATATAGTCGATATTTTCAGCCTGACGTTCAGTTACGGTTTTGGCATGTTTATACTTCAACAGCAGTTTCGCGTTGCGCGGACGGCATGCGCGGGCAGAACCGTTCACAGTAATGACCACAGGGAGGGGGCATTCCACTACTTCCACACCATTCGTCAAGCGGCGTTTCACGGTTATTTTACCGTTTTCAATCTTTTCAATATTCTCTGCATAGGTGATTTGTGGAATCCCCAGTTTTTCAGCCACCTGAGGGCCAACCTGTGCCGTGTCACCATCAATGGCCTGACGTCCCGATACAATGATATCAAATTTCCCGATCTTACGGACCGCCATCGACAAGGCATAGGAAGTAGCCAGGGTGTCTGCACCGGCAAATGCCCTGTCGGTTAACAATACTCCATCGTCGGTGCCGCGAAACAGTCCTTCGCGTAAGATCTCCGCAGCACGTCCCGGCCCCATAGTCAGCACCGTGATTTTTGAACCGGGAAACCGGTCCTTGATGTCTAATGCCTGCTCCATCGCATTCAAATCCTCTGGATTAAAAATGGCAGGCAGTGCCGCCCTGTTTACAGTTCCGTCGGCTTTCATCGCATCCTTCCCCACATTCCGTGTATCGGGAACCTGCTTAGCCAACACAATAATATTAAATGCCATACTCAATTAGATTAGTTTATCTCCTATAGATGTTATACATGTTTTGAGGGGACAAATATACACAAAATTTGCCATGCCTGCCGCTCCATTATCAATTTTCTAAAAATTGAAACAACCCATTAAACCAAACCGAAAGAAACCCATCTCTATAAGAGTGGACTTCGCAATGGGGTCCGCTTGGAATATATCTCCGACAAGCCTACGGGGAAAAGCTTCTACAGAAAATGTTTGTTTTTCTGTAAATATGAACGAAATATGATAACTTTGCGGTAAATATTCATCGTATGCAAAAGATAACATCCTTTCTGATAACTCTCCTCCTGGCTCTAATGATGAGCAGTTGCGCAGGAATTAAATACCTGACAGTGGAAACACGTGAACCGGCGCAGGTGAACCTGCCTTCGAATGTGCTCTCAATAGCCATTATTAATAATGTAGTACAGCAACCGGATGAGGTAGGACATGACAGTATACCGATAGGGCACACACAACCAGAAAGGGTTAAAGCTTCTTCCGACAGTGCCGCTGTTTTTTATACAGAAGCGTTGGCGCAATTCATGGATGAAGAGGATTATTTCCAATGGGTGATGCATTACAGCGAACCGCTGAGGAACGATAATGATTTCTTCCGGGAAAAACCAGTCGATCCTGAAACGATGAACAGGATCAGAAGGGAAACGGGAGCCGATGCAATTATCTCTCTCGACAAGCTGGTCATTGAAACTAAAAAGAGAGACCATTTCAGGCAGCAGGGATATACTTATGCCGACATGACAGGAAAAATATATTCCATCCTCCGTGTATATATGCCTACTATGGAAGGAAAAATTCCTGCCGTACAATACACCGACAGCCTCCATTGGGAAGGATTTGATATCCAGGACGGAAAGGCTTATGCCGATATTATGCTTCCTTCCCGTGAAGAAGCGATAAAAATATTGGCGGTGAACGCCGCAGAAAAGATGACCTATGTATTTGCGCCCCATTGGGAGATGCAGGACCGATGGTATTACACTTTATCCAATTCATTGATGCGGGAAGGGGAGAATTATGCCAAAAAGTCGGAATGGGAAAAAGCGATTGAAAAATGGGAGGCATTCTATAACAACAGTTCTAAAAAAAACGATAAAGCCAAAGCGGCAAGCAACATTGCACTGGCCTATGAGATGATGGACGATATGGAACGTGCACTGGAATGGGCAGCCCTTTCAAACAGCCTGTTCATTGAGTCCACAGCTCCTAACTCTTTGGAGAGAAAGAGATCAATGCTCTACAAAAATGAAATTGAAAGACGAAACAATAATTCCAACAGATTGAATATGGATGAACTTTAATGAGAAAACCCATCCAGTGATCCGAAAAAAGGAATTTAAATCTCTTTTTTCGGATTAATTCTATCCAAAACAAAAAAACACATACTTAATTTCTGGGATATTAAAAAAAAGACTATCTTTGCATTCAAATCTTATAACAGTAATTTTACTCATAACTACTGTTCAATAACATTATACTTTTTCTTATCAGACTTTTTCTGTATTCGACATAGTCAAGTAAACTTAGTTGTTTTTTTTATTGCATTATTTGAGTCGTCTGCGCTCTTCGACTGATAATTGAGTCGCCTGCGCTCCTCAACTGATAATTGAGCCGCCTGCGCTTCTCAACTGACAATTGAGTCGCCTACGCTCCTCAGCTGACAATTGAGTCGCCTGCGCTCCTCGATTTTCAATTCTACGATTAACATAGTCAAAACCCGTTTTGCCTTTGTATTCGCTTATCGGAATAATTCCATCAAAGCAAGGTTCAACTGGCGACAAACCAAAACTAAGGGCAAACTTGTATACACTTTGAAATATGTGAAGGAAGATAGAAAAAGGATTCACAAAAGCATTATTATATATCAATAACAATATTTATTCAAAAACCATAACGAATTTTATACATCTACATGGCTTATAACATTATTGAGCTTAATGAAAAGCTCACAACAGAATTAAGAGTTCTTGCCAAAGAGATGGGTATAAGACGCCCTGATGCATACAAGAAAGAAGAACTCATTTATAAAATTCTAGATGAACAGGCAATTGCCGAAACAAAAAAACTGGGTACAGAGGGAAGTAACCAACAAGGTTACCCATCAAGAAGAGGTCCCGACAATAAAACAAATAATCAGAGGAGCAAAGCTGCCAACAAAAAAGAGGCCCCCAAGGAAAAGGAGATCGATAAAAAAGAAGATCAGACAAAGCCCCAAAGCCAACCTCAACAGGTACAGCCTGCCGAGAAACCCAAATTAATGAGGAAAGAATCCACTCCGGCAGAAGAGAAAGCTCAGGTTACACAAAATAGTGTCCCAAGTACCCAGCCTGAAGTGAAAGTGGCAACCATCCAGACAATCCCCACAAAGAATGCGGAGACTCCTGAAGCAAAGGCCGATACCCCTGAGAAAAAACCTGAAGAAGGAACCGCTCCAAAGGCATCCGGAAAACCCATCCAGTTGGTCTTTCGCTCATCAAAACACAGGAATGAGGAAAAGAGTACGCCTGCCCCCGTCACATTACCCCCGGTAGTGGCAGAGGAAGCACCTGAAGAAAAAACAGATGTACCGGCGAAAGAGGCACCCGTGTCGGGCGGCAAACTTTCCATGATGGATCTTATCTCGCCTTCACCTTTGCAACCCAAACAGCCTGCTGCACAACAAAACAAACAGTCCCAGGCTCACCAGACTCCGGTACAACCTCAGGTTCAGGCTCAAGCCCCACAATCAAAGGACAAAGATCCCGGTTACGATTTCGACGGCATACTCAATGCGTCCGGCGTACTGGAGATCATGCCCGACGGCTACGGCTTCCTCCGTTCCTCCGATTACAACTATATGTCGTCACCCGATGATATATATGTATCGCAATCACAGATCCGTCTCTTCGGATTGAAGACAGGAGATGTGGTAGAAGGCCCTATCCGTCCGCCTAAAGAAGGAGAAAAATTCTTCCCGCTGGTAAAGGTGGACAACATCAACGGACGCAATCCTGATGATGTGCGCGACCGTGTACCTTTCGACCACCTGAAACCTCTTTTCCCCAACGAGAAATTCAACCTCACCAAAGGTCATAATGATAACCTCTCCTGTCGTGTGGTCGATATGTTCTCCCCTATCGGAAAGGGTCAGCGCGGCCTGATCGTGGCGCAACCCAAAACAGGGAAAACAATGTTGCTGAAAGATATTGCCAATGCTATTGCCGACAATCATCCGGAAGTATATATGATCATCCTGTTGATCGACGAACGACCTGAAGAGGTAACCGACATGGAACGGAGCGTGAATGCGGAAGTGATTGCTTCTACCTTCGATGAACCGGCAGACCGTCATGTGAAAATTGCCGAGATCGTATTGAACAAAGCCCGCCGTCTGGTGGAATGCGGACACGATGTAGTGATACTCCTCGACTCCATTACCCGTCTGGCCCGTGCCTATAACACCGTGCAGCCGGCTTCGGGGAAAGTCCTCTCAGGAGGTGTGGATGCCAATGCGCTGCACAAACCCAAACGTTTTTTCGGGGCCGCCCGTAATATCGAACATGGGGGTTCACTGACCATTATCGCTACGGCACTTACCGAAACCGGCTCCAAGATGGACGATGTGATCTTCGAAGAGTTCAAGGGTACCGGTAATATGGAATTGCAGCTCGACCGCAAACTCTCCAACAAGCGGGTATTCCCCTCTGTGGATATCATCGCATCGAGCACGCGTCGTGACGATCTGCTCCTGTCGCAGGAAACACTCAGCCGCATGTGGGTACTCCGCAACTTCCTGTCGGATATGAATTCGGTAGAAGCAATGGAATTCCTGCTGACTCGCCTGAGACGCACTTCAAGCAATGAAGAGTTCCTTATTTCAATGAATGATTAATCATTGAAAATAGATCCTTCCTCTAAAAGAGAGATGAGATATACTCAAAAAAACGCAGCGGACAGTGAAGTCCGCTGCGTTTTTTGTGGCTCGTATCTAAAAACCCGGTTTGAGCTTCGCCAGTTTAGCTTTTCTCTTATTGAAACGGTACAAGCGGGGAGCCCTGTAAGGCACATTCTTCTGGAATTCGTCCAACTGTTCCAGACCGTCTATGAGTAACACTTTCTTTTGGAAATTACGCACATCTGATTTTGTTTCGAGTATTAGGTCATATAAATTGCGGAGTTGTGTCATTGTAAATTTTCGCGGCAACAGTTCGAAAAGCATATTAGGCTGAAGCATTACCTGATGACGTATATGCCTCAATGCTTCTTCCGCAATCTGATTATGGTCGAAAGCGAGTTTCATATTGGCAAGCGACTTGACATCATACCATCGGGCGGTCGTGCTTTCAGACTCGAATATGATTTTCCGGCTGATTTTTATTAATGCCAGATAACCCACGGTTACAATACGCCCGATTTTTGTATTGGTAGTTCTTTCCAGCCAATTTTTATCCCTCGGGTTACTGGTTCTTGCCGGATCCCCGAAACTATGGAACTGATGCAGAAAGATATTTTTCAGGCCCGTCAACTCATAGAGAACACGCGTGGCTGCCGTATCAAGATCCTCATCCTGATATATAATACTTCCGGGCAATTTTTTATCACTGTAGTTTCCGTTTACTTCACTGATCGTCCGTTCAATCAATAGTATTTTCAATTTCTCACCATCAAAACCAAACACTACACAGTCGATAGAAACGTGGGGATTATAGGCCAATGTGTGAAGGGTGTCCTGTGTCAATTTACCGTTTGTCATAAGATTCTTGATTTCAATACAAAATTATGCTATAAATTGGATCAGACAAAAATAATACTCAAAATTAACTATCAATTTAATTTTAATATCTATTATGTTTATTTTTGTAATGTGTTTGAATAAAATAAATACCTTTGTAAAATATAATACTAATAATATACGTATTTTTTACAATAAGTAATTTCAATTAATAAATTATACTTTGACGAATATACAATTTAATCAATTGATAATTAAAAATATACAATAATTTATTATTGTATATAATACATTAAGAAAATAGGTCTATTTTTTTTCAGATGGGAATGGTGATTATCTAAAAAAACTGCCTCCAAAAAGATAAACGATTAGGGATGCGCATGAACAATATGAAACATAGAGGGTAATATATACACTTACTAATCTATTACCGATAGATGCTTGTAGTATAGGATTAGTACAGGATTTATTAATTTAAACAAATGAAAAAATGAGATGAAAAAGCAAAGTTTAAATCTATTCAAAGGGATTTTGTTCATACTCCTGTGTGCATTTTCCCAACATGTGTTTGCCCAGGGCATAACTGTGAGAGGAACGGTTGCCGACACAAAGGGTGAGCCTCTTATTGGCGTAACCGTTCAGGTACAAGGTACATCGATTGGTACGGTTACCGATATAGAGGGCCATTTTACGCTGTCGAATGTACCTTCCGATGCGACGTTAGAAGTGTCGTATGTGGGTATGCGTCCGGAAACGGTTGCGTTAAATGGGAGAACAACCATGCATATAGTGATGCAGGAAGATACCGAATTGTTGGAAGAACTGGTAGTGGTTGGCTACGGTCAGATGAGACGTAGCGATTTAACAGGTGCAGTCGTCTCCGTGACGGACGCGGCCATTAAAAAATCAATCCCCACATCCATTGACCAGGTTTTACAGGGACGTGCCGCCGGGGTGCAGATACAGGCAAACTCGGGTACTCCGGGCGCGAGTTCGGCTATTCGTATCAGGGGTACTAATTCACTGAATGCCACCAATCAGCCCATTTT
Source organism: Proteiniphilum sp. (assembly GCF_040307845.1). Taxonomy (GTDB): domain Bacteria; phylum Bacteroidota; class Bacteroidia; order Bacteroidales; family Dysgonomonadaceae; genus Proteiniphilum. The sequence goes on from NZ_JAWRIS010000016.1 coordinate 73,079, forward strand.
CGTGATAGACGGGGTCATCGTGGATTCATCGACCGACAGCGAAAGTAATAATCCGCTTTCAAGTATCAACCCTTCGGATATTGTTTCCATGGATATATTAAAGGATGCTTCCGCAACAGCTATTTACGGTGCGCGTGCTTCCAATGGTGTGATCATGATTACCACGAAACGGGGAAAGGCCGGCGAGTCAATCGTTACATACGATGGATATGCGGGATGGCAGGAAATGCCTAAGCAGTTAGAAATGTTGAATCTAAGGGAGTATGCAGTCCATCATAACAACCGTGCAGCATTGGGACTTGTAGATCAAAGTAGTGCTTTTGTCCGCCCTGACCTTTTGGGAGAAGGGACAAACTGGCAGGACGAACTGTTTCGTAAAGCAGTCATGACGAGCCATAATCTTTCTGTAAGCGGAGGAACTGAAAAAACAACGTATGCTTTCAACGGAGGTTATCTTAATCAGGACGGTATTGCCCTGGGGTCCGGCTTCCGTCGTCTTTCCCTGCGTTCGAATATCGACACCCAGATTAAGTCATGGTTACGTGGCGGTGTGAATTTCTCTTTTGCCGAATCTAAACAAGATGTCGGCACCGATAATAATACGATTATGAGTGCATTGCTTCAACAGCCTACCGTGGCGGTCACATCTCCCGACGGTTCATTCGACGGGCCGGACGATGTCTGGATGCCGGATAATCCCGTCGGCCTTGCTTCCATCCGCACCAATAATAACAAGAAAACCAATTTTCGGTTCAATACCTATCTGGATGCTGCTTTGTATGAAGGACTGACTTTCAGGAGCGAACTTTCGTATGATTACAACTTCAATAAATATTATTATTATCAGCCCGATTACCAATTCGGTATCAAGACAAGTGATACACGCACTTCCCGATGGACCAAGACCGATACCCGGTACTGGTCGTGGCGGAATATCGTGACTTATGACACAAAATTAGCTGAAAAACATGCGCTGAATGTGATGGTCGGTCAGGAAATGTCACAATCGAATTGGGAGAACCAGGTGGGAACCGCTACGGGGTTCCTGACAAACACAACACCCGACCTGAGTGCGGGAGATATTACCTCCTCCACAACTACCGGTTCGCGTATAGCCAACTCTATTGCTTCATTTTTTGGACGGACTTTCTATTCGTACGACGACCGTTATTTATTGACCGCAACGATCCGCCGGGATGGTTCTTCCAAATTTGCGGAAGGCAATAAGTGGGGATGGTTCCCCTCTTTGGCATTCGCCTGGCGTGCGTCCCAGGAATCATTTTTACTGGACAACAGGACAATCGATAATTTGAAACTCCGTGCCGGTTGGGGGGCAACCGGTAACCAGAATGTCAACGATTACGCCTATATGGCATTGCTCTCCTTTAAAACCACTCCCTGGGGTACCGGCGTATTGACCGGGAATACGGCCAATCCGGAACTGACATGGGAAACCACTTATTCCTATAACGTGGGTGTCGATGTGGGATTGCTCGGCAACCGTATCGAGTTTATCGGCGACCTTTACTATAAGAAAACCAATAATCTGCTGCTGCAACTTCCTTTGCCGGCCTATCTCGGATCAAGCGGACAGGGAGCGGCCGCGAATCCGTGGGGGAACGTCGGTTCCCTTGAAAATAAGGGAATTGAGCTTACCCTGAATACCACCAATATCACGAATAAAGATTTTATGTGGACTTCCAATCTGGTGTTTTCCCTTAACCGTAACAAGGTGCTCGAACTCGATACCGATAACTCTTCCATCGAAAAGAGCTATCAACCCAGCTCTACCAATTATATTGTTACGAAAACAACCGTGGGACAGCCTATCGGTCAATTCTGGGGTTACAAGGTGATCGGGCGTTTCGACGATGCTACCGATTTCTACTATAAGGATGCCGATGGGAATGTAAGACAAGTGGCGATTCCCGAAGGCAATACGATTGCGAAAAGCAGTACCTGGATTGGTGATTATATCTACGAAGATATCAATAACGACGGCAAGATCAATAATGAGGATGCGACGTTTATCGGCAACCCGGAACCCAAATTCACGTACGGTATCGGAAATACCTTTTCTTACAAAGGCTTGGATCTGACGATATTCTTCTCCGGCTCTTACGGTAACAAGGCACTGAACCTGACCCGTTACCGGATTGAAGATCCACGTTCCAATGCCAATATCCTCAAATCTTCGTTGAATTATGCCACAGTCGACCTGATTGATCCCAACGGGCCGGCGGAAGATTACCGTAATCTTCATGTAGTAGGCGGTTCCGCAACAATGCCTGCCCTGCAGGAGTCCGATGCGAATAATAATTACTCCCGTGTGAGTGACCTGCTGATAGAGGATGCTTCGTACATCCGTCTCCAGAATATCTCTGTGGGGTATACGCTCCCGCAAAAATGGGTTAAAAGGATTTACCTCAACAATGTGAGGATATATGCCAACATCCAGAATATATATACATGGACCAAATACAAGGGACTTGATCCGGAAGTAGGCTCCATGTATGGAGATGCATTAATGACCGGTGTGGATTACGGACGTTATCCTTCACCCCGTATCTATACCTTTGGATTAAATGTTTCATTCTGAATTTAAAAAGAATTATACAATGAAAAATAGTACAATATTCATCATAACGGCGTTGAGCGGTTTCCTTGCAGTCACTTCCTGCGAAGATTTCCTGACACACGATAATACCACAAACGCCAACCAGGAGACGTTCTTCGATAGCGACAAGGCTGTAGCAGCGGCTACCGCACCCTTATACAATTATGTGTGGCACAGTTTCAATGAAAAGTTCTACTATGGGATGGGCGACGGCCGCGCCAACAACATCACTGCCCGTTGGTCCCCCTATATCTATCCTTATACCAATTTCACCGAAACAGCCCTGAGCGAAGGGCTGGAAGAAGCCTGGGGGTCTCTCTACTCTGTTGTGGCGCAGTCCAATTACGCCATCAATAATATCCGGCAGTATTCCGGTCCGCAAGTCAGCGAAGCCGCTAAAATCCAGGCCTATGCCGAAGCACGGTTTATGCGGGGGCTGGCCTACTGGTATATCGGTTCATTGTGGGGCAAAGCCATCATTTACGAAAATACGGCCGAACAGGTGAATAATTCCGTGGTTCCCGCCCATCGCGGTGTGGATGTAATCGAATTCGCGATCCGTGATCTTGAATATGCCGCAGTCAATCTGTCAAGAACAGCTTCGAATCAAGGACGTGTCACCTGTTACAGCGCTTATGGAATACTATCCCGCGTTTACCTCTCCATGGCAGGATTAACCACGGAAGGTGCATACAACGGTACTAATATTGCTACCGACTTTAACCGGGGCACACGGAATCCCTATTATCTGGATCTTGCCCGGCAAGCAGCATTGAAAGTCATAGAAGAAGGCCCCTATGCATTGCTCGGCAATTACGGCGACCTGTTTGCCGTATCCACAACCAACAACAACAGCGAATCCATTTTCCAGTTACAGTGGCTGCAGGGCAGCACCGACGCGATCGGTTGGGGAGCCAATAATCCTATGCCGGCCTTCTTTTCCTGGTCCACCATGGTCGGCGAGACCAATTGGGGGAATGCTACTTATGCGTCCTATGACCTTGTCCGGTCTTATGACAAACGGGACAGAATCCGCCGTCATTATACCATCGCCACGGTCGGGGCGGAATATCCGGACCTGAATGTGAAGAATGGTGGCTACACCTACAATGAAACCGAAAGTGGATATGAAGAAAAGTGCAACATCAAGAAATATGTGATCGGAAAGATCGATGATAACGGACAGAGCTATCAACAGAGCAGCGGACTCAATACGTATATGATGCGTCTTGCCGAAGTGTATCTGAACCTTGCCGAAGCCGTTCTGGGAAACGCCGCTTCTACCAGTGACGCTACCGCACTCACGTATGTCAACCTGATCCGCGAACGTGCCGGTATGCCGGCATTGGGATCCATCACCTACGAAGATCTCCGGTATGAGCGTCGCATCGAACTGGCCCTGGAAGGCCAATACTGGTATGACCTTGTACGGCGTGCCTATTACAAGCAGCAGGAAGTAGTCAACTATTTGAATAACCAGGACAGAAATGCCGGTTACGAATGGGATGAAACCGAGGAAAGCCAATATGCCAAAACCGGTGACGGGACAGGAGTTGCCGTTGCCACGGCCGCTAACCTGGTGTTGCCCATATCAGATGTGGACCGCGGGCGGAATCCGCTCCTGAATAACGATCCCGTAGCGTATGAGTTCGGAGAAAAGGAAGTTACGGTTTCTGATTTGTTTAACTAACCAACTGAAATAAAAAGGATATGAAAAATTCAAACTATATATGGCTATTGTGGCTGGTATGTTTGTCCGTAGGGTTCGCTGCATGTAATGCCGATGATGAATATTTTGACAGCAAATACCAGGACACACCGATCGTGATCGATCAGATCTATCTGGAAGATCATGAATCTTCAGTCCCTGACCGTCCAGTTGATTTCGCACGTCTCGGCCAGTTGATCCGTGTGGAAGGGAAAGGATTGTATGGCATGAAGAAGGTCTACATCAATGGGTATGATACATATTTCAACCGTGCTTACGTAACTGATAATTCCATACTTATCCAGATCAACAGCAGTACACCCGTTGTGGATGCGGAACCGGATGTACGTGACATCATCCGTTTTGTAAAAGACAGAACGGAGACCAGTTACAGTTTTATCATACGGGCCGCCTCTCCCTCGGTGACGAGTGTCAGCAATACCTTGCCGAAAGCAGGGGAAACAGTATATGTGTACGGTAGAGGGCTCCATGAGACCACGAAGATCATCCTTCCTGATGGAACCGAGATCTCAAGCGGTATAGAGAATGATGAAGATGGCGAATGGTATTCATTTATAATGCCATCGGATGTAACCGAAGGAGGCTCGATTTATTCCGAAGGCGCCAACGGCACAGCAGCCACTCCGGCTTATTTCAACAGTACCGGGGGTATCATACTCGATTTCGATGGCAACGGTTCACAGGGATTCTGGAGTTGGAGCGAGACCGGTTCCATGGTCAACGACGAAGACCTGGTGAATGATCCTCTGAACAGCGGCCGGGGCAAGAGCGTGCAATTTGTCCCCGAACGTCTTATTACTGCGGGAGGAATTGTCCCCGGTAAACCACGTGCAGCTGAATGTTGGACGGCAGGAAATGATGATCCGGCAGACGACTGGAGCCGTATGTACTCCTACATCCCCGCCACGACTCCTCTCACAGAGGTTGCCTTCCAGTTTGATGTGTATGTACCCGAAGCATGGACCGGAACCGGACAGCTCCAGATCGTACTGTTCAATAATTTCAACTTCTCCGGTATCGGCTCCGATGATGATGCTGACTCCAAACAGGTTGCTTTCTACGTTCCCTGGATACAGGACGGGAAGGTGGTCCCCTTTGAAACGGAAGGCTGGCAGACCGTAACCATCCCTTTCAGTGAGTTCAGGAAATATGCGGCACAGATCGAGAATAAGGAAACGCCTGTTTTCAAGGATGTCGTAGACGAACGCAACGCTTCCACGTACAGGAATTTCGGGATCGGGTTTGTGAATACGGACTTCACATACCAGGGCGTGACTGTGACGGCCACCACGTTTAATACCCGTATCTATGTAGACAACTGGCGTGTGGTGCCTTGCAAGAGTATTACCATTTCGGATTATCCCGAAGACGAGACCGAATAGGCTTAATCTGTAACAAATTAAAGAATAAGAATAATGAAACTACATAAAATCATTCTACCCATAGTGGTTGGCGTACTTATGCTGACCGGTTGTGATGATCAGGTTATGGAATGGAAAACACCCGACGGGCATAATTCCGTCGACTTTTCGGAAATTCCTCTGAATCTGGCTGAAAAAATAGCCAACTACGATTTTATCAAAGCCTATGTACCGGCCGGCATGACGGTCGGTATCGGATGTGGCGCTGAATTATATATAAGCGATCCTTCCTATAAACAGGTCGTGGACGATAATTTCCAATTGATTGTGGCAGGAAACGCCATGAAACATTCTTCGGTCGTGAGGAATAACGGCGATTTGGACTTTACGACCATTGACGCTTTTCTCAACGCCCTTCCGGCTGACATGAAAGTATACGGACACACTTTACTTTGGCATACGCAGCAAAGGCAAGCCTATCTGAAATCACTGATTGCTCCGGATGTGGTTATCGAAACGAACCCCGACGATGTGCTGGAAAATATCATTGAAAACTCCGATTTTGAAAACGGTACAACCAATCCCTGGAGTTCCTGGGGAAATGGTTCTTCGAGAAATATCTCTGCACAGGGAGAAGGGTATGAAAGCGATTATGCCCTGGTTCTGACAAATCCTGCTGAAGCCAATGCCTATAGTGCACAGGCTGCATATGACCTTTCGGGATATCTGGAAGAGGGGACTACGTATGTATTCCAGTTTATGGCAAGATCGAATTCCCCCGCCGGGCAGTTGCAGGTGCAGGTGCAAAACAATCAGTCTTACGGAAGTCAGGAAGGGTACAGCACGTTTGACGTCGGAACCTCCTGGGTGCTATGTCAGAGTGAATTTACTTGTTCTTTCGATAACGTAAACCGGGTATTGATCAATTTTGGTAAAATTGCCGGAGATTATTATATAGACAATTTCAAATTCGGTAAGAAGATTGAAGAGAAAATGATCAATCTACTGGGTGAAGACAGCTACTTCGAAAACGGTACGATCGGTACATGGGGAGGATGGGGGAATAGTTCAACCCGTTCTGTCTCGGAGAAAGGAGAAGGGTATAACAGCGATTATAGCATGGTGATGGTTAATCCCAGTGATGCGGATTCCTGGAGTGCCCAAACAGCCTATACATTACCGGCAGCATTGGAAGTCGGGAAAACATATATGTACTCGGCCATGGTAAAAGCGACGGTAGTTAATCCGGATTTTACGTTTCAGGTTCAAAATCCAACATCTTATGACGGTGAAGGGTATGTAAGCGGTGAAACTGTCGTTAATACATGGATACCCATCGAAGGAGAATTTGTTTGTACGAAAGAAGGGATGAGCCGTCTTTGTATCAACTTTGGAAAAACAGCCGGAACTTATTATGTAGATAATATCAAATTCGGAGAAAAGAAAGAAACTTCAACAACCCGATCCACCAGGGCAGCGGGAGGCATCACCTATGTGTACAAAACACCCGAAGAAAAGAAAGCAGCTTTGTTGGGTGCGATGGAATCGTGGATCAAAGGCATGCTGGAACACACCGGTAGCCATGTGGAAGCATGGGACGTGATCAATGAGCCGATTGCCGATAACAACCAATGGCGCGGCATCGGAGGGAACTTTATGAGTGAAGACTCCCACCCTGTGGAAGATAACGGATTGGAACTGAATTGGGAATCCGATCACTTCTACTGGGGGTATTACATCGGTCAGGAATATGCGACGAAAGCATTCGAGTATGCCCATAAATATGCTCCTGCCGGTACCAAGCTCTTCGTCAACGATTATAATCTGGAAAGCAATCCTGCAAAACTGAATGCCTTGATTGATTTTGTAAAATACATTGAAGACAACGGACAGGTAGTCGACGGCATCGGTACGCAGATGCACGTATCTGCCGATACGACCGCCACATTCAAAAACAATGTCGATAATATGTTCAGGACAATGGCCAATACCGGAAAATTAGTGCGTGTAACAGAGCTGGATGTGCGTTTAGGCACTGCCACTCCAAGTGCCGGACAACTGGAAGCACAGGCGTTGACCTACCAGTACATCGCCGAATCTTACCTCAAACATGTACCGGAATCCCAACGTTCAGGTATTACCATTTGGACGCTGACGGATCATCCCAGAGAGCATGAATATTGGCTACCCGACGAAAGTCCCAATTTGTTCAACAAAGACTATGGACGGAAACATGCCTATAAAGGGTTCTGCGACGGTCTGGCCGGGCGCGATGTAAGTGAGGATTTCTCCGGTGACGACTATGTGAATGCATATCCCGACGAGGAGGAATAGGAAGACAATGAACTCTTGCATTGAAGTCGTATAAGAAGCAAATGTGGGGCAAAGATCCCGTCATCTTTGCCCTGCATTTTACATAAATGAAAACCTAAAAAAAGAACGGATAAAACAATGGGACGATACACGTTCTTCTGGATATTACTGTGTATTATATTACCTTTACAGGCTCAACAGGAAACGCCTTATTTGCAGAAGCAGGGAAATGCTACCCAATTGATCATCAACAATACACCTTTCCTGGTATTGGGTGGTGAATTAGGTAACTCTTCTGCTGCATCCGTGGAGGACATTGAGCAGATTTTTCCGAAACTCCAACGGATGGGATTAAATACGGTGTTGGTACCTGCTTACTGGGATCTGACAGAACCTGCGGAAGGGACGTATGATTTCACCCTGACAAACGAAGTAATCCGTCTGGCCCGTGAGAACCATTTGAAAGTGATCTTTTTGTGGTTCGGCGCATGGAAAAACTCAATGAGTTGTTATGCCCCTCTCTGGTTTAAACAGGACTATGAAAAATATCCCCGGGCACGAACCAAAGCCGGAAAACCGCTTGAAATAGCCAGTGCTTTTTCGGAGAACGTGTTTCAGGCGGACCGCCGTGCTTTCACTCAATGGCTAAGACATATTGCGACGATTGACCAGGAAGAAGGAACCGTTATCATGATCCAGATCCAGAACGAGATTGGAATGCTGGAAGATGCACGCGATTATTCGGAAGAGGCCAATAGGATCTTTGATTCACCCGTTCCCCGTGAATTGATAAAGTATCTGCAGAAGAACCGGAAAACGTTGCATCCGCAGATGCTCGAAAAATGGGAAGCCAACGGATGCAAAACAAGTGGCAACTGGCAGGAGATTTTCGGTGCGGACCTTTACACGGATGAGTTGTTTATGGCATGGCATTACGCCCGTTATGTAGAAAAGTTTGCACAGGCTGCCCGCATGATACACAATGTTCCTCTTTTCGTGAATGCAGCCATGAACAGCCGTGGACGGAAGCCGGGAGAATACCCGTCTGCCGGCCCGTTGGCGCATCTGATCGATATCTGGCATTGTGCGGCGCCCAATATAGATTTTCTTGCTCCCGACCTGTATGATGACGGCGTTGTCGACTGGACTGCTCAATATAAACTCCACAACAACCCGTTATTTATACCTGAAATCCGTCTGGCAGACAATAATGGGGTAAGGGCTTTCTATGTCTTTGGTGAACACGACGCCATTGGTTTTAGCCCTTTCTCAATCGAACACGGATCGGATGATAGTTCATCCCCTCTTGTCAAGGCATATGCCTGTTTACGCGAACTGATGCCTTTGCTGACAAAGTACCAGGGAAAGGGATTGACAAACGGCCTTTTGTTTGACCAAGAGTATAAAGAGCGTGTGCTGGAACGTGATGACTTAAAAATATATGCACGTCACTATTTTACTCTACCTTGGGATTCCAGAGCTACCGATGGAAGTAAATGGTCCGAAGCAGGTGGACTCATTCTTCAATTGGGTGAATATGAATATCTGTTAGCAGGAAGTGGTGTCGTAGTAGAGTTTGAAAAGGGAGGTGAAAACCGTGCAGGCCGTATAAGCCTGGGTGAAGACGGTTTTGCCTCAGCAGGTGGCGGGAATATGCAGGAAGAGCTATGGAATGAGGACTTTCGCATCGGTATCGGATCTGTAGATGAGGTCGGGATAGAAGAAGATGGAACCTTCAGGTATGTACGCCGGCTGAATGGTGATCAGACACATCAGGGGCGTCATGTACGTATCCCGGTGGATGACTTCTCCATTCTACATATAAAATTGTATAAATACAGATAGAGTTTTGTCCATTAATAAAGTATTGAATCTTGCATATGAAATATAGTTTAATCCTTGTTTTACTCCTCTCTTATATCTTCCTGTGCGAAGCAAAAGTAAAACTGCCCGTTTTGGTTTCGGACGGAATGGTACTGCAGCGAGACAGGGATATCACCATTTGGGGATACGCCGATGCAGGTGAAACGGTGGACGTCCGTTTTTTAGGAAAGAGTTACACTGCGGTTGCCGATAACGAAGGGAACTGGATAGTATTGCTCCCTCCGGTAAAGGCGGGCGGACCTTATATGATGACCATAAACGATTTGGAGATCAAGGATATTTTAATTGGCGATGTATGGCTTTGTTCCGGACAATCGAATATGGAACTCCCCATCAATAGGGTGATGGATATGTTCCGGCAAGAAGTAGAAAGTTATGCTAATCCGATGATCCGTCATATCAAAGTGCCGCTGGCGTACAATTTTCATCATCCTCAAGAGGATATAAATCCTGCTTCATGGTCGAACCTGACCCCTGAGAATGCACTCTCTTTCTCTGCTGTAGCCTACTTTTTTGCGAAGGATCTGTTTAAAAGGAGAGAAATTCCCTTAGGGTTGGTCCATACGGGAGTGGGTGGTTCGCCTGCCGAAGCGTGGATCAGTGAGGAGGGATTGAAACATTTCCCTGTATATCTGAATGAGAGAGATATCTATCGTTCGAATGAATATGTGTCGAAAATAAAAGCGCTCGATCGGGAACGCCGGAACGAGTGGAATGGGGTCCTCTCTCAGCAGGATGCGGGATTGAACGGAAAACAGAAATGGTTTTCGTCCGATTACGACGACAGTGCTTGGGATGAGGTTGATCTGTTTGATAAAACCTGGGGAAGCGATGGTTTGAATCCGGTCAATGGTTCCCACTGGTTACGGAAACAATTTAATGTGCCGGATTATCTGACAGGAAAATCGGCTGTGCTCCGGCTGGGTTGTGCCGTTGATGCCGACTCCGTTTTTATCAACGGTACATTCGTCGGAACGACCTCCTATCAATATCCTCCACGTATCTATACGATTCCTGAAAATATCCTGAAAGAAGGAATGAACAATATAACGGTCCGCCTGATCAGCTATTCCGGTCATCCGGGATTTGTAGAAGACAAACCCTATAAAATTGTCTTTGATGAGGAAGAGCTAAGTCTGGAAGGAAAATGGAGATATAGTCCGGGAACACGGATGCCTGTATTGCCGGGTGAAACGTTCTTCCAATACAAACCTACAGGATTGTATAATGCGATGATCGCGCCTTTGCGACATCTGAATATCAAAGGAGTACTCTGGTATCAGGGAGAATCGAATGTGGGAAAATATAATGAATACTACAGGTTGATGGAATCGTTGATCGGTGACTGGCGTAGCCTCTGGAAACAACCCGAACTGCCGTTTCTGATCGTTCAACTGGCCAACTTCATGCAAGATCCTCCTTGGCCGGCAGAAAGCTATTGGGCAGAATTGAGGAATGTGCAGCTGGAATTATCGAAAAGAATACCCTGTACGGGATTGACGGTGACAATTGATATTGGTGAGTGGAACGATATCCACCCCCTCAACAAGAAGGATGTAGGAAAACGGCTTTCATTACAGGCACAACGGATCGCTTATGGAGATCAGAACGTGATTGCCGACGGACCAATATATCGTTCGATGACCGTAGAGGATAACAAACTGATCCTCTCATTTGAAGAAGGGACGAACGACCTGATGCCAATGGACGAAGTGAAAGGGTTTGCCGTTGCAGGAGCAGACGGAAAGTATGAATGGGCAAATGCGGTGATGGATGGTGATAAGGTAGTTGTATGGAGTGAGCATATTACCAGACCCGTAAAGGTTAGGTATGCATGGGGAGATAATCCCATAAATGCGAATCTGAAAAACAGAGTGGGATTGCCTGCATCACCGTTTGAAGCGACACTTTAGGGAGGTGGCAGGTGTCTGAGTGGATAAGTATCCAAGTGGCATGAGATCCTAAATAAAGAATAAAGAATAAAAATAAATAAAGATGGAACCAGAAATGCTTAAAAAGGGCGAATCGAAAGGATTTTATAAGTTATCCCTGATACAACGGATCGGTTTTGGCTCGGGTGACCTGGCGCAGAATCTGATCTATCAGACGGTATCGATGTACCTGCTGATCTTTTACACCAACGTCTTCGGATTGCCGGCCGCCACGGCCGCGGTGATGTTTCTGATTGTCCGCGTGATCGATGTAATCTGGGATCCTATCGTGGGAGCATTCGTGGATAAGCGAAATCCCAGGATGGGAAAATATCGCTCTTACCTGATACTGGGAGGAATTCCTCTAACCGGATTTGCGATCCTCTGTTTTTGGAACGGTTTCTCCGGTTCATTACTGTATGCGTACATCACTTATATCGGTTTATCGATGTGTTATACCCTGGTGAATGTTCCTTATGGAGCATTGAACGCATCGCTCACCCGTGATACCGACGAAATCACCAAACTTACATCGGTGCGTATGTTCCTGGCAAACCTCGGTGGGTTGGCAGTGGCCTATGGTATTCCTATTATCGTAAAGACATTGTCACCGGACGGGAAGATCAATTCGGCAGAATCGGGAAATGCCTGGTTTATCACCATGACCATCTATGCGCTTGTGGGACTGGCGCTGTTGATCTTCTGCTATACCCAGACGAGAGAGCGTGTTGTGATGGACGAAAAAGACACGGAGCAGGTAAAAGTATCCGATTTGTGGAAGGAATTTATACGTAACCGCCCTCTTCGGATTCTGGCATTTTTCTTCATTACGGCTTTTGCCATGATGGCTATCGGCAACTCGGCAGGATCTTATTATATGATCTACAACGTGAACGCACCCGATATGTTACCCTATTTCGCAGCGTTAGGTTCCCTACCCGCTTTTATATTCTTGCCGATGGTACCTGCCATCAAACGGGCTATTGGTAAAAAACAGATGTTTTATGTTTTCCTTTCGATAGCTATCGTCGGCATGGCACTCCTTTATATTATTTCAGTAATACCTGCCTTGAAAACACAGGTTTGGCTGGTGATGGTCGCCCAATTTATAAAATCGACAGGTGTGATCGTCGCTACCGGATATATGTGGGCATTGGTGCCGGAAGTTATTTCCTATGGCGAGTACACTACCGGTAAGAGAATTTCCGGAATAGTGAACGCACTTACCGGTATCTTCTTTAAGGCGGGAATGGCATTAGGTGGAGTGGTTCCGGGATTTGTGCTGGCGTTTGTCGGCTTCGATGAAAAAAATCCCGTTTCACAATCTCCTTTTGTGGAGCAGGGTATCCTGTGGCTTGTTGCTGTGATTCCGGCAATCCTATTGGTACTGGGAATGTTCATTATCTCGAAGTATGAACTCGAAGATGATGTGATCGACAAAATTAATATGGAGATTGAAGCAAGATAAATTATCGATGGGATAATATGATTAATTGGCTAATGAGATTAATATGATAAACAATCAAGGAAATGAACCAAAGAAATAATAGAACAGTTTGGGCATCCCTTTTCACCTGTGCGGTGATGCTGTCAGGATGCAATACGTCCGATGAAGTAAGTTCATCATTGAAAGATGCTTTCCAGGGTAAATTTCTGATAGGTGCGGCAATGAATGTCGACCAGATAGAGGGACAGGACACGGCGGGAGTGAGGGTTGTAAAACACCATTTTAACTCTATTACTGCAGAGGATTGTATGAAAAGCATGTACCTGCAACCCGAAGAGGGAGAATTTTTCTTTGAGGAAGCCGACAGGTTTATAGAATTTGGAGAAAAGAACGGAATGCATATTGTCGGGCATACGCTGATATGGCATTCACAGGCTCCCGACTGGTTTTTTACCGATGAAGCGGGAAATGATGTATCGCGCGAGGTGTTGATAGAAAGGATGAGAAATCATATCTCTACAGTGGTAGGCCGTTATAAAGGGCGCATAGATGGCTGGGATGTAGTAAACGAAGCAATCCTGGACGACGGGACCTACCGCAACAGTAAGTTCTATTCCATCATAGGAGAAGATTTTATCCCGTTGGCTTTCCAATTCACGCATGAAGCCGATCCCGATGCGGAGTTATATTACAATGACTACGGAATGGGATTGGAAGGAAGGAGGAATGGAGTCGTCCAAATGGTGAAATCATTGCAGGAGAGGAATATCCCAATCGACGGTATTGGAATGCAGGGACATATGGGCCTGGATTATCCCGATATTAACGAATATGAGAAAAGTATCCTGGCCTATTCCGCTCTTGGTTTGAAAGTGATGATCACCGAAATGGATATCATTGTGTTGCCGTTCCCCAGCCCTAATGTGACGGCTGAAGTGTCGCTCAGCTATGAATACCAGCAGGAGATGAATCCCTATGCAGCCGGATTGCCTGACTCGGTCGCCACAATCTGGGAAAACCGCTATGTGGACTATTTCAAACTATTCCTGAAACATCAGGACAAGATCAGCCGTGTGACCCTCTGGGGAGTAAGCGATGCCGCCTCGTGGCGAAATGATTGGCCAATGCATGGCCGGACAGATTATCCTTTACTTTTCGACCGGGATTATCAGCCTAAACCGGTAGTAAAAAAATTAATTGAACTGACTAAACAACAATAAATAAAATATGAAACAAGCAAGATATTTGGTACCCGGCGATTATATGGCCGATCCTTCGGCCCACGTGTTTAACGGCAGGATTTATATTTACCCGTCTCACGATTGGGAAAGCGGCATTCCTGAAAACGACAACGGCGACCATTTCAACATGAAGGACTATCACGTCTTCTCTCTCGATGACGTGGAACAAGGAGTGGTGACCGACCACGGTGTCGTGCTGAGGACAGAAGATATCCCCTGGGCGGGGCGTCAGTTATGGGATTGTGACGTTGCCTATAGGAACGGAAAATATTACATGTATTTTCCCCTGAAAGACAGGAATGATATTTTCCGTATTGGCGTGGCAATTAGTGACAGACCCGAAGGACCGTTCATCCCGCAGGAAAACCCCATGAAAGGGAGTTACAGCATGGATCCGTGTGTCTGGCCTGACGAAAACGGTGAATTTTATCTCTATTTTGGCGGACTCTGGGGAGGCCAACTACAACGCTACAGGAACAACAAAGCATTGGAGTGTGCAGAACTTCCGGAAGGTGACGCACCGGCACTTTGTCCCAAAGTGGCAAGGCTCAGGAAAGATATGCTCGAATTTGCCGAGGAGCCGCGTGATGTGGTTATCCTGGATGAAAACGGGAAACCGCTTACCGCGGGCGATACCGGACGTCGTTTCTTTGAGGCATCGTGGATACACAAATACAAAGGGAAATACTATTTCTCCTATTCAACCGGAGATTCGCACTTGATTTGCTATGCCACCGGCGACAATCCATACGGCCCGTTCACTTACCGGGGAGTCGTCCTTACACCGGTCGTGGGATGGACCTCCCATCACTCGATAGTGGAATTCAAGGGAAAATGGTATCTGTTCCATCACGACAGTGTTCCTTCCGGAGGGAAAACATGGCTGCGGAGCATGAAGGTGGTCGAGTTGGAATACAATGAAGACGGAACGATCAAGACTATCCAGGGAACGGCTTGAGGAAGGTCACTGGGAGACAGGGAGAAAGGGTGACCCGGAGAGTGGGGTGTGAAATTGCACGAAATGAAAAGATAAAAAGATGAATCGAACCGTATTATATATACTACTCTTGTTTTGGTTTTCTGAAGGCTATCTGAAGGCGGAGGATGGGGGCCGTTTATGGTTGCGTGCCGAAACAACCGCTACGGCCCAAGTAACAACCAATAGGAAAAGCCCGACCATCACCATTGCCGTTGAAGAATTGAAAACGCAATGGAAGGGCGCACCGGTACAACTCGTCCTAAAACGGGATAAAGAACTCCTTGGGCTGAAAAAAGATGGCTATATCATTTCCGGGGATAAACAGAAGGGGGTCACTGTCCGATCGGCTTCCGACACAGGATTGCTTTACGGAGCCTACCATCTCTTACGTCTACAGGAGACACAAAACGGCAGCGATAGGCTTCAGATCACGGAATCTCCCAAATACGATTTGCGTCTCTTGAACCATTGGGATAACCTGAACGGAACGATAGAGCGTGGATATGCCGGGCACTCCATCTGGAAATGGGATGAACTTCCTGAAAAAATCTCTCCCCGATATAAGGAATACGCAAGGGCCAATGCCTCGATCGGCATCAATGGCACTGTGTTAAACAACGTGAATGCCTCGCCCGCTATATTGACAAGCGATTACCTGCAAAAGGTGAAAGTGGTTGCGGATATTTTGCGCCCTTACGGAATAAAAGTCTATTTGTCGGTGAACTTTTCCTCCCCCCAAATATTAGGCGGACTTCCCGGATCGGATCCGCTGGAACCAACGGTACAACAGTGGTGGCGGGATAAGGCCGGGGAAATTTATCGTTTAATTCCCGATTTCGGTGGTTTCCTGGTCAAAGCCAATTCAGAAGGACAACCCGGGCCGCAGGATTACGGCCGCACACACGCCGATGGTGCCAATATGTTGGCAGATGCATTAAAACCTTATGGTGGTATTGTAATGTGGCGTGCCTTTGTCTATAATCCCGGCAATGAAGATCGCGCCAGACAGGCTTATATGGAATTTATGCCTTTGGACGGGAAATTCCGTGAGAATGTGATCGTGCAGGTAAAGAACGGCCCGGTCGATTTCCAACCACGGGAACCGTTCAGTCCACTATTCGGCGGAATGGAACATACCGCTTTGATGCCCGAACTACAGGTCACACAGGAATATCTCGGGTTTTCCAACCACTTGGTGTTTCTCGCTCCTCAGTGGAAAGAGTTTTTCGATAGTGACACTTATTGCAAAGGTGAAGGGTCGACTGTCACCAAAACTACGGATGGTACTCTTTTTCCCCATTCCTTAAACGCCATTGCGGGTGTAGCTAATATCGGGCAGGATATCAACTGGTGCGGGCATCATTTTGCACAGGCGAACTGGTATGCATTCGGCCGGTTGGCATGGAATCACGCATTGACTGCAGACGAGATCGCCGAAGAATGGCTGAGGATGACTTTTACGCAACAGGACGGTTTTATCATACCGATGAAACAGATGATGCTTGACTCCTGGAAAACAGCTGTTAATTATATGATGCCATTGGGGTTGCATCACATTTTCGCTTGGGAGCACCATTATGGGCCGGAACCGTGGTGTGATATACCTGGTGCGCGTCCCGACTGGTTGCCCCGGTATTACCATAACGCCGATGAAAAGGGGATTGGATTCGATCGGACAATCCATGGGAGCGGTGCCGTTTCCCAATATCATTCTCCCTTAAGAGAACAATTAAATGACATTGAAACTTGTCCCGAAGATCTTTTGCTTTGGTTCCATCACGTTCCCTGGGATTATCGCATGAAAAATAGCCGTACGCTATGGGACGAACTTTGTTACCGATATGACGCAGGAGTACAACAAGTGCGTGAATTTCAAAAAATATGGGACAGGATGGAGAGCTATATCGACAAAGAACGTTTCAGTCATGTGCAATCACGTCTGAAAATACAATCCCGAGATGCCGTTTGGTGGAAAGACGCCTGTCTGCTCTATTTCCAGACCTATTCCGGCAAGCCGATCCCTTATGATATCGAACGCCCTGTGCACGAGCTGGACAACCTGAAAAAAATAAAGCTGGATATGAAACATCACAATTGAGATTTTTTATGATGAAAAAGCTACTTTATGCATATGCAATAATACTTCTTGTACTCCCGGCATGTAAAGATACTACCGCTTCAATGCCGGCACTGTTTAAGAATGCCGTTTATTCAGGGTGTGATGTCCGTTTTGACAAGGATATTAATCCTGAAAACCAATACTTTAATCCTATATTAAGTGGATTTTACCCTGACCCGAGCATCTGCCGGAAAGGGAATGACTATTTCCTGATACATTCGTCATTTGCCTACTATCCGGGGATTCCTATTTTTCACAGCCGGGATTTGGTCAACTGGCAGCAAATCGGAGCGGTATTAAACCGTCCCTCCCAATTGCAGATTAGCGGTTTGGGAATGTCCCGAGGTATTTTTGCGCCCGCCATAGAATACAATCCGCATAACGATACCTTTTACGTGATCACAACTTGCGTGGATGGGATTGGGAATTTTCTTGTCAAAACCGACGACCCCTTCAAGGGGGAGTGGTCGGAACCGATCTTGCTCCCTTCCGTGGGCGGTATCGATCCGTCACTCTTCTTTGATGAAGACGGAACAGGCTATATCGTTAATAATGACGCGCCGGAAGGTGAGCCCGAATATGACGGCCATCGTGCTATCTGGTTGCACCACTTCGACCCCCAAACGGATCAGACTTTCGGGAAGGCGAAAATGATCGTCGACGGAGGAGTGGATAAATCAGAAAAACCAAGCTGGATTGAAGGCCCACATCTCTATAAGATAAACGGAACATATTATCTGATGTGTGCGGAAGGCGGCACTTCCATCAACCATAGAGAAGTAATCTTTACCGCTAAAAGCTTGGATGAACCGTTCGTTCCCTACAAGAATAATCCGATTCTCACACAAAAAGATCTACCGGAGGAGAGACCTGAAATTGTAACCTCGACAGGACATGCGGATCTTATAGATACGCCCACCGGTGAATGGTACGCCGTTTTTTTAGGTTGCCGCCCCTATCAAGGAAATTATTATTACACAGGACGGGAGACGTTCTTATTACCGGTAACATGGGAAAACGGATTTCCGGTTATCCTGCCGCATGGCGAGCCTGTACCCACGGTGGTGGATAAAGCCGGATTATCACCGACCCACAGCTTCCTGACGGGAAATTTTGTTTGGGAAGATCGATTTGAATCTGAAATACTTGGACACGACTGGCTGTTTGTGAGAACTCCTGTAAACCAATGGTGGAGGATTGAAGATGGAGCATTAAAAATAGATGCTATTCAAAAAAATATCTACGGTCTTGATAATCCCGCTTATATCGGGAGGCGTGTCCAGCACCTCAATTTCGAATTCTCAGTGGAAATGGATTTTAGTCCCCAATCCCAAACCGAATTAGCGGGAATATGTTGTCTTCAGGATGAGAAGTATAATATTATTCTGGGGAAAACCCGGCAGGATAATAGAGAGCGCATTGTCCTTTACCTGGCTGATGGAGAAGCCACTCCGGGATGTTTGTTTTCTCAAATCGTACCGGATGAATATGCAGCTACCCCGGTCACATTGAAAATAAAAGCGCAAGATGCGAGGCTCTCTTTCTATCTGGCATATAGGGATAAAGAATGGATAACGGTAGCGGAGAATATAGACGCTTCGTTCCTGACAACCGAAAAAGCCGGAGGATTTCTGGGAGCAACGGTAGGTATGTATGCCACTTCATTTCATCCGGATAATAATTAATTTATCTCATCTGACACAGCAGCGTCTTCTTGCATTATGGCAAGAGAGAAAAAAGATTGATTTCAATACAAAACTATTATTTTCACTCAAATTATTGCTATTATTAAAAAAAAATGAATAAGTTTGCAGAATCATATATGTATTTTATACAATAAGGTTGCATGGAATCCATACTATAACTTCTTACTTTATCCCGTATAACATGGTGAAAATAAATCTTCTTTACCAATTTGTTAATTCGAAGGGAATGAAAGTAAAAATAAAAAACAGCCATACTATAGAAACAATAAGAAATTATGTATGTATTAGGATATGACATAGGCAGTTCTTCGGTAAAAGCTGCTTTGGTGGAGATTGAGACCGGAAAGACAGTCGCATCCGACTTTTACCCCAAAGTGGAGATGCCGATGTATGCTGAACGGGCGGGGTGGGCAGAACAGGACCCGGAAATGTGGTGGACCAACCTGAAGCTCGCCAACGCTTCGGTACTCCGGCAATCGAACGCAAACCCGCAGGATATCAAAGCCATCGGCATCTCATGGCAGATGCACGGGTTGGTGATGGTGGACAAGAACAGGACGGTATTACGACCCTCTATTATCTGGTGCGACAGCCGCGCCGTACCATTCGGCGAAAAAGCTTTTCATGCGATAGGTGAAGAGAGGGTCTTGTCTCACTTATTGAACTCACCGGGCAATTTTACAGCGGCTAAACTGGCTTGGGTAAAGGAAAATGAACCCGAAATATATGACCGCATTGACAAGATCATGCTTCCGGGCGATTATATCGCCATGAAGTTGACAAATGAGATATCGGTCACGATAGAAGGTCTCTCCGAAGGAATTTTTTGGGATTTCAAAGAGAATGCCCTATCGCAGGATATCATGGATTATTTCGGATTTGAGAAAGAATTGATTCCCGATAAGGTACCTGTATTCGGCATACAAGGCCGGGTATCTGGCCCGGCAGCAAAGGAACTGGGACTCTATCCCGGAACGCCGGTCAGTTACCGGGCGGGCGACCAGCCCAACAACGCCGCCTCACTGAATGTATTCAACCCCGGGGAGATCGCTTCTACTGCCGGCACTTCGGGAGTAGTTTACGGGGTGTTGGATGAAGTGAAGTATGATCCCCGTTCGAGGGTGAATATCTTCGCACACGTCAACCATCACCCGGAATCGACAAGGTTGGGCGTTTTGCTGTGTATCAACGGTACGGGTATCCTCAACTCATGGATGAAGAAAAACATGGTGCCGGAAAATTTGAGTTATCACGAGATGAACCGGCTTGCGGCGCAATCGCCGATCGGCGCAAGGGGTATTTCGGTAATTCCCTTCGGAAACGGCGCGGAACGCATATTGGAAAACCGGGATATGGCCAGTTCTTTTCATGGCGTCAATTTCAATATCCATTCCCTTTCTGATCTGCTGCGGGGGGCACAGGAAGGAATCGTATTCTCCTTTCAATACGGCATGGAGATCATGCAGCAAATCGGGATGGATATCCGGGTTATTCGTGCGGGGAACGCCAATATGTTCCTCAGTCCGTTGTTCAGGGAAACGCTTGCTTCGATAAGTGGGGCGGTGATTGAACTCTACGACACCGACGGTGCCGCCGGCGCGGCGAAAGCTGCCGGTATCGGTGCGGAAATATATGCTTCTCCCGCTGAGGCATTCTCTTCCTTGAAGAAGATCATGTCCGTGGAACCGGACAACGGCAACAAGGCACAATATCAGGAAGCATATCAACGCTGGAAATTTCTGGTATCAGAAAAATGATGTAACAATTTTTTTAATAAATATTTTATGAAACGAGCAAAAGGGTCACTTTCCAGTCAGAAACATGATTTAACTATCTTGTGTCTTATGTCTTGATTCTTGACTCCTGGCTCTAAAAAATTTAGATTATGGAAACAGAAAAAGCAACAAAGGAGTTTTTCCCGGCTATAGGAAAAATAAAATTCGAGGGAAAAGAAAGTCGTAATCCGTTGGCTTTCCGCTATTATGATGCAGAAAAAATGGTTTACGGACGTAAGATGAAGGATTGGTTCAAGTTCTCCATGGCCTGGTGGCATACACTCTGTGCCGAAGGCGGTGATCCGTTTGGTCCGGGAACAAAAACATTTCCCTGGGCACAAGGCAGTTCAGCCTTGGATATCGCCAAACAAAAGATGGATGCCGGCTTTGAAATCATGCAGAAAATCGGGATCGAGTATTACTGCTTCCATGATGTGGACCTGATTGCCGAAGGCGATTCAATAGAAGAGTATGAAGCCAATCTCAAGGCAATCGTGGCTTATGCCAAGCAAAAACAAGCCGAAACCGGTATCAAACTACTATGGGGTACCGCCAATGTCTTCGGACACAAGCGTTATATGAACGGTGCGGCCACAAACCCCGATTTTAATGTGGTGGCCCGTGCTGCCGTCCAGATTAAAAATGCGTTGGATGCCACCATTGAATTGGGCGGTGAAAACTACGTTTTCTGGGGTGGACGCGAAGGATATATGAGTTTACTGAATACCGACATGAAACGCGAAAAGGAACACCTGGCCATGATGCTGACAAAAGCGCGTGATTACGCCCGTTCAAAAGGTTTTAAAGGCACATTCCTGATTGAACCGAAACCGATGGAACCCACAAAACACCAGTACGACTTTGATGTGGAAACTGTGATTGGCTTCCTGAGAGCACACAATCTGGATAAGGACTTCAAAATAAATATAGAGGTAAACCACGCAACATTGGCAGGTCATACCTTTGAGCATGAATTGCAATGTGCTGTCGATGCCGGCCTGCTTGGATCTATCGATGCCAACAGGGGTGATTACCAGAACGGATGGGATACCGACCAGTTCCCGGTTGACATCAATGAACTGACACAAGCCATGCTTGTTATTTTGAGAGGCGGCGGACTCCAGGGCGGGGGGACCAATTTTGATGCAAAAACACGCCGTAATTCTACCGATTTGGAAGATATATTTATCGCACATATTTCCGGGATGGATACTTTTGCCCGTGCATTGGAGAGTGCCGCTGCCATTCTGGAAGAATCTCCTTACCGAAAAATGGTTGAAGAGCGCTATGCGTCTTTTGATACCGGCAAGGGCAGAGAATTCGAAAAAGGGAATCTCTCTCTGGAAGATATTCGTGAATATGCATTGGCACTGGGCAAAGAACCCGAACAACTCAGTGGTAAACAGGAGTTATACGAAGCGATAGTAAATATGTACATCTGAAACACAAATCTATAATGAAAAGAGTATGTCCATCCTATATACATTTCCGGACATGCTCTTTCATTATTTTTATTTTTTGAAACATGGCAAATCAGTATAATAAGTCTTATTTGTTCGGTATCACCTTGGTGGCAACCCTTGGAGGATTACTTTTCGGATATGATACGGCAGTAATTTCGGGAGCGGAAAAATCTATCGAAGCCTATCTCATCAAGCCGCTGGGGTTGAGTTCCCTGATACATGGCGCGACGGTATCGAGTGCATTAATCGGTTGTATCATAGGTGGATTTCTCTCCGGACTCTTTTCGAACCGCCTGGGACGCAGGAGGACATTGTTATTTGCTTCGGTATTGTTCTTTGTTTCTGCCTTGGGATCGGGTTATCCGGAAACATTATTCTTCACACAGGGTGAACCGTCGGTTGGATTGCTGCTGATGTTCAATTTCTATCGTGTCATCGGTGGTATCGGGGTGGGACTTGCATCAGCCGTGTCTCCGATGTATATCAGCGAAATAGCTCCTGCGAACATACGGGGGAGACTGGTTTCATTCAACCAGTTTACTATTATCTTCGGGATGCTGGTGGTCTATTTCGTGAACTGGGGCATTGCCAATGGTCAGAGCATAGAGTGGATCAATGCCATAGGCTGGAGATATATGTTTGCGTCGGAAGCTATTCCTGCAGCATTGTTCGGCATTTTATTGCTTCTGGTTCCCGAAACGCCGAGATTTCTGGTGCTGTCAGACAGGAATGAGCAGGCAATGTCGGTTTTGAACAGAATTTATAGCGACAAACTGAAAACACAAACAATTTTTTCTGAGATAAAGCAGTCTATTGGACAGACAACTGATCGGGCAAAGCTGTTTTCTTATGGAAAGACGGTCATCATTATTGGTATCCTGTTATCGGTCTTTCAACAATTCGTAGGAATCAATGTGGCGCTTTATTACGCTCCCCGCATTTTTGAAAGCATGGGTGCAGCCAAAGATGCTTCGATGTTGCAGACCATTGTCATGGGGTTTGTGAATGTTATCTTTACGGTAGTTGCCATTCTTTCTGTGGATAAATGGGGCCGTAAACCGCTCCTCATCACCGGATCGATAGGAATGGCGATAGGGATGTTCGCCATATCGGCATTGGCTTTCAACAACGTCATCGGTATTGCTACGCTCATCTTTATCATTATCTACACCGCCTCATTTATGATGTCGTGGGGACCTATCTGCTGGGTGTTGATATCGGAGATCTTTCCCAACAGAATACGGGGGCAGGCTGTGGCGGTAGCCGTTGCTTTCCAGTGGTTCGCCAACTACTTGATTTCATCCACTTATCCGGCAATGATGGAATTCAGCAGTGGAATGACCTATGGTTTCTATGGACTGATGGCTGTCATTTCAGCACTCTTCGTATGGAAGATGGTTCCTGAAACCAAAGGTAAATCACTTGAGGAGATGGAATTGTTGTGGAAAAAACAATAAAGGACAACCGGTGATAGAATATATTATCTGTCACCGGCTACACTTTGGGTTAACCTATTATAGCCAAATATTATCTGGATAAGTCACTTTTTCCAGAAAAAGGGCATGTCCCGGCGCGGAGTCGCCCGCCACATTTCGATTCCGGGCTTCAATAATATGGCGGAATCCCTGCTCGTCAAGCCGTCCCCTACCCGCTTCAAGCAATGTGCCTACAATAGCACGTACCATATTCCGGAGGAAGCGGTCGGCACAAACAGTGAATTCATACAGTTCTCCCTTTTTCTCCCACCGGGCATATTCAATACGGCAATTGTTGGTTTTCACATCGGTGTGCAGCTTACTGAAACTGGTGAAATCCGTATACTCTTTCAACACTCCGCAGAGGATGTTCATGGCCTCAAGATCGGGATGAAAGAATAACCGATAGGTGTATTCATGTAGAAACGGGTCTTTCACCGTAGTCACATAATATTTATAAGTGCGTGAAACAGCGCTGAAACGGGCATGTGCGTCAGGATGCACTTGCCGGATAGCGGAAATAGAAATATCTTTGGGTAGGAAGTTATTGAGTTTATGTACCAGATCCCCGGGTAAAAAGGGACTCTCCCCCCAATCGAAATGGGCCATCATCTCACGGGCATGCACTCCTGCATCGGTCCTGCCGGCTCCCACCACTGTCACCTCTTGTCTCAAAATGGTAGAAAGTGCATCCTGCAAAGCTTGCTGCACACTCATCCCGTTAGGCTGGACCTGCCAACCCACATAGTTTTTACCGTTATAAGAAAGAGTAATAAAGAAACGGGGCATAATTCGGAGGTTGTTCGGTAGTTATTCAGTGGTTATTCGGTGGTTATTCGGTAGTTATTCAGTTGTTATTCAGTGGCTATTCGGTGGTACAACATGCGAAGCATGAATAACTATTGAACAACATGCGAAGCATGAATAACTATTGAATAACGGCGGAGCCGAATAACAATAGAATAAACGACTAACCGTTAAATTCTCTGAGTCTGATTTTCGTAAGCGCCTGTTTGGTATTGAGCGGGAAGTCTCCATCCATCATCCAGGCGTAGTAGCTCGGTTCGTTTTTCAGCACTTCTGCTACCGGCTTACCCTTATGTTTTCCGAAGTTGAAAACCTCCACACCTTTTTCGTCATACACAAATCGTCCGGCGAAGTCCACATTACTATTAAAACTCGAATACTCTTTCGACAGCACCTCGACGTCGTTCTCCAGGTCAGGATAACGGTCGAGTTGAGATTTCAACACTTCATAGGTGGCTATGGTATCTGCCTCTGCCGAGTGGGCATTCTCCAGTTTTTTATCGCAATAAAAGGCATAAGCTGCCTCCAGCGTACGCTGTTCCTTTTTATGGAAGATGATCTGTACATCCACAAATTTGCGTTTGCTCATATCGAAATCCACACCGGCGCGAAGAAATTCTTCTGCCAGCATCGGCACATCAAAACGACTGGAGTTAAAGCCGGCAAGGTCACACCCTTCCAGTTGTTCGACAAGTGACCGGGCCACCTGTTTAAATGTAGGGCAATCCTTCACATCGTCATCGGTTATGCCATGGATAGCGGTAGACTGTGGAGGGATGGGCATCTCAGGATTGATACGGCGTGATTTGATCTCCTCCTTGCCATTGGGATAGACTTTCAGCAATGATATCTCTACAATACGGTCGTGTGTAATGTTAATCCCGGTCGTCTCCAAATCGAAGAAAACCAATGGATTCTTAAGATTCAAATTCATTCAATTATCGTTAGTCATTCAACATCATCGGCATCAACAGCGTCAGCATATCTTCGTTTTCTTCTTTTTCCACAGGAAGGACCAATCCGGCACGCGAAGGGTCGGAAAGTTCGATGCGCACATCCGAAGAGGGTATATTGTCAAGAATATCAATCAGGAAAGAAGCTTTAAAACCAATGTTCATTACATTCCCTTCATACGTACAGGGAATAGTTTCTTCTGCGGTAGTCAGAAAGTCGATATCCTGGGCGGTTACCACTATTTTATCTTCAGAAAGTTGGAATTTCACCAGGTTGCTGGCCGGATTGGAGAATACCGCCACACGTTTAAGTGCGTTGAGTAGTATCAACCGATCCAGGGTAAACGTATTGGGATTGTTCTGCGGAATTACTGAGTTGTAATTGGGATAACGTCCTTCTACAAAGCGGCATACCATCTTATAAGACGACATGGCAATATAGGCATTGTTCTCGTCGAATTGAATCTCTACCATGCCCGATTCTCTCGGCAGGAGCGATTTGAGCAAGTTCGCCGGTTTTTTGGGCAGGATAAACGATGAACGTCCTTCGCCTTTAGTTTCGGTAGTGGTCACACGTACCAGTTTATGTCCGTCGGAAGCCACGAAAGTGAGGTCGTCGGTAGTAATATCGAAATATATACCATTCATCACCGGGCGTAACTCATCGTCGGCAGTGGCAAAGACAGTACGGTTGATTCCCGAGAAAAGTGTACCGGCCTCCACCGTCAATGTCATGGCTGACTCTTTGAGTGGCTTTGGTTCCGGATATTCGTCTCCTTTGAGTCCCACAAAATTATATTTTCCATTGTGGTAATAGAGAAATATTTCCAGTGTTTCGTCATTGATATCGAAAGTGAGTGGCTGGTCGGGCAATTCACGCAGCGGATCGAGCAGATTCCGGGCATTGATGGCCAGATTACCTTCACCTTCCGCGCTATTCACTTCCACGGTTGTCTCCAGCCGGGTTTCATTGTCGGCTGCGGTAAGTGACAGTGTATTACCTTTCAGATCGAGCAAAAAGCAGTCGAGGATAGGCAATGTATTTTTAGAATTGATAACTCTGCTTATGGCCTGCAAGTGACTCAATAGTGCGGCGCTTGATACTACAAACTTCATATGATTAAAAATTAGACCCAAGAGCCAAGAATCAAGACACAAGACTTTTAATATCATCGTGTGTAAACTTGTATCTCATGAGTGTTTAGTGTGTCATTTAATTTTCAGCAAATATATAAATTTATCCCGGGGTAACGGCTCTTTTCCCAAGAAATTTTCAAAACGAGACATTTTTTCACCCTTCCACTTTTCCACCTTTTCACTTTTCACCTTTTTCACTTTTTTCCACCTTTCCACTTTTCCACCTTCAACTCCTCGGATGATGTTCAATAATCTCCTGTCGCAAGAAATGACGGTCGATATGGGTATAAATCTCGGTAGTAGTAATCTTCTCATGTCCCAACATCTCCTGGATTACCCTTATATTGGCACCTCTTTCGAGCAGGTGTGTGGCAAATGAATGACGAAAAACATGCGGACTGATTTTCTTTTGCAATCCTACTTCCTCTGCATACATTTTGATATAGTGAAAGACAGTGACACGGGAAATTGCTTTGCCACGCGAACTGACAAACAGGATATCTTCATTTCCTTTTTTAATGGTAATCTGATTACGATAATACAACCAATCCTGAATTTTCTGAATGGCCACATCGGAAATAGGCACCAGTCGTTGCTTACTCCCCTTCCCTTCCACCCGGATAAAACCCTCCTTGAAAAAGAGATTCGAGAAACGGAGATCAGTCAGCTCTGATATACGAAGGCCGCAGCTGTACAATGTTTCAATGATCGCGTAATTGCGGGTACCTTCCGCCGTCGACACATCGATAACAGCCAGTAACGAATCGATCTCCTCCACCGATAGTACCACCGGAAGCTTCAGCCCGATCTTGGGTGCTTCCAGTAATTCCGCAGGGTTATCCGTCCGGATCCTGTCGAGCATGAGAAAGCGAAAAAATGATTTCAGTCCTGATATAATACGGGCAATGGAACGGGGAGAGATATCCTTATCATGCAATTCGGAGAGAAACTCTTCCAAATGGGCAGTCTGGACAGATTGTATATCCATTCCTTTACCTTCCATGAAATCAACCAATTTCTGCAGATCGGTCATATAGGCATCGATACTGTTGGCCGACAATCCTTTTTCCAACAGAAGATAACGTTTATATTTCTCAACCTTCAGGTCCTGCTCCATCTCAATTCCCGCCGATTTTTTTTCTGATGGTTTCTGCTTCTTCGAGATACTCCCGGATCTTATTCAGAACGAAAGCTTTTTCTTCTTCCGATAAAACCCCTCCTTTTTCCAATTTTTCCATAAGCGCAATGAGCGACTTATTCCCCATCGACCGGAACAAGGGTAATATCTTATGTACGATTCCCTGAGCCACTTTCTCTTCTTTTTCCTGAAAAGCTTTCTGCAGTTGAACCCGACACATTCCGGTTTCATCGATAAAAGATTGCAATATAGCTACGGATGTCTCTTTGTCATCACTTACAAATTCGATCAACGCGCTGACTCCCTTCTCGTCGAAAGATGGCGATTCTGCCATCACAAAAGCTTCCTGTTCAGGATTTCCATTCCGTACATGATGAGAAATTATACTGTATAATCTATCTGAAGTGAACGGTTTAATAAGGAAATCGGTAAATCCTGCAGACTTCAACTTTTCTTTCGACATATCCGATCTGGCTGATAATCCTATCACCGGCATATTTTTTATTCGTGCATGTCCTAAATGGCGGATCTTTTCAACCAGTGTCAGGCCATCGGTACCGGGCATCTGAATATCCATGAACAGAATATCAAATGGCGTTGACTCCAGAAGAGGTAATACTTTATCAGGATTCATCTCTGTCACGCTGGTGATTTTCTTTCTGGAAAGCATTTCCGACGTCATTGTCAACTGAACGGGATCGTCATCCACAAGAAGAACAGAAATTCCGTCCAGATATTGTGGTACTGTCTCCGACTCATCCCCCTTCTCACTCCGGGGCTCATCCTCCCTTGCATCTTGCAGAGGGATTTCCACAATGAATTCAGACCCTTCCCCTTTCCGGGAATTGAGATGAATGGATCCTTTCAAAGCCTCTATAAATCCTTTGGTGATGGCTAATCCCAGGCCGCTTCCTTCCTCTCCCAAAGGATTGTCGAGTTGACTGAATTCCTGGAAAATAATCTGTTGATCGGCATCATCGATTCCCTCGCCGGTATCGATAACCGAAAACAAAAGATGTTTTTGGAAGTCTCTCTCTTCTAAACGCGCTTTAACATGTACATTTCCCTCCGATGTATACTTTATCGCATTGGAGATAATATTATTCATGATCTGGCGTATCATATAGAGATCACCACACACGGCCAGTGATTGCGACAAGTCATTCTCAACGGTGTACTGCAATCCTTTCCGTATCGCCAGAGGCTCAAAGCCCGAAGTAGTGTTGTCGACAAGGTCGTGCAGATTGAAGTTTGATTCCTTCAACTGCCAGCTTCCCTCCTCTAATTTATGATAATCGAGCAATGCCGAAGCAAGTTCAATAATATGCTCACCTGAGTTTTTCATATTTTTCAGGTAAGTCTCGTTTTTGATATCGCCGTGATAATCCATCAATTCGATAAATCCGAGAATTGAACTCATGGGCGCCTTGATATCATGCGAAATGGTTAGCATCAGTTTTTCACGCGATGCCAACAAATCCGAAATACGTTTATTAGAGACCTCCAGTTGCCTTCTGTAGCGTTGGCTCTTGTTAATATCCACTAAGAAAAGTATGGCGAAAACAAACGCAATTGTTACAGCCACACAAAAAGCCACGAACATGGTACGCTGGGAGCCTGAAATAGTGCGTTCTTTCTCTATCAGGAGTTGAAGAGACTTCTCTAATTCTTCCTGTTCAATCCCTTTCAACAGTTCGTCGATACGCGAAGTAAGCATCCGGTTGGTCTGGCTCATTAACTCCTGCCGTGCAAGATATGCCAGTTGAAATTGTCTTTGCCGCTCCAGATCGAGCCTCTCCGAATAACGCACCTTATTGATAATAGTATCCACAATCAATTTGAGGTCTTTTTCCGACACAATCGATTTCTTTTCAATCACAACGGTGGAATCGGAGCGTGCTACAAACACGTCACGCACACGATCCATAAAACCTCTCCGGTTACCGACCACTACACTTGTATCATTTTTATTGTCATCTGCCCTGTTCAGGTCTTTACTCTCCAGATAATCGGTTATTTCCCGGTTCAATTTCAGAGGCACGTAGCTGCTTTCGGTCTGCACCACCACCCTGGGAGCGCGGCGAATGGAATCGAGCAATACAGCAACTTCCTGAAGATTTTCTCTTTTCCTGTCTACTAACAGCTGGATAGTGTCTAACTTCTCCATTCGTAAGGAATCGACCGTTATCTGTTTCAATTCATCCAGATTGTCTTTGATTTTCGGGGCAACGGAATCGTACTTGAGAAAGTATTGTTCTGCACTCTCTGCACTGATCAGATTCTGTTCACTTTCAATTTCATAAAGCATGGAAAGCGTATTTCCCACAATCAATAACTCCGACATGTCTTCCCCCTTGATTCTCGTGTTGGTATAGTTCACCAAATTATTATAGAGAGAAACAAGACCAAAAGCCATCACTGCCACCACAAGCAGGTATCCTATAATAACGGTAAATTTGACCTTTGATGAACCTTGTTTTTTATTTTCAGGTAAAGATTGCATATTGATTTTCAATTATTGGTAAGCACGTTATAGAGTTTAATCTTGTTGTAAAGTGTTTTCCTGTCGATATTCAGGATAGAAGCAGCCATTGTTTTATTACCTTTGGCCAGCTCCAGCGCCTCCATAATCTTCTCTTTTTCGTAATACTCCTTACGAAGACCCTGGATCGGTGTCAACAGCTGCGTACGGATTTCGCTCTTTGTTTTGTCCTCGAATAACTTTGGGGCGATGGATCCGGGAATGGTTTTCCCCTCGGTGAGCAAGGCGGCTTTTATGATACAGTTTTTCAATTCCTGTATATTTTCCGGCCAGGCATAGCTGGTCAGTTGCACCTGTATGTCAGGATCAATGGTCTCTATCTGTTTATCAAGCGTAGTATTTGCAAACTGAAGGAAATGACCGGCAAGAAAGATAATTGTCTCTTTCTTACCTTTCAGGGTAGGCAATATAATACAATCCTGTATCACCAGGTTATAAAGTTTGGGAATAAGACGATTCTGCAATTCATCCTTACTCACGTCAGTGCTCATGATCACCTGTGTAAAATCATCGTCTTTTTTTTGTCTGGTGAGGATGTTTAACAACTCATTCTGCTGACGAATGTCGAGATAGGCTATTTGCCGTATACATAAGACTCCTCCCTTTGCTTCATGAAATTTCTGCATAAACAGAGACTTATCATCATTTCCATTAGACGAGGTGCGGTAGGGGTCGAGAATTACAAATGGTTTCAATAAATGGGTACCTTTTTCGTAGATATATTTTACGGCGGATAATTTTCCCGTCCCCCGATCTCCAATAATCAATCGGTGTTGGTTATTTTCTGCAGTCTGGTCGAGCTGTTGGTAGAGTTGCTTGTATTCTTCGCCCGGAAATTTGATAAAATCATCAGAAAACCGGTTTTGTTTCAACACGCGTTCCTGAAGGGTAAATGCTTCATCGATTTTTTTGAAGAGTTGTTGCGGTTCGATCGGTTTGGAAATATAATCCACCGCACCCGATTTCATGGATTCAACCGCCGACTCAATATCAGCGTAGCCAGTCATCATGATAACAAGTATATCCGAATCATATTTCTTCACCCAGGAGAGAAAACTGAAACCGTCGGCATCAGGCATTCTTATATCACTCAGGATTAAATCAAACGGTTGTTCCTTCACCTTCTGCTTTGCCTCCTTAACACTGGCAGCAGTTTCCACACTGAAACCTTTTTTTATCAACCAGGATTTCAGCATCAGACAAACAGTCAGATTGTCATCAATTACAAGTATGTTTCTATTTATAGTATCCATAATAGAATATTGGGTGCAACATACCGGAAGTCTACAATTGATTTTTCTCTTTTTCCAGCTCACGGGGTATCATGACGGAAGCATAAAGCAGGAATATTGCACCGACAATCATTGCCAATACCCATTCGTTCCGCTCCCTGAACATCAGATAAGTCGCGATAATCATCGATATGCATGAAAATAGCTGAAAATTGAACAATCTTTTACCGCGGATACTCTTGCCCGGATACGGATTCGTAAAAGTAATGACAGAGAAAGCTGCCACGGACAAAGCCATTACCCACGGTGCCACAGCAGGTAAAAAAAGATACAATACCGCTGATAATAAAATCAAAATACCAGAAATCCGAAATATGACATCTTTTACAGGATGCATTGTATAT
This sequence comes from Proteiniphilum sp., assembly GCF_040307845.1. Lineage (GTDB taxonomy): Bacteria > Bacteroidota > Bacteroidia > Bacteroidales > Dysgonomonadaceae > Proteiniphilum. The sequence goes on from NZ_JAWRIS010000016.1 coordinate 105,332, forward strand.
GTGCTAATTTTTTTTGCGAAATATCAACCAAAACCCCATTATAATCTTACAAATGTACCACTTTTTTTAATTATTTCAATTATTTCAACATAATCACCTTTCACTTCTTCTCTTTAATGATAAAAATCTCTTCATTTTCTTTTTTCATAAGATAATTTTCCCTTGCAAACTTCTCCAGATCTTCCTTATTGGATTGAAGTTCATTCAGCTTTTCCCGGTCGATTTCTGTCTGTTTCCGATAAAATTCTATCTGGGTTTCAAGGTCTTTTATCTGGGCCTCATATTTCATTCTTTTGGTGATACTGCTGTCACTGAAGAAAAAGAGCATCGCGATCAACACAAGAAGAATCACAATCTGGTAGGCATTAAGCCCCAAAATTCTTCCCGACCCGAATTTCTTTATATATCTATTCATTTAACTAAAAACTAAAAATTTTCTTAGGCAACGAGACACTTATCCAGCTATCCACTTAGGCACCTAACCACTTTTCCACCTTTCCACTTTTATTGCAAAAATAGCTTCTTTTTTTCAATATCTATGTCTACCCTTTGGGAAAATTAAACAAAATAAAGTACCTTTACGCTCAAGTTAAGAAAATAATAGATACAATCGGGTTAAAAAATATGAAGAAAATTATTGTTACAATCGCATTATTATTCATAATCTTTGAATCATTTCCCTGCACAAATTTACTGGTGGGGAAGAAAGCTTCCACAGACGGATCCACCCTGATATCTTATGCGGCTGATTCCTACGCATTGTATGGAGAGTTGTATCATTGGCCCGCCCAACAATACAACCCGGGAGAGATGCTCAAAGTCTATGAATGGGATTCGGGTAAATATTTAGGAGAGATCCCCCAGGTACTGCGGACTTATAACGTGATCGGCAATATGAATGAACATCAGTTAGCCATTGGCGAAACTACTTTTGGCGGAAGAGGTGAACTGTCCGATTCTACGGGTATTATGGATTATGGAAGTCTCATTTATATTACCCTGCAACGCGCTAAAAATGCCAGGGAGGCCATCACCGTGATGACCAACCTTGTAAAGGAACATGGCTATTACAGTTCAGGGGAGTCGTTTTCTATCGCTGACCCCAATGAGGTATGGGTAATGGAGATGATAGGCAAAGGAGCCGGAAATAAAGGAGCTGTCTGGGTAGCGGTACGTATTCCCGACGATTGCGTGTCGGCCCATGCCAATCAGGCGCGTATCCAGCAATTTCCACTGAATGATCCTGAGAATTGTATCTATTCGCCCGATGTGATCTCATTCGCACGCGAAAGAGGATTTTTCGATGGTGAGGATGCCGATTTCAGTTTTGCCCAAGCGTATGCACCTCTCGATTTTGGCGCACTCCGCTATTGTGAGGCACGCGTATGGTCGTTCTTCAACAAAGTGAACAAAGATATGGCGCAATATATCACCTACGCACAGGGCAAGACCACTGAACCCATGCCACTCTACATCAAACCCGACAGGAAGTTGAGCGCCCAGGATATCCAGGAGATGATGCGTGACCACTATGAAGGAACCGAACTCGACTGGCGCTTCGATGTAGGCGCAGGCCCCTTCAACTCTCCTTACCGCTGGAGCCCGCTCTCTTTCGAGGTCGATTCCGTGGAGTATTGTAATGAACGTCCCATTGCTACCCAACAGACCGCCTTCTCTTTCGTGGCACAGATGCGTTCATGGTTGCCCAACGAGATAGGCGGTATTCTATGGTTCGGTATCGATGATGCGGCACAAACGGTCTATTACCCGTTCTATTGCGGTCACACCGAAACACCCCACGAAATGACGCCAGGCAACGGTGACCTGCTCACTTTCTCATGGACATCGGCTTTCTGGATTCATAACTGGGTCTCAAATATGGTATACACCCGCTATAGTGATATGAGTGTAGACATGAAAAAAATACAATCAAAGCTTGAAGATCAATTCAGGGCTTCACAGCCTGAAGTGGAAAAAGAAGCGGCCCGACTTGGTGAACAATCTCCCTCACAAGCTGTTCATTATCTGACCCAATACACGAACACCCTTGTAAAAGAAGGTGTAGCAGAATGGAAAAAGCTGGGCGAATACCTTATGGTAAAATATGTAGACGGTGTCATCAAAAGAGAGGAGAACGACCAATTCAAACGCAATCCTTATGGAGAACCTACTTCTCCTTTGCGCCCCGGATATTCAAACGAATATTACAAGAAGATCGTCGACCAGACCGGCGATAAATACAAAGTACATCCTATTGAATAAACAATAAATAAGACAGTTTTAACATGGAAGAAGAAACATTATTAGCCCAGGTTACCGATAAGGCTATGTCCTGGATTAAAGGAAATTATGATGCCGAAACTAAACGAGAGGTACAACAGATGCTCGATAGTGACGACAAAACAAAACTGATCGATGCATTTTATAAGGATCTTGAATTCGGCACTGGCGGACTACGAGGCATCATGGGAGCCGGCAGCAACCGGATGAATATCTATACGGTAGGTTCTGCCACACAAGGGCTCTCGAATTATCTGAAGAAAGAGTTTACCGACCTGGACGAGATCAAGGTAGTGATCGGTCACGACTGCCGCAACAATAGCCGCAAATTTGCTGAAATATCCGCCGATATTTTCAGCGCCAATGGTATCAAAGTATATCTTTTTGAAAGTCTCCGACCTACTCCCGAAGTATCTTACGCTATCAGGAGATTAGGATGCCAGAGTGGAATCATGATCACCGCTTCACACAACCCCAAAGAATACAACGGCTATAAAGCCTATTGGGACGACGGAGCACAGGTGCTTGCCCCACACGATAAAAATATTATTGCGGAGGTGAACCGTATCAAATCGGCAGATGATATTCGTTTTGAGGGAAACAAGGCGCTGATAGAGATCATCGGAAAGGATATGGACAAGGCGTTTATCGAAGAAGTAAAGAAACTGGTGCTCTCTCCGGAGGCCATTGCCCGCCATAATGACCTGAAGATTGTTTACACACCGATCCATGGTGCCGGAAGTACACTCGTGCCGCATGCTTTGAGGGCGATAGGTTTTACCAATATTATCTCCGTACCTGAACAGGATGTGATAAGCGGAGACTTCCCCACTGTGGTCTCTCCCAATCCCGAAGAGCCGGCAGCACTCGACCTGGCGATCAAAAAAGCCATTGAGACCGGAGCTGACCTGGTGATGGCATCTGATCCCGACGCCGACCGTATCGGTACGGCAATCCGCGATAAAGAGGGGAACTTTATCCTGGTGAACGGTAACCAGACTATGCTGATTTGCCTCTACTACCTGATGACCCGCAGGGATGAACTGCAACTGCTTACCGGTAAGGAATACGTAGTAAAGACCATTGTCACCACAGAATTGGTAAAAGAGATCGCCCACAAAAGAGGAATTGAACTTTTCGACTGCTACACCGGTTTCAAATGGATCGCCAAGATCATTCGCCAGAACGAAGGAATAAAGAATTATATCGGCGGTGGAGAAGAAAGTTATGGTTTTCTCGCCGGCGACTTCGTTCGCGACAAAGACTCCGTATCGGCCTGTACCCTGTTCGCTGAGATTGCGGCCTGGGCACGCGACAACGGGAAGACCATGTATGAACTGCTGCAAGACATCTATTTAGAATACGGATATTCCAAAGAGGTGGGTATCTCCCTCGTACGCAAAGGCAAGGAAGGTGCCGACGAGATAGAGACGATGATGAAAAACTTCCGGGTGACTCCCCTGACTTCATTAGGCGGATCTCCCGTTACCCTCATGAAGGATTTCGCAAAACTGGAGGCTGTGGACCATCTTCATGGCGAACATATATCCCTCGAAATGCCAACCACATCCAACGTACTCCAATACTTCACCGAAGAAGGAACAAAACTCTCTATCCGTCCATCGGGTACGGAGCCAAAGATCAAATTCTATATCGAAGTGAAAGGTGGAACGGCAAAGACAAGAGAGGCACTGGAAGAAGCGGAAGAAGCAGCAAATCATAAAATTGCCGCTATCCGAGAGGAGCTGGGGATTTAATTGATGCGATAATTTACTGATGTGATGATATGAATAATATTCAAATCAGTCTTTACTCTTTATTCTTTATTCTTTATTCTTTATTCTTTATTCTTTGTTCTTTTACTCTAAAAAAAAATGAAACGAAAACTAACAATAGCTTTGGTGGCACATGACCACCGCAAAGCCGATATGGTGGAATGGGTGGTGTTTAATGCAGACTTTTTGTCGAAGCATCACCTCGTTTGTACCGGTACCACCGGAACACTGGTGCGGGACGCTTTATATGATAAAGGAGTCTTTCCTTCGTTCACTATCATGAATTCGGGACCGATGGGAGGTGATGCCGAAATTGCCGCTATGGTGGTCCGTAAGGAGATAGACCTGGCCGTTTTTCTGATAGACGACCTCAATCCGCAACCCCATGAAGCGGATATCATGATGTTGCTCCGTCAATGCCGGGTACATAATGTTCCCATTGCCTGCAACCGGTACAGCGCCGATCTGATGATCACCAGTAATCTGTGGGATGATGATGACTATATGCCATCACCACCCCGGTATGAGAAATTCGACAGAGAAACGTTGAACCTCTGAAGCAACTAAGTAAAAACATCCCTCATCGGCATACAATAGCCAATGAGGGATGTTAGGTTAAGATGATATGACAACATATATTTCAATATTGAGAGGCATTAACGTAAGCGGGCAAAAGCTTATCAAAATGGATGTGCTGCGGAAATCTTACGAAAGTCTGGGATTTCAGAATGTAATCACCTATTTACAAAGTGGGAATGTAATATTTACTGGTAAAGAAGTCGACACAAATAAACTTGCACAAATCATCTCAGGACAAATCGAAAAAGATTTCGGCTTTCAAGTACCGGTCATTGTATTGTCTGTCGATAAATTACAGCAGATAATAGATCAGAATCCATTTGCTAAAGAAAGCGATAAGGATCCAACATTTTTGCACGTGACATTTCTCTCTTCCATACCTGATAAATACGATCTCGACACCATAGAAGAAAAGAAGTTCATCGGGGAAGATATATCGGTTATTAATAATGCAGTTTATCTTTACTGTCCCAACGGATACGGCAGGACAAAGTTAAACAACAACTTTTTGGAAACAAAACTAAAAGTCACCGCCACGACAAGGAACTGGAAAACGACCTGTGAACTTTTGAGGATCGTGGAAAACACTATTACCACTAATTATCAATTTTCAAGTCCCGATTGAAATAATAAACCTGGCCTCCAATATGGGAGCCACTATGGCAATCCAGGTATCGCTAAGAGTCTTTAAAAGACATGAGGAACAAATAGTTCAACGGAGAAGGATACGAATCTTTTGATATTATTTATAGAAAAGGAATGAAACATTCAATCCTTTTTTTTGTTCTATAGAGGATGATTGTAACGGTAAATGGATATGAAAACCCATACGACAGATTATTTTGATACATTGGTTGAGGTTGCAGAAGATACAAAAGTTGACCACGGTACAATACCTCCGGTTAAGGAGAAAAAGACCGTCGCCCAAATGCAATATGGACTGCTTAATGGAAACCCATATAAATACAGTTCTGACGATATCCTGTTTCAGGTACATGCAGAGAGGAATAATATCCCCGAAGATGAATATTCCCGGGCGAGACAACAGTTCTTCTCGAAAGGACAACCCTGCCTCAGGACTTCACCACTGACAAAGTGTTACGGTTTTGGAATCCATAGTAATGATAAAGGTAAAATTGCGCTCTACGGAATGGAGACCGAGGCGTATCAACAGCTTTTATCCGACACAACTGTAAAGAAGATAAAAGCGATGAGATCAGGAAAATAAAGATATAAAAGAATAGAGTCTTACAAACGAACAAACAGACCGATATGAACAAATTAATTACTATAGTATCACTGATGGCCATAATACAACTAAGTCCGGCTCAGTCCCTGAAAACCGTTTCTTATATGGACGGCGCACAAGAGTTAAACGGATTGGTGACTGACAATACAGGCCGACAATTGCCCGGTGTATTGATCCTTCCTGCCTGGCAAGGTATTGACAAGGAAGCCAGAACTGCTGCTTTGGAATTGGAGAAAGAGGGTTATATTGTCTTTATCGCGGACATTTACGGCAAAGGAAATATCCCGGAAGACAATGCCGCTGCCGCAAAACTATCGAGTTACTACAAAAGTGATTATAAGGCCTATCAGCACCGGATCGCTTTGGCGTTAGATGAGTTGAAAAGGCAAGGCGCTTCATCCGACAAGATCGCCGTCATAGGGTATTGTTTCGGCGGAACGGGAGCACTGGAAACGGCGCGGGCAGGATTTGAGGTACAGGGAGTCGTCTCGATACACGGAGGATTGAACAAGGACAAAACCCGGCCAAATATTCCGATAAAGACAAAAGTATTGATACAACACCCGGCAGAGGACAAGAGCGTTTCACAGGAAGATTATGACAGTCTTGCAAAAGAACTGCGGGAAGGTAACGCCGATTGGCAGATTATCACTTATGCCAATAGCGGGCACACTTTCACCAATCCCGAATCGAACGATTATAATGAAATAATGGCAAAAAGGGCCTGGAACCATCTGCTGATGTTCCTCGAAGAAATATTGAAGTAAGTCTATTATAGGGAAGATGATTGTAAGCCAAAATGCTTGTCAGAATATATCCTGAGTATCTTACGCAAAACAGAAAAGAAGTATTTATGATGAAAAAAGTAAAGATCAACCACACAGACTTGGAGATAACCCGTATCAACTTGGGCGGGAATGTATTCGGATGGACATTAGATGAAAACGAATCTTTTGAAATCCTGGATCAATTCGTTGCACAGGGTGGAAATTTCATCGATACCGCCGATACCTACCCCTGGTGGATAAACGGCACAGGTGGATTGTCGGAGACCATTATCGGAAAATGGATGAGATCGAGAGGGAACCGCAAGAATATGGTAATCGCCACCAAAGTGGGTTCGCATACAAAAGAACATGATTATGATATCGGCAAAAAACATATCCTGCGGTCTGTGGATGAATCATTACAACGGCTTCAGACTGATTATATCGACCTCTATTACACCCATTTCGATGATGGAAAAACGCCCGTTGAGGAGACATTGTCCGCTTATGACGAAATCATCAAGGCCGGAAAGGTTCGTTATATTGCAGCATCGAATGTCTCTCCCGAAAGGTTAGTTACCTCCTTTGATGCCGCAGAAAAGAATAGCTTCCCAAAATATGTTGCCCTGCAACCCCTCTACAACTTAGTAGAAAGGCCAAAATATGAAACTGAATATGCACCTTTGGTAGAGAAATATAATTTGAGCGTCTTTCCCTACTACTCCTTGGCGGCAGGTTTCCTCACAGGCAAATACCGCTCCGAGGCTGATTTCGGAAAGAGTGTCCGGGGCGCAGGCGCAAAACAATACCTGAACGAGAAAGGATTTTCGGTATTGGAGGCTCTGGACAAAGTATCCGCGAAACACAACACCTCTCAGGCGGCAGTCGCCCTGGCATGGCTTTTGGCACAACCGCATATCGGCGCCCCCATTGCAAGCGCCACCAGCCAAAACCAGTTAGAAACATTATTCGCAGCGACCAGACTCATTCTGAACAAAGAAGATCTGACACTGTTGGACAAAGCGAGCAGATAAATTCAAATTCCACATACCATCCTATTTGAACAGATCATTTTTAAAGGTAGGAAAAAATCATAAATTTTTCCTACCTTTGCCATACAAGTATCGGTTAAAAAATTAGCCGGTACTTGTATAATTATGATCAGATATTGATATAATTTTCAATCCTATATATCGAAACAATTCGGGAAAAATGGTGGATCGGGAATAACCAAAAAGATGGCTACAATCATAGAAGGGATAGAATTAGACGAGACTAACGAAGAGTTCAACTATGCGGTTGATTTCGTTCAACACTCAAACAAACTTGTCTATCTGACGGGGAAAGCGGGAACGGGAAAAACCACCTTCCTGAAGTACCTTCGCGAGATGACCACGAAAAATAGCGCCATCCTGGCCCCGACAGGTGTGGCCGCCGTCAACGCCGGTGGGCAGACTATCCATTCTTTTTTCCAGATAAAACCAAGTATCTATATCCCTAACGACAAGCGGCTACGTACAAGAGCCGACAAGAACGATACTGATAAAAGTACGATTTTTGATCACTTCAAGTACTTCAAGGAGAAAATGGAAACGATCAGGGCGTTAGAATTGCTGGTGATTGATGAGATTTCAATGGTACGATGTGATCTCCTCGACGTTGTGGACAGGCTACTCAGGGTTTTTCGAAGGAGAGAAAGCGAACCCTTTGGAGGTGTACAAGTCGTACTGATCGGTGATACTTTTCAGTTGCCCCCCATTGCGGACTTCGAACAGTGGGAGCTGCTACAACCCCATTACTCATCACCCTTTTTCTTTAGCTCTAAAGTCATTGAACAAAATCAACCGGTCTATATCGAATTGAAAAAGATATACCGTCAAAGTGACGCTCGACAATGCGGAGAAACTCGAAGAAAAAATAAAACAATTGCAATCGGAGAAAGCTTTACTAGTCGAAGAAAGAACCGACGGAGAGAAACTAAACCGTCAACATCTGCAAGATATTAAAGAATTAAGGACGATCATCACTCTATTTGAAACAACTATAGAAACCGGCAAACAGGAAATGGAAAAACTGAAAAAGAGAAAATGGTATCAAAAATTCCGGAGATAGATATATACTTATGAACTTTATAAAACGAACAATGACAATATTTCTAAGTGTTGTATTGCTATTGGGTATTACAACATTTTTCTATATGCAGTCACCCAAATTCGGAAAAGCACCGGACGGGGAACGACTGGAAAAATTGCCACAATCCCCGAATTATAAGGATGGACAGTTCCGCAATGTACACCCTACGCCCGGCATCACAACCGGTGGATTCCCTGTGAAGACTTTCCTCACCATCCTTTTCAAGAAATTTCCACGCACAAAGCCTGTGGATGAGATTCCAACGGTGAAGACCGATTTGAAAAATCTTCCCATCGATGAAAATGTACTGGTATGGTTCGGTCATTCCTCCTATTTTATACAGGTGGATGGAGTACGGTTTCTGATCGATCCGGTCTTTAGCGGCAATGCCTCACCGGTTCCCAATACCAACAAATCGTTCAAAGGAACCGATATCTACTCGACCGATGATATGCCGGAAATTGACTATCTGCTTATTACCCACGACCATTACGACCATCTGGATTATCCGACAATTATAAAATTGAAACCCAAGATCAAGTATGTCATCTGCGGTTTGGGTGTGGGAGCACATTTAGAACACTGGAAATTCGATCCGGCAATTATCACTGAAATGGATTGGAACGAAAATATGCCCCTCTCCAGCAATATCACCTTGCATACCGCGCCGGCACGCCACTTTTCAGGCAGAAGTTTTAAAAGAAACACCACTCTTTGGCTGGCATTTATTCTACAGACAAAAGAGTTAAAATTATATCTCGGGGGCGACGGCGGCTATGATACCCATTTTGCTGAAATAGGAGAAGAATTCGATGGATTTGATCTGGTAATTCTGGAAAACGGACAATATAACGAAGCCTGGCATGCCATCCACCTGATGCCCGAAGAGGGTTTACAAGCAGCAAAAGACCTGAAAGCAAAACGTTTGTTTCCCGTCCATTCTTCAAAATTCAAATTAGCGCAACATCCCTGGGACGAGCCACTGAAAACTATTACCGAACTGAATGAGCAAGGAGATCATATACCTTTGCTAACGCCAAGAATCGGAGAGATTGCCTACCTGAACGATACGGCACAGGTTTTCAGCAAATGGTGGGAGGAGATTAATTGAAATCTGAATAATATTCGCTACTTTTGTTACTGAAGACAAGCTATTCCATTTGATGTCGACTCCATCAGTTGAAATGTTGCCTTCTTTTCAAGTTGATTATCAATTCAGAAATGGAAAAAAACGAAACAAGTCAATTTGCTTTTACCATTATTGTTCCGGTTTATAATGAGATAGAGAATATTGGGCGGCTGGAAGAAAAACTCCAACATTTCTTACCAGAGTCATTATACCCTGCTTGCGTACTGTTTGTGAATGACGGTTCCTCCGATGGCAGCAAAGAGCGGATCCATACTGTTTGTGAACGAAATAACCATTTTTTCTATCTCGATTTAGAAAAAAATGGCGGATTGAGTGCCGCCCTGAAAGCAGGATTCGATTACTGTTTTTCGGAATTTGCAGGTTATATGGATGCTGATATGCAAACCGATGCCGACGATTTTAATCTTTTACTTCCTCATTTGGCCGAATATAAATTAGTAACCGGTATCCGCGCTGACCGCAAAGACTCATTTTTCAAAAACCTCCAATCAAAAATTGCCAACGGATACCGACGAATGATGACCGGTGACGGCATATCCGACACCGGATGTCCTTTAAAAGTGTTACACACCACCTATGCCAAACGCCTGCCGATGTTCAAAGGAATGCACCGGTTTCTTCCGGCGCTCATTCTGTTGCAGAACGGGAAAATAGAACAAATTCCCGTACGTCACTATCCCCGGATAGCGGGAAAATCAAAATATCACCTTTGGAACCGGCTTACCGGCCCTTTTATAGATTGCTTTGCTTACCGATGGATGAAAAAGCGCTATATCAACTACCAAATTAGCAGTACCAATTTAGGGTAAATATTTCATTGTATCGATATTGGAGTTGGCATTTTTCTCGGAGATGGCTATTTTTCAGTTTTTTGTCCCAAATAATTTTATCAAACCGAAAAAATATGCTATTTTTGTGAGCCTGTTAAAAAGATGGTTTTTAGGGACGTTCTTCATCAGGTTAAATGTACTGAAAGCAGGTATGACAACCGATATGAAGCCGAAAGAGATGACAATAGCGACAATTACAACGAACTCTTTTAACAAATAAAATTCAATAAAGTTATGATTAAAGTAGGTATTAACGGATTTGGCCGCATCGGACGTTTGGTTTTCCGTGCCGCACAAAACAGGAATGATATCCAGATTGTGGGTATCAACGACTTGCTCGATGTTGATTACATCGCATATATGTTAAAATACGACACGATCCATGGTCAGTTTACCGGATCGGTCGACGTGAAAGACGGTAACTTAGTGGTAAACGGTAACACCGTCCGGGTATCTGCCGAAAGAAATCCGGCCGACCTGAAATGGGATGCCGTAGGCGCTGAATACGTAGTGGAATCTACCGGTTTGTTCCTTTCTAAAGACAAAGCACAAGGTCATATTGATGCCGGTGCTAAATATGTAGTGATGTCAGGTCCCTCTAAAGATGATACCCGGATGTATGTTTGCGGGGTAAACGAAAATACTTACACCAAAGGTGAACAGTTCGTTTCCAACGCTTCCTGCACTACCAATTGTCTGGCACCTGTCGCAAAAGTTTTGAACGATAAATTCGGCATCCTTGAAGCGTTGATGACTACCGTACACTCCACAACCGCTACTCAAAAAACGGTAGACGGTCCTTCAGCAAAAGACTGGAGAGGTGGACGCGCCGCATCAGCCAACATCATCCCTTCTTCCACCGGAGCTGCCAAAGCAGTAGGTAAGGTTATTCCCGAATTGAACGGCAAACTGACCGGTATGTCAATGCGCGTTCCTACCCTGAACGTTTCGGTTGTTGACTTGACCGCCCGTCTGGCAAAAGAAACTTCTTATGCGGAGATTTGCGCCGCCATGAAAGAAGCTTCTGAAGGCGAACTGAAAGGGATTCTCGGATATACCAACGAAGATGTGGTATCGAGCGACTTCATCGGTGATGCACGCACTTCTATCTTCGACGAAAAAGCAGGTATCCAATTGAGCCCGACTTTCGTGAAGGTAATCAGCTGGTATGACAATGAATGGGGTTATTCTAACAAAGTACTCGACCTCATTGCCCACATGGCAAAAGTAAACGGATAATTTACCGCTGTACTTATTATATAGAAAAAGCGCCTCCATTCGGAGACGCTTTTTTTGTTCAAATATATCCGGAATATACTTATTCCGGATGAATTGATTCTGTGGGACATACTTCTGCGCAAGAACCGCAGTCGGTACATACTTCCGGGTCAATGACATAAATATCGCCTTCCGATATAGCCTCAACAGGACATTCGTCAATGCATGTTCCACAGGCAATGCAAGTATCGTCAATTACGTAAGCCATAATAATAGTAAAAAATTAGTTATTGTAATTCATTTATATTGATACAAAGATAATCAGTTTTTTTCTAATACAAAAGATGTATAAGATATTGTCCGTTATTTAGACTCTGTATAAATTCCCACTATCATCCTATGCTTTTTATTTTAATAAAATAACCCTCATAACCTATTTGAGACACAATAACCAGTAAAGAAAAACGTTTAAATAACGCATGATAAAAAAAGCAATATATTTTCTTCTGTTGATTCTGGTTTCAGGGAATCTCCATGGTCAGCACCGTAAGTTGCAGCACCGTCCATATGCCGATCAACGCTTATTTCATCTGGGATTCACAGTCGGGTTACACACGCAAGACCTGATACTAACCCAATCAGGGTTTGTCAATGAAAACGGAGAGGTATGGTTTTCTGAAATCCCTGACTATTCGCCGGGTTTTGCGGTTGGCATCATCGGGGATATGTACCTCAACAGGTTCATGAATCTCCGGGCTATTCCTACTCTTTATCTGGGTGATAAAAAATTTGTATTCAAGGAACAATCATCAGGGGAAGAATTCACTACCCATCTTCGGAATAACTACATCTCACTGCCATTACACCTGAAAATTTCGGCCGACCGGATCAATAATTTTCGACCGTATGTTCTGGTGGGTGGATATGCAAGCCTGGAACTGGCTCCCACTAGGAATCGGGCCGTATTGTTAAAACCCTATGATGCAGGAATTGAGTTTGGGGTAGGATGTGATTTTTATCTGCCGCTTTTTAAACTGGCTCCGGAATTGAAGTTCAGTTTCGGGTTGGCTGATATCCTGGAAAAGGAAAGGGACGACCTGAAAGATGATGGGCTGCGCAAATATGCCAGTTCACTGTCGAAAGCCGTTCAACGGATGATCACGCTCAGTTTTCATTTTGAGTGACACAATCACCTCTTTCACTCTTCGGACTTCTGCCAATCCGGTCATTTCCGTCACTACAAACCGGGCAAGTGTTGGCCACTATTTCAGGTTTCGACTCCCCATCACAGCCGCATAAGTCTTTTTACCCCTGAAATAGAAATCAATCAGAATGCTCTTCCGGTATTGTACAGGAATAATTTCACAACTCATTTTCCGTAAATTCTCTTGCCGTACTGGTTTATAAGAAGGCCCCATCTTCAGGAAATCCCTATAAGCGTCTATCACGGCCCTTGCACTATGAAAGTTCCCTTTCAGCAGGAGGCGCAAACAAGCAAGAATGTCAAAGAAAAGCCGTATGGTAAACGTGGAATAAAATATCCGCCGAGGTATATTTTTGTAGATCATCAACAGGTTATTACGGAAGTTCAGGTACATCTTTTTAGGATTGTCCTGATTCAGCGATGCTCCTCCCACATGGTACACTATCGATGAGGGAATACACATTATTTTCCTACCCCGGGCATTCAAACGCCAGCATAAATCTATTTCTTCCATATGCGCAAAGAAACGACCATCCAACCCTCCCGCTTCAGCATACTCTTTCTTTCTGATACAAAGGCATGCTCCTGTCGCCCAGAAAACGGGTATCTCGGTATCATACTGGCCCCGATCTTCTTCCACCACCTCCAGTATCCTCCCTCTACAAAAGGGGTAGCCGTAACGATCGATAAATCCGCCCGACGCACCGGCATACTCAAACCGGTCTTTCTGTTTGTATGCACGTATTTTCGGCTGTACTGCCGCTACTTCGGGATGCTTATCCATATAAGATACCAGGGGCTTTACCCAATCCGGCGTAGTCTCTACATCGGAGTTAAGCAGTACGATGTATTCCGTATTCAATTGTTGCAATGCCTTATTATATCCCTCGGCAAAGCCATAATTCTTATCCAGCACAATCACCGGCAAATCGGGATAGTGGGTCCGGAGGAATTCCAATGAGTCATCACTTGAATTATTGTCAGCTACAACCACTTCACACTCTTCATTCGATGAATGATGCAGTACTGAAGGAAGAAACTGCTCCAACAATTTCCTTCCGTTCCAATTCAATATGACTACTGATGTTTTCAAAAATTACCAATTATAAATTACAAATTACAAATTACTACTTATCATACCTTTCGCTTCGCGCAATCTGCTATCGCTCGGCAAATGTAAGTAAACTTACTTTGCCCTCACTAACTCGAGACCCCCTTCCACTTAGGCACTTAGGCACCTGACCACTTAACCACTTTTCCACTTAACCACCTTTCTTGAATTTCCACCGGTTATGCGACCACAAGTAATAGGCCGGTTCCCTTATGATGGTCTCTTCCAGTTTCCTCACGTAGCGCTCCATGATACTGTTTTCAGCCTCTTGACTGGCGTCAGGCGTAATCAGAGAGAATTTGCCCGTATAATGACCTCTTTTGACCTTCTTTATATCCAGATAAACAACGGAATTTCCCAGTTTCCGGGCTATTTTCTCCATGCCGGTCTGCATGGGCGTCTGCTGATTCATGAAGGTGGTCCAGTACTTTTCCTGACGGGATTTTGGCCGTTGATCGGTAAGGAAACCGACAACCATTACTTTTCCTTCATTCTGATTGCGTATCATCTGCCGGATAACATTTTGCATATCAATGGGTACAGCACCGAAGTGACTTCTCGTTTTCAGGAAAAGGTGATTGAATGCGTCGGAGTGCAGTTTCTTGTAGACAAATCCCAATTCGGCATCTGTCTTTACAGTCAGCCCAATAGAAGTAACCCATTCCCAGTTGCAGTAATGGCCGAGGCTCATTATACAGGATTTACCGCTAGAAATCAATTGGTCGATCATCTCCGGATTTTCGAACTTCATCCGCTTCCGTGTCTCCTCATCACTAACACGAAGTGTCTTTATAGTCTCAACATAGTAGTCACAAAGATGATGATAGAATTTTCTCTCAATTTCTCCTATACTCTTTATAGATTTCTCCGGAAAAGCATTTTGCAGATTTTTCCTTACGATTTTCCTCCTGTACCTTATCACGTAATACGCAAACAGGTAGAGGATATCGGAAAGGATGTAGAGCACCCTGAACGGTAGCAGTGCATGCAAATAGGTCACCGCATACAACAGTGTAACTCCGATCCCCTTTTTACTTCCTTCGTCTTCCATTAAATAACCGCTTTCATTGCCATTTCGTCCTCGTCATACGCACTTACTTCCACCTCAATGACCTTGTTCACAAGTGATGCATCGTAATCGGCATATAATTTCAGATAATTTTCGGTGAATCCATGCATTTTCTTTCCCCGTTTTGTGTGTTCGAACAACACCTTTTTCCGGCTTCCCTGTTGTGAGAGATAAAAATCCCGCAAGCGTTCGTCCGAAAGATCAAGCAATGTTTTACTGCGCCTATGTTTCGTCTTCGGATCCACCGCATAATCGATATGTAGGGCTGCCGTACCTGGACGTTCGGAATAAGTAAACACATGCAGTTGCGAGAAATCGATGGAGCGGATAAATTCTTCTCCCTCGGCAAAATAATCATCGGTCTCCCCCCGCACACCTACAATCACGTCTACTCCGATAAAAGCATGGGGAAGGATCTGTCTGATCTTTTCTACTTTGTGCCGGAACAACGCTGTGTCATACCGACGTTTCATCAACTTCAGTACGGCATCGCTTCCCGACTGCAACGGCATGTGAAAATGAGGTGCAAAACGATTCGATCCGGCTACGAAATCAATAATCTCATCCGACAGTAAGTTCGGTTCAATGGATGAGATACGGTAACGTTCCACTCCTTCCACCCTGTCCAGTGCTGTAATCAGATCCAGAAAAGTCTCTTGGGTGGTATGACCGAAATCGCCGATATTTACGCCGGTGAGGACGATCTCCTTGCCACCCTCCTCTACAACCTGCTCGGCCTGTCTTACCAGGTCGGCAATCGACCCGTTACGGCTTCTGCCCCTCGCAAAGGGAATAGTACAAAAGGAGCAGAAATAGTCACATCCATCCTGTACTTTCAAAAAGTAACGGGTACGGTCGTCTGCCGAAACAGAAGGAACGAACGAGCGGATACGGTGTGTCTTTGAGGTGACGACTTCTCCCTTCTCTTTTTTTGTCAGATCATCGAGATATTTCACCACATCGAGCTTTTGCTCAGCTCCCAATACTAAGTCGACCCCCTCAATACCGGCTACATCTTCCGGCTTCAACTGGGCGTAGCACCCTGTGACCACCACAAACGCCGACGGGTTTTCCTGAATCGCCTTCCTGATGGCCTGACGCCCTTTCTTATCAGCCAACTCGGTAACGGAACAAGTATTGATCACGCAAATATCGGCTTCCTGTCCCTTCCGGGCACGACGGACACCGGAATTCAATAACTGTCTTCCAATAGCAGATGTCTCCGCAAAGTTCAATTTGCAACCAAGCGTATAATAGGCTGCTGTCTTATTTTGAAAAATAGTTCTATCAATCATATCTGATTTGCCATTGTTACTGTATTTCTACCCGAAAAACAATCCCCTACAGGTACAGTCCGAATGACAATAAATTATACTATGAATAAATGAAACGACAAAATTACAACTTTACGGCTAATTTACAGCCTTTTTTTCTTTGATAATACAATTTTAGCGATTACTTTTGCACATATTTTGCAATAATGTGCAATCATGATTGAGCAAAACTTCATTAAAATATACGAAGAGAGTTTTAGAAAAAACTGGGATTTGCCTGCGCTGACCGACTACAAAGACGGCAATTCATATACGTATGGGCAACTCGCCCATGAGATTGCCAGGCTTCACCTTCTGTTTTCGGAATTAGGAATTGAAAAAGGTGACAAAATCTCGCTAATTGGCAAGAACCACACCTCCTGGTCCATTGTTTTTATGGCTACCGTCACATACGGAGCCGTTATTGTCCCCATCCTTCATGAATTCAATGGGGAGAGTATCGTACATATCATCGGTCATTCCGATTCAAAGCTGGTATTTGTCAGCGAAGCTATCTGGAAATCCATCGACAAGGATAATCTAAAGATGCCGGTATTCGAATTGTCCACTTTCTCTCTACTAAAAGACAATGATAAAAACAGCGCTGAAAAAAGCGCTGAAAAAGTTGCCAAACTCGAAGAACTTTTTCACCATACCTACTCGAACGGTTTCTCACGCGGGGATATCCGTTATGCGGACGTAAGCAACGAAGAAGTAGCATGTCTTAATTACACTTCCGGCACTACCGGATTTAGCAAAGGAGTAATGATTACCGGAAACAATTTTGCAGGGAATGTCACTTATGCCCATAAACTGAAGCTACTCTTTACCGGCGAGCGCATTCTGGCATTTTTACCCTTGGCACATGTATATGGTTGTGCATTCGATTTTCTCTATGCACTTTCTACGGGTGTCCACACCACGTTGCTGGGTATCCCCCCTACTCCCCAGAATCTTATGGTTGCCCTGGAAGAAGTGAAGCCGCACCTTATCATCACGGTACCTCTTGTCTTTGAAAAGATATACAAGAAACGGATCCTGCCGGTTATAGAGAAACCGGCCATGAAAATGCTCTTGAAAACACCCGTTGTCAATAAGCTCATACAGCAAACAATAAAGAGATCGCTGATAAAGGCATTGGGAGGAAAATTCAGGGAAGTGATCATCGGCGGTGCGGCTCTCAATACTGAGGTAGAAGCTTTCTTCCATAAGATAAAGTTTCCTTTCACCGTAGGTTATGGCATGACGGAATGCGCCCCGCTTATTTCTTACGATCACCATTACGATTTCGTACCCACATCTTGCGGTTCGGTATTGGACGAGATCATGGAAGCACGTATTGATTCGTCCGATCCTGAAAATGTACCGGGTGAAATTCAGGTCAGGGGAGAAAATGTGATGAAAGGCTATTACAAGAATCCCGAAGCGACAGCAGCCGCTTTTACCACCGACGGCTGGCTCAAGACCGGCGACCAGGGTATCATGAGGGGAAGGCGGCTTTTTATCAAAGGAAGGATCAAAACCATGATTCTCTCATCCAACGGACAGAATATTTATCCCGAAGAAATTGAATCGCGACTGAACAACCTCCCCTATATCGCTGAAAGTTTAGTCGTAATGCGCAATACAAAACTTGTCGCATTCGTCTATCCCGATATTCCCGCCCTTAAAGAGGACAATATACCGGATGAAAAAATCAAAGAAATCATGGAAGGGAATAGGGAAATACTCAATCAATCCGTAGCCCAGTACGAAAGAATCTCTGTTATAGAAATGATGGAAACAGAGTTTGAAAAAACCCCCAAGAAAACCATTAAACGCTTCCTTTATGAATGAAAAACGGTTAGAAAATTATCTCTCCGTTTCAGATCATTAAGACTGACAATCGTTTAATATTATTTAACTATAATTTTTGGATGAAACATGTTATAGAACATGTTTTTGATATAATTTTGTATCGTTTTTGATAAAGCATATTATTTATCGTTTAAAACCAATAAAAATGAAAAAGGTAATTTTATTAGTTGCTACTATCGCAACTTTGGGTTTCATTTCTTGCAACAATGCTCAAAAAAATGCTGAAAAAGCAACGCAAGACAGTATCGCTGAAGCAGCCAGATTAGACAGCATTGCCAAAGTTCAGGCTGACAGCATCCGTGCAGCCATCGAAGCAGCTGAAGCAGCCGCCGCCGATACCCTGGAACAGGTGATTGAAGAAGTTGCTCCTGCCGTAAAGTAACCAGGGAGTAAACTTAAAATTGAAGTGCGGCCACCCCAAAAGGGTGGCTTTCTTATTTGATATTCTGCCAAAAATAGTAACTTTGCTTGTCGGTTCCCGAAAGATACGGAGAATAATCGAGGAGGATATGCAATCAGCCCTATCCATATAATACAGTTATAACAAAAGCAGCCAATGAGAAAGATTCTTTTTACCGCTTTGTGGGTATCTCTCATATCACTCTCAGGGTGTAATCAGAGAGCCAATACCTATTTCGAAAAGAAATTGACTTTCCCCGATTTGCTTATTTCCGACCAGAAAGTCAAACTCTCGGCATACGTCGTTCCTACAAGGGACCAGTATGAATGGCAGCGTATGGAACTGGCCGCGTTTATTCATTTTGGCATGAACACCTTTACCGGAAAAGAACGGGGAGATGGCACCGAAGATCCGGCACTGTTCAATCCCACTGATTTCGATGCCGAACAATGGATCTCCCCCCTACAGGAAGCAGGGTTTAAAATGATCATTCTCACGGCGAAGCATCACGATGGTTTTTGTCTTTGGCCGACCAAAACCACCTCTCATTCCATTGCTTCCTCACCCTGGAGAAACGGTCTGGGGGATGTAGTAAGAGAAGTGAAGGAAGCATGTGACCGTCACAACATGAAATTCGGCATTTATCTTTCACCATGGGACAGGAATGCCGAAAGTTATGGCGATCAACGCTATAATACTGTGTTCGCACAACAATTAACAGAACTGCTTACTAATTACGGTGAGATCCACGAAGTATGGTTCGACGGTGCACATGGCGACGAACATGATAGTAAAGTACAAAGATATGACTGGCTACATTTCTACCAGGTGATTGACAGTCTCCAACCCGGGGCGGTAAAAGCTATTATGGGTAATGATGTGCGCTGGGTGGGCAATGAAGACGGATCAGGAAGGGAAACAGAATGGAGTACCACTCCCCTACAGCCGGACATCAGCGACATCATCATTAATGAAAATATACGGTTGGGTATCTCTCCCACGGCAGAAGATTTAGGTAGCCGCGACCTTATCGCCGAAGCAAAAACGATCCACTGGTATCCTTCCGAAGTAGATGTATCCATCCGGCCGGGCTGGTTCTATCACCCCGAAGAGGATCAAGCAGTAAAAACATTACCGGAATTGGTAGATATCTACTTCCGGTCCGTCGGAATGAACTCGGTACTTTTATTGAATATCCCTCCCGATAAGCGGGGCAGACTGCACGAAACAGATACAGAACGCCTTAGAGAATTCGGCAGATATATCACCCAGGCTTTTGAGAACGAAAAAATCACCAATGGCGATATGGAATGGAAAGCCCGGGCCGGAGAAAGCAGGGAATACAATATGATACCGGATGAAACAATCAATACGGTGATGCTGCAGGAAGACATCCTTAAAGGGCAACGAGTGGAAGAGTTTATCGTGGAGGGATGGATAAATAACGAATGGATAGAACTGGCCCGGGGTACTACTATCGGCTATAAACGACTACTCAGGTTCGATGATGTTGTCGTTCCAAAACTACGGATCACTATTACAGGGACACGGGATATCGCCAATATCTCCAAGGTGGGGGCCTATCATGCTCCACATCTGGACGAGAATGTGGATGCTCATCCCGATGCTAGGGTATCAGATTGAATGAGATTGATGAAAATTGAAATAGATTGATAAAATAATAATTATGCGAAATTTAATATGGTTACTTTTTCTCTCCGCTTCTTTACTGGCAGAGGGCCAAAATATGGGAGACCTGTTCAAGTCGATGCCGTCGGAACTCCTTCCCGGCCTGTCGGAAGGCAATAAAACCATGCTGTTGGTCGATTCAGGGCAAACAACCGTTCCTTACGCGCTGGGTGAAATCAAAAAACTGGCGCAAAGCAGCGATTACCTGAAGATAAAAACATCGGATGTCGGTACGACCCAATTAAAGTTGCTTCCTGTGGCAAATGATTCCTCAATTGTATGCATCATCAAAACCGTCTGTGCGGAAGCCTGTGACAGTCACATTTCTTTCTATACAACAGCATGGGAAAAAATTGAAACCAATACCTTTCTTCCCGAAATTTCTTCAGAAATTTTCTTCGATTCTTCCAAAAAAGAGATGGAAAATTATAAATATACCGTATCTTTGCACCACATTTATCCGATCTCGGCCGCGTTCAGTGAAAATGGAAGCGATTTAACGCTGACATTCAATTACAAAACGCTTTTGACCCAGGATCGGATAACAGAAATAAAACCTTTTCTGAAGAGCGACACCATCACGTTGAAATGGGAAGACGCTATGTTCAGGCAATAAGGTTCATCCTGCGCCCGTAGTTCAATGGATAGAATATCGGATTCCGGTTCCGACGATGTGGGTTCGATTCCCGCCGGGCGTACTAAAAACCGCTGTAAATCAATTGATTTACAGCGGTTTTTCTTTTTATGAGACGCCAAAGAAAAGGAGAGATAAGATTTAAGCAACTTTGACCATAAATCACTCTAAAATAAAGTCATGCGACAATTATCATAAAAGAATATTATCGTATTTCTATAATATAGAGTACAACCTCGGAAAACTCAAACAAGTTTGGTTTTTCGCTCGGCTTTCACTATATTTGCGCCGAAAAGGAGAAAATAATTATGGCTAAAATATACAAGGCGGAAGATGTTTTTAAACCACTGACAAACGAACAGAAAAAAATTGCCGACCAGAATTTCAGAAGGGCCGGCAGCCTGAAAGGTAAAATAAAAATCGCAAAAGGCGATGTTTTCAATCTGAAAGCAAATTAATGGAACGTTTTTTGTTAGATACGCATATTCTTATTTGGTTTTTAGATGAAGATACAAAACTGAACAAGCATATACGTGAAGGTATTTCTTATTTCCAAAACGATTACTTTATCAGTATTGAAGCATTGCACGAAATTATTACATTGCGAACTGTGGGAAAAATAGACCTACAACTCGATCTGATGCAAATAACCCAAATTCTGAAAAATCATAACATCAAAATTTTACCCATAGAACTCTTTCATTTAAAAACTCTCGAACACTTATCCATACCAGTTATCAATGGGAAAAGACATCTTGACCCTTCGGACAGAATGATGATTGCCCAAGTTACACCGATAGAATACAAACAATCATTCAAATAATATTTATGTCATATTGCAGCTATATAGAAACATTGGGAGGCGGCAAGAAAGAGTTGCACAAAAATTATCACGATAAACTTTACGGCTTTCCAATTCACGACGATAACGAATTGTTTGGCAGGTTGATTTTAGAAATTAACCAGGCAGGTTTGAGTTGGGAAACAATTTTGAAAAAGGAGCAGTCATTTAGAAAGGCATACAGCAATTTCAATATTAAAAAAATTGCAGGATATACCGAAACAGACAAGGAACGGCTTTTGGCAGATGCAGGTATCATCCGTAATAAGTTGAAAATTAATGCAGCCATAAAAAATGCTAAAACAATTCTTACACTCCAAAAGGAATACGGTTCTTTTGAGAAATGGTTAGAGCACCATCACCCAAAACCAAAAGACGAATGGGTGAAGTTGTTCAAAAAAACATTTCTCTTTACAGGAGGCGAAATTGTAAACGAATTTTTAATGAGCATCGGTTATTTACGCGGAGCACACTCCGAAGATTGTCCTGTATACAAAGAGATTCTAAAGCAAAACCCAATGTGGGCAAGTCAGAAATAAAATCATCCCCCCGATTTCATGTTTGAAAAATAAAGTGAGTTTAATAATTTATTGTTCATCAGAGTTTTATCAGTTATCGCCCTAATATTGTTTTGTTGAAGGGTCTGTCTCCATTCCTCTTCAATCTCCAACAAGTAAACGTCGCTTATCCCGTTGCTCTTCAAAATCTGCATCCTGTAGTCACCATGTATGTTGCAGGGTTTGAGTGACTCAACACCCATAACCTGGTTATTCTGGATATGGAAGACAAGGATTTCGATATCCCTATCATGGAAGGCACCCAAGCGATCTTTTTCAAAAAATATTGCAATTTTCATCGTTTCAATATTTCAGAAAGCGTTGTAGAAATCTCTATTACCTTGTTTTTTTATAATTCAATACAGCCCATACATTTAAAAGTATCGCAAAACCGGACATGATAACAAAATAGTATTGGATGTCCTTAAAACCGCTACCTTTTAGCACAATCATTCGCATCACCTTGATGAAATAGGTAATCGGACTGAACTGCGTGAGAGTAGCGGCCCATTTGGGCATACTCTCGATGGGTGTAAACAATCCGCTCATCAGGGCGAATATCATCATGAAGAAAAATGCAACCGACATGGCCTGTTGCTGTGTTTGTGAGTAAGTCGATATCAGCAATCCAAGCCCGAGAACGGCAACCAAGTACAACGACAGGTAGCCGTAGAGCAGAAGCAGGTTTCCTATCGGCACAATTCCATACACCAACCACCCTATGCCGAACAGTCCGACGGTGAAAATAAACATGCCGATAACCCAGAAGGGTATCAATTTCCCCAAGATGAACAGGTGCTTTTTGATAGGAGTGACATTAATCTGTTCAATAGTTCCTATTTCGCTTTCCCTCACCACATTGAGCGAGCTCATGTAGGCACCTATCATCGATACCAACAAGACAAGGATACCAGGTACCATGAAGAAACGATAATTCATCAAGGGATTGAACCAGTTAGAAGAGGCGACATCTATCGTAGGCAGCGGCGTATACCTCGGCATTTGAACCTGCTGCATACGAATCTCGGAATTAAATTCCGCTATGATCCTATTGAGGTAACTCCCGCCCAAACTCCCTTTCATTCCGTTGATGGCATTGATGGCAATAAAAAGCTCCTGACTGCCTTCGCGGATGAGGTTCTCCTCAAAACCGTCGGAAATTTCCAAAATCAGGTCGGATTGGTCGCTTTCGATATATTTGAACGCATCATCGAAACTTTCAGGATAATCAATCATCCTGAAATATCCGGAAGCAATGATTTTAGATGTCAGTTGTTGAGAATAGCCCGACCGGTCGTAATCGACTACCGTGATGTTGATGTTCTTGATTTCAAAATCAGCTGCTAACGGCAATACCAACAACTGCATGATGGGAGCCGCAAATAGCATTGCCAACAGCGGCTTGTTGCGGAATATCTGACGAAATTCCTTGTACAGTAAAAATTTCAATGTTCTCATTTTTCCATTTTTTTATGAATCAAAACATGTATCCGAATTCTTACGCCAGCCTGATCCTGAATTTACGGATATTGACAACAGTGAGCACCACAACCATCACCACGAGGATCAGCGTCTCCTTCCAGATTGCACTGAATCCCAATCCCTTAATCATGATCGCCTTGATGATGATGTAATACCATTTGGCGGGACTGATATGAGAAAACAACTGAAGCGCATAAGGCATGTTTTCCAATGGAAACATAAACCCCGTGAGCAGGATGGAGGGAACCATCATTCCCATCAGCGAAATCATCATGGCTACCTGTTGCGATGCGGTAAGGTTCGAGATGAGTAGTCCAAGAGACAACGCAACAACGATAAACAGCGTGCTGATGGCATACAGTAGCCACAGACTTCCGTTCACCGGCAAGTGTAAAACGTAGATGCTGAGCAACAATATCACAGTAAGGTTCACCAACGAAAGCAGGAGATAAGGAACGGCTTTGGAAACAAGTACCATAAATGCGTTGAAAGGTGAAACCAATAGCACTTCCATGGTGCCGTTCTCCTTTTCCTTCACAATAGATACGGAAGTCATCAACACGCAAATCAGCAACAGGATCAGCGACATCACGCCGGGAACAAAATTCACCACCGATTTCAATTCGGGGTTGTAGAGCATCCTGATTTCGGAATCGATCCTGAGCGGCATATCCTGCAGCTGCATCAACTCTTTCTGATAATCCATGATGATGATATTGGCATAGTTGACTAACGTGGTTGCGGTATTGGGGTCCGACGCGTCAGAAATGAGCTGGACCTGTGCACTGTTGTTATGCAACAGATCATTATTGAAGTTGGAGGGAAACACGACTGCCAACTTCACCTCTCCCTTTTTAAACTCCTCCTCAATTTGCTCATGACTTATCAGCGACTGCTGCACGTTGAACTGATTGCTCGCCTGAAACTTGCCGATGATCTGCCGGGTGGCATCATCCTTGGAATAGTCGCAAATGACGATGTTGGCATTTTTAATTTCATTGGTTACCGCAAATCCAAAAAGCACGATCATAACCACAGGTAGCCCAAAGAGCATCAATAGTGTTTTGCTATCCCTGAACACATGCAAAAACTCCTTCTTGACAAAAGCGGTAAACTGATTATTGGGTCGTTTGATTGCCATTATAGTTGTTTTTTAACTCATTCATTCTTCTATTCCGATCTTTTTGCTCCTCTTGCCAATTCGTAAAAGACGTCGTCCATCGACTCAGCCGAAAATTGCTCTTTCAGTGATACAGGCGAATCAAGTGCCTTTATTTCACCATCCACCATCATCGATATACGATCGCAATATTCAGCCTCGTCCATATAATGAGTGGTAACGAAAGGCGTTATTCCCCTGTCCGAAGCATCGTATATCAAGTCCCAGAATTGGCGGCGCGTCACCGGGTCCACACCTCCGGTGGGTTCATCTAAAAAAACGATTTTGGGCTCATGGATAATTGCCACCGAAAAAGCAAGTTTTTGTTTCCAACCCAATGGGAGCGATCCTACCATTTTTTTTGCTTCTCGCTGCAAACCTAAGGTTTCAACCAATTCTGCACTTTTCTCCTTGATTTGCTTATCGGTCAATCCATAAATTCCACCGAAGAAATAGATATTTTCCAAAACGGTTAAATCCTCGTAAAGTGAAAACTTCTGGCTCATATATCCGATATTTTTCTTGATCTCCTCGGTCTGCTTGTACACATCGAATCCGGCCACCGTGGCATCGCCCGAAGTGGGAATCGAGAGTCCACACAGCATACGCATTCCCGTAGTCTTGCCTGCGCCATTGGCACCGAGGAATCCAAATATCTCACCCTTATACACATCGAAAGTGAGTGAATCGGCAGCAGTGAAATTGCCGAACTTCTTGGTGAGTTTGTTGGAGATAATCACCTTTTCCCTCTGGTCGCTCAAAACTGCATCTATTATCGTGTTCATCTTCATTGCGTTGTTTTGGTGTTATTCCTGTCTCCCATCAGGGCGATGAAGCAATCCTCGATGGTCGGCTCCACTTCCTTGATTTCAATCCTCTCATGTTTCAACTGTTGTAAGAATTGCACCAACCGTTCGACCTGCTGTTGTTCGGCCGACTTGCCATTCCATTCGCCTTCCGCACTTTTATGAAAAGTAATATGGTGGAACTCGCCAAAGGCGTTGCAACTTTTAATTTCATCCATCCCGCGCAAGTCGTTCAACAATTTGCTCATGTTTTCTGAGCGGATGGTAAAAAGTTTGTCCGAATAACTGTTGATAATCTTATCCGGTGTTTCTATCGACATGATTTCGCCGTTTTGTATCAATGCAATTCTTTCGCACATAGTGGCCTCATCCATATAGGCGGTGGAAACCAAAATAGTGATTCCCTGATGTTTTAATCTCTTGAGCATTTCCCAAAACTCCCTTCTCGAAACCACGTCAACACCGGTTGTAGGTTCGTCAAGGAACAACACGGTAGGCCTGTGGATCAATGCGCAACAGAGCGCCAGTTTCTGTTTCATCCCACCGGACAGTTTTCCCGCCTTGCGATGCTTGAAAGGCTCCAGTTGCACGTAAATATCCCTGATGAGATCATAGTTCTCCTCCACAGTCGTATTAAACAGCGTTGCGAAGAAGTGCAGGTTTTCCTCCACCGACAAATCCTGGTATAACGAAAACTTACCGGGCATATATCCCACAACGCTTCTTATCGTCTTGATATCCTGCTGTACGTTCATTCCGTTGACGAACGCCGAGCCGCTGTCGGGTAACAATAAGGTAGTCAGTATCCTGAAGATGGAGGTTTTGCCGGCACCGTCGGGACCAATCAACCCGAAAAGTTCGCCTTTTTCCACTTCAAAAGAGACATCTTTCACCGCCTGCACACTACCGTTGTTGTAGCTCTTATAGATATTATTCAATACTACGTCCGCCATCTCATCTGAATTTTATTTCGCCATACATACCTATTTTGTATAGGCCGTCATTTTTCACTTTCACCTTGACGGCATACACCAGATTGGCCCTTTCATTTTTCGTCTGAATGGTTTTGGGTGTGAACTCCGCCTTGTCGCTAATCCATGTCACCGTTCCTTGAGCCACGTTGTAACCCCCTTTTCCGTCATCAGTCATCACATCCACGGTTTGGTTCAGCTTCACTTCAGCCAATTGGTCACCGCTCACATATACCCTGAGGATAATATTTGAGATATCGGCTATCTTGTAAAGCGGCTTTCCCATTGCGGTCATTTCATTCTCCTTGGCATATTTCACCAACACGGTCCCCGGTGTCGGATTAATGACTGTACATTTGTCTAACTGGTCGGCAAGTTGCTCAATCTGCACCTGTATAGGGACTATCTCTTTGTTGATGCTCTCGCTCGAAATATTGAGTGTGGATTTGTGCGCTTCAATCTGGCTTCTCAGCACATCGATCTGCGCATTGGCATCGTCCAGTTGCTTGGGTGTGGCTGCATCGCCCCTGACCAAGTTTGCAACCCGTTCCCTTTCAACTTCTGCCGCTTTGAGCTGATCCTGCAAAGCGGAAAGTTGTAGCGATATGTTGGGCTTTTTGCCCAACATAGCCACAATTTGTGCTTCCAATTGTTTCTTCTTCAGGTACAGTTGCGTGCTGTCGATGTATCCTATTTTCTGCCCGGCAGCCAATACCTCTCCTTCCTCTATGGTAAACTCCTTGAGGATTCCTTGCGCTTCGGCAGAGATGATATACTCGTCGGCCTCAAAAGAACCGGATGAGTCGAAACCGTTGTGACTGCTATTGCAGGAAATCAATACTGTCATAAGCAAAGTTGCCATTGCGGATGTAATTGTCGTTTTTTTCATTTTCTTTCGTTATTGAGCACAAGTGATAGAGGACCACTCGTTGTTATTTTATTGTTTTTTGCACACTATTATCCACTAATTCCCTAAGGTTGTCTTCAGATTGTGCTTGGCCGACAACCGTTCTATCTCGTGATAAATGAGATTTTGCTTGGCCTGATCCTCGGCGTTGATGTAGGTGAGATAATCGTTGGTGGTAACTGTGCCATATTCCAGTTGGTTTTGGGCGGTAAGGCGGATGTTTTCCCGCAGATTGATGATCTTCCGGTCCGTCTCAATGATCTCGTACAACTTTTCTATTTCGTTGTTTTGCCGTGTTACATCAAGTTCCAAGTTGAACAGGAAGAGATCCTTCTGCACATCAATGGTGTTTTGGTTGTTCAAGAGCAACCTCTTCTCCTTCTTATGGGTATAGAGGTTGGAAATGTTCCATGTAAGCCGTACCCCTCCCACATAGTAATAGTCAAAATCGTTTGCCAGCATGTTCAGCGCGGGCTTTCCGTAGCCGCCTTGTGCAAAGAGGTGCAAACGAGGTATGATGCCGGCGTCAAGCAGTTTCCCTTTAGATTGGACGGCACGCTTTTGCGAATCGAACATTTGTAATTCCGGCCTGTGGATGCCCAATAACAATACCGTCTCTAAAGGCTTTTCCAACCGTGTGCCCTCATTCACATCCCGGTTGATAAATAAGGAAAGCATTTCAGAAAAGCTTTTTCGCATGGCATGCATTTCAATCGTCCTTTGTTCTGTTTTCAGCAGTTCGGCCTTGAGCATATCCGCACTGCTTCTGAGCGCAACACCATTGGCGATGGCCGTCCGGTTTTTCTCGATGGCCGACTGGATATCCTTCTTCATGATTTCCACCTGAATAATCTGGGCATCCATCAAAAGGATTCCGAAATAGAGCTGGTTGATTCTTTCCTTGATTTTATACAATTCGACATCGGTCTGATTCCTTTCAACGTCAGTTTCGGATTCTATTATCTCCTTCTTGTATTTTATGGTTGTAAAAATATCGGTTATCGGCTGCACCAATTCTCCTTGAATCCTATACTGATCCTTGCTCAACGTCGGCACATCGGTATCCGGCAAAGAAAACGGCATCTTGGTGACATCCGACTGATAAGTGGCTTGTCCCGAGATCGTTAATTGCGGCAGAAAGCCTTTCGAGGCATTCGAGATGGAATATTCCCGGCTCTTCTCGATCAGTTCATATTGTTTGACTAACGGGTAATTGCTTTCCGCCAATGCGTAGCATTCGTCCAGCGTCAGGGATTGACCACTGACGGATGCAAAAAAAAGCATGGCAGACAAAATTGTGAATGTAACTTTCTTAATCATATTATTTATATTATTGCTTTATACTACTAATTTATATTTTTGATTTAATTTTTTGATTAAATCGAGGGTAAAAAAAACACTACAACTTTAAAATGGCTTTTGCCCAAGTAATTATATAGTTTTTCCTCTCGATCATCTGTTGCCTGAACTTTTGTTCGTCAGTATAAAAAACGGGCTTGGAGACGAATGGAAACAATATCATCCCGAAAAGTGATATCACAAACTGGAGCGGTTCTACCTCAGGAATGACTTCCCTAATCTGACTAATGAAGTGCGAAGCGTTGAAAAGCATATCAACTTGCACCCTTCCTTTAAAACTATCCGGATCCACTTTTATCTCGTTGAATATAAAAAGAGGTAGCTCTGGACTTTCTATCAAGAGGTCGATATAGTTGTCCGTTAGCAGTTCAATTTTTTCCATAATAGTACTATCAAAATCATTTACGATGGGTAGTATCACGCTAAAAAACTTCCTAGAATTTTCAGCCATCACTATTTCAAACAGTTTTTCTTTGCTCCTGAAGTAATAATTGAGCAACGCCATATTCAGTCCGGCTTCTTCGGCAATATCACGGTTTCGCGTGGCCGCATAGCCCTTTTGGCTAAACACCTTGCCAGCAGCTTCAATAATCTTTTCCTCTGTCGTTTGATTCTTCATTTTTTTCAGTTTTCGAGTGATTACGGTGCAAATATATAACACGATTCATGGAAAACCAAATATTTTAATCGATATTTTTATATTTTTGATTAAAACATATTTTTACATATATGGCATTATCTCACTATCATTTTTTTTGCAGTTTATCCAAAATTCTTTTTGCAGTTTTAATTATTTCATTTAACTTTGCAATTAAATTCATCAATGAATAAATAAGAGACAATGAAAGCAGATGATAAAAGCATGGAGTTCCAGATTCTGGAAGCAGCCGAAAAGCTTTTTTTGAAACAGGGTTATGCAAAAACATCGACAGGTCAGATTGCGAAGCTGGCAGGCTGTAACCAGGCGTTGGTGCATTACTACTACCGTACCAAAGACAACCTGTTTGAAAAGGTGTTCGAGGAAAAAGTCGGGATGATAGCCTCAAATATTTTAAGTACAGGAGAGAATATATCCAACATAGAAGAAAGGATAGCCCAAATAGTAAGCTTCCATTTCAATTTTTTGAAGCAAAACCCAATGCTTCCCCAGTTTGTATTGAATGAAATATCCTCTAATCCTGACCGGCTCCAGTCTTTAGTAGACAGGTTGAAAGTATACATGGTCCCTGTTTTAACCCAATTGGAAACAGAGCTTAAAAAGGAGATCGAAAACGGGACTATTCGTCCGATTCTGGCCGCAGACTTACTAATTACAATCTTATCGTTGAACATCATGCCATTTTTGGTAAAACCCGTATTTCAAAGGGCGCTAAACATACCGGACGGAAATTTTGAAGAAATGCTGGAACAGCGACAAAAAGAAGTAATTGAAACGGTTTTATCCCGCTTAAGGGTATAATTTTCCCCGGAATAAACTGAACAATTCGATAAATATAATGGTTTAACAATTCATAAGGTTTAGTGGTTTAGCAGGTCAACAGCTTAATAGCTTAACGTTTCAACAATTCAACACTCCAGTCAATGTATTTTTTTACCACCAGATTAATTATATAATTAAATAGTCAAATTAACAAAATATCTATATGATAAAAAAGTTTTTCCTTCTACACCTCTCGCTTCTGGGTTGTCTTACAAGTTTTGCCCAGATAACAATTGAGGATTGCTACACGAAAGCGCAGGCAAATTACCCGCTTATCAAACAATACGATCTGGTCGAGAAAACTACAGCGTATAATCTCTCGAATGCCAATAAGGGATACCTGCCGCAAGTCACATTCTCGGCCAAAGCCTCCTACCAGTCGGACGTGACAAAGTTTCCGATTGACTTGTCCCAATTGGGAATACAAGACATAAGTATCCCTACATTGAGCAATGACCAGTACAGCGCCACGCTTGATGTCAACCAGGTAATATGGGACGGCGGCACCATCAAGTCGCAAAAGGAAGGAATGGAAACGGCAGCCGAAGTGGATAAAAAAAATGTAGAAGTGAGCATCTACGCCCTCAACGAAAGGATCAACCAGCTTTACTTTGGCATTTTGCTCGCCGAGGCGCAAACTCAACAGAATCGCCTATTGCAGGACGAACTCGAAAGGAATTATAACCAAATAGAATCATACATCCTCAACGGTATCGCCAACCAGTCCGATTTGGATGCTGTAAAGGTAGATTTATTAAAGGCAAAACAGAGTGAAGTCCAGTTTTCCAATACAAAAAAGGCATACATCGAAGTATTGTCGAAGCTGATTGGTGAAGAATTGGGTGAAGATACAGAATTTGTAAAACCCATGCCGGTACGTCCCTCAACCCTCACGATCAACCGTCCCGAATTGGGTTTATACGACGCGCAGATTCAAAACCTTGCCACAAAAGACCGTGAAATCACTTCAGGGCTGATGCCGAAACTCGGATTGTTCGCTACAGGCGGATATGGCAAACCGGGACTAAACATGCTGAAAGACGGTTTCGAGGCATACTATGTCGCCGGTGTCAGAGTGTCCTGGAATATCGGCAACTTTTATACCCAAAAGAACAACCGCAAGGTTATTCAAAACAATATACAGAGCATCGAAACACAACGTGAAACCTTCCTGTTCAATACCAACCTCGACATTACACAAAAAAGCAGTCATATCGACAATTGGGTCGAACAGTTAAAGTACGATGATGAAATCATTGCCCTGAGAGGTTCGGTCAAACGTGCTTCAGAAGTGAAAATGGCCAACGGCACCATCTCCGCCAGTGATCTGACACGCGATATCAATGCCGAACAAATGGCGATTCGGGACAAGCTCTTGCACGAAACGGAACTACTGCTCGCCCTCTACAACCTCAAGTTCGCCACCAATAATTAAAAAACAACTGAATGTTTGCGATAAGCGAGTACAGAGGAAAAATTTGTTTTTACCGGGTCGAGCGTAGCAAACACCTAAATTTACAACGTGAATTTGAATAACAACCGAATAACAACTGAATAACAATCGAATAACAACCGAATAACAATCAAAATATGAAAACGAGTATTTTATTCATCGTCGGGATCACTACCCTAATTTTCACTTCATGCGGGAAGAATAACGGAACCTATGATGCTTCGGGTATTTTTGAAGCAAGGGAAGTCACCGTATCGGCCAGGTCAACCGGGGAACTGATCCAATTCGATATCGAAGAGGGGCAAAAACTGGAAGCAGGCAAGCAAGCAGGTTATATAGACACCGTGCAACTCCATCTCAAGAAAATGCAACTATTGGCCGGCATGAAATCGGTAGAGAGCCGCCAGTATAATGTCTCCCGGCAAATCGCTTCGATCCAACAACAAATCGCCACCCAAAAAAACGAACAGAAAAGATTCGAAAACCTGGTACAGTCCAATGCCGCCAACCGGAAGCAACTGGATGACATCAACGCGCAGATCGCCCTGCTAGAAAAGCAACTCTCCGCGCAAACCGAGACATTGGAGAACAACAACCGCAGTGTTTCAGGAGAAAGTTTGGGATTGATCGCACAGATCGACCAGATCGACGACCAGATACAGAAGAGTATTATCTCAAGCCCTATCGATGGAACTGTGTTGTCGAAATACGCCGAACAGGGCGAATTGGCCATACAGGGACGGACATTGTTCAAGGTGGCCGATATCGAGAATATGACATTGCGGGTATATATTACCGCCGACCAGCTAACTTCCCTCAAAATCGGACAATCGGTGAAAGTATACGCTGACCGGGGGAAATCGGACCGAAAAGAATATTCCGGAACCATCACTTGGATTTCTGACAAGGCCGAATTCACGCCCAAGACGATCCAGACCCGAGATGAACGCGCCAACCTCGTGTATGCCGTGAAAGTGGCTGTTAAAAACGACGGTTATATCAAAAAGGGGATGTATGGAGAGATTAAAATCAATTAATCATGGTAGCCTTATCAGCCAATAACCTCAACAAAAGCTACGGAACGGTACAGGCCCTCACGGATTTGAGCCTGGAAGTGGAAAAGGGCGAAATTTACGGTATCATCGGTCCCGATGGCGCCGGCAAGACTACTCTTTTCCGTATCCTGACCACACTCCTGCTCGCCGACAGCGGCACGGCGACGGTGGATGGGCTGGACGTGGTAAAGGATTATAAACAGATCCGACAGATTATCGGGTACATGCCGGGGAAATTCTCGTTGTACCAGGATTTAACGGTGGAGGAAAACCTGACCTTTTTCGCCACTGTTTTCCATACCACTATCGAAGAAAACTATCACCTGATTGAAGATATTTACAAGCAGATAGAGCCATTTAAAGACCGCAGGGCGGGAAAACTGTCCGGCGGGATGAAACAAAAGCTGGCGTTGAGTTGCGCCTTGATCCACAAGCCGACGGTCCTGTTTCTCGATGAACCCACCACCGGGGTGGATCCCGTCTCTCGCAAGGAATTCTGGGAGATGCTGATGAAATTGAAAGCAGAAGGAATTACCATCATCGTTTCGACACCCTATATGGACGAAGCCACGCTCTGCGACCGCATCGCCCTGATACAGGATGGTGAATTCCTAAAAGTGGACACGCCCCGAAACATCGTAGCCGACTATCCTGCCCCCCTGTGGGCCGTGCAGGCAGACCAGATGCATCAATTATTGCGGGACTTACGCAACCTCCCTTTTATTCGCCGTTCATTCTCATTTGGAGAGACGTTCCATGTCACATTCGACAACGATACGACTCCCGGGCAATTAAAAGATTTTTTAGCAGCAAAATCCTATACAAATATTGCTATTAAGGAAATAGAACCCACAGTAGAAGACTGCTTCATGCTGTTATCCCGAAAATAGCCCCGGAAGAGGAAGAGAAATGCAATCCTCTATCAAAAATCAAAGAAAGAAAATAATGGAAGATAAAGCAATATATACGGAAAACCTGACCAAGCGGTTTGGCAATTTCACGGCTGTCGATCAGATCTCCTTTGAAGTGGAAAAAGGGGAGATCTTCGGATTCCTTGGTGCCAACGGAGCCGGTAAAACCACCGCCATGCGCATGTTGTGCGGATTGAGCCATCCCACCTCCGGAAAAGGAAACGTCGCCGGATTCGATATTGCCCGGGAACCGGAAAAGGTAAAACAAAACATCGGCTATATGAGCCAGAAGTTCTCACTGTATGAAGATTTGAAAGTGTGGGAGAACCTGCGGCTCTTCGGCGGTATTTACGGCATGAAAAGTAAAGAGATCGCTGTCAAGACCGATGAGGTCTTACAGGAACTAGAACTGGAAAGGGAACGGGAGACTCTCGTAAAATCACTGCCTTTGGGTTGGAAACAAAAACTCTCTTTCTCAGTATCCATTTTCCACGAACCGAAAGTGGTCTTTCTCGATGAACCCACCGGTGGCGTGGATCCCGTCACCCGGCGACAATTTTGGGAACTCATCTATCAGGCGGCCGAACGGGGTATCACCGTCTTTGTGACGACCCACTACATGGATGAAGCCGAATATTGCAACCGTGTGTCCATCATGGTGGATGGTAAGATCGAGGCCCTCGATACCCCTAAAAATCTGCGCCAACAATTCGAGGCATCCACCATGGACGACGTCTTCCAGCAATTGGCGAGAAGAGCCACACGCAAAGCAGATTAGGATATGAAACAATTCAGATCATTCGTAAGGAAAGAATATTATCACATTTTTCGTGACAAGCGGACAATGCTGATCCTGTTGGCCATGCCGATCGTACAGATACTGCTGTTCGGTTTCGCCATCACCACCGAAGTGAAAGACGTGAAGGTAGCCGTGTTCGACCCGTCAAAGGATGCTTCCACGCAACGGATCAAGGAACGCATCAATACCAGTGAATATTTCACCATTGCCGAAGAACTGACAAATATCGACCAGATCAACGACATATTCAAATATGGCAAAATCAACTTGGTGATCGTATTTAGCGAAAATTTTGCCGAAAACCTGTTACACACGGGTGAAGCGAAAGTGCAGCTGATAGCCGACGGCACCGACCCCAACCAGGCATCCACGCTTACCGGCTATGTTTCGGGCATATTGGGTTCTTACCAGCAGGAACTCATGGAGCAATACCAGGTGCCGTTCCAGATCATCCCTGAAACAAGGATGCTCTACAACCCGCAATTGAAGAGCGCCTACAATTTCGTGCCGGGTGTGATGGGACTCATCCTGATGTTAATTTGCGCCATGATGACATCGATAGCCATTGTGCGCGAAAAGGAGACCGGTACGATGGAGGTACTGCTTTCATCGCCGATGAAACCGATCTACATCATCCTCGCCAAAGCGGTTCCCTACTTCACTTTGTCCATCGTAAACCTCATCACCATACTCCTCCTGTCGGTGTTTGTGCTTGGCGTGCCGGTTTCCGGAAGCCTGTTCTGGCTTGCGATCCTATCCTTGCTATTTGTCTTCGTAGCGTTGGCGCTGGGCTTGTTCATCTCCACACTGGTCAATACCCAGATGGCCGCCATGCTGGCCTCGGGTATGGGATTGATGATGCCGATCATGCTCCTGTCGGGCATGATGTTCCCCATTGAGAGCATGCCGCCCGTATTGCAGTGGGTCTCCGCCATCGTGCCTGCCCGATGGTATATTGAAGCGGTAAAAAAGATCATGATCCAGGGAGTGGAATTGCAGTATATTGCCAAGGAACTGGTTATTATAGGAGTTATGGCGATCAGCCTTATCCTGCTTGCCTTGAGTAAATTCAAAACCAGATTAAGTTAGACAGCCATGCTGAAATTTTTAATAGAGAAAGAATTCAAACAAATTGTCAGGAATACCTTCCTGCCGAAAATAATCATAATGATGCCCGTGATGATGATGTTGGTGCTTCCATGGGCGGCCAACCAGGAAGTAAAAGACGTCAGGTTGAGTATTGTCGACAACGACCATAGTGTCTATTCTGAACGGCTGGTGAATAAAATCATTGCTGGAGGTTATTTCAAGCTGACGGATGTGTCCGCCAGCAATCCCGAAGCCATGCGTAGCATTGAATCGGGGAAAGCGGATATTATCCTGGAAATTCAGGATGAGTTTGACAAGAGTCTTATCAACGAAGGTGTGGCCCGTGTGATGATTTCAACCAATTCGGTCAATAGCACAAAAGGGGGCTTGGGTTCATCCTACTTGTCGGCCATATTGGCTGATTATGCCACTGAGCTTCGGGAAGAGGGAGGGCAAGCGGTCGTGACAGCGGTCGAAGTTCCCTCATTCGGTGTGATACCGCAATACAGGTTCAACCCCCATCTGGATTACAAGGTATTTATGGTACCCGCCTTGATGGTGACCCTTTTGACGATGCTATGCGGATTCCTACCCGCGCTGAACATCGTCGGTGAGAAAGAAGCCGGCACCATTGAACAGATCAACGTAACCCCGGTAAAAAAACTGATGTTCGTACTGGCGAAACTCATTCCCTACTGGGTTATCGGCTTCGCGGTGTTGACAGTCGCCATAGGGTTGGGAGCATTGGTTTATGGTATTTATCCCGTAGGCAACCTGCTTACCATCTTCCTTTTTGCCACAATCTATATTCTTGTGGTTTCAGGGATGGGACTGGTTATCTCCAACTACTCCGATACCATGCAGCAGGCCATGTTCGTAATGTTTTTCTTTATGATGATCCTGCTGTTGATGAGCGGGTTGTTCACTCCCAC
This sequence comes from Proteiniphilum sp., assembly GCF_040307845.1. Classification (GTDB taxonomy): domain Bacteria; phylum Bacteroidota; class Bacteroidia; order Bacteroidales; family Dysgonomonadaceae; genus Proteiniphilum. Next base: position 142,391 of record NZ_JAWRIS010000016.1, read on the forward strand.
CACCAGTATGCCGGAATGGGCGAAAACCATCACCGTTTTTAATCCACTGAAATATTTTATACAGGTAATGCGGTTGGTATACCTTAAAGGGAGCACGTTCTTCGAAATGATACCCCAATTCCTTGCCTTGTGCGGCTTTGCCTTGGCATTGAACACATGGGCTGTGATGAGTTACCGAAAAAGTCAGTAAATAACCGCTATTGCTGGAGCAGAAAAACATCACTAACCGCTTGGATATTATTTCGTAACTTTATGGTTACCAAGACATAAGTCATGAGTGATTATCCAACCAACCTCACTGATAAACAGTGGCAAGTTATAAAGAATATAGTAGAAACCAAAGAAAGGAAGCGAAAACATTCATTGCGGGAAATGATAAACGCTATGCTGTACATTACCAAGACAGGTTGCCAGTGGCGAATGCTTCCCAGGGAATTCGGCCCTTGGCAAAGCGTGTACTTTTATTTCCGTAAATGGAAATTGGAGGGGGTATTTGAGCAGATGATGCACCATCTTCGGGACACGGTCCGCAAGGCCTTTGGCAAACAAACCAGCCCAAGTGTCGGCCTGATAGACTCCAGGAGTTAAGACTTCCCATCATATAGACAGCAGTGAATATGGCATTGACGGGGGTAAAAGAGTCAAAGGCAGGAAGGAGCATATTATTGTGGACACACTTGGATTGCCGATGGCGGTCAAAATACATGCTGCAAATATTCATGACAGCGTGGGGGCTGTGGATCCAATAACACAACTCCGGTTTGTATTTCCAAGACTCAAAAGGATCATAGCCGATGGTGGGTATAGGGGAAAACTGGCAGAGTTCGTCAAAAACCTTGGGTGGGAACTCTCTGTGGTACTTCGTCCGGATGAATCATCAAAGAAATTCCAGGTTCTTCCCCTGCGATGGATTGTAGAGAGAACATTCTCCTGGATCGAGAATTACAGGAGGATGACAACTGATTACGAGTATAAAACAGAGTCGGCAGAAGCTATGCT
>NZ_JAWRIS010000017.1:0-2577 GCF_040307845.1 Proteiniphilum sp.
TAAAGCTACTATTGGAAGTGTTGGTAATTCGGACCATGCTCTGGAACAATCAGGTAAAGCCGGTCGTTCTCGTTGGCTCGGACGTCGTCCCCGCACCCGTGGTGTGGTGAAAAACCCGGTCGATCACCCGATGGGTGGTGGAGAAGGTCGCGCGTCGGGAGGCCATCCCAGATCGGCCAAAGGCTTATATTCAAAGGGCTTGAAAACAAGAGCGCCTAAAAAACATTCTTCGAAATACATCGTAGAGAGAAGAAAAAAGAAGTAATCTGATTAATATTAATACACAACTATGAGCAGATCATTAAAGAAGGGTCCGTATATCAATCTGAAATTAGAGAAAAAAGTGAACGCCATGAATGAGAGCGGCAAGAAAACCGTGATCAAGACCTGGGCGCGCGCTTCGATGATATCACCTGATTTTGTGGGACACACCATTGCCGTACATAACGGGAACAAATTCATTCCTGTGTATGTGACTGAAAATATGGTGGGACACAAGCTTGGCGAATTTGCCGTAACCCGCACATTCCGCGGTCACGCAGGTAACCGCAAGAAATAAGATCGGGGCGCTTAACGAAATAAAAAACAGAAAAAGAGATGAGTGCTAGAAAAAGAATATCAGCCGAACAAAGAAAACAAGAGCGTAAAGAGGTTTCTTTCGCGGTGTTGAAAAACGTTCCCAGTTCGCCCCGTAAAATGCGTTATGTAGCAGATATGGTGCGCGGCATGGAAGTGTTTAAAGCATTGGGTGTTTTGAAATTCTCCAACAAGGAAGCTTCGGGCAAGGTTGAGAAACTGTTGCTCTCGGCCATCGCTAACTGGGAACAGAAGAACGAACGCAAAGCCGAAACCGGCGAATTGTATATCAAGACCATATCCGTAGATGAAGGCGCCACGCTGAAACGGCTTCGTCCTGCACCGCAGGGACGCGGGTATAGGATCCGTAAACGCTCCAATCACGTGACGATCGTGGTAGATACATTCAAAAAAGAAGAACAAGAACAAAACTAAGAAGATGGGACAAAAAGTAAATCCGATAGCAAATCGTTTAGGGATCATCAAGGGATGGGACTCTAACTGGTACGGCGGAAATAATTATGGCGACATTTTGCTGGAAGACAGCAAGATCCGCAAATATTTGAATGCCCGTCTTGCCAAAGCAAGTGTATCCCGCATCGTGATTGAGAGAACACTGAAACTCGTGACGATCACCATTTGTACGGCCCGCCCCGGTATCATTATCGGTAAGGGAGGCCAGGAGGTCGACAAGTTGAAAGAAGAGTTGATGAAGATCACCGATAAAGATATCCAGATCAATATATTCGAGATCAAGAAGCCGGAACTCGACGCAGTGATCGTTGCCAACAACGTGGCGCGTCAGATCGAAGGCAAGATCGCCTATCGCCGTGCCGTGAAGATGGCCATCGCTTCTACCATGCGGATGGGGGCCGAGGGGATCAAGATCCAGGTGTCAGGCCGTTTGAACGGAGCTGAAATGGCCCGTTCGGAAATGTACAAGGAAGGAAGGACTCCGCTCCACACTTTCCGTGCCGACATTGATTATGCACAGGCAGAAGCCCTCACCAAGGTGGGCCTGATCGGGATTAAAGTATGGATCTGTCGCGGTGAAATATATGGCAAGAAAGACCTTGCTCCTTCATTCGCCACTTCCAAGGAAAACCGCGGTGGTGGTAATAGCGGCGGCGGTAATCGTGGCGGCAACCGCAACGAAGGCGGTGGCAGGGGTGGCAGACGCAGAAGAAATAAAAACAATGCTTAATTGAAGAGAATATGTTACAGCCAAAGAAAACAAAATTTAGAAGGCAGCAGAAAGGCCGTATGAAAGGTGTTGCCGGACGGGGCAACCAGCTGGCGTTTGGCTCTTTCGGCATTAAATCACTGGAATCTAAATGGATTACCGGACGTCAGATCGAAGCTGCGCGTATCGCCGTAACACGCTATATGCAGCGTCAGGGACAGGTTTGGGTACGTATTTTCCCCGATAAGCCTATCACCAAAAAGCCTGCCGAAGTGCGTATGGGTAAGGGTAAAGGTAATCCCGAAGGATTTGTGGCACCCGTTACCCCCGGAAGAATCCTTTTCGAGATTGAAGGAGTACCTTTCGACGTGGCCAAGGAGGCTTTGCGTTTAGCGGCTCAGAAATTGCCGGTTACCACTAAATTCGTGGTGAGAAGAGATTATAATTATGAGCAAAAATCGTAAGGTGAGATGAAGAAACAAGAAGAATTAAGGGAACTATCCGATAAAGACCTGAAGGAAAGGTTGGATGCTGAAGTGCTCGCACTCACGCAGTTGCGTATCAACCACACCATTACTCCTCTCGATAATTCAGGCTTATTAAAGGACAAGCGCAGGAACATTGCCCGTATCCATACGGAACTGCGTGCAAGAGAGTTGAAAAATGATCAATAATTGACAGAATGGAAACGAGAAATTTAAGGAAAGAAAGAATCGGGGTCGTTTTCAGCAATAAGATGGATAAAACCGTCACCGTTGCTGTAAAATGGAAAGAAAAACACCCTATATATGGGAAGTTCGTTAATAAAACGAAGAAAT
>NZ_JAWRIS010000018.1:0-146902 GCF_040307845.1 Proteiniphilum sp.
CAGGGGATTGATCAAGCAGAAACTGTTCTCATACGCCAGGTGCATGTGGATAAACTGCCGGAGGCTGGAGATTTTCCTGATAACAGCAAGTCAAAGAACCATTGACGGCATTTTTGCCGCCTTCAAGCGGTTGTTCAACGGGTATATCGAAAAGATAATATCCCGTTTTTCAAACCGACTTTCTATTCTTATCGACTTCTTCGGAATGAAAAAATCATCCCGAAGAGAACGAATACTAATTTTTACTACTTTTTAAAGGGGACTCAATATTAATTCAATTAATTTATCGAAAATGAAAAAAACATCGACTATCACCGGTCACGTGGATTTATCAATACCCGCTATCGTGCTTTGTCTTTTGCTGCTGTTGCCAGGATGTGGAAACACAAAAAATGAGCACAGTAACCATCCGAAGACTTTAAAGGAAGTTTTAAAAGACAAGTTCCTGATTGGCGTGGCGCTAAACTCTCGTCAATCATCTGGAAATGATACCGCGGCGGTCCGAATTGTAAAAGAACATTTCAACGATATCGTGGCCGAGAACTGCATGAAGAGCATAGAGATCCACCCGGAGGAAAACCGGTATAATTTCACTCAAGCCGATGAATTCGTGCAGTTTGGAGTGGACAACAACCTGTCGATAACCGGGCACTGCCTTATTTGGCACTCTCAATTACCCGCATGGTTCTGTGTGGATGAAAACGGGGAAAACGTGTCTCCTGAAGTTCTGAAAGAAAGGATGAAAGATCACATATATACCGTGGTCGGACGATACAAGGGAGTGATCAGGGGATGGGATGTGGTAAACGAAGCTATCCTCGAGGATGGTTCGTATAGGGAAAGCAAGTTCTACGAAATTCTCGGTGAAGAATTTATTCCCCTCGCGTTTCAATATGCCCACGAGGCAGATCCAGAAGCTGAACTCTATTACAATGATTACAACGAGTGGTATCCCGGTAAACGGGAGACAGTCGTGAGGTTAATTAACACGCTCAAAAAACGTGGCATCCGTATCGACGGTATCGGCATGCAAGGACACTTGGGGGTGACGAATCCTGCCCTCGAAGCTTATCAGGAAACAATCGACGATTACGTAAACGCTGGTGTGAAAGTATTGATTACCGAACTGGACGTGAGCCCTCTCCCTGAACCACGACGAATAGGCGGAGCCAACCTTGCTGATCGAGAAGCCTACCGGAAGGAAATTGATCCTTACACCGATGGATTACCGGAAGACGTGGCCATCGAATGGAATAACAGAATGATGGACCTGTTTGACCTCTTCTTGAAAAACAGCGACAATATCCTGCGAGTTACCATGTGGGGAGTAAGTGATGGCGATTCATGGAAGAATAATTTCCCGGTCAGCGGGCGTACTGACTACCCCTTGCTTTTCGACCGGGATCACCAGCCAAAAGAGGTGGTCACGCGATTGATTCAACAGTTGTCGGAGTATTAATTTCTTATGATAGGGTTTATGAAAAAAGTGACGTTGTCCTCTGAACGAAAAAACTAAAGCAGAGAATAAATGCTATTTCCTGAACATCCAGTAATCAAAATACAGGAGTTCTCCTTTGGCATGACCCCTAAAAACAAAACAGACGTCGTGAACCCCCGTTACTTTTTCAATATCATTCGTAACCAATTCCCATCTGTCATTTCCTCCTGTCCGGGGAACATTGACTGTTCCGATCAATTTCCCGTCTATCCCGCCAAGCCGTATTTCCATCGTTACATCATTATGCACGGTACCCACTCTTGCCATTAATCCTGTAGCTCCGTCTTTGCCGAAATCAACGTCCATTACTTTTGTGTAACTGCCGTCTTTAGAGGCTGTAACAAAAACTCCCACCTGACTATTATGAAATGATTTCACTCCTTCCGACCAAGCGATGGTTTCGGCCTCATTTTTTAGATACGGATTGAGCGTAGCCAACCCTTTTGTGATTCCGGATGTCATTTTCAGATGGGGGATGGTACCATCCTCATTAAATTGAATCTCCTCAACACAAACGGATCGGGTGAATCCGCCTCCGCCGGGTAATGCGCCGTTATGATAAAAGAGATAGGTATTGCCTCTGAAATCAATGATTCCCGGATGATTGGTAAAACTGCTTCCCTCGGTAGGCATAAGTGTGCCCCTATATTCCCATGGACCTGTCGGATTATTGCTCGTGGAGTACCCAAGGTGTTCGGGAATGGGCCCGCCTGCCCACAACAGATAATAAAGCCCGTTTCGTTTATAAAGCCAGGGCGCCTCTTCATACAAAGTTTCCCGTTCGGGATTCCCCGTGCGTTTACCAAAAGACTCTTCTGTAAGGGGAATCTTTACTATCTCTCCACTATAAGAGATCATATCCTCGTTTAGCTTTACATAATAACAGTTCGGATTTCCCCAATAGAGATAGGCCTGTCCGTCATCGTCTATAAATACCGATGGATCGATATCGCCCCAGTTTGCCGAAACCAGGGGCTTTCCTAGAGGATCGTAAAACGGGCCGTAGGGAGAGTCTGCAACTGCTACCCCGATTGCCCCGCCGTTAACCGCCTTCGATGTTACCGGAACATACATGTAAAACTTGCCATTGCGCTCTATGCACTGTGCTGCCCATGCATCACCGGCCGCCCATTCAAAGGCTTTATACGAAAGTATCGAACCGTGATCAGTCCAGTTTACCATATCATTGGTCGAGTACAGTTTCCAGTCGTTCATGGTAAACCACGTGGAACCATCTTCGTCATGACTGGTGTATAGATATACCCTGTCGTTATACACCATCGGTGCCGGATCCGCCGTATACGCGGTTTGAATAACCGGGTTCTGGGCATGCAGAATCCCCCACATCATCCCTGACAAAGTAATGCTTAAAAGCATAATAGGTAATTTTATTTTCATCATTATTTATACTTTATGTTTCCTTCCTCTCCATCAAAGACCGATAGTGGGGCCGGTTAAAATGTAACATCAATTTTCCTGCCGTTATATGGTATGGTTTTCTGTGTTCCATCCTGCAAAATAACAGAGAATGTCCTGTGCTGCAACATGCTGTCGTACGAGCCTTGACGAGCGCCAATGGTTAATCTGCGTTTAGAATTATTCCATGAAAACGGGATCTCTGTATATGCACCCTTTTCATAGTTGTAATTGTCGAACTCATCCTCGTAAAGCGTGAAAGAACCATCTGCGCCTGTATAAACCTTTATTTCAAGATTATCCCATTTCTTTTCGGTTGCGTATTGTACTTCAGGTCCAAGCGGAATAATACTGCCCGCTCTGACATACAGAGGAATAAGATCAATGGATGTTTCTCTCGCAATTTGCTGTCCGCCATTGAATCTGTCGTTGGTCCAGAAGTCATACCATACAGTCCCTTCGGGCAGGTAGACAGTTGTTGATCTTGACTCTGTGAAATCAACGACGGCATGCTCTGCATCATTTGTCCCATCGTTTTTATTCCATCCGTCTTCTTCGTTTACACTCACGATGATTTCCGGTGTGTACTGTGCTTCAACAATAGGAGCCACAAGGATGGATTTACCGAACATATACTGATCCTTGATATCCCAAACCCGCTTATCGTTTACAAAGTCCATCACTAACGCACGCATAAAACTCGATTGTTTATCCGTTACTTCCCATGACGTGGAATAGATATAGGGTAAGAAGCTGTAACGAAGGTTGATGGCTTTCTCAATAGCATCATAGACAGGTTCGCCTTTTTCTCCGAAATAGTATATCTCGCGCTTGATATCGGTACCATGGGAACGCATCATTGGAGTGAAAGCTCCTTGTTGAATCCAGCGCACATAGAGTTCCTGGAACAATGGATTTCTTGTTGCCGATCCGTCGTTCCAGCTTTTGTTATAGCTGCCTACAAAAAAACCACCGATATCAGTATTGAAATTCGGATTGCCTGTCAGTGTGAAATTCAATCCGGCAGGGATCTGGTTACGAAATGATTCCCAGGAAGAACCAATATCTCCGGACCAGACATTGGCTCCATAGCGCTGCTGACCGGCAAAGCCTGAGCGGGTCAGGATAAAAACACGTTTGTCGTCGGATACTTTTCGCTGGTTTTCATAAACCCCTCCTACACTCATCAGCGGATAAGCATTTCTCACTTTACGGAATGACCCCAGGTAGGTCTCCGTATCCATATCTTCAGGCTCGAATCGCAGGTGATCGGGTTCAGTGGAATCCATCCACCATCCGTCCATACCCAACTTATGGAGTCGGGTCAGGTTTTTCCAATAAATATCGCGTGCTACAGGGCTATAAGCATCGTACACTCTCACACCGGATGGATATTCTAAATTGGGAGGCCAGGTTTCCAACCCGGATTCCGGCCAGGTTTTGAAATTGAATAATAAGCCCTTTTCATTTAATTCCCTGTATGGCTTCGTTTGTGGCCCGAAGGATGACCAGATAGAAATGATGACATGTGCATTGTGATTATGCACTTCATTGATCATTTGCTCCGGGTTAGGGAATTCGGGATTAAGAAATTCCATCGCATTCCACAGGTAGTTATTGCCCCAGTATTGCCAATCCTGTATGATGCCGTCTAAGGGCACACCCAGCTCACGATACTTGCTGACGACTTCCAATAACTCACTTTGACTCTTGTATCGTTCCCGGCTCTGCCAATAACCGTAGGTCCACAAAGGAAACATGGGAACCTGACCGGTCAGATTACGCATCTGCGCAATAACTCCATCCGCATTCCCTCCATACATGAAATAATAATCGATGCAATCTCCTACTTCCGAACTGAAAGAGGTTTCTTTCTCATTATCAGCAAATGTGGTAGGAGAGTAATTATCCCAATACAACCCATAACCTTTTACCGATTGAATGAAGGTAACAACATCTTCCACATTGCCTTGTACAAGATGTTTTGTTTGGTTGCGCTGGTTCATCTTTCCGTTCTGGAGGATACCCAATCCGTAAATTGCCTCTTCTTTATCCAATACAAAGGGTTGGTACACACTGAAAGTCTCCCTGCCTGCATCGTTGAGTCTGGTGAACTGCGGACCTGGATCTTTCTCGTTCAGAAGGGGCTCTCCTTTGGGACCGTAGAAAGATACATTTCCCGATTTCAGGTTCAGGCGTGCCTCAATACTACCGCTTTCCAGTCTGACCGCATCCCCTTGCCGGCTAATCTTCAACTGTATGGCTTCCGGTTTTTCAATGACCGCCAAACTTTCCTTCGTGTAGTCCCACCCTGCCGGGGATTTGAGTATTCTCACCGTCGAAGGGTTAAAAAACTGGATTTCCAACCCTATCGAATCCAGGGTCGTTTTAATTCCATATGGCGTTCTTTCATAATTTTGCCCCGTTACCGTCATACTACATAGTATGATCAACAATAAAAATTTAAGTCGTTTCATGATTTTTATTCCCTGTTATTATTTATTATTCATTTTCAATTCTTCCGGTTATCTTCAAAATAAGCTTGAGAATCCTACTGTCTATCTAAAATATGGTCGTCTACACGGAAATAGTCGAAATCCACAAACCCGCCGGGTGTTTTGGTGGCAAAATTGAACAGACCGAAGCGATAGCCCATGAAGTGTTCCATAAGGGTATAAACCATTTGTAGCGGTTCGCCAATCTTGTTCCATTTCTTGTTGTCAAGGCTGTAGTAAAAATAGGCTTTGTCATTCCTCTGCTCCTCGTCAACGACATTATAATCACAATCAATACGGAAATAAACCACCTCCTGCTTAACCGGAATGTTTGCAAACTCAGTAGGTTTTTTATCTTTCTGGCCTACCATGACGATTGATTTGGTGTTTCCGTCCATTTTCACACCGACAAATCCGTACAATTTTTGCAGCGCGATAAGTCCTGCGCAATCACCGTCCTTCATATTACTGATATCAATGGCGGTTGTTGCCGAACTTTCCGGGCCGAAGGTGCGCTGTGTCAGCGTATTTCTGGCATTCACCACGTCGCCATCTACACGCCCTGTAGTCAGGCGCAAGTACCCTTTACGGGCATCCACCGACCAAAGGCTGTTGTCGGGGTTATGATTCCATTGCCAGGCCAACAGAAGCCCGGGGTCTCCTTTTTCACGATCGAATTCGTCGGATTGTACGATATTTGACAGTTTATTTTCTCTTGCCGGAATATCGAGATATTGAGGAACGACACCGCCGTTCGCTACAACAGGCCATCCATCTACCCACTCCATCTTCATAAGGTGTGGAATACGCCCGACAGCCCCGAAATCGCGGAACATATAAGCATACCAATCTCCCGCCGGGGTGTCGATAATACTTCCCTGGGCAATACCACGGTCTTTCAGAAAAACTCGCCCCTCGTAGGGCCCCATAATATGATCGGCACGGTGTACTAACTCCGTACGGACATCGTTTTGGGGCCATGTAATATTGAAAAGGTAATATTTACCGTTGTGCTTTATCATTTGTGTGCCTTCGGCGGGCAGCCCGGGGATTCCACCTGCCACAGCGGTGGCGTTAGGGATTATTATTTGGTCGACGCCACCCTCTTTTATCGCCGAGGCGTCAGCGGTAAGTTCCCTGATACGTATATCTCCGGCACCGTATACCATGTACACACGCCCGTCGTCATCGAAAAACAGAGAATGATCGTGCAGTACCGGTTCGAACGAGGCCTCTTTCCAATCGCCCTTTTCAATATCTTTGGTCGAATAGACATGCGTCTTTCCCGAGGTGGCGGAGAAGGTGGATACGTAGAATGTACCGTTATGGTAGCGGAGGCTGCTTGCCCAGGAACCGGCACCGTAAGAGTTTTGTCCATTGCTCAGGTTCGCCGCATCGCTGTCTGTGAGTGTTTCGTATGCATAATTGAGCATCTCCCAGTTTGCCAGATCCTTCGATTTCATAATAGGCAATCCCGGGTTCATATGCATGGTGGTACTACTCATATAATAGGTGTCACCGGTGCGTATCACGGCAATATCCGGCACATCCGCCCAAATGATCGGGTTTTGGGCCTTTTTGCCTTCCTGTGCAAACAGATTGAAGCAAAAGATGGAAATGAATGCGAATAATGTGTACTTTTTCATTGATTTCTTATTTGATGAATAATGTATTAAATTGTAGCCTTTACACGTAAAATAGTGTAGGAGAAGGGGGGAAAGCTATAACCGAACTCTCTGCCGAATTTATTATAGAAACTCTCTTGCGGATAGATCTTTTTCGGTTCATCGAATGAATTTTCTTCCTCACCGCTAATTGCTGTGAGCGAGATTATTTTTCCTGTTTTTTCGACGTGACTGGCGCCGTCTAATTTCACATTTGTTACATAAGGAACGTCTGCCGCGTTGACAACCTTTACAATGATCTCACCGGTTGTTTCATCATATCCCGAAGAGAAAAATTGAAGCGGTTCGGAAGTTGAAACGTAGCTTAAAACAGATTCTCCATCCATAAACAGCTCGGCTTTTTCTGGAGTTACTACAAGCTTTACATCATACCATCTGTTTGTTTCCAGGGATTGAGGAATGGAACTGCCGTCGGTACTTCCTACATTCCCATTGGCATATAGCTGAACGGCAGTGGTGGAGTTATCCCATCCACCTACATTGAACACCTGCCCTTTTTGATGGTCTCCGGTAATCCCGAAATAGATGAAAAACCCTTCTTTTCCTCCTGTACGGCGAGCCTTGAATTCAAGCGTATAGTCATTCGCATACAAACCTTTCAAAATACGCCTGGTGGAGTGCTGCATGGATGTTTGAGACAATATGCCGTTCCCGGTTTTCCATTCTCCCTTTTCATCCGAAAACTGACCGATATCCAAATCGATCCTCTTATCACCCTGTTTTACTATTATCTCTTTGAACTCGACTTCCGTTTCGTAAGATCCGAACCCGACTGCACCGTCTTCTATCATTTGGAGCTTAGGTTGTGACTGATTCATACTGCTTCTTACATTGTAAGTCGGTATATTCTCGGCAGTCATCTTTTGCACATAGTATGAACTGCGTCCAACCACCTGGTCGGTATCGAGCCAGATAAGATTCACAGCCCAGGCGCGGTCATTGCGGTTTTCCAATAGAGGAGCGTAAGAAGCCATCGTAACCAGATCGCTGTTGCGTTCCATTCCGGTAATGAATGCAGCCTCTGAAAGCGCCGCGATCATATTTCCTCCGCCCACGTTGTTGTTACAAGCGTATTCACCCACATAAACCGTGTAATTTCCTCTCGGATGTTCATCAAAAATGGTTGCATTACGGAAAAAGAAATCCGGACTTACATACCAATGCGGATCCACCATATCTGTTTTCTCTATTTTTCCTGTTCCGCCTAAACCATGATTCGAGATCAACACCAATTCCGGGTACTTTTCCTTAATGGCTTTGTAAAATATATCGAAACGTTTGTCGTACTCATCACCCCAATTCTCGTTGCCTATCTCCACATATTTCAGAGGGAAAGGAGACGGATGTCCATGCTCCGCCCGTTTTGCTCCCCACTCGGTAGAAACATCCCCAATCGCGTATTCGATAGCATCAAGGCAGTCATCCAGATAATAGGCTATTTGACTTTCGGGTGATGCATCTGCCATACGGAACTGGCAGCCCAATCCCACATTACATACGTACATGGCGTCGGCATTGATATCTTCGCAAAACTGAAGTAGTTCATAAAAACCGAAACCATACGAGCAACGGTAACCCCAGGTACTGTATTCCCCGGGCCGGGCAGCAGGATCACCCAAAGTTTTTTTCCATTCAAAACGGTTTTCCAAACTGATGCCCTCTACCACACAACCTCCGGGCCAACGAACAAAAGCCGGATTTAGACCGGCTATCATATTTGCCACATCATCTCTTAATCCGTTCGCTCGTTGTTTAAAGGTGTTCTCAGGAAAAAGAGAGACGTAATCCAGCCATATTTCGCCGGTTGCATCAAATTCCAGGATCAGTTTTGCCCTCGGGTCTTTAGCAACAGGCGTCAATACAGCCTTATAGTCAGCCCATTGATTGGGTATTTGAGTTTCTATCACCGTGTTCGCTAATATATCCCCCTTTTCGGAAATAATTTTAGCGGTTATCGTTCCTTTATAATCAGAAGAAGTGCGGACAATGGTACGCAGATGATATTTTTCTCCTGCTTTGACACCCATTCCCCAATATCCTTCATTCATCAGCGACACCGGCGTTGACGCATCTTTGATAGATACTTTCAGGTTGTTGGGTGCAGTTTTAAATTTTGGGTTTTCTTTTGTCAGCTCCATTTCTGCCGCCCTTTTCTCTGTATTTAAGCTCCATCCGGGGACAGGTTCGGTTGTCCATCTAAACGTTCCGTCACTGATCTGTCCGGTAACATGGTTATGGACTTGCTTCGGAATTAACCGGTCGCCTTCGGCCCTATAACCGTCAGGCATTTCCAATTCTTCAAAACTGCGGTTTTTTACCAATTCTGCATATAGTCCGCCATCACCGGCATGGTTAATTTCTTCAAAAAAAACACCAAACATGGAAGGAGCTATTTCTGCTCCTTTCTCCTGAAGAAAAATAGTCAATTCTTCTTCAGAATCAGTACGCACACAAGATGTCAGAAAAAATGTGATTACAAACAAACTGCAAAAGAATGATCTCATCATAGATTCATTTGATTATTAGATGAATAATTTATTACTCTTCGGCTTCGTCACTATAAGGAGCACCCGTTTTTCCTGTATTATGAATAATGAGGTTCTATAGTGAACGAATGAAATGTTAACGTATCTAAAGCTATATACAAAGATATATCCGTGCTTTTTAGAGAAGTACCAATATTAGATAGATCATTCTATATTTTAGATAAAAATAGAATCCGAACTCATATTCTGGACGGCGATTCCCCAAAATACTTCTTAAATGCCTGGCTAAAATACTTGACACTTGAAAATCCGCACAATTCACTCACTTCGGTAACAGTATACTTTCCTGACTGCAACAATTCCACCGCGTAATTCAGGCGGATCCCTCTTATAAAATCTACCGGTGACTGATCTGTAAGGGATTTCAATTTTTTGTATAGGAGTGATGAACTGACATGCATTGCAGAGGCGAATGTCTCTTTATCAAACTCCGGGTTGTCCATGTTTGTTCGGACTAGTTCTACAGCTCTTTTTACAAATTTATCATTCAATTCGTTCGATAAAATCGGATCGCCGTCTGTTTCCTGGATAAGCTTCAAAGCCTTTTCTCTTACCGTTTTTCGGTTTTGGATAATTGATTTGATCCGCTGAGTAAGCAGTGCCATATCAAATGGTTTGGTCAGATAATCGTCGGCGCCGATGCCTAAGCCTTGTAATTGTTGCGTCTTTTCCGATAAAGCGGTAAGCAGAACAACCGGGATATGTGAGGTCTCATAGGTTGATTTCATCAAACGGCAAAGTTCAAAACCATCCATATTGGGCATCATGATATCGGAAATAACCAGTTCTGGCATTTTTTTCTGTATCTGTTCCCATGCCTCTACACCATCATCTGCCACAGTTACCTGATAGTAGCTTTGCAAGGCATGTTTAAGAAAGTTTTGCAAATCATTATTGTCTTCTACAACTAAAACATGCTCTTTTTTTTCTATGCTATGCTCCTTTTTACCGGATATACTAATCTCGTTGAAGTTGTTTTGTGCCTCAGGTATTAATTCCGGAGCACGGGGGACGGTTGGTTGTAATACATCCGACACTTTTTTGTATGGTATTACAACTTTAAACGTCGATCCTATATTTTCTTCGCTGTGCAAAGAAACATTTCCATCATGCATGGAAACATAGTTTTTCACAAGGAGCAGTCCTATTCCTGAACCTACCATTTTGGAATTAACAACATTGTCACCCCGGTAAAATTCTCTGAATAATTTAGATTTGGCCTTATCTGAAATTCCCAGACCATGATCCTTCACTTCTAAAACCCATCTGTCTTTTCCACATTCTAAGTTTATTTCTACTTTACTCTCCGGATGCGAGTATTTGATGGCATTGGAGATGAGATTATCCACGACCTTCTCAATTTTCAATTCGTCCAGCGCTGTTATATAAGATTTTTGATTGGTGGAGAATGCCAGGTCAATATGCTGTTTTTTTGCAGCTGTAGCAAACATGGATTGACGGCGAAATACTAAATCCACAATATCAGTCATGGCTAAAAACAGTTGTCCTTTCCTTATGTCTACTTTTTGAAAATCGAGCAACTGGGTTGCAACAAATGAAAGACGTCCGGACTGTTCTGTTGCCAGATTCAAATAATACCGACCTTCCTCCGACAAATCTCTTTCTTTGTTTAATTCTTCGATCGGAGCGCTGATCAGGGTTAGCGAAGTACGGATATCATGTGCGGTATTCGTGAAGAAACGTATTTTATCTTCGGTATGTCGTTGTTTTAAGCGGTTTATATAATACCGTAAAAGAATGATGATTATCCCGGCAATAAAAATGAATAGAATTAACCGGAACCACCAGGTTTTCCAAAAGGGAGGAGTGATATGTATATCAAACGAGCGTTCATTTACCAGTTGCGAAAGGGAACTATCATACATTCTTATTTTCAATGTGAAATTTCCGCTTGGTATACTGGCATAGGTCAGTACGCGTGAACTCGTCGGTCGTGACCATTCGTCGTCGATCCCTTCCATTTTCCAGGAAAATTTGGAATTGGCTGTTGCTGTTCCGATGGCAAGAAACTCCAACGTCAATGTATTTTGCCCGTAACCGAGTGAAATATGCTGCAGATTGTCTAAGGGAGTGTCCAGTTTGAAGGTGGGAGTATCTCGTATCGAGCGCCCCGAAATAATTAAATCCTGAAGAAATATGCGCCCTTCCGACTGGGAGAACTGTACCACTCCCGGATAAAACATCACGGCTCCATTGTTCGTTCCCCAGATCAGTTGTCCGTTCCTGAGTTGAAACGACGAACTTTGGTTGAAAGAGACATTAAAAAAGGGAGATACGGAAGAATATATCAGGACACTTTCATCATCGGGATTAAATCTGCATAATCCGTTCTCGGTGCCTAACCATAAATATCCTCCTTCGTAGAGGATACTGTTGATATAATTGGAAGGCAAACTTGTTTCCGTAGTGTATTTATCAACAGATCTGTCTTCCAGATTATACCGGAGCAACCCGTCTCCACAGGTACCTAACCATACATCGTCTCCTATTATCAACACGTCATGCAGCAAATATCCATCCAGTAATACTGCTGTTTCGGCAGATTGTTTATCCAATAAAGATAATCCATATGTGCAAGCAAGTAAAATATGCCCCGGCTTCAACTCCCCAAAAGCGTATACCGGATGAAAAGGATAAGGGATGAACTTGTTTTCTTTTTCCACATAGCAGAATGTATCACCCATCGGGCCTCCTAACCAAAGATCTCCCTGGCTGTCTTTGAAAATATCAAAGATGAAATTGTTTGTGAGTGACGACCTATCTTCTTCTCTAGAATAGTGCGCTATTTCCTTGCCGGATTTTCCATCTATTACGTACACCCCCGACGAATAGGATCCTGCCCAGATATTACCATTATTATCTTCGCAAAGAGAAAGAAAAACCTGGGCTTGCTCATGTTTGTCGGCGAAGTATGTTATCCACCTGCCGGATGTTACATTCCAGCAGCTTATACCATTATTTGTCGCGAACCAGAGATTCCCTTTACTATCTTCAATTACCTTATTTACATTGTTATTGTTGAGTGAATTGTGATTGTTTATCTGGTGAATGATTTGACTGACATCTGTAGATTCCTGATCAAAATAAGACAATCCTCCGCTATAGGTACAGACCCATACACGTTGATTCTTGTCACAAAATATATCGTAGACTCCGTCTCCTTTCAGGGATAAGAGATTGTCCGCATCTTCCTTGTAGATGTTGAGCACTTTATCTCCCGCTTTGGTTAATTCCCAGATACCCTGTCCGTCGATACCGACCAGAATCGTTGAATCGGAATTGGGTGTGATGGCCTGAATCGGTTGTTTGGGAAATGTTTTAAACGGTACATGGGAAAAAGAATTTTTCTCCAGATCGTAAAGATACAGTCCGTCGGAGGTTGTTCCCACCCACAACCAATTTGTTTTATCATCATAATAAAGGCTGGTGGATTTCAGCGTGAATTGTGCGGAATATTCATACAAACACTTACTATCCATTGTATTGGCATTTATTAACCAGATACCTCTGTCCTCAACCATAAACAGGTGATCTGTATCGCACCATGCTATACGATGGATATCCGAGAGGTAACCTCCGCCTATACGGGATATTTTTCCTTCACTATATTTATATAACCCAATCGATGAAGCGATCAAAAAAGAACCCGTTTGATCAATAAGAATATTGTTTATTACCAAGTGGCTGTCTTTCAGGGGATCCCTGATGTCTATTATCAGGTCAAACCTATCGGACAAGACGTTGTAGCGAAATATTTGCCCGTTGTTCGTAAAGGCCAAAAGGGTATCATTTTCGTAAACAAGTTTCACATTGATGACATCCGCTGTTTTATAAGGAAGTTGATAAATACGATAGTTGTCTTCGGAGAGCCTTGCTATCCCGGTTTTGGAGGAGGCCCAGATAAAACCGTGTTTATCTTTGCAAATAGAAGCTACTTCTCTCATGTTAATTCCATAAATCGTATTGATGTCATAGAATTTTACATTTGATGAATATAAAGTAAGTGTTGAGAGTATAATAGCTGTAATGAATAATCTTATCTTCATAGTATTCCATAAATCAAAATTATATAAAATTCCCTTCAACCCAGTTATTGTCTGTTTAAAAAACAGGAGTATTATTTGGATATCGGTTACTGAAGGCATTACCCGTCACGATATCTTTCGCGTTCGAGGAGTTGATATAAATGATAAAGCCCATGTGGCTATATAACTAACTCATTACATACTGACTTTCGATTAAGCGTTAATAACTGTTTCTTTGTGATGCAAAATTACAATAAATAAATCAATGTCGTTTAGTTAGACTATAACTTTTTCTTGCTCATGTAATACACTTTCTTCGTCTTACGATTTTTGGGATTAATCCTGCACGGTCTTATAATCTCACAAGCATCCCTCATCATATCGTCAAAGGCATTTAGAGTGTTCTTGAAGTCCTTTTAACCACTGTCTTCCATCAAGCTGCTCGGCGTTACGCCAAAGTGCCTGGTAAAACAGCGTGTGAAATATTTAGGATCGTTAAAACCTACTTTATAGGCAATTTCCGAGATATTCATATTTTTGTCGGAACGATTTTTCAGGATTAGCTCATGCGCTATTTTAAGGCGGTAATTCCGCATGAATTGTGAAGGAGCCTGCCCTGTTATATCGTGCATTTTTTTGTTCAACAGGCTTTTACTGATCCCCATCGTTTCCACAAAGTCATTCACTTCGAAGTAGGAATCATTAAAATGTGTTTTAACGACCTCCATCGCCTTGTTCAGGAACTTCTTGTCCCGCGACTCTTCTTCGATATTCAGGATATCCAGGTCCATTTCATACCTGAACTCTTTTTTGCTGCGCTTGCGGTTCCCAATTATATTATCTATCCTCGTAAGCAACAATTCCTCATCGAAAGGCTTGAGCAAGTACTCGTCCACCCCCACCTTGAAACTTTCGATTTTCGATTCGACGGAAGTTTTTGCGGTGAGCATGAGAAAAGGAATGTGCGAGATGGCGAAGTTCTCCTTTACCCGTCGCGACAATTCAATTCCGTCCATCACGGGCATCATCAAGTCGCTGACAATAAAGTCAACCGGCTTCAGATTGAGGATAGAAAGGGCTTCCAGACCATTGCCCGCCTCTAATACATTGAAACGTTCCGTCAATATGGAACGGATATAACTGCGCATATCAGGATTGTCTTCCACCACAAGTATGGTGATGCGTTCTGTCTCCTTTGCGGTGACTATGTCATTTTTTTCCATCGGGATCGTTTCGGAATAACCCGAGTCCTTGCCACTTAAAGGGAGAAGCACCCGGAAAGAAGCTCCTATAGTAGGGTTATTTTTTGCATAAATAGTTCCGCCTTGCATCTCCACAATGCGTTTACAAAGGTATAGCCCGATACCGGTGCTGCTTTGCCCATAAACCGGATATTTTATATTCTTTTTAGACTGATAGAAACGATTGAATATTTTATCCAGTTCATCTTCGTCCACTCCCATTCCGGAGTCCCTGACGGAAATGTACAGTCGTTCCTCATGGGTCGTTTTTTCCGACAATAAGGCCATATACACACAGACATTTCCACCGTCGGGAGTAAACTTTATGGCATTGGAGAGCAAATTGGTCATCAGTTTATTCATGTTCTCATGGTCGAACAAAATTTCAGGCGTGTCCATCCGGTACCTTTTTTCAATATGGACTCCCCTTTCCAGGGCGAATACTTCAAAAGGTTTCAGTATCTCGTCGGTATAGTACAGGATATTTCCTTTTGTTTTCACGATTTCAATCTTATCTGATTCCGCTTTGCGGAAATCCATCAACTGATTGACCAGTGATAACAGGTATTTTGCATTCCGTTTCACGAAGCCCAGTTGTTCGATCACTTGCGGATTATTACTTAATTTCAAAGCTCGCTCTACCGGCCCGGATATCAAGGTGATGGGAGTCCTGAATTCATGCGTTATATTGGTAAAAAAGGCAAGCTTGTCAACTGTCAATTCCTGTATTTCCTCCGACAACTTGACCAACTGCTCCTTTTGCCGTGTAATTTTCAGGTTTTGTCGCTTCAATACCTCGTTTTGACGGGAAAGCTCGTAAGTCTGGTTTTCCAGTGTTTCCTTTTGTTCTTCCAGCTCTTTTGTCCTCTTTTCCACTGTAAGCCTCAACAATTCCTTTTGTTTTTTTAATGCATTGATACGCCAATGGTAGATGCGCAAAACGGCCAAAGAGCAGGCCAATACCATCAAACTGATAAACCACCATGTTTTATAAAAGAAAGGCGATACCACGATTTTCAATTCTGTAAGTCCGGACACCTCTGCTTCATCCGAATCCACTTTTACCTGAAAGGTGTAAGTGCCCGGAGGCAGGTTGGTATAACTGGCAAAACGCCGGTTAAAGGGTGTTTTTATCCACTCGTCGTCGAAGCCAAGCAAGCGGAAAGCGTAATTCACTACATGTGCATTTTCGTAGTCTAAGGACGAGAACTCGAGTGAAAAGGACTTGTCTCTCTCATGGAGATGCAAGCTGTGGGCCTGCGAAATGTCCCTGTCAATATATTTTCCGTCATAAGGCTGAATGGATTTGTTCAGCACATTGAGTTTGGTAAGCACCACTTTTGGGGGATGATTCTCGTACATTATCGGGCTATTTTCAATAACGGTCATTCCGTTGAGATGTCCAAAATAAAGTTCACCCCTGCTTTTCGAGGCGAAAGCGGCGTTCCAGTAAAACTGGTTACCATTCAGCCCGTCATCGGAAGTATAGTTTGTGAAACGGTTTTTCTGAATATTATAACAGGATAATCCGTTGTTGGTGCTGATCCATATATCGCCATCCAGGTCTTCTGCGATGCCGAAAATGCAATTGTTGGGCAATCCATTCTCGATGGTGAATGATTGAAACTTGTCGTTGAGAGTGGTGCCTTTATCTTTTTTGTACAATCCATATCCGTTCGTTCCAAGCCATACTGCGCCATCTGACGATTCATAGATAAAGGTTATTTTTTCCACAAAGAGGGACTGGGGATTGTCTTTTTCCCGTTTGATGTAACAATAAGAAAAGTCTGAAGGGTTTTGTGAAAACGAATCGAGGTTGATAATGATCAACCCTCCCGATGTGCCTACCCAAAGCTGGTTGTCGCTATCCACAATCGATCCGATAACGCCCTGTATGTTTTTAGTGACCGAATAGGGTAGGGGATTACTGATTTTTTGCCGGTGAATATCATAAAAAAATATTCCCCTATATGTTCCGATCCACATTCCCCGGTTAATGGGGTCATAGCACAAAGCCCCCACGAAATCGGCAGGAAATTCAGGATTGGCAAGGGGGGTAATCAAGCTGAAAACGGGTTTTCCTTGTCTGTTTTCAAGCACATTCACCCCGCCACCCCATGTTCCTATCCATAACCGGTCCGAATGATCGGAAGCAAGTGCGCTTACAGAGTTGTGGCTCAGGCCTTCCGAAGTAGTGTAATGTATGAAAACATCACTGTCCCTTTTTTTTCTGTTGAGCCCTCCTTCTACACTGCCCACCCACAGATCACCCGACCCGTCTTCAAAAATAGCATTGACAGGGTTCTTCGAAATGCTTCCCGGTAAATCATTATCGTGCACATAATTATGGACGGAAAGTTTCCGTCTGTTCATCCTGTTTAATCCCCCCGCTTCGGTGCCAATCCAAACCAAAGCACCATCGGTCAACAGACAGTTGATAAAATCGGAACTAATCGTGTTCGACATTCCTTTCTCATAGCTGTTTATCCGTATAAAATGATCGGTGGTAGAATTGTAAAAATTAAGTCCTTTCAACGTTGCGACCAGCAGTTCCTTGTCGTCTGTCTCGGCTAAATCGGTTACCGTTCCCTGGGAGAGGGATTCAGGTTCGTCCGGGTCATGGGTGTATTGGCGTAGAGAGTGGTTGTTTTTGTTATACCTGAACAAGCCCCTGTCTGTTCCGATCCATACTTCGTTTTCTTTTTCAAAAAAAACAGAAATAAAACAACCTTTTTCAAAAATCAGTGAAGAGGATACTTCCGCCAAAAACAACTCCCCTCCCGGCCGTTTTTTCACAGCACAAACATGATGATTATAACCGACCCATATCTCGTTGTCAATCTCCCGTATGGCGGTTAACGGTCCGAGTGATGGTCCAAGATCGCATTCAACGGCATCGATTTCATCGATGCTTCCATCTTGCCGGAGTGTTATCCGGTATACATCGTTTTCTACCGATAGCCACATATTCCCACCGCTATCCTTCATCACCATATATGCCGGTTTATTCAAAAGCTCCGATAAGGTCCGGTCTTTGTAAAACGAATCATCGAGAAGTTGGGTGGAAAGGTTCAGGATGTTTACTCCTCCTTCCGAAGCAATCCATAAACGATTGAAGTTGTCTTCGCACACCTTATGGATGAAATTGCTGCTCAATGCCACCGGATAGGTGGAGATATTGTAATACTTGAAGTCGTAAGCGTCATATCTCGACAATCCCCCTCCCAAAGTGGATATCCACAAAAAGCCTTTGCTGTCCTTGTAGATGTCGTCCACAAAATGATGCGGCAGGCCTTCCTTCAGCGTAATGTGACTGAAATTGTAACGTTTGAGATGTTCTTCCTGTATGCCTGAAGCGTGAATGAGAGACAACGAAGAAAAACAGAGAACAAAAAAAAGAAATGCTTTTCTCATGCGTATTGTCTTAGTCCTGGCCATTAAACCAAATGTTGATTATTGGGCAGAATGATTCTCTCTACTTATTGTGACAAAATTAATAATAAGTGTAGAATTGCACACTTATTTTTGTATGTTTAAAAACATACAATCCCAACAAAAAGATGTATACCTGAAGTCTATATTTATCGAAATAGACTAAAATCCACATAATTGATTGAGAATTAATTGTATGGCAGAATTTTAAATACCACTTTTTCGGTATCAACATTTAAAAATTATCCTCATCCGTGGAAAACCGGAACTGATACCTGTATCCGAACAAGGACGAAGTATCTGTGTTATCAATGTCATTGACTGGTTATTGTGAAATAGTGCAGCTGCCACAATGTTTTTATCTCACCCTGAATGCCCTGTATAAATGTGGATGTTCTGCATAGTGCCTATAAATCCGCCGGGAGTTACTTGTGAGAATTAGAAGTTAATCCGTATCCCCTTGCCCAATGTAGTGATATCCCCTGGTTTTCGGGAGATGCGATAGTAAAAACAAGGTTCATCCGATCCAGTTTCAATACGAAGAATAAAGTCACAAGATACAAAACAATTTCTTCACCCGCTTCATATCTTGTGACTTTTTTATCCCGTTGAGTTATTCGGCGTTCACTGTTATCTCCGCCGGTTCCAGCCAGGGAGAAGTGAAGTTTATCTTTATTTCCCCTTGTTCCCCGGTCGCCTGCACATACGCCAGGATATGGCCATGGAACATGCGATGACTGTTATCGGTATAATCGGTCATATCGGAATTATTGCTGGCTTCCAATCCGAGAAGTTTGGCGGGGCCGGTTATCCGGCAGGTAACCTCGTCGTCCGAAAGTATTACCGGAACACCCTCTTCATCTACCACCTGCACCACGATCTGGGCCAATCCCTGTTCTTTATCTATCTGTTTTTCAGCCCGGACAATTTGTAATGCGTGGGGTCGCTTCGATGATTGGATGGTATAACCGGAAACGGTTTTGTCGTTCTTATCCAACCCCACTACTTCCAGTTTCCCGGATTGATAGGGGATATCCCAGAATATAATACCGGTATTGTCGTCGTACTCTTTTGTCTCTCCGACTTCCACACCGTTCAACAACAGCTTTGCCTTGGCGGCGTTGGTATAGCACACCACCCGGATGGATTGGCCTTCATGGTAGTTCCATACCGGCCATGCATCCATCGAAGGTACCCTTTCCACATAGTTCGAAACATTATCGGTTTCCGACTGTGACAATACATCCCGGCTCTGGCTCCGGCTTCCTCTGCCCGGCGTGGGGTAGGTACCCAGGTAGGCCATCGGCTTGTCAGACCATAACGACTGTCGGAAGTATCCCCTCGGCTTGATGAATCCTCCAAAGTCGAGCAAGCCCGAATAGAATCCCCTTGAAGGCCATCTGCCCGACTCGCCGAGATAATCTATCCCTGTCCAGAGGAACTGTCCGAAAATATGCTTCCTGTCGCGTGTGGCTTTCCATGCAGCCATATCGTGCCGGTTTTCACTTCCATAGATTACCCGGTTGGGATACCTCTCATGGTCGCTGTCATATTTATCTTCGGTATAATTATAGCCTGCAATGTCCAACGCTGACGGATATTCGGTTTCATTCGACATGGCCACACCGGCCAATCCGGCAGTGACCGGGCGCGAACGGTCATACTTTTTCACCACGCTTACCAGGCGTTTTGCAATATCCCCCAATTCCATCGCATCGGGCGCATCGGGGTTGTATCCGCCATAAGAAGCTTGTGTGAAACCGGCTTTCTCTCCACCGAGCACCGGGTGCGAATAGGGATCGTTGGGATAGTCCACCTCGTTGCCGATGCTCCATGCAAAGACAGAGAGATGGTTCCGGTCGCGCCGCACCAGGTCGGCAAGGTCTACCTCTCCCCATTCCTTGAATATGTCATAAGAACCCTGGAAACCGGGAGTACCCACATTCCAGCCCTCTATCCATTTGCGCTTGGGAAATACCCATTCGTCGTACATCTCGTTGAGCACCAACACCCCCATTTCATCACATAGTTCGTACAGATCAGTCGCCTGTGGGTTATGGCTTGTGCGGATCGCATTCACCCCTATCTCTTTCAGGGTCTGTAAACGTCTTTTCCATACCTCACGGGGAACGGCCGCGCCCAGCACGCCCGCGTCGTGGTGGATACATACCCCTTTCACCTTCATCCATTCACCATTCAAGGCAAATCCTTGATTGGGATCGAAGGTATAGGTGCGGAATCCGGTGCGGGTTGTCGTTTGATCGATTTCAACTCCACCCTTCAGCACAGTAGTCTTCAACTCATATAGATTCGGATCGGACAGTGACCAAAGTGCCGGTTTGTTTACTTTTAATGAGGTGGTCAGTTTATTTCCATTGCCGGGCTTTGCAGTGAGTTTCTTCGCGTCTTTTGCCACAAGCTTTCCTTCTGCGGAGTATAATTCATTTACCACTGTCAAAGAGGCATTGCTCCCTTCTTCATTATTAATTTCGACTTCCACATTCAGGTGATAACCATTCTTTGTTTCTTCGGGATAAGCATATACACCCCATTGGGCTATATGTACAGGGTTGGCATATATCACCCACACATCGCGGTAAATACCAGAACCGGTGTACCATCTCGAGTCGGCATATTGGCTATGGTCCACCCGCACGGCAATCATGTTCTCCTGGCCGTATTGGATGTAGGGCGTGGCATCAACCATAAAGGAGATATAGCCGTTAGGACGCTTGCCCAGCGACTGCCCGTTCAGGAAGAGTTCGCTGCGGTTATACACTCCCTCGAAATAGAGGTATACTTTCTGTCCCTGTTTGTCGACTGGTATATCGATTGTTTTACGGTACCATCCGATACCTCCCGGCAGATATCCCGTAGCACTGGCAAGTGTGGGACTTAACTGGCCTTTTACGCTCCAGTCGTGGGGTAATGACACCTGTTGCCATCTTGTATCGTCCAATCCAACCGATTGTCCGTCCTGCACATCACCCAGGATAAATTTCCAGTGGTCGTTGATCTTTTCAGGCGATCCGAAAGAGACCTGTGCCCGAAGAGACGGGGTAATGCTTATAACCAGTAAAATAATGAATAAGAGAGTTTTTTTTCGCATGAGATTATTATTTTTGTGGATTAAAATTGATAGACAAATGTGGTAACGGATCTGGGGTCGATCACAGTCTCTTCTCCTGAAGGAATCTCCTCTTTCAGGTTCTTTGTCTGAGATGTGGTATATTGTTTCACCGATGCATATTTTCCCAGCCCCGCAACATTCAGGTCAGTGGCGATAGACTTTGTGGTCATGTTCGTATATACCACTACCAGCTGTTTTTTGTCGGGTGAAACCCAGGCAGATCCGAAGAATGAGTTCGATGGATTCGCGATGTTCAGATCGACACGTTGATAGCCCGGCCTGATAAACAGGCTATAGTTTCCCAATACCCACAAATTTTTGGAGGACTCATGGCTGCCGCTATTGGAGATATCGCCGTAAATGCCGTCACCCGGAACCAGATCGATCAACAGGAAGCGGTTCTTATGATCCCAGCGTGCCATGTCCATAGCGGTCCAGAACGACCATGAACTGACATTGGCACTAGTCAGATCGTGATAGATAACTTTCGACATGTGGAGGGCTATGTCAAGCGGAGTAGCCGAACCGTGCCCGGGGTAATCTGCGTCGTTGAAGTGATCTCTCAGCATACTCCATTCGGTTTGAAACAGTTTCAACCCTTTGGCGGATGCCGCTGCTCCCAGTTGAGTCCTGACACTCTTCATCGTCTCCCAGTTCCCGTCTGTCCAGTAACTGTGCCCTCCTATAAGAGGATCCACATGCGCGAGATCGCCTATATAGTTGTCCGACGCCGGGGAGAAGAAGTCATCTATTTGGTTGCTGCGCGTGGCATCGTCTTTTGTTTTATAAAGATACTCCCAATCTCCTGATTCTGTGATAAGAATCCTGCTATTCAGATTTTTATCGCCAAGCGCCTTATCCAGTTCCGTTACCAGCCGTTTTATTTCCGCATTTTGCCATCCGCTGCCTTCCTGGCCCCCGTCCCAATTGTATTGGGGCTCGTTTACCGGACTGATATAGGAGAAAGTGATGTTTTTATTATTTTTGAAATATTCGGCCACATTAGCCATATAGACCGCGAAATCACAGTAGTGTTCTTCCTTTAGATTGCTGCGTGATCCTCGTGCCGAGAATCCTTTTCCATTATAGGTGTAATGAACCGGCGGCGAGTTGCTGAACATCACAAACGACTCGCACCCATACTCGCGTGCTTTTTCGAGGAAATACTGTTGTCCCCGTTGACGGCTCCAATCATATGTACCGTCAGCATTGAGAAAAGACTCTGCCCGACGGGATTTGTCGTCGATACCGCTCTTATCGCCCTGCTCCGCTGTGCCTGCTCCTAAGTTAAAACGCCACATAGACAAGCCTATTCCTTCCGGATTTCCGTTCTTAACATCCTGTGAAAACAACAATTGCGCTATCGATTCCTTTTGGTTTGCTTCCCAATCCCGCCCTATATAGTTGGCCGTCCAGCAATCGGAAGCGGCGAAGCCCTCTATCGTTTGAAATGTTTTTCCGATATCCACCGTAATCGATTTTTTTATATTCGTACCGGATTGTCCCGGATCGGGATCCGGCTTCGTGTTATCGCTGCAAGCAGAAATTACAAACGTTAAAAGTAAGCAGAAGTAATATGTAAACCTCACCATAACTGTCATTTTAATAAAAACTGCCGCGAATAATTTTTCCAACTACCCGCGGCAGAAATATAACTAACCTATTATTGTTTAATTCCAGCCCGGATTCTGGGTAATCGAACCATTGGACATGGTGATTTCATATAACGGAATAGGGAAGAGCAAATCCCGGTCTTCATTGAATGTGATTCCTTTGTTGCTCGGTTCGTACTGATTCTCCCATTCATAAGGATCAGCGGTTGCTTCATTCGTGTTCCATTTTACAAATGCCCCGTTCACTCCCATGATATTGGCAATTACTTTCTTGCCATTGTCGTCTGTCCAGCGACGAATATCATAAAGACGATGATTTTCACAGGCCAGCTCAAGGCGACGCTCCGCACGGATGGCGTTGCGGAGTTCATTCCCACTGACGGTGACATCTCCAAGGTTCACACGGTTGCGTACCTGATTCAGGGCTGTGCGTGCAGCTGCATCGTCTCCGCTCTCATTGCAAGCCTCGGCATACATCAAAAGGACATCTGCATAGCGCAGGACACGATGATTCAAAGGTACTTTTGGCTGATTATAATTTGCCGGTCGTTTAGTGAAAGGTATCCAGAATTTGCGATTGATACGCGCCGGTTTATGTTTGGCGGGATCAATACAATAAGTACCATCTCCATTCTGATTGCCTTGTGCCGCTATAAGTTCGTCGAAATGATCTTCACCAGCTATTTCCGTAGCGCCATGTTTGATAATTGTCCATCTCAAACGTTCAGTATCTCCGGCTTCTATAAAAGCATTTTCAAGATTGGCAGAAGGCAATCCCCATGCCCATCCGTCCTGGTCGCCACCGGAACGGTTACCTGTCACGATAGACAAACTTCCACCCAGTTCATATGTTTCATCATACATATTCTGCACCTCAAAAAGCGACTCGTCATTATTTTGGGCATCGATGCTCCATACATCACCAAAATCAGTCATCAACTTATACTCACCTTCATCGATGACCGTTTTGAGGACATCCCTGGCCTTTTCAAATTTACCCTGATAAAGATACGCTTTCCCCAACATTCCGAGAGCGGCGCCACGGGTTGCGCGCCCCATATCAGCCGCACTATATTGACTGCGTTGCGGAAGCACCTCGGCTGCATCCGCAAGATCCTGCTCGATCAAAGCATATACATCTTCCGTACTCGAGCGTGTAATCCCGCTCACTTCTTCCGGCAGTAGAAATCCTTCTATGATGGGTACATCACCAAAGTTCTTCACCAATTCAAAATAGAAATAGGCACGCAGGAATTTAGCTTCAGCGACGAAGCGTCCTTTTTTTACTTCGTCCCGTATCGGCGCTTCCGGGATACGTTCAATAGCGATATTGCTGCGCAGGATACCTTTATAACGGTACTGCCAGAAATTGGATATGGTACCATTACTTTGTCCTACACCCTGATAATGTGCCAGGGAGATATATCCGCTTTGGTCTTGCGTGGTGTTACCCATCCAGAGGTCATCACTACACATATCGGTCAATATCCAAAAGTTCTCAACCTGCCACCAACCATGATAGGTGATTGCGTTGTAACAGCCTGTCAGAAACGATTCCGCATCATCTTCACTTTGAAAATAAGTGTCGAGGTTCTCTTGTCCCCTTACATCTTCCGTCAGGAAGTCGGAACATGCTGAAAAGGATATAGCGGCAAGGAGTGCCAATATAATAAATATTTGTTTCATAGCAACTAAATTAGAATTTTAAATCAATACCGAATAAAAATGTACGTGGATTCGGATAAGCTATCCAGTCGATTCCGGTTTCAATCACACTCGCGCCCATCTGTGGACGTTCGGGGTCCATGCCTGAATAGCCGGTGATGGTGAAAGGATTTTGCGCTGAGAATGAGATGCGAATATCTGTACCGGAGATGATATTCTTTGGCAACGTATAACCTACCTGAAGCAGCTTGCAACGGAAATAAGATCCATCCTCCACATAGAAGCTGGAGACACGTGTGTAGTTCAAGTTATTGTCGTTAGCTGTCAGGCGAGGTATGTCGTAACTGGTTCCTTCTCCCTGCCACACCTTGTTGAGCGTGCCGGCATAGACGTTGCTGCCGTTGACTCCGGAATAGAGCCTCTTGGTGGTGTTGAAAATATCATTACCGAACGTGCCGTAAAAATTGGCGTTGAAATCGAAACGCTTATAGTTCAGACCTATGTTCAAGCCAGCCATCAAGTCGGGATAGGCATTGCCGATATAGGTCTTATCTTTTTCGTCCAGCACTCCATCGTGGTTTAAATCCTTGAAACGGATATCCCCCGGTTTTGCATTGGGTTGCAGGATAGTTCCATGTTCATCGGTGTGCGCATATACTTCGCTTACGTTCTGGAACAGCCCGTCTGCCACATAGCCATAGAAGCGGCCGATTTCCGCGCCGTCCTCATTCCTGAGGATCAGGTCGGAATTGAATCCGCCGAGACTGACAGGCCCGTCTCCTGAAAGTTTGATTGCTTTATTTTTCACAGAGGAAAGGTTCAGGCCGACATTATAACTAAGATCCTTGTTGATCCTGTCGTTCCAATCGAAGCTTAATTCCCAGCCGGTAGCTTTCATGCTACCGATATTCATGGTCACCTGACTATTCCAGTCGGGATAGCCTACGGCAAAAATATTCTGTTTTTTATAAAGCATGTCGTGTGACTTTTTCTGATAAATGTCAAACGTCACATTCAGGCGGGAATTTAAAAAGGACATGTCCAATCCTAAGTTATAGTCTTCTACCGTTTCCCATTTCAGGTTGCGGTTACCGACAGAGGAGATGGTGGCACCGGTCACACGGCCGGGATCCCTGCCGAATACCGCGTCGGAACTTGAGAGAAGGGTCAGGTAAGCGGAGTTGTCTATATTCTGATTACCCACACGTCCCCAACCGGCACGGATTTTCAGGTTGTTGAAAATATCCTGGTCCTGCAT
Organism: Proteiniphilum sp.; assembly: GCF_040307845.1. Classification (GTDB taxonomy): domain Bacteria; phylum Bacteroidota; class Bacteroidia; order Bacteroidales; family Dysgonomonadaceae; genus Proteiniphilum. Next base: position 26,026 of record NZ_JAWRIS010000018.1, read on the forward strand.
GAATTCTTCGCTGGTCAAACGCCAGGCAGTGGAAACGGATGGGAATACGGCGTATTTGTTCCCTTCAGGGAATTTGGATGAGCCATCTGCACGAAGCGAAGCGGTCAGGTAGTAACGACCATCGTAATTGTACATCACACGCCCGATATAAGAAAGTAAAGTACTGAAGATGGTGTTGCCGTCAGCTTGCTGTTTCAATCTGCCTGCATGCACTTCTTGCAAATTTTCAGAATTGTTGGGTGTGTCGTCGCGTGCCCCTTTCACCCAGAATTCGGCAAAGCGTTCCGCGGTAAAGCCGGCCATCAGGTTCAGATTATGTTTGTCGTTAAAAGTACGCATATAATTCACTGTATTCGTCCAGTTCCAATCGAGCCATTCATTCATCTGGCGGGAAACGTTGCTGTAAGTGGATTTTTCCAACTGGTCAATCTCGAATTTCGGGGTAAAGCTGTCCGAACGACGGATATGGGCATTGGCTCCAAACTGGGTACGCAACGTCAATCCTTCTATCGGAGTGATTTGCAAATAGGGATTGACAATGACCCCATATTCCCGGGAGTGAGCATTCTGTCGTGCAAGTGATGCCACGGGATTCCATTCCTGGTTATTGTAAGATCGCTGATAATTGTTATAGTGATTGTCTACCCATTCCTCCTCCGGTTTAAAAATAGGCGTCGTAGGATCCATTGCCATGGCAGCCGAAAATAAATTAGGGGTGTCATCCCACGATTCGATGCGTGGCGCAATATCAAAGCCCATCTTTACATATTGATTGAATGTATATTCCGTATTCAACCGGATATTGATCTTGTCCCAATATCCCACATCGTACTGTGATTTGTTATGAAAATAACCCAGGCTCAGGTTATAGACCAGCTTGTCGCTCCCTCCCGAAATACCTAACGCATAGTTTTGCACCAATGCCGTTTTATTGACAACCTCGTCCCACCAGTTGGTTCCTTCGGCATCGGTGATGTTGTCTTTACTGTTCCATACAGGCGTGCGTCCTTCGTTTGTGTAACGAGTCTTGAAAACCTGTTCATATTCCGAAGCTTTCGCCATATTGGGATTGGATATCGTCTGGAATCCAACCGAAGAGGAGACATTGAACAATGTCTTTCCGGCAGAGCCTTTTTTAGTCGTGATCAGGATGACACCGTTAGAACCACGTGTACCGTAGATAGCGGCAGCCGAAGCGTCTTTCAATACTTCCATCGACTCAATGTCGTTGGTGTTCAGAAAGTTGATATTGGTGCCCACCGGCATTCCGTCTACCACGTACAACGGGTCGCTGCCATTTACGGTAGTGACACCGCGGATCAATACTTTGGGCGTTGTACCTGGTCCTCCACCACTGGTAACTTGCACGCCATTCACCTTACCCTGAAGGGCGTCCATGGCATTACCGGTTGTCACTTTGGTGATTTCATCTCCTTTTATGGTGGAAATGGAGCTGGTCAGGTCACTTTTCCGCACGGCTCCGTATCCAATCACCACCAGTTCGTCCAGCATCTCTTCTGCTTCTGCCATTACCACATTGATGGTGGTTTGATTGGCTACGCGGATCTCCTGAGTTTGATAACCAATCGAAGAGAAGACAAGGATATTATCTTCAGTAATGTTGGCCAATGTATAATTTCCATCAAGATCAGTTACAGTCCCATGACCGGTACCTTTTACCTGTATTGTTGCACCGATCAGCGGTTCATTGTCTGTGGCTGAAGTGACTATACCCTTTATCGTGACTTGCGCATGGGCGCATAGGCTTATCAATGCCAAACACAATACTAATATCTGTTTTTTCATACGATTCAATATTATAGATTAATTTACTCGGACTAATTTTCCTCTTTCAAGGTGTGCGTCAAACCAGAACTTGTACGTCCCGGAGGTAATGACGGTAGGCTTACCCCAGATATCCTGCGGTTTGGGGTTGGCATCGGCACCTCCATAAATGAATATTTCAGGATCATCGGAATTGTCTACACGCCATAAGCAATAATCCCACCATCCCCAATCATGCTTATTATGTATGATAAAATTCAACTCCGAACCTGCTTCAAGCGTAATTTCATCAGAGTAGAACAGGTTTGGGTTCGTTGCATCTTGTGTGAATACCAATATACCACTGGGACTTCCGTTACATCCCGGCAGATTGCCCAGTATCCCAATCTGGAATGGAATGATATTTCCGGGTTGGGCAGGATCAAGTTCATAATTCGATCCGATAGCCTGTGGCAGACGATTCGCCGCCGACGTAACTGGATAGGTGCTGACAGCATAAGTGCTCTCTTTGGTATCGAAAGTAATTTCATAATAAACATTGGCCTGTTCCAGTACAATCGGCTTTGCTGCATCAGGATCGTCCGTCAATTTACTGTTATCTTCCGGATCGAGACCGAAACATATTGGTGAGAAATCGCCTTTCTGCGGCAGAAAAAATATTTTCGTACCGGCTGTCCTGTTATAGTAATTGGCCTTGTATTGGTAAGCGTCTGTATGTTCGATCAGCATGGGAACACCAAACACATCACTATTGAGTTCTTCCGTGGTGGCTACGTCTGCCAGGTACATTTTTTCGAAATTAGGTAATTCCGAGACAGTAATGACACTATTGACCGTCGTTTCTTTACCCGTTTTGTCCACTGCCGTAATGGTCACATTATACTCCTGTTCCAAGTTCGGTAAAATGATTTTTTCAGCGTAATCAAACGTTTTTTCTCCATTGACTTCAAACCGGAGCGGCGTAAAACCGTCAATTCCGGGAATCTCGATCGTCACATAATCCAAAGCGCGGTCGTCGGAAATAGAAAAACGCAGATTAAATTTAGTTTCCGTTTTCATCAGTACCGTAACGCTCTTGTCCGGAGAAAGGCTGAACACAGGTTTCTCAAAATCTCCGTCCATTGTTACCAGCAAATTTTCTGAAACACTACGTCCTCCCACGTCGGTAACCGTAATTTTAATCGTAAATTGATCCCCGGTTTCATCTCTCTGAATGTTGAATTTGTAATTCAAATCATAGGTCTCAAGCGGTTTGTCATAAATCTCAATCAGGTTAATAGTCTTGTCGAGATGAAGATCTCCACATTCGAGCCTGATCGTTGAAATTCCGTCCGTATCGCTGACTTTCCCTTCAATGGAGACTGTCCGCCCAACGGCCGATTGGATATGGTTTGTTGTTAATGTCAACACAGGGTTCTGACCATCAACCTCCGGATATCCATCATCATCACTACACCCTGTAAACCATAAGGCTAAAGAAAAAGTCCATAGCAGGAAGGTACTGAAAAAGTATTTCAACCCCCTTTTTGAATAAAAAAAATCTTTTTTTGCTTTCATTCTTTCATGCTTTTTTTAGATTATCATACAATCAATATAAATTATATATACAAAAATTTATTGCTTGCCTCACCATCATCTTTCCAGAAATTGTACCCTAATAATGGAACCCATAGCATTAGATCAATTAAACGCTACCCACAACTTCTTTCGATGATATGATCATCAGGCAAAATTATGACAAATTATAGTTGGAGGTAAGATAAAAATCGTGCAAAGAAGGACGTTAAATCGTGCAACGCCTGACTTTAACATCCCCGGAATAGAAATTAGTGTTATATTTGAATTATGAAGTTATTTTATAATATGGAAGCTATAAAGGGGCATACATTTTTGCTTCTGCTCCTCATGGCCGCGATGGAAGGACTACAAGCACATCCGTCTGTGATCACCTCTCTGGGGCGGGAGCAGGGATTATCTAATAATTATGTAGTAAGTATCACACAGGACAAAGATGGTTTTCTCTGGTTTGCCACAGAAGAGGGCTTGAATAAATTCGATGGGACCCGGTTTAAGAACTATTACAAACATACCGGAAATATCAGTGGTAATGAGCTCAATTATATTTATGCCGATCCGGTTGAACCTGTTATTTGGATAGCGACTCAACGGGCCGGATTAAATGCGTATAATTATGCGTATAATACTTTAGAGGTCTTCATGCATAATGATGGGTCACCTTCGAGTCTTATCACAAACGATATCACCTCGATCACACCTGCTGCCGATGGTAATCTTTGGGTCAGCACCTATTACCGTGGGATAGAATATTTTAATAAGCATACGAAAGACTTTTCCCACTACAATACGGAAACTTTGCCTGATCTGCTTTCTGATATGGTATGGACAATATTGGACGACCATAATGGTAGTCTTTACATTGGACATGTACAGCATGGAATGAGCGTTTTGTCGTTAAGTGACGGAAAAGTTGTTAATTTCCAGCATGATCCATCCGATAAGGAGACTATTCCCGGAAACGAAGTGAGATGTATATACAAGGATACCCACAATAACATCTGGGTCGGCACCGATAAGGGATTGGCACTATTTAACAATGATACGGGCAAATTCATATCCTTGGATAATTCCTCCCAGGGAATATTGACCTCCAGGATATTTGATATCCGGCAGATGAACGACAATAAGCTATGGGTAGCCACCGAACTCAATGGTGTTGCCATGATTGATATCAAACAGCACTTTTTCATGTCTTCGGGACAGCCTTCCATACAACACTATACGGCAGGGCATAATAAATATAGCCTTTCTGTGGCGACAGTCAGGTCGATATTCCAGGATTCATTCCAAAATATATGGTTAGCTACTTATGGGGGAGGTATCAACTTTATCGGCCATACGCAGCCATTGTTCGAATCTTATGGTTATTCCCCGCTCCCGGACGATGTGAATAGTCTCAATAATCGTATTGCATTGAGCTTATGTTTAGATGAGGAAGAGAAGTTGTGGATCGGCACCGATGGAAGTGGCGTTAATGTATTTGAAAATGGAGAACGCATCCGGATTTACAATAAAGAAAATGGAGCTCTTTCTCATAACACTATCCAGACAATGATGAAAGATAGCGGAGGAGATATCTGGTTGGGATCCTTTCTTACGGGAATAGACTTCTGCAATCGCCGGAGCAAACAAATTCAACCTGTTATAGTGAACGGTAGCCGCAATTGGGATGTCCGCTGTTTTTTTGAAGATGAAGACACCCGTATATGGGTTGGAACGCATGAAGGTGTTTGGGTTTTGGATAGGGAAACAAAGAGAATGCTACATCATTATGATGCAAAAAATAACCGTTTACCCGAAGACCAGGTGAGGGCGATCGGCCAGGATCATCTCGGACGGATGTGGATTGGCACCTTTGGGTTGGGACTTGCCGTTTATACCAAGGAGATGGAGTTCCTTGCCGATTTTAATGAATATAACGGTTTCTGTTCCAATACAATCAATCAGATTTTTAGGGATTCATATGGAGCACTATGGGTTGCCACGGGTGAAGGACTGGCACGTTTTGCGGCAGATGGCTCGTTCAACTATGAGGTTTTCCAGCGTGACAGTGGTTTGCATAACACCAATATCCGCGCTATCACAGAGGACGGCGCAGGAAATATCTGGTTCAGCAGTAACGATGGGATTTCTTGCTATGTAAGAGAGAAAAAACAATTCTATAATTATAACCTCCTCGATAAGTTGCCGATGGGTAGTTTCTCATCGGGTGCTGTGACGAAAGATGAGAATGGTACCATCTATTTTGGATACAATAAAGGTGTTTGCTATTTTAATCCTGCTTTTGTATTGGAAAAGCGCGACGTTCCTCCGGTAGTTATTACTGATATGAAAATCTACGAATCGGGGATAGCGCAAAAAAAGAATAAGGATATCGTATTGAATCACAAACAGAATACATTCAGTATTTCCTTCAATATCCAGGACTATTCATTGACGAATCATGTAGATTATGCTTATATGCTGGAGGGACTGGATGAAGTATGGCATACGGTGAATGATAATAATGTGATGTTCCGCAACGTCCCCCCGGGACACTATAAATTCCTTGTCAACACGCGAATTATAAACCAGGATTGGCTGGAGGGGAACATCTGCCCGCTCTCTATTCATATACAACCTCCTCTCTGGCTTACCTGGTGGGCTAAAACCCTTTATGTAGTGGCAGTTTTACTCATCATATTTTTCTTTCTGCAAGCTTATAAAAAAAGGTTGGATATACAGAGTTCTTATGAATTGGAAAAAAATAACCGCGAGCAGGAGCAGGAATTGAATAACGAACGATTGAGATTTTATACGAATATTGCCCATGAATTACGTACGCCGTTGACTCTTATATTGGGTCCCCTTGAAGATTTACAAAAAGACACCCAGTTAGAATCCAGACAACAGCAGAAGATATCCGTTGTCCGTCAGAGTGCACTACATCTGTTAAATCTTATCAACCAGATACTTGAATTCAGGAAGGCTGAAACCCAAAACAGAAAACTTTGTGTAAGCAAATCCAATCTCGCTGTTCTGGTAAAAGAGATTGGATTTAAATACAAAGAGTTGAATGTGAAGCAGAATATCCAGTTTGAGATAAATATTGAAGATGAAAGGATGTTGCTCTATTTCGATAAGGAGATTGTGAATATTATATTGGATAACCTTATCTCCAATGCAATGAAATATACCGACAAGGGATCAATAAAAATATCTTTATACACCACTATGCGGGATAATCTTTCCTATACCGAGATGAAAGTGGAAGACACCGGTTATGGTATATCCAAAGAAGATCAGATACGTATTTTCGACAGGTACTATCAGACAAAAAGCAACCGGCAAGTTCCGGGTACAGGTATTGGACTCGCGCTGGTGAAGAATCTGGCAGAACTGCATGAGGGAGAGATCAGGGTTGAAAGCCAAATAAATGATGGTAGCAGCTTCTATTTCTCTTTGCTAACGCATAATATATATCCCAATGCACTACATGATGATTCTGAAGAGGAGATAACCGAATTAGAAGAAAGTATACATGCGTCTGAACATGAGACAAATTCGAGTGGGAATCCTATTTTGCTGGTGGTTGAAGATAATCCGGATATCCGTGAATATATAGCCGATTCATTATCGGATTCATTCCATGTGATTACTGCGGCCGAAGGTGAAGAGGGATGCCATGCAGCCTTCACTCATATTCCCGATATCATTATAAGTGACATCATGATGCCCGGTATGGATGGAATCACTTTCTGTGAAAAGATAAAGGCGGATGTGAGAACCAGCCATATCCCGGTTATCCTGCTTACTGCAAAAGATTCATTGCAAGATAAGGAAGAGGGTTACAGGTCTGGAGCCGATTCCTATTTGACAAAACCATTCAGCGCGTCCCTTCTTCACAGCCGCATCAACAACCTGTTGGAGACCCGAAAAAGATTAGCCGAACAGTTCGTACTCGATTCCGGAAAAGATGAAAAAAGCGCTCAGTTCAAAGAATCGCTGAATAAGCTTGACAATGAATTTCTGGAGAGCCTGACACACCTGATCGAGGAAAATATACAATCGGAGAAGGTTGATATAAGCTATTTGTCCGGCAAACTTTTCATGAGTAATTCCACCCTTTATCGAAAAGTGAAAGCATTGACGGGTATCTCCACCAATGAGTTTGTGCGCAAAGTAAAGATGAATAATGCGGAGCAGCTTCTGTTAACAGGAAAGTACAATATCTCGGAAGTCGCCTTTAGGGTAGGCATGAGCAGCCCTGTCTATTTCAGGCAATGCTTCAAAGAAGAATTTGGTCTGTCTCCTTCGGAATACCTCAAAAAGATCAAAAAGGAATAAAAAACCTACTTATCCTTCTGATATACCCGTACGTAGTCTATCTCGTAATTGAGAGGGAATGCCGGATCGTCGGGGGTACCGCCATGTTGTCCTCCAATAGCCAGGTTCAATAACAGGTAATGAGGCTGCTTGAACGGATTCCGAAACTCTCCCAATGATCCGTTGACGGTTTCCGATAGGAGTGTTTCGTTCAGTAATTCATCATCAAGGTAGAGCCGGATGGCCTCTTCGTCCCAATCCATTCTCCAGATATGGAATTTGTCCGCCCAATGTGGGTCTCTGCCGGTAAAATGGGTAAATGGAATTGCCGAGGTATTCCACTCGGCATGCCATTTCTCTTCAGTACCCCATGCCACGTTGGCAAGAATATGTGGTATTCCGTCTATACGGTAATACTCCATGATGTCGATCTCCCCGTTGGATGGCCATTCCATTTCCGTTCCCAGCGTCCAGATAGCCGGCCAGGCTCCACTTGCGGTGGGAATCTTCGCACGTATTTCGAAACGTCCGTACTGAAACTCTTTTCTCCCTTCTGTTTTTATGGACGAGGAAGTATATTCGATATACTCCCTGTTCCGGCGCCAGTCATCACTGCCTCTTGCATACAACGGATTTTCCCTTTTCTCCCTGCGTGCTGATATAACCAATAGACCGTCCCGGCATACCGCGTTTCCGTCCTGATACCATTGCAGTTCATGATTGCGTGCGAAACCCTCTTCAAAGGACCACACCTCTTTATCGGGAGTGCCATTGTTGTCGAACTCGTCATTCCATACAAGGTTGTACCCTTCTAACTCTTTGGGGGCGGAAGCATCTGCACTGATCTCATCGAAGATGCCCATATCCCACTCCTCAAACCATTTAAGTACTGGCAACCCGTTCTCGAAAAGGATGGGAAGCCATATATAACGGCCATCAATAGGGTTTTGAGGCCTCCATCGGTCAGCCATGAATATAAAAGCATCCTTTTTTCCCTGCACGGGAAGAATAAACGTGCTTTGTGAATGGAATGTAAGCTCCGCGTCCTCTCCCTGGCAGGGGTTCGGGTGCAATGTCCATTCCCCCATGATATAGTCGGCCGTCAGCAGACGGGCGGCATTGGGATCCCACCCGGTACAACCCGAAGTGATCATGAAATAGCTTCCGTCTTTCTTAAAGATGGCCGGGGCTTCGTTATGCCCTCCCGGTTCTAAGCGAATATATCTTCCGGTATAATCCAGATAATCGTCTGTCAATTCCGCTATTTGCAACGTGAGGTTGTCCTCCGATGAATAGATATGATAGGCCTTGTCATCGTCATCCACAAACAGGGTCATGTCACGCGACATCTGTCCGCCTTCAAAATCACGCCGTGCGAACAACCCCTCTTGTATGGCGGCCATCCATTCGGGTGTCCACCATTTTTCAAAATCGGTCGATTTCTCCGGAGAATTGCGTTGTGCCTCCGTCATATTTTCCGGCCATTTACCGGCATTTACCCGGCCGTTCTTCACCAGCTTGTAAGGACCTGTTACCCGGTCGCTGATCGCCACTGCGGCGTGGGCGGCATCATAACCTTTATCTTTGAGTTCAAGGTGGAAATACATCACAAATTTCCCGGTTTTGGCGTTATAGATCACTTTAGGTCGTTCAATAGTACTCCCTTTTACGATCGGGCTCTCCGGATCTTCGCTCACCGGCAGGGCTATCCCTTCGTTTTCCCAGCTGTAGAGATCGGGCGAAGAGTAACAGGTCACACCTACCAATGCGGCATTAGACTGTTCGCCCTTATGCTCACCGAACCAATAATACCTGCCTTCGTGATAAAGGATTCCCCCGCCGTGGGCATTGATAATTTCCCCATCGGTATCGAACCATTTTTCTCCGGGCAGTATCGGTTTCCCTACGATTTCATTTTTCTGTTGCATAGATTTATTCTGCGGTCCGCAACTGTAAAACAGAATGCAGGACAGCACAAATAAATGGGCAAGACAATTTTTCATATGACAATATTTATTTTTTGCACTATGGTCGTATGGAACTCACATATTAGTTCTCATGCTTGTTTCATACGATCCATTTAAACATTTAACCAATTTGGAAGGGACTCATATTGGTTTCCCTACTGGTATTATAGATTGAATTAGTCTGATTCCGGGTCATAAATATCAATTTCGACATCATACAACATCAACTCCGCTAAATTAAAATAATTCACGTCTCCATAAGTTTTTGTCACCAAGAAACGGACATAGGCAAACGACGTATTGCTCCTGATAACAGGGGAATTATAGATTGCCTGAGAAGCAGACGGCAGACCCGATGTGAATTCGGCTATCTCGATCCAGTCAGCACCGTCGTTACTGATCAATACCTTCAGGTGTTCAGGGCCAACCTGTGATCCGTTTCTGTTCTGGTATGAGAATGAGAAATTGGTAAGGGGCTCATATAAGTCTATTTGGATGTACTGTGGAAGCGGTACCTGTGGGGAAGACCATCGTGTATGAAAAAACGTGTTTGGATTCCCATCATTAAGATTACTGATAGGTCCTTCACTGGGTTCCTGGTTATCCGTACTGAATTGACTGTTGTCTAATTTCAGTTTGGAAGAGGTGATCGTTTCGGTCGCCGGGGCAATACCGGATTTAGCCGTTATTGATATCATTTCACTTCCTTCGTTATTATTGTTGAAAGTCTGGAACGTGAATTGATAATCTCCGAATTTGGCTCTTGTATCCTCAATAATAAGTTCATCAGTATATACTGAGGCTACTTTAGCCTTTTCCGTTTGGGTCAAATGATCAAAATAGGTTATCCTCAAAAAATAGAAGTTTGAATCGGTCGGAATGTCCCAGTTTAGTTGAATCTGTCCCGGAAGTTCTTCCGATGTTATATTGGATATCGGTGAGGGCTTTCCTGCTATCTTCCTGTCGGATTCGACAAAAGAGTGATAATCTCCGCCACAACCTGTTATGGATGACAGGCATAGTATTGCACCCAGGCAATAACTTATAGTTGATTTTATCTTCATATTGATTTGAATTTTGAAATGTTTGTTTTATATATTCAGTATATATTACCAACCTTCATTTTGATACAGATTGGGATTAATCCGGCGTTCGCTGTCAGGAATTGGGAAGAAATACATTTTATCATCCCAGCTCCTCTGTTTGGTTACACGGTTGTAGTTATAGGTTCCGTTAGGATTTCTTGTGATCTGCATACGTGTAATAGATCTTAGCACTTCACCTTCTTTCCAACGCCTTACATCCCAAAAACGATGTCCCTCGAAGGCCAGTTCCACCATCCGTTCGTTTTTATATTTTTTCAGGAAAGCTTCATTGGTCATTCCTGTGGCAAAAGGAGGCATCTCAACGCCGGACCTGTTTCTTACCACATTTACCGCATCCACGGCAGAGAGTGTAAAAGTATCATCCGTGGCATCCGGGGAACCGAGATAATTCAATAACGCTTCGGCATAATTCAAATAGAATTCACCTAACCGGAAAACAATCCAGGAGTGCCTTTTCGAATTAGTGTTCCCGACACGGAGATCGACTGACGGATCTAAGTATTTACGTAGATAATATCCTGTTGTGGTGGCACCTGCGAGTGGAGATGCATTTCTGCCTCCCGTAAATGTCTCAATGGGATTTTCATTGTAAATGGGCCATTTCTCGTCTCCATTTTTCACAATGGTCATTGCAAAACGGGGATCCCGGCCGGTGTAGGGGTCACTGTTGCTATATCCACTTCCGGGCTCATTCCATAGCAATCCCGTCCCTTTCATCTCATAAGCGTCTACCATCGTTTGGGTAGGGCAATTTCCGGAAGCACCACCTTCCACACCTATCGGGTAGTTATAGGCTTCCAGATAATTCAGATCTCCGATCCGTCTCATGAAAATGGCTTCCCTGGCAACGTAGTTCTCCGTTCCCCATAAATCCGTATAAGCACCGAGTGAAATACCGTGTACCAAACAGCTGTCGATTACCGCCTTACTGGCTAATGCGGCATCTCTCCATACATTCTTGTCACTATTCGTGTTAAACAATGGACTAGCCTTGTAAAGTGAAGCTCTTGCTTTTAAAGCCACTACGGCAATACGCCCTACACGACCTGTTTCATTGTTGGCCGCGTCAGCCAGATTAGTATACCTGACAGGCAGATGATTCACAATGGCATCACACTCATCAATGATAAAATCAAATACCTGCTCCGCCGGAGCACGTTCAACGTTGTTCGCTTCTGCTGAAGTCAGAACAGCGGTTACCAGAGGAACATCCCCATACTGCCTCACCAGATTGAAATAAAAATAGGCACGCAAAAAACGGACTTCATATTGATAGCGCTGGAAGCGTACAAACTGCTCTTCATAATTCTGGTCGTACTTGTTGCCGTCGAATGTTTGTCCCGCGGACGCTTCCAGATAGAAATTCGCCGCACGTATCCCGGCATAGCTCTGACGCCAGATATCCGACTTGGGGTTAATGGGACTCCATGATCCGTTGTAAAAGTCGTGGATGGATGAATTCGACCAGGCATAGTCCGCTTCATCGGATGCGGATGCCAGCATGGCACCTCCATAATTTCCGAAATCATAATCCAACCTTCCATAGATATCCGTCACAAAATTGGCTGTCCTGGAAAAACTGGAAAACACTTCTTCCTTGCTGTTGGTTGTCGTTTCCGTGTAGTTCATGTTGTCCTCGCAGGAAAAGAATAAAAACAAGGCAATTGCAATTATATATATAAATTTCGATTTCATGTTGTTATCTTATTAATCTGTTATCATTAAAAACCTAAGGCAAGCCCAACATGGACTGATCTTGTCATTGGGAAAGCGATTCCAGTAGACTCGGGATCCGCCACATCTATTTTATCGAAAGTCAATAGATCTACTCCCCTCACATAAAGACGGGCATTGTTTATTTTCAATCCCGACAGCTGTTGTGCAGGAAATTTATAATAAATCTCGCAGTGGCGTAATTTCAGATAGGAAGCATCCGCCAGCCAAACCGTATTGTTCCGGTAATTGTTATCGTTGGCCAATGTTGTCAACCTCGGATATTTGGCCGTACCTGCTGTTTCGGGTGTCCATCTGTTTTCATAATAATGATTAGAAATGGTAGTGTTGTCTATCAGGGGCTTATACACGCTGGGGGTCATCAACATCTTGCTGTAATTGCCCACGCCCTGGAAACTGGCACTGATCCCTATTCCTTTCCATTCAGCCCCTAAGTCGAAAGAAAAATAAATTTCGGGGATGGAGCTGTTATAGCCGATGGGTACAACATCATAGTCATTGATCACGCCATCTCCATTCTGGTCTTTGTATTTGATGTCCCCGGGACGCACGGTAGAGAATTCCTGTGCGGGACTATTGAGAATATCATTCTCATCAATAAAGAAACCCACGGCTTCCAGACCGAACAATTGCCATACCGGCTTACCCGTACTTCTCAGGTATTCATACGGTTTTTCCTCTTCCAGCTGTTCTTTGATCTTACTTTTCGCCATCGTGAATTTTCCGCCCAGGTTATAAGAAAAATCGTTCACTTTCTTATGGATGGAAGCGCCCAACTCAAAGCCATGGCTGTTCACCACACCCTCATTGGCAAAGGAGGGATAATTACCCAATATGGCAGATACCGTGGAATATCCCGATACGAATATATTATCCCGTCTCTCGAAAAATATATCCCCGGTAAAGTGGACATCTTTAAAGAGGGATGCGTCTATCCCAAAATTATATTTTAGCGCCCTTTCGTTTTTTATATTCTCCGTAGGGAGATAATACTCCTGTGTCCCATTGTACCAGGCAGCATTGTTTCCTAACGGATAACCATTCCCTCCGCCGAAATTTTGGGACCAGTAATCGTTGGCAGGGATGAAGTCCGCATTGATCAATCCGACCGATGTCCTGAATTTCAAGAAATCAATAAACGCTATATTTTGTATAAATTCTTCTCGTGAAGCTACCCACGCCGCGGAAAGGGTAGGAGAAAAAGCATATTTGTGTTTGGGGGCCAGCCTGTTGGATCCGGAATAGACCAATGCCATATCCGCTATATATTTATTTTTGTAGATATAATTGACATATCCGGCGAAGTTTTGTCGGAAATTAGTGTTATAGCGGTCCTTTTGTGTCTTTTTCTCCGTTGAATATATGAAGGAGGCGAAAAGGTCATGTTCACCCAATGATTTTTTATAATCCACGTTCCCCACAAAATTGAAATGCCGGGTCTGGTAATCAAGGGAACTACTGTAATTCAATTTACCAATATTTCCTCCCTGAACACGGGACGTATCCATGGGTATCCCGGAAGAGAGGTCAACGGCATCACTCGCCCACTGGTAATCCTTAATAGAACCCTCCCAATAGGCGGCGAAATTGTCATATCCTACCCTGACAGAGGCGCTTAATCCCTCCACCAAAGCTGACAGATCCTGGGTAAGTTTTGCATCTGCATATAAAGCCCTGTTATGTCCTTTTGAAAAGCCTCTCGATTGTACCAACGCCACAGGATTCATGTTGGTGCCCCATATAGAATTTCCTCCCCAGAACCCGTCATAAGTCTGTATCGGATAAGCAGCGGATGGTACCGTGTATAATTTATTCATCAGGTTATCGGAACCTAATCCCGGCCGGTTGAATTCACTTAACATCCCTTGCAGGTTCACCTGCATTTTTGTCGTATTGGTCAGATCCATATCCAAATTGGTCCTGAGATTCAATTTCGAAAATTTCATCTGGGTGGAATAATCATCCACGGAATTGTTTTCATTGATGAATCCGGAATTGGTCTGCAAATTGGCTGAGGTGAAATAGCGCATGCGCGTCCCACCGCCTCTGAAACTGATGTTATACATGTTGGAGGCACCATGGTCACGGAAGACTTCATCCAACCAGTTCACATCAGCATAGAGATAGGGGTATGTGCCCTCCCTGAAGGCATTCAATTCATTTTGATTATACCGGGCAGGGAGTCCGTCGTTGGCCAGTGCTTCGTTTAATGCGCCGGCATACTTGTAGGCATTCGCAAATTCAGGCAGACGGGTCTGGGATGTAAAAGCGTGATCGTAACTCACCTTCACTTCCCTGCGATCGATCTTGCCTCTTTTTGTTTTTACGGAAAGAATGCCATTTACACCTCTGTATCCATACAAAGCGACAGCTGCAGCATCCCGCAGTACGGAGACCGATTCGACTTCTTCGAGTGTCAGCGTGTTGATGGGCCTTTCAAACCCGTCAACCAGCACCAGAATGTTATTGTCCGACAGGGTCTGCAGCCCGCGAATACTGAACCATGCAGGTGTACCCCAGACCACATCTGAATTCTGCAATGAGGTTAATCCCAATACATTGCCGAATAATGAATTGCCCAGATTCAAGGCCGACCGTTTATCGATATCTTCAATATCCGTGCGGGAAACGGCGGCAGTAGAAAGTGCGAGTTCCCGTTCAATGCCGAATCCTATATCCACCAGGCTTGTGCTGAGATCCATCGTGATGGTCAATTCCTGCGAGAGATCGGTTACTGTAACTTCTTTTCTGTATCCTTCCGAAGCTTCGATCAGCAATTGATCGCCTTCCATGGTCTTTATCTCGAAATTCCCATTGTAAGCAGTCGATGCAAGAGGCTGATTATTCATTGCATTATAGATTGCCACACCGGAAACAGGATTTCCCTTACTATCCACAACCCTGCCTTTGAGGGTTGAGGTATTTTGGCCTGCTGTCGCAAATGAAACTGCTATTGAAACCAAAAGCATTAATATCTTATTTTTCATACGATTAAAATTATTTATGAGCCGGTTTTACCATCCGGGATTTTGTGTTAATCCATAATCTTTATTCACCTCCAGGGTGGGAAATGCGGACAAATACCATTTAGAATTAAAATTAGTCCACCAGGCACGACTTGAATTTTCAAGTTGGAATTTCTCATACCTGAATTCGGTGGGACGGGGGCCCCTGTCGTTGGCAGGTTTATCAGACCAGGAATCGTTTACCACATTCCCATTTTCGTCCAAACGGTAAATTCTTAATCCATGCAGGACTTTTGAGAAATCCTGTGCCCTCTTATGCCTGATAAGATCGAAAAACCTGACATCCTCAAGTCCGAGTTCGCAGGCGCGCTCATTCAAGATGGCTTCAAGCAGGAGGGTTTGATTACTGTAATCGACACTTGGATTGGAGTCTCTCAAACCATTCAACCCTACTCTGGCACGCACTTTATCAACTTCATTGATCGCTTCGTCCGTTCTCCCTGCCATCATCAATGCTTCTGCATAAATCAGATGGATTTCAGCTATCCTCAGGTAAGGCCATAAGGTGGGCCGGTTCCGGGCAGAAGAAAAATCCAAAATGAACTTATATAATCCGAACCCAGTGGCGAACTGTCCCTGTTCGGTTCTTGGCCCTTGTTGTGCTTCGCGTCCACCAACCCAAAGCTCAACCTGTCGCCCCTGGTAGGAAGCGTTATTGACCAATACTGTTTCATACAGGCGAGGATCCCTGTCGGAGAAAATCACGTCCACATGATCCGGGTTATTCCAGTCGAAGGGGGTTCCATCGGACAGCGGAAACATATCCACGTATTCCAATGTAGGCGTGAATGCGCCGTTCATCACCGATTGGGGAAAGTAATAATCCCATTGATAGTCATCTCCATAGGTATATCGTACCCTCGTGGAAATTAATAATTCCGGATTGTCGCCACCGCTCCCTCTGGTATAATAAGCTTTTCTGAAAGCATCCCTGTAAGCTGATGGAGTGGCTTCTGTAGGTTGTACCAAACCATAACGTCCTTGCGTACTGACTTCCCTGAAAAAATCCTCACACGCTTTCAATGTTTGTTCCCATATTTCCGATTTATATGCACCATACCATACACTCAGATTGGTAACGGCGTCTTGAGGAGATTCCTTCGAATAGGGCTCCGTATCATTGAACAATGGACTGGCTGCGAACAATAATATTTTACATTTCAATCCCATTGCCGCAGCTTTCGTGAAACGGCCGTCCCAATTGGATATCTCACCCTCATCAAGCGCCCAGGGTAACACACCGGAAGCATCGTCCAGAAGGGAATTCATGAACTCCACCGTTTGTTCAACAGTTGCCCTGGGAGTTTGATAGTACGATTCGTCAAGGGAAAAATCATACGCTTTGTCAATGATCGGCAGTCCTCCGAAATGCCGGAACATATCGAAATAGCGGGAGGCTACAATCACTTTCGCCTCTGCTTTTAATCTTTCTTTTTCGGATTGTTGCATATCCGGTACCCGGTCTATATTTTCAATAAATAACCAGGCTTTCCTGATAGCCTCCCACGTATTTTCCTTGGAGAAACCAAACTTGGTATCGTCGCTGGTGTCTTCCCTGTTTGCGTTATAGGTTCCGTTATAATAGGATCTGTTGACTCCATCCCAACTCAAATGGCTGTGCCATGTATCGGACAAGGTTTCAAACATACCCATATTCATTTTGTTATCCACGCTATTCCAATACACCGGTAGGCCGTAGTATAATTTGCTGTAGGTATCCCACAAAAAATAACGTGCGTTTTCAGCCTTGGCAAAAACAGAGTCCAGCGTCACATCCACTCCGGGGGCTTTTTCTAAAAAGCTATCTCCGAATTTCAAATCATCCACACAGGATGAACAGAATATGGCCATTCCTATGGTCAAGGATATAAATAGTGATTTTATATTTCGTCTCATACGATTATTTTATTTTTAAGTTTAGAATCCCAGTTTCAATCCCACGGTGAATACCCTGGTTAATGGATAATTAGGCCTGTCGCTTGTCCTCGATTCGGGATCCGTGATCTTGAGGACGTCGAATGTGAGTAAATTATACCCGTTGGCATACACACGCAAAGAGTTTAGTCTCATTTTTTCCATGAAAGGCATATTAAAATTGTAACCCACCTCAAGACTCTTTAACCGAAGGTACTTGGCATCCACGAGATACAAGTCGGAATCAACGATATTATTCGCCTTACTGGTTATACTTGCCCGGGGAAGTTTCGCGGTAGATGCCGTTTCTTCTGTCCATCTGTCTTCATACTGGTATAGCAATAATCCTTTATTGTTTGTGTCGCCTAACGGCTCTCTCAATGTCTCCTGTAACATACGTGAAGTATTCCATGCGCCTGTCCATTGCATACTCAGGTCAAAACCGTTCCATTCAAATCCTATATTGGCTCCTACCACATATTCAGGCACATTGGTATATCCCATGGCGATCATATCATCATTATTGATCACGCCATCTCCATTGGTGTCCACATACACGGCATCTCCGTTCCGAAGCGTCACGGAATGATCGGCAATGTCACTGCCATATTGGGCTTTGTACCGCTCATTGGCAGTTTCATCATAAAATCCCCAGAACTTCCTTCCGAATGGCTGGTTGACCGGTTTTCCCGTTCTCCAGAGGTAATCTTCATTGGGCCTGACTTCCATCTGCTCTACAATTTTATTTCTGGCAAATGATAAGTTGGGACTGACCCAATACCTGAAATCTTTTCCTATCTTATCATCCCATCTGAGCGTAATCTCATAGCCGTGACTATCGACTACCCCATTATTTAATACCGGAAGCGTCATGCCTATATAACTGGGCAGTGATGATGGAACGACCAGGATATCTTTGCGGTGCTCTTTGAATATGTCGAATGTTGTCATTAAACGGTCATTCAACAGGTAGAGGTCTATCCCCAGATTTTGTTTATACGCTTTTTCCCAGGTTACGTCAGGGTTCGATTTTGCGCCTTCATAAGCACCCCCTTTTTTACCACTTACATTCGTGCCAAAATTATACCCCGCTCCATCAAGATAAAATGGATCTGCGATATACATGAACCGGCGGTCCTGCGTGTTATCGTTTCCTACCACTCCATAAGACGCCCTCAATTTAAGATAGGATATGTATTTCTTCATATCCTCCATGAACGGTTCTTCAGTGACAACCCAGCCAAGGGATCCGGCAGGAAAGAAGCCATATCGTTTTCCGGGCGCAAAATTCTCTGAACCATTATACCCCACGTTGAATTCAACCATATATTTGGAACGATAATCGTAAGTAAGGCGTCCTACCATTCCTACATACCCTTTGGGGAGGTCGGTAAATGTGTTCGGATAATAATATTTCGATTGGTTGTAGAGTAGCAGTGCGCCCAGGTTATGATCTGAATGAATCGTGGTATTATAGTTTAAGCTTGTTTCGAAATACCAATTACGTCCCTTCTCAAATGATTCGCTATAACCCAAAGTCCCGTCTTCGCCGTATTTACGATACCCCATTGTTCCGTCTTCATTTTTTATGGCTACATAATAAGCTTTCGACGAACTTCTTGATTTTGTCTGGGCATAATTGCTATTATAAGATCCCTTTAGATTGAAAGCGAGTCCTTTCGTGATAAAATCTAATTTTTGTTTTAATTGGACGTCCACGTTCAATGTGTTGCCTACCTTGTTATTATACCCTTTCCCAAAGTATGGGTTTAATCCGTCTGCTCCGGGATTTGGAATAACATCAGGATTGGTTTTGATCCACCTCCCATCTACAATACCGGCCCCGGAAAAGGGAGTAGCCCAATATAAATGGCGGAACAACTGATTTTGGTCTTCGGCGGAGATAGGTGTATTCTTATCTTCTACACGTCCCCCTATATTTAAGGATAGTTCTGTTGATTTTGACAAGTTAAAATCGAGGTTTGCCCTATAATTGTACCGTTTAAAATCAAAATTGAAATCATAACCGGTGTCGAATGTCTTGAATAATCCGCCTTGTGTGTACATCCCCGCGGAAACGAAATAGCGGAAAAAATTATTTCCTCCCGATATGTTTACATTGTGTTGCGATTGGTGGGCATAGTCTTTAAGGATATAATCCAACCAGTTCATATTGGGATACAATAAGGGATCTGACTGTGTCTGGAAGGCAGTGAGCATCTCGGGGGAGAATTTTACATTGTCCGGATTAACTCCATCCCTGATTTGCGCTTCATTATAGAAGCTGGCATATTGATAGCTGTCCGCAAACTCAAGCAATCGGGTAGGGACAGTGATTCCGGTAGAAGTGGTTACCGAAATATTGGCTTTCCCCTCTTTTCCCCTTTTCGTGGTTACCAGAATAACCCCGTTGGCACCTCGCACTCCAAATACGGCTGTGGCAGAAGCATCTTTGAGGATGGTTATGCTCTCTATTTCATTTGGGTCTATCTGCGTAAAATCTCTCTCTACTCCATCGACCTGCACCAAGGGGCTCGAACTGTTCAATGTAGTAATCCCCCGGACATAAATTTCCGCGGCATCGGCACCCGGTTCTCCTGAATATTGCACAGTACTTACACCCGTTAATTTTCCGGCTAACGCGTTACCGAGAGAGCCCGTAGGTGCCTTGATAAGATCATTCCCACTGACAGATGCAATAGCACCGGTCACTGTTACTTTCTTCTGTGCTCCATAGGCCACCACCACTACCTCATCGAGTGTATGGGTATCTTCTTTCAGGATGATCGTCAGTGACCGGCCGGTCACGGCTACTTCCTGAGTGATATAGCCGATATAACTAATTTGAAGAGTAGTGCCTTCCGATACATTCAAGGTGAAATTACCATCGATATCGGTAACTGTACCGTTGGTGGTGCCTTTCTCCAGTATACTCGCACCGATAACTGCTTCACCGTTCACGTCGGACACATTCCCGGTAACGCTGTTCTGTGCATACGTCATAAAGCAACATAGGTTCATGACGATACTTACAATAAATATTTTCAATTTGTGCATAATAAATAAAATGTTTAGTACATAGAGTATTAAATATATAAATTGAGAATTAAGATGTTAATTTTTACAAGTCTCCCCTCACAGATACCGCTAAAAAATGTTTTACAATGGATTAATTTTTATTGTTTTTTCCGGTAAAAACATTTTTATATTCTATCGCAAATAATCAGATTGCAAAATTATCAAGATTCATTAACAAGAATGGATGATAAATCAATCATTAAGAAGGGATAAAATAATCATTCCATCAATGACGGATTTACTTGTGTTGCTATTGTAATTATTTGTGAATGTGTAGTGTGTGAGTTTTTATCGAGCTTTGTTAAAGTGAGCCAAATAATCATCTTCAAAAAATAGATATGAGAAATTTTCATAAATTTGTGGAGATAATAATTGATTCACCTCTTCAAGTTATGTTAAAAAAAGTGATTGTTCTATATGGTCTGCTGTTGATTTATTTTAATACACCGGGGCAACCGCAAGCTTTAAAACATGTTGGTGTGGAAGACGGCTTATCCAATAATTATATTGTCGACATTATTCAAGACGGTCAAGGCTTCATATGGATAGCGACAGAATCGGGATTGAGCCGTTTCGATGGTAAGAATTTTACGGTATATACCAAAAAAAATTCCAATATTGTAAGTAATGAGCTGAATACTTTGCTGTACGATCAGGAAGAAAACAAGATATGGATAGGCTCTCAGCGGGATGGAATCAGCATTTTTGACTGCGCCTCCCAATCGTTTACAGATTATACGGTAATGGAAGGTTTGATAACCAATGATGTAACACATCTTTCACATGCAGAAGACGGAGGGATATGGATAACCCACTATCATGTAGGCATAGAATATTATGATAAAAATACCCAACAATTAACCCGTTTTTTAAGTTCCGATATAGAAGGGTTGGAACTTCCGAACTGGTGCTCTTTCGATGATGGAAAAGGTAATTTGTATGTGGGGCATGCTTTTGACGGATTGAGTATTATTGATATAAAGAATAAAACGGCACGCAATATCCGCCATCAGCCCGGAAATCCCAAAAGTTTGCCGGGTAATGCTGTTCGCACCATATATATGGATTCTCAAAAAAATATCTGGATAGGGACCAATGAGGGATTGGCTTTATTTAACCCGCAGACTGATGAGTTTATTACCTTCAGGCATAATCCGTCCGACCCTCATTCTCTGGGCGCAAACTACATTTATGATATCAGGGAAATGAAGGATGCCACTTTGTGGATCAGTACCGACATGGAAGGAATCAGTATTCTCGATCTCAGTAATATTACCTTGCTCGATCCCAAAATGGTTACATTCAAAAATATATCCGTCACAAAAAACCATTACGGATTATCGTCGTCCAACGTCAGATCTTTGTTCCAGGACTCTTACGACAATATCTGGATAGGACATTACAGTCGGGGAATAGATTTTATCGGCAATAAACCTCCTGTTTTTCAAACACTTCTACATTCTACGGATAAATACAGGGATACCAACGAAAGGCAGATATGGGATATATACATGGATAGAGATCAGCAATTATGGGTTGGCTCCGAAAATGAAGTGATTGTCCTTCAGGATAATGAGATTAAAAGAACAATCAATATTCAACCTCATTTGTCAGGAATAAGTTCAAATGTATATATCAACAAGATAAAAAGTGACAGGAATGGCATTCTCTGGCTCGGATCAACTACCGGCGATATATTCCAGTTGAATCCGGATAATTATCAGATTAAAAATATACCTTTCGAAGGCCGGGGTGAATATGTCCGTGAATTTTATGAAGATCTCAATGGAAAAATATGGATCGGGACGGAAAACGGATTATATTCCTACCGAAGTGGAAAGATAGAGAAGGAAAACCACATTAACGACCAATTGGAAGATAAGATAATATACAATATTCTCCGCGACAGACAAGGCAAATTATGGATTGGCACATTTGGGAAGGGAATATTCATCTTCGACAATAACGACAATTTAGTGGATAATATCGTTGCAGATAAAGGATTTATTTCTAATGCCATTCATCATCTCTATATGGATTCCGAGGGTGGGGTATGGGTAGCCACCCGTAACGGAATGGCTTATTTTAAAGATACCACAGTGACGGGCCAATATGAGGTATATGATGAAAAACAGGGGCTTGAGAACTCTTATATCCGCGCTATCCAACAGGATAACCGGGGAAATATCTGGATCAGTACCAATGCCGGTATTTCCTTATGGGACGGTGAGCAATTCAAAAACTACAACCATCAGGACGGTACTCCTATCGGAGATTTTACGAATGGTGCTGCTTGTCTCAAGGATGACGGTACCGTGTTCTTTGGCTCACTCAATGGGGTCTGTTATTTTAACCCTGAAGAATTAACGAAAGAAAAACGGCAGGTTGTCCCCGTTCAGATAATAGAATGTCTGGCATTGAATAAACAAATAGAAAATTATAACAGGGAAATTCTGGTTCCTACGGCACAACACAGAATAGAGTTGCCTTATGATAAAAATTCTTTCAGGATCTCATTTTCCAGCCCTGATCATTCACAAAACCAGCAAGTAGAGTATGCCTACATGATGGAAGGCCTGGACAATACCTGGTATAATACACAAGATGAAAACCAGGTCGCATTCCGGAATATATCGCCGGGAGAGTACACATTTAAAGTAAAAAGCCGCCTGAAAAACCAGGAATGGGATGAAGTGAATATTGCCTCGATG
This sequence comes from Proteiniphilum sp., assembly GCF_040307845.1. Lineage (GTDB taxonomy): Bacteria > Bacteroidota > Bacteroidia > Bacteroidales > Dysgonomonadaceae > Proteiniphilum. Next base: position 49,230 of record NZ_JAWRIS010000018.1, read on the forward strand.
AACTTTATCATCCATCCTCCCTTATGGCTTACCTGGTATGCCAAACTTTTATATGTAGTAACAGTCTGCATAATCATCCTCTACTTACTACGTTCCTATAAAAAAAGTGTCGACCTGAGAACATCACTTGAACTGGAAAGGAAAAACAGCCAGAATAAACAGGAACTAAACGACGAACGACTGCGTTTTTATACGAATATTACGCATGAACTCCGGACCCCGTTGACACTTATCCTCGGGCCTTTGGAAGATCTGGTACAAGACTCCGGATTAGCGCCGGTATATAGTAAGAAAATAGGCCTTATTCATGCCAGCGCCATACGCCTCTTAAATCTGATCAACCAGATCCTGGAATTCAGGAAAACCGAGACGCAGAACAAGAAACTTTCCGTGTCGAAGGGGAATCTGGCCAATCTGGTTGCCGAAATAGGATTACGCTATAAGGAGTTATCCCGGAAAGATAAAGTTGGAATCCATATTGATATAGATGACAAAAACAGGATACTCTATTTCGATGCGGACGTCATCACTACCATATTGAATAACCTTTTGTCAAACGCCATGAAATATACAGTGGAGGGTGAAATCCGCCTTTCGCTACGTTCGATCACGGAGAAAGACAATCATTATACCGAAATATCGGTTTCCGATACAGGTTATGGAATAGACACCGACGCTTTATCCCATATATTCGAGCGTTATTACCAGGCAAAAGGTAAGCATCAGTCCTCCGGTACGGGAATAGGACTTGCCCTTGTCAAATCATTGGTCGATCTACACGAAGGAATCCTGAATGTGGAAAGTACGGTTGGTAAAGGAACGCTGTTCAGGTTTCGTTTATTAACAGAAAACACTTACCCCTCGGCGAACCATGCGGAAGAGAAAACGGTTGATGATATTGTCGAAGAAGATCAGGATATCCAAAGGGAAGAAAGTGCGAATAACCATCCTGTAACGCTTATAGTAGAAGATGACGATGATATACGTGGATACATTGCCACGTCTTTGGAAAACGACTATCATGTGCTATCCGCCACAAACGGAAAAGAAGGATTAGATCTTGCGCGGAAACACATCCCTGATATTATCGTCAGTGATATCATGATGCCTGAAATGGACGGTATGGAACTTTGCCACACAATAAAAGAAGACATGCGTACCAGCCATATTCCGGTTATTTTGCTTACTGCGAAGGATTCTCTCTCCGATCAGGAAAAAGGATATGACAGCGGAGCCGACTCCTATTTAACAAAACCGTTTAGCGCCAGGCTATTACGAAGCAGGATAGACAATTTGCTGGAATCGCGCCGGAAACTGGCAGAGCAGATAAGCACATTCGCCAAGGGAACAGTAAGGCATGATAATAACTTAGCGGAAGAGCCTATAACGATCAGTAAACTGGACGAAGAGTTCTTGAATAAACTCACCGAGATTGTGGAGAATAATATTGAAATGGAAGACCTTGATATAGCCTTTATCAAAGAAAAGATGCATATGAGTTATTCTACCTTCTATAGAAAAGTCAAAGGGCTTACAGGGATAACTCCCAATGAGTTTATCCGGAAAATCAGGCTGAAAAACAGTTTAAAACTTCTGCTTTCCGGTTCCTATCAGATATCGGAAGTGGCATATATGTCCGGATTCAATGATGTTGTCTATTTCCGCAAATGTTTTAAGGACGAATATGGCATGGCTCCCTCAGAATATGCAAAATCGGTGAAATAATCACTCCTTGATTGATTTATCTCCCTTTTTTGATTAAATTTTGTTTTTATTCCTATGAATAAATACCCTATATTTGTACTTCATGATGTAAGAGGTAAATTATTATAATCACATAAAATACACATAAAAAATATGAGAAAAACATTTTCCTTTTTATTCGTATTAACTTTAGTTTGTATGAATTTATTCGCACAAGATGCTCCCGACTGGGAAAATCCGGAAGTTTTCGCCGTCAATAAAGAAAACACCCGGGCTACTGCGTTGCCTTATCCTTCCGAGCAACTGGCAATAGGAGATAATTATGACTCATCGCCCTACTACCAGTCATTGAACGGCAAGTGGAAATTCCATTGGGTGCCGAAAGTTTCGGAAGTGCCTGCCGGATTTTATGAAGAGAACTACGACATAAGCGGTTGGGTTGAGATGCCTGTACCGGGAAACTGGGAGTTCAACGGATACGGGATACCGATGTACGTGAACACTGGTTTTGGATTCAGGGTTAAGCCACCCCATATCGACAGGGAAGATTCACCCACCGGGGCTTACCGCCATGAATTCAATATCCCCGACAGTTGGGATGGCAGACGTATTTTTATCCATTTCGAAGGCGGCACAAATTCCATGTATGTATGGGTGAACGGACAAAAGGTAGGATATACACAAAATGCCAAAAGTCCGGCCGAGTTCGATATCACAAATTACGTAAGAAAAGGGAAGAACACGTTGGCCTGCCAGGTACATAAATTCAGCGACGGCTCATATCTGGAAGACCAGGATATGTGGCGGCTTGGTGGAATAAACCGTAGCGTTTACCTTTACAGTACGGCACAAACCCGTATTCAGGATTTCTTTGCCCATCCCGATCTCGATAAAAATTATAAAAATGGGGTGTTCAGCGTGGATATTACATTGAAAAACTATACTGATAATTTACACAATAACTCGGTAGAAGTTTCCTTATTGGACAAATCGGGCAAAAAAGTATTTTCCCGTAATCAGAAATCCGCTATTCCCGCAAATGAAACTACGGATATCACCCTTTCGGGGAATGTTTCCAATCCGTTGAAATGGACGGCTGAAACCCCTAACCTTTATACAATGCTCATCACGTTGAAGGACGGCAACGGCAGGATTATCGAATCCACGTCGCACAAAATAGGATTCCGTAAAATTGAAATCACAGACGGACAACTGTTTGTAAACGGAAAAAAAGTTTTTTTCAAGGGTGTGAATCTACATGAATTCAATACTAATACAGGGCAGGTGGTGACGCGCAAGGAGATGATACGTAACCTGCAATTAATGAAGGAACTCAATATAAATGCCGTCCGCACCTCCCATTATCCGCAACAGCCGTTATGGTATAAACTGTGTGATGAGTATGGCATGTACCTGGTGGATGAGGCTAACCTCGAGTCACACGGACTTGGATACGGTCCCGACAATGTTTCCAACTTCCCCGAATGGCATGCGCAACACATGGATCGTATTAAACGGCTTGTGGAACGCGACAAAAATCATGCGTCGGTCATCTTCTGGTCATTGGGGAATGAAGCCAGCAACGGGAAAGCCTTTTTCGATATGTATGACTGGGCCAAAGAGCGCGACAACAGCCGTCCCGTGCAATATGAACAGGCTTATCAAAGGGACCGGAATACAGACATTATCTGCCACATGTACCCCTCATGGGAAAATATGAAACGCGATGCGGCGAAAGATCTCGGAAAGCCCTATATCATGTGTGAGTATGCCCATGCCATGGGGAACAGCATGGGGAATTTCCAGGAATACTGGGACCTGATGCGTTCCAGCAAGAATATGCAGGGTGGATTCATCTGGGAATGGTACAATCACGGATATCCTGCCCATGACGACCAGGGACGTTTCTTCTGGGCGTATGGTGGTGACCTGAAAGGTTATGACAAGATGAATGACGGCAACTTCTGTATGGACGGTGTTATCAGCCCCGACCAGAATTATATCCCGCATACTTATATCGTTAAAAAAGTGTATCAGAATATCCTTTTTGAAGCAAAGGAACTGGACAAGGGAATTATTACGGTCATCAACGATTTCAAGTTCACAGACCTGACTCCCGAAAATTACAGTTTCAAATGGGTACTGCTGAAGAACGGGGAGGAATTCCAGGAAGGTTCTTTCAACGTATCCGTTGCGGCCGACAGCCGGAAGGATGTCAAACTGGATTTACCGGCTCTGAACAAAGAGGCAGGGGTAGAATATTTTCTTCAGGTATATGCTTACAGCAACCGGGCAACCGAATTCATCCCTTCCGGATTTGAGGTGGCTAAAGAGGAATTTGCGTTTAACCAGAATAATTACTTCGTTGCCGGAAATGTAAACGGGCAAATTGCCGTTGAAAAGCAGGACGATAAGATCATAGTCAAAGCAGCCGATCTCTCTTATGAGTTTTCATCGAAAGATGGACGTGGTCTGCTAAGCATGAAAAATAAAGGGCAGAATGTGTTCAGGGAACTACCCCGTCTTAACTTCTGGAGAGCGCTTACCGATAATGACTTCGGAGAGAACATGCAGTACAGCGCGCGTATCTGGGAATCGGCCGGATACAATACTATCTATAAATACAAAGGTTCGGAAGAGACCTCAGAAGGATTCAATGCAAAGTATGAAGTCAGACTGAGGGGCATAGAAGCCAAAGTGGATATTACCTACACGGTAAACAAAGATGGCAGCCTTACCACCTCGGCGCATTACAAGGCGTTGTCGGATGACCTGCCCGAAATGGTGCGGTTCGGCATGATAATGACCCTGCCCGGGAATTATAACGATTTCACATGGTACGGCCGCGGCCCCCATGAGAATTATGTAGACCGTAAGCACGATACATTCATGGGTATCTGGAGCGGGAAGGTGGAAGAACAGGCTTTTGCCTATTACCGTCCCCAGGAGACAGGGAATAAGACAGATGTACGCTGGCTCACATTAAAAAACAAAGAGGGTAAAGGTGTCAGGATTGACGGAACACAGCCGTTATCGGTAAGTGCCACGAACAACCGTCCCGAAGACCTCGATCCGGGCATGACCAAGAAACAGCAGCACTGGTCGGATGTGTTGCCCCGCCACGAAGTAGTCCTGTGCGTGGACCTGTTCCAGCGCGGTGTGGGAGGATTGCAGTCGTGGGGTGCCAAACCGTTAGACCAGTACCGGTTCATGGATAAAGAATATTCTTACAGCTACACGATTAATATAAGTGATTTATAAGGTGTTGGGATGAATATTGGGTGTGCCACCGGGGATTGACGTGGCACGCCCAATCTCCTTCCTCTTTTTATGCCACGGCTGCTTTGCCCGTGAAATGTGATTGAAATGTGATATGAACCGGCCATTGAGACTTGTAGTGGACACAAAAAGTGGTAGCCAAATCAAGTGTATTAGAGGTTTACGAGTAACTTGAATCATGGTGGAAGAATTCTTACTATCACCTACTTCTTCAGTACCTCACGGCATGGTCTTTGGGGAAGGGATCTCCCTGCCATGCTTTTTTTGTTGTCCACTCTTCGGCGGGAGAAGTCCAGAAGGAGTGATCGGCGGGCAAACCCAGCGGGAGAAACACCTCGGAAGTGAGGTACATGCTGCCGTTATTGGTGTACCAGTCCGCCAGGTCTGGCTGATGTCCGGCAAATCCCAACCGAAGGAATCCTCCTTCGTTGAAATTGCCTTCGTGCATGAACAGTCGTTTCATGGCGGCAGTGAGCGCGCTTCTGACCTGTCCTTCGGTCAGTTCTGCCGGCAGGAATTCTTTCCACGAAAGCATCGAGAGGGGTTGGAATACACCTAAACGATAGGTCATCGAACGTCCGAACAACGGGAAAGTCCCTTCGGGAGAAATAAAACGTTCCAGTATAATTCCGAAGCGTTGCATCCGCTTTTTCGCGGTATCGAGTTCTTTCTGTACTGCTCCCGGAGTTTTGTCCCTCAATGCCGCGTCCCTGTCGGCGAGTGCCTGGAGTACCTGCACATACATCGGTTGTATCACGTAGCTGTTGTAGTAGTCGAATGCGAAATGCTCCCCGTCGGAATACCATCCGTCGCCCACGTACCATTCGTCGATCTTTCGGATAGCACTGTGTATGCGGTACATATCGTACTGTGCCCCTGCTTTCATCAGGAAAGTTTCCACCATTGCCGAAAACAGGAGCCAATTGGTGTAAGGAGGATCTATACGGCGGAGTTGCTGGAATTCGGCGATATACCGCTCTTTGGTCACCTCGTCGAGGGGCTCCCATAACTGTTTGGGCGCACGCAGGAAGCTGCTGGCGATATAGGCGGCGTCCACCAATGGTTGTCCTTCATTTCGCCATAGCAGGTAATCGGGACTTTCGGGGTCCACCGCATGGGCATAACTCTTCAGTGCCCATTCGCGGAGTTGTTTCCTTTGTCTTCCTTCGATCGTGTCATCGTCGGGCAGGCTGAGCCATGGGGCTATTCCCGACATAAGCCTTCCGAAACATTCCATATAGGTAACGTCCTTGTCCCGTCCATCCCATGTGGGGCTGACTTCCACCTGCATATTTTTTTTCAGTTCGCCCTTACTCATATTCTCCAATACGGGTGCGGCAATCCGGTATGCCAATCCGGTCCAGTAAGCACGGTCATTTTCTGCCGTGTACGGGTAGGTCAATGAAATCGCCAACAACGATGATAAGAAAAATGATAATGTTCGTTTCATACGCTTATTCAGTTTAAATATTTCACCATTTCTGAGGCAGCCAGCAAGAAAGCGCCCACACCAAAATCGGCAGTAGTTTCGGCACTTACATTGTGCTGCGTGGCGCGTTCACCGATAGGTTGCACATATCCCACCTTGCCGTCTTCCTGCAATGCGATACGGGTCAGGTAACCCCAGGCCTTATCGACCATCGCGCTATACTCGTTTTTATCGAAGAAGCCGTTGTTTATCCCCCATAAATAGCCATAGAGGAAGAATGCGGTCCCGCTGGTCTCATAGCCGGCAGCATGGTCGGTATCGAGCAGGCTTCTCGACCAGTATCCCTCCTCCTGCTGGCAACCCGCAAGTGCTTTCGCCATGGCGTTGTACATGCTGATATATTCATCCCTGTGGGGATCGTTTCCGGGCAGATCCTGCAATACTTTCGCCAGTCCGGCAAATACCCATCCGTTACCACGCGACCAGAAATCTTTCTTTCCGCTATTGGTTTTATGGGCGGGATAGATGTATTTGGCATCCCGGTAAAACAGGCTGCTCTCTTCATCATACATCAGTTCCTTTGCAAAGGAAAAATATTCATGGAGTTTCTCAAGGTAGAGTTCATTTCCGGTTATATTATGGAGTTTGGTCATCACCGGCATCACCATATAGAGTCCGTCGGCCCACCACCAGTAATCGTTCTGTGGTGTGCCCATCTGGTATACCATCACCTCTTTCGCCCGCGCGATCTTTCTTTCGTCTTTGGTCTCATCCAGGTTATACAGGTCGGCATATACCTGGAAGCATATCTGCCAATCGCCGAAAAGCACAAAATCGTCAGACTCCCCGTACGAATATTTCCAGTTCTCCTTAATATCTGATTTGGCGCCTTTCCATTCGTTGTGCTCTGCCCATGCCTCGGAATATGCTTTGTATGTTTCGTTACCGGCCACTTCATACGCCGCCATATTGCCGGTATGGTAAGCCGCCCTGTGCCAGAAGGCATCGCCATGCTCCGGATTATTAGTTTGCCAGTAACTGTTTACTTTGTAAATAATGTCAATCACTTCTTTTGCTGTTTTATCAGATGTTTTGTTCTTATCTTTATCCGGACTGCATCCTGTAAAACAGGAAATCATTACCGGGAAGAATACCATTACAATCAAATTGTAAAACTTGTAGTTCATCGTTCAAAGAGTTTGTTTGTTAAAATAAAATGCAAAGATGTCATTAATCTTTGAAGATAAGGAAAACAGGGGCGGCCAATCCGGTCGCCCCTGTTGCTGAAAAAGTGGGTTGTTCTTATTACTCTTCCTTCTCCTGTGCTTCGTAGGCTTTCAACAGTTTGTCCTGTACATCGGAAGGTACCAGTTCATAGCTCGAGAATTTCATGGAAAAAGAGGCTCTTCCCCCGGAGATCGAACTCAGTGATGTGGAATAGCTGCTCATCTCTTTCAAAGGTACTTTTGCTTTCAGTTTCTCAAAGCCTTTCTCACTCTCCATCCCCATGATCATGGCGCGGCGTCCCTGCAGGTCGCTCATCACGTCACCCATGTATTCACCCGGAACGGAAACCGTTACGTCGTACACCGGTTCGAGGATCTTGGGCCCTGCATTTTTGAAGGCCGTACTGAACGCATTACGTCCGGCGAGCATGAAGGAGATTTCATTGGAATCTACCGGGTGCATCTTACCGTCGTACACAATCACCCGCACGTCACGGGCATACGATCCGGTAAGGGGGCCTTGCTCCATACGGGCCATGATACCCTTCAGGATAGCAGGCAGGAAGCGCGCGTCGATGGCGCCACCTACGATACTGTTCACAAATACGAGTTTACCGCCCCAATCGAGGTTGATCTCCTGTGTATCGCGGTTCTGCACTTTGTATTCCTGGCCGTTAAACCGATAGACTTCCGGTACGGTCATTCCTTCGGTGTAAGGTTCCACGATAAGGTGCACCTCCCCGAACTGTCCGGCGCCACCCGATTGTTTCTTGTGGCGGTAATCGGCACGTGCCGCTTTCGTGATGGTCTCACGGTATGGGATCTTGGGTTCCTGGAATTCAATTTCGATCTTGTCATTATTCTCCAACCGCCATTTCAGTGTCCTCAGGTGGAACTCACCTTGTCCGGAGACGATCACCTGTTTCAACTCCTTGGAGTTTTCCACCAACCAGGTGGGATCTTCTTCTTTCATGCGGGTAAGCGCTTCGCTCAACTTCTCTGAGTTCGATTCGTTGACGGCTTTGATGGCTCTGCGGTAACGTGGTTCCGGATAACGGATGAAGTCGAATTTGTTTTCACTATCTTTCGCGTTGAGGGTATTTCCCGTGCGCACATCTTTCAGCTTCACCGCCGCACCGATACTGCCTGCCTGTAACTCTTCGGCCTTGTTGCGGATCTGGCCTGCCACGGTGTAAAGTTGTACGAGGCGTTCTTTTGAACCGCGGTTGGCATTGACCAGGTCGTCACCTTCTTTCACAGAACCCGACATTACCTTGAAGTAGGAGACTTCACCGATATGGGGTTCGACCGTTGTTTTGAAGAAAAAGAGGCTTGTGGGAGCCGATACATCGGGTTTTACCTCCCGTCCTTCGCTGTTGAGAGGTGCGGGCACATCCAGCGGGGAGGGTGCCACCATGCTCAGGAAGTTCATGATACGGTGCACTGCCATATTCTTTTCGCCTGACGCACAGAAGAGCGGGAAAAGGTCGCGGCTGATCATTCCCTTGTGGATACCGTCGCGCATCTCTTCTTCGGTAAGTGAGCCCTGCTCGAAATATTTCTCCATCAGCCCTTCATCATTCTCGGCGGCGGCTTCGAGTAAAGCCTGGTAATATTCACCCGCTTTCTCCTGTTCACTGCCGGGGATTTCCAGCACGTCGGGGGCGGTGGCGCCCGGTTTCCATTTATAGAGTTTCTGTTTCAGCACATCTACTATCCCGTCGAAAGAGGTACCGCTGCCAATAGGATATTGTACCGGCACTACTTTGCTGCCGTATTGTTCTTTCAGGCTGGCAAGGGTATTGTCGTAGTCGGCTTTGTCATGGTCCATCTGATTCATCAGGAAAACGAGCGGCTTATTCAGGTGGTCCACATAACGGAGCTGGTTGACGGTACCCACTTCTACCCCGTTAGCCGCATCGATCAGCATTAACGCCATATCCGTGACATTAAGGGCGGAAACGACCCCTCCCACAAAATCATCCGAACCCGGACAGTCGATAAAATTCATCAGCTTCTCTTTCCACTCGTAAGAAAAAACAGTGGAGAAGACTGAATATCCATATTCCTTTTCTACAGGGAAGTAGTCACTCACGGTATTTTTTCCATCTACCGTACCGCGTCGTTTTATAAGACCACACTCGAAAAGCATGGCTTCCGCGAGGGTGGTCTTACCTGAGCCTGCATTGCCAATGAGGGCAATGTTCCTGATTTCGTTTGTTTTGTAAACTTTCATACGCCTATTTTATTTTTTATTGATGTGTATGTGTAATGTGCCAATGAGACTAAAAAAGACTTTGCCGCGCTGTAAATGCCGGCAAAGTCATGCTATCTGAAATAGCGTCGCAATATATAAAAAACGTGCGACAAATGGTGCTCTAATAGTTATGTTATATAACATATTCAGGATAAATAATGACCGGAATTGGGGAACAGGAAAGAGTAAACATTTTTTTCTACCGTTTGTTTATTTTTCAAACGTTTCAGGAAGGTAACTTCCGCCATGAGGATGCACGGATATATTTAAAAGAAAAAAGAATGAAAGATCGTTATTACAGTCAACCGGTTGAGGAGATATTGCAGCAATTGGAAGTTTCATCGGATAGGGGGCTCTCTGAGGAGGAGGTGCAGAAAAGACTTGCCAGGTATGGAGCCAATCAGCTCCAATCCAAAAAACAAAAAACTCTCCTGATAATGTTCCTTGAGCAATTCAAGAGCATCATGGTGGTTATTTTACTGATCGCCGCCATCATATCGGGAGTGATCGGCATCATGGAGGGTGAAGGTTTGGTGGAGGCTTTTGTGATACTTGCCATATTGGTCGTCAATGCGGTGATCGGAACGGTACAGGAAAAAAAAGCGCAATCATCGTTGGATGCGCTCAACAAGATGAGCTCACCCCATTCTAAAGTATTACGGGACGGACAGGTGACAGAGATCACATCCACTGACATTGTGCCCGGCGATATAGTCGTATTGGATACCGGTGATGTTATTCCTGCCGATTTGCGGCTGATAGAGGCCGTGAACATGAAAGTGCAGGAATCGGCCCTCACCGGAGAGTCGGTACCCGTGGAGAAGAGCCGGGAAGTGCTGGAGGCGAAAGACCTTCCTTTGGGCGACCGGGATAATATGGCTTTTTCTACCAGCACTGTGACGTATGGACGAGGAAAAGGTGTGGTGGTTGGTACCGGGATGGGGACCGAAGTAGGGAAGATCGCCCATATGCTTCAAAACACGCAGGATACGGAAACGCCGATGAGCAAACGACTCGGGCAACTTGGGAAAGTGCTGGGTTATGTAGCGTTGGGAATATGCGCCTTTATATTTATCATAGGCGTTTTGCACGGCAACCATTGGTTGGAGATGCTGATGATGGCTGTCAGCCTGGCAGTGGCGGCCATTCCTGAAGGATTACAGATTGTTTCCACCATTGTATTGGCTATCGGCGTACAGCGGCTGGTGAAGTTGAACGCTATCGTACGTACCTTGCCTTCTGTAGAAACTTTGGGGAGTGTCACGGTAATCTGTTCTGATAAAACCGGAACGCTCACGCAAAATAAAATGACCGTCGTGGAGGGATGGACAGGCGGCAACCGGATCGATTTCCGTAATCCGCCGCTTCCCTCAGAACTCGACAGCGATGAACAGATGTTGCTCCAATCGTCTCTACTCTGTACTGATGCGCATCTGAAGAAGTTGTCGGGCGGAGACCATGAGACTGCCGGAGATCCTACCGAAACCGCTATTGTGGATGCGGCACTCGGGTTGAAGATGGATAAGAATGAACTGGATAACCGTTTTCCCCGGGTGGAAGAGGTGCCATTCGACTCAGAAAGAAAAAGAATGTCCGTCATCAACCGTATAGAGGAAGGGCAATTCCGCGTAAACCTGAAAGGGGGATTGGACGAGGTGCTTGCAGTCTCTACATATATACTTATCCATGGAAGGGTGCGTTCCATTACGGAAGAAGATCGTGAGACCATTAGAAAGGAGAATCAACGGATGGCGCAGTCGGCATTACGTGTACTTGCCGTCGCCTATAAAGATATGGATGCTCTTCCTGAAGAAGTGAGCACGGAAACGGTTGAAAGGGAACTTGTCTTTGTGGGGCTGCTTGGTATGATCGACCCGGCCAGACCCGAGGTGGTAGAAGCGGTGAAAAAGTGCAGGACGGCCGGAATCCGCCCCGTGATGATCACCGGCGACCATAAAGTGACGGCAGTCGCTATTGCCGATGAGATAGGGATTTATAATGAAGGAGACAAGGCCGTCACCGGCACCGATCTGGAAGAGATGGATGACGGCACGCTTTATCACGACGTAGGGGCCTATTCGGTATATGCGCGTGTAGCCCCTGAGCACAAGGTGCGGATAGTAAAAGCGTGGCAGTCCCATAGTGATATTGTGGCGATGACGGGCGACGGGGTAAATGATGCGCCGGCACTCAAGCAGGCCGATATAGGCGTATCGATGGGTGTGGTGGGTACTGAAGTAGCCAAGGACGCCTCGGATGTGATCCTGACGGATGATAACTTCGCGACCATCGTGAGTGCGGTGGAGGAGGGGCGCCGTATTTACGACAACATCCTGAAGGCGATCCAATTCCTGTTGTCGGCCAATGTAGGAGAGGTATTGCTCATTTTTATCGCTTCAATTGCCAATATAGGTAATCCGCTGACTCCCATCCTTATATTATGGATCAACCTGGTTACGGACAGCCTCCCCGCCCTGGCGCTGAGTATGGATCCTGCCGATAAGGATGTGATGACCCGTAAGCCACGGGATCCCAAACAGGGATTCTTTACCAAGGGAATGGTCTGGAGAATAGGATACCAGGGAGTTACTATCGGTTTGATCTCTCTGGCGGCTTATATGATCGGCTTTAAGGATGGTGGTCAGCTTTTAGGACAGACCATGGCATTTGCCGTACTGGGCTTTTCGCAATTGTGGCATGTCCGAAATCTGCATTCCAACAGGCGTTCTTCTTTCCAAACAGGCATATTCAGTAACAAATCATTGCTCGGTGCAATTTTCCTGTCGGCACTTTTGCTCTTTGCCGTATTGGTAATTCCCGGCGTGATGGATATTTTTGGTGTAACGGCGATGGATGCAGCCCATTGGCTGTATGTCGGCCTCCTTTCGTTGGTGCCTATTGCGGTGGTAGAGTTAGTGAAACTGATGAGAATCAATCATAGCAAAGATGAATATTGAATCTTTGCAAAGGCTCCTTAAATAATACTTAAATTGCACAAATTGGTTTTTTTTGCGCAAAAAATCAGATATTTTTCGTATTTTTGAAATCCGAAAATTACACTCTTGTGCAAAATTCACTCTAATCCTTTCAATTTAATTTTGTTAGGTTATCGCCTTTTTGGGTTAAAAAACAGGTATATATGGAAAATTTGAATACGGCGTTGGGCCTATTGGTCGTGGGGATAATAACTGTTTTTATCATTCTGTGGTTGGTTGTGGTGATTGGTAATCTGGTAATCCGTCTTACCAATCGTTTTATCCCGGTTGCGGCTCCGGCGGAGGGTAAATCCGAAAACAGGGGGGCTTCGGGAAAGAAAACAGAATCTAAGAAGTTAGCTGTTATTGTGGCTGCTGTAGATGCGGTGACACAGGGGCAAGGCAATGTGGATTCCATCGAGAAGAAATAAAAAATATATAAATATGGGAAGAGAGATAAAGTTTAGCCTGATGTACAGGGATATGTGGCAATCGTCCGGTAAATATGTTCCTACCGTGGAGCAGCTTAAGGAGGTAGCTCCTGCCATTATCGATATGGGATGTTTTGCCAGGGTAGAGACAAACGGTGGCGGGTTTGAGCAGATCAACCTGCTGTTCGGGGAAAACCCTAATAAAGCCGTACGTGAATGGACACAACCGTTTAATGATGCGGGCATACAGACGCATATGCTGGAACGTGGATTGAATGGAATACGTATGAGTCCGGTACCGGCCGATGTACGCAGATTGATGTTCCAGGTGAAAAAGAAACAGGGAACCGATATTGCCCGTTCGTTCGACGGACTGAATGATCCCCGTAATCTGGAGAATTCCATCAAGTTTGCCAAGGAGGCGGGAATGGTTGCCCAGGCTGCACTTTGCCTGACGGTATCGCCTATCCATACGGTAGAGTATTATACCGGATTGGCTGATACGCTGATAGGAATGGGCGCCGACGAAATCTGCGTCAAGGATATGGCAGGTATAGGCCGCCCTGCAAGTATCGGCAAGATCATCAAAAAAATCAAAGAGAAGCATCCTTCTGTTCTTATCCAGTACCACGGCCATGCCGGTCCCGGTTTCCAGATGGCCTCCATCCTCGAGGCTGCCTACGCCGGAGCTGAATATATAGATGTGGGTATGGAACCGCTCTCCTGGGGAACAGGCCATGCCGATGTGCTGGCGGTACAGGCCATGCTGAAAGATGCCGGTTTTGATGTGCCGGAGATCAATATGAAAGCCTATATGAAAGTGCGTTCACTTTCCCAGAAGTATATCGATGATTTTCTTGGTTATTACATCAACCCGAAAAACCGGTTGAACAACTCGTTGCTGATCGCACCCGGTTTGCCCGGAGGTATGATGGGCAGCCTGATGGCCGATTTAGAGAATAACCTCTCTTCTCTTAACAAATGGAAGAGAAAGCATGGACAGCCGGAGCTTACGCAGGATGACCTGCTGATCAAATTATTCGATGAAGTAACGTATGTGTGGCCCAAGATAGGATATCCACCGCTGGTAACACCATTCAGCCAGTACGTTAAGAACCTGGCGCTGATGAACGTGGTGCAGCTTGAGAAAGGCAAGGAGCGCTGGTCGATGATTGCCGACAATATCTGGGATATGATCCTGGGCAAGTCGGGTAAACTTCCCGGTGCACTGGCTCCGGAGATTGTGGAGATGGCGAAACAGCAGGGTCGGGAGTTTTATATCGGCGATCCGCAGGCCCTCTATCCCGACCAGTTGGAGGAGTTCCGTGCCGAGATGAAGAAAAATAACTGGGATTCGGGTCAGGATGATGAAGAATTGTTCGAGTTGGCCATGCATCCCGAGCAATACAGGGCTTATAAGTCGGGCGATGCCAAGCGGTCTTTCGAAGCTGACCTGGCAACTAAGAAAGCGGAAAAAGAAGCAACAGAGGCCCTTTCATCCTCAAAAAAGGAAACAAAGGCAGTCACTATCAACGGTGGGTTCCAACCCAGGACACTGGTAATCAATATCGACAATGAAGAATATGTGGTGAATATCTCCTATCCCGGGAACGGGGATGGAAATGGCGCTTCCCAGCCGCAGCCTGCGCAGACGGCAGCTCCAGTAAGCCAGCCGATAGCCGTAAATGCGGCACCTCCCTCCACCAACGGGCGGCTGAAAGAGGTGGTTTCGCCGCTGGAAGGAAAATTCTTCCTCACCAAAGACTCTTCGGAGACTGCGTTGAAAATAGGAGTTACCGTGCAGGCAGGCGATATCATCGGTTATATAGAATCGATGAAGACCTATAATGCCGTGGCAGCCGAAGAAAGCGGCAAAGTGACTGAAAT
Organism: Proteiniphilum sp.; assembly: GCF_040307845.1. Classification (GTDB taxonomy): domain Bacteria; phylum Bacteroidota; class Bacteroidia; order Bacteroidales; family Dysgonomonadaceae; genus Proteiniphilum. Next base: position 64,418 of record NZ_JAWRIS010000018.1, read on the forward strand.
ATGCTTTGCCAACGGTGACGCAGTGGACGAAGATGACGTACTCATTAAAATGGCATAAGGAATGGGTGAAATTTTTGGGAGTCTGACAGAAATGACCGGGTTCGGTATCCTGGGATGGGATACCGTGTTGATGTGGGTGATTGCCTTTGTTTTGTTATACCTCGGTATTTTTAAACAATATGAACCGCTTCTTCTCGTTCCCATTGGGTTTGGTGTGCTGTTGGCCAACCTGCCCGGTGCAGGACTCGGCATAGTGGATAGTGCTTTGGTGCATAATGCCGACGGCAGTTATATGAATCTGCTTGAAATTGCTGATCAGCATGGTATTATGAATTTTCTTTACTATGCGTTGATCAAGACCGGTATACTTCCCCCGATCATCTTTATGGGGGTGGGAGCGCTTACCGATTTCGGTCCCATGCTGCGCAACCTGAAGCTCGCGCTGTTCGGCGGGGCAGCACAGATCGGTATCTTTTCCGTATTGATTGCCGCGGTTATTATGGGATTTACCTTGCCTGAAGCGGCTTCCCTCGGTATTATCGGAGGGGCTGACGGCCCGACCGCCATCTACACGACTATCAAGCTGGCACCTCATTTACTGGGGCCCATCGCCATTGCTGCCTATTCCTATATGGCGTTGGTGCCGGTCATCATTCCCGCGGTGGCTAAACTGCTGATGACCGAAAAGGAGTTCAGGATCCACATGAAGAAGATGGATAAGCAATATCCGCCCAAGCACGATATCAAGCACCTGAAAACAGTAAAGATTATTTTCCCGATCGTACTGGGACTGGTTGTGGCGGTTTTTGTTCCCTCTTCGGCGCCTTTGCTCGGGATGTTGTTGTTCGGTAACCTTGTGAAAGAGATAGGTACCAATACGAGCCGCCTTGCCGATGCCGCTTCGGGCCCTATCATGAACACGGCTACCATATTTTTAGGATTGACCGTAGGTGCTACCATGACGGCCGAAGTCTTCCTCTCGGGGCAGACGTTGGGTATTATCGTGGGCGGGTTCCTTGCTTTTGCTATTTCGGTAGCGGGTGGAATCCTGGCTGTGAAGGTAACCAATATGTTCTCGAAGAAAAAGATCAATCCGCTTGTGGGCGCTACCGGGTTAAGCGCCGTGCCTATGGCATCGCGCGTGGCCAATGAGGTGGCATTGAAATACGACAAGTCGAATCATATCCTGCAGTACTGTATGGCCAGTAATGTGTCGGGCGTGATCGGTTCAGCCGTGGCAGCCGGTGTGCTGATTTCGTTCTTAGGATAAGGATTGTATGGTTTTAATTCTACGGTGTGCGGCTCAATGGCCGCACACTCCCTTTCGGGGTTCCAGATCATCTTGTTCTGTTGCATATTTCCAAGGGTATTCTCATATTACCGGACGGGTCTCATTCCGGATCATTCTATTTTGTTGCATATTCTTTTCCGAGCCTAAAGGCTTTTATATTCATGTTGACCATTTCTTCACCTTTTCTTCCGAAGAACACTCCGATGGCTTTCTCCAACTCTTCTTCCTCTGCATGGCCGATTGTTTCATGGTCTCCATCAGTTCATCTTCATTCGGATAATGAGGAATATTCTTATGGGGTTCGGTTGCGGTCACAATGACACCTTCGGGTGCAAGGAAAGGAAGGTATCGGAGTGCCTCCATCGGTTCTATTGACAGGATCAGGTTTGCTTTGCCAAGCGGGATCAGATCCGAATAGATCTCTTCCGACGAGATCCGCAGGTGCGATTCCACCGCACCGCCGCGCTGGCTCATGCCATGCACTTCAGCCTGCTTCACATGCAGTCCCCGGTTCATTGCCGCCAGGTCTATGATCGCGGCGATGGTCAATATTCCCTGGCCTCCAACGCCTGCTATTATAATGTTTCTATGCATTTTTTTAAGAGAGTAAAGAGTAAAGAGTAAAGAGTAAAGAGTAAAGAGTAAAGACAGTAAATTATCACATTATCACATCATTTTCTGGCTGTCTGGATGCATTCCCGTTGTGAGATGATGACGGAGACGCCTTGGTAGTCGAGTTCTTCTTTCAATACCCTGCAGTTCTCATCGAGATTTTTTTTGAGGGGTATGATCGTCCGTATATGGTCTTCTTCTACTCCGATTCCTTTGCATATATTGTAAAAACGGCCTGTTCCCGCCGAATCCTGTCCTCCTGTCATGGCCGTAGTGCCGTTATCGGATATGATGACCATCATGGACGACCGGTCATTCACCGCATCCAATAATCCCGTCATGCCGGAATGGGTGAAAGTAGAGTCCCCTATTACGCATAGGGCCGGGCGTATTCCTGCATCTGCCGCTCCTTTTGCCATGGTGATGGCCGCACCCATATCCACACAGGTACTTATGGCGCTGTAGGGTGGTAACGCGCCCAGGGTGTAGCCCCCGATATCACCGAATACATGATGTTCGGGATACTCTTCCATTACGTGGTTAATGGCGTCGAACAGGTCCCTATGGCTGCACCCTTTGCATAGCATGGGTGGGCGGCCTGCTACGATAGTAGGTATCGTTCGTATTTCTCCGGTATCCACCTTCAGTGCTTTTACCAACAGGTTGGGAGAAAGTTCTCCCGTCCGGGGCAATGCCCCGTCTAACCGTCCCCTGAATTTTCCGTTCCCGAAGTAACCTTTCAGCAGTTCTTCGTATACCGGATATCCCTCTTCAGCAATAAGGATGTCTGGATATTTTTCGGTAAACCGGGAAATTATTTTTTCCGGAAGGGGGTATTGGGATATTTTCAGTACTGCTACCGGCAGGTTGTATGCTTTGATCACTTCCATCGCGTAATTGTTAGCGATGCCGAAGGCAATGACCGCTATGGTACCTTCTCCTTCGGTGGTCCGGTTAAAAGCCGATGATTCAGAAGCGTTGGCCAGTTCCTGTTGTTTTTCGAGCAGCCGCTGGTAATTTCTGCGGGCGTTTGCGGGCAGGAGTATCCATTTTCCCTTGTCGCCGGAAGGATGGAGTCTGTTTTGCTCCCGTGGCTCTCCGCGCAGGATCGCTGCGCGGGAGTGGGAGAGTCGTGTAGGAATTCTTACCATTACGGGCAACTCGGTTTTTTCCGACAGGTCGAATCCGTAACGTACCATATCATAGGCTTCCTGCTGGTGAGCCGGTTCCAGTACCGGGATCATGGCGAATTTGCCATATACGCGGCTATCCTGTTCGTTTTGCGACGAGTGCATCGACGGGTCGTCTGCCACTGCTACCACCAATCCTCCGTGTATACCTGTGACGGCAGCGTTCATGAATGCATCGGCGGCCACGTTCAGTCCCATATGTTTCATGCAGGTCAGGCTTCGTTTCCCCGCATACGACATTCCCAATGCAGCTTCGAAAGCCGTTTTCTCGTTTGTCGCCCAGGTAGACCTCACCTGTGGGGCATTCACCGTTTGCGACCGTTGTATAAATTCCGTAATTTCCGTGGAAGGGGTACCCAGATAAGCGTATACTCCCGATATTCCGGCGTCCAGGGCTGCTTGTGCAATGGCTTCGGCTCCCAGTAATAGTTGTTTGTGCATATCATTCTGTTCGGTTCCTGTAGATTATAAATTATGCAAAAACCTTACTCAATAGTGTGTTTTTATTATAAAAATAACGATTTAGGTTGCAAATATAGTGGAAGCTGAGGGAAATGCCAAACTGGTTGGGATTGTAAATCTTTATTTTATCAAAGAAGATGCTATAATTCTATCGACTATGACATAATCTCCTAAAAGATGAAAAATAATATTCCAGTGCTTATTTTTTGACAACAACCTTTTACCTTTTGGATTTATTTGTTTTACTGTTTCCCTCTCGGAGTAAGGTAAAACTTCTGCTAAATACTGAAGTGTTGATATGTCCTCATATAGACTTTTAAGGTAATTGTTTACTGCGTCTTGCGTGTATTTAGAAAGAATAAAATTTCCAATATTTTCTAAATCATTATATACTTCATTGCTGATAGCGATTTTATACAGTTTCATTTTTGTGGATATAATCTTCTAAATCACTAAAAAATGTATCTAGTGTAACACAATTACTCGGAAAATCTTCTGGCGTTACTGTCTTATGAAATTTTTTTAGAGAGAGATTATTTTCTTTCTTTCTGCTGAATTTAGTTTCTGGAATTGTTTTATAATCAGGGAGAGGGTCACTGACTTCATTTTGTTTTTTAGGGGGAGTGTATATTCTCTTTTTCATATGATTAAAATTATTGATTTTCAAATGTATCATATGGAACTCGCTTTTGATCATATTCTTGTGTGAGAACAATTATCATGCTCGTTTCATTTTCTTTAAAAACTATTATGTGCAAAAATAAGATATAAATATAAGAAAAACAAACGATAAGCATAAGAATATTCTTTAGAAAACACAAAAAAAGCGAACCTTTTCGGGCTCGCTTTTACTATATATATCGGTCTGCTTATTCTTCTGCGTCATGGTTACCGCCTCTTTCCGGGCGTTCACTTCTTTCAGGACGCTCAGGACGTTCCGGCCTTTCGGGACGTGGCAATAATACTTTGCGGGATAATTTGAATTTACCGGTTCTCGGGTCGATATCCATCAGTTTTACCTGAATCTTGTCGCCTTCCTTGATACCGGCATCTTCCACTTTTTCTAACCGTCTCCATTCTATTTCGGAGATATGGAGGAGTCCGTCTTTTCCGGGGAGGAACTCGACGAAAACGCCATAAGGCATTACCGAGCGGACGGTACCTTCGTACACTTCACCGATTTCGGGAATGGCTACAATACCTTTGATCTTTGCCATGGCGGCATCGATGGAGGCCTTGTTGTTGGCAGATATTTCCACACGTCCCTTGTTGTCGATTTCCTCAATGGTGATGACAGTTCCGGTTTCTTCCTGCATTCCCTGGATGATCTTTCCTCCCGGGCCAATTACGGCGCCGATGAAATCTTTCGGTATTTCGATCACTTCGATGCGCGGAGCATGTGGTTTCAGGTCGGCACGCGGCTCGGAGAGGGTCTCCATCATTTTGCCCATGATATGCTCACGGCCGGCTTTAGCCTGTGCCAACGCCTTTTCGAGGATCTCATACGAGAGTCCGTCTACTTTGATATCCATTTGAGTGGCGGTAATCCCGTCTTTGGTGCCGCACACTTTAAAATCCATGTCGCCTAAGTGGTCTTCGTCGCCTAAGATATCGGAAAGAACGGCAAAATTCTGACCCTTGTTTTCCGAGATCAATCCCATGGCGATGCCGCTCACCGGTTTTTTGAGTTTTATCCCTGCATCCATCATTGCCAGGGTACCGGCACAGACAGTAGCCATGGAAGATGAACCGTTCGATTCCAGGATATCCGACACCACGCGTACCACATAAGGATATCCTTCGGGGATCATCCGTTTGAGGGCGCGGTGCGCCAGGTTACCGTGTCCTATCTCACGACGACCCGTGCTGCGTTGCGGACGGGCTTCTCCGGTGGAGAAAGGAGGAAAGTTATAATGCAACAGGAAGCGGTCGGTACCGTGTATCAGCACGTCGTCTATAATTTTTTCATCTAATTTGGTACCCAGTGTGACGGTTGTCAGCGACTGCGTTTCACCACGGGTGAAGAGTGCCGAACCGTGCGGTCCCGGGATATAATCCACTTCGCTCCAGATAGGCCGGATTTCGGTGGAGCTACGCCCGTCGAGACGTTTTCCTTCATCCAGGATACAACGGCGCATTGCCTCTTTCTCTACATCATGGTAGTAGCGTCCCGAGAGCGCTTTCTTCTCTTCCCTTACCTCTTCGGGAAATGACTCAAGGAATTCTTCGAGGATCGCTTCAAAAGCTTCTATACGCTCATGTTTGTTGGGGTTCTGTGAGGAGGCAATCGCATAAGCCTTTTGATAGCATTTGTCCCATACCTGCTTACGGAGTTCTTCGTCGTTCTCCTCGTGGCAATAGGAGCGTTTTACCGTTTTGCCTGCCATTTCGGTCAGTTCCATCTGCGCACGGCAATGTTTTTTGATCTCTTCATGGGCAAATTTGATGGCATCGAGCATTTCCGCTTCCGATACTTCATTCATCTCTCCTTCCACCATCATGATATTGTCGATGGTGGCGCCCACCATGATATCGATATCGGCCTTCTGTAACTGGTTGAAGGTAGGGTTAATCATGAATTGTCCGTTGACACGTGCCACACGTACTTCGGAAATCGGCCCGTTGAAGGGTATGTCGGAAACAGCCAGTGCGGCAGAGGCCGCGAGTCCGGCCAGTGCATCTGGCATATCTTCACCATTGGAGGAGTAAAGGATGACATTCACAAAAACTTCGGCGTGGTAATCATCGGGAAAGAGTGGGCGCAGCGCACGGTCGATCAACCGGCTGGTCAGCACTTCCGAATCGGAAGGTCTTCCTTCACGTTTCAAAAATCCACCCGGAAAACGTCCGGAGGAGGCAAATTTTTCCCTGTATTCAACCTGTAACGGCATAAAATCGGTTCCGGGGGTTGCATCTTTGGCGGCACAAACGGTAGCCAGCAACATGGTGTCACCCATACGAAGGGTGACGGAGCCATCGGCCTGTTTTGCCACTTTCCCCGTTTCCAGCGTAATCGTGCGTCCGTCTGACAGCTCGATTTGCTTTACAATTGGATTTGTCATAAATGATAAGTTGTTATTTTCTTTGCATAAAATCCCCCAAAGGTACATAAAGTTTTGGTTTCTTGGTGCATTCGGGAGGATAAATTGAGCTTTGCGTACAAAATTGGCGATGATTGCGCATGTCAATGATTAGGATAATAGGGAAAAATGCAGATTTTTTGAAAAGTGTAATTTGTTATTGGTAATTTATATTGAAAAGTGTATATTTGTAGGATGAAATCATATTGAAAAGTGTAAACGGTGATGCTCTACAGGAAAATTGGCACATATATTGAAGATCATTTAAAGTCTGATTCAGACAGGATTTTAGTCCTTGAAGGAGCCAGACAGATTGGCAAGTCATACATTATCAGACAGATTGGTGAACGTCTATACGAGAATTTTATAGAACTCAACTTCGTGGAAGACGATGAAGGGGCACAACTCTTCAAGCACGTCCGCACCACGGAAGAGTTTTATCTGACGTTGAGCATGGTGGCCGGTGAAAAATTAGATAATGCCGATAACACACTGGTTTTCTTGGATGAGATACAACATTATCCACAATTTCTCACGATGCTTAAATTTTTGCGCCAGGAGCACCGTTACCGCTTCATCACAAGCGGAAGCCTGCTGGGCATCGCTCTCCGTTCCACCACATCTATCCCGGTGGGGAGCATTATCCGCAAAGAAATGTTCCAACTCGACTTTGAAGAGTTTCTCATCGCCAATGGATTCGGCAAAGATGCCATCGCTGTATTGCGGCAGAAATTCCGACAGAAAGAAAGCCTTGGCGAAGAGCAGCACCGCAAAGTGATGGACCTGTTCCGTCGTTATCTCCTTGTGGGCGGCATGCCCGACGCCGTGAATGAATATTTGTCTTCGCATAATATCGTGAAAGTGCGTGAAGTGCAAGAGTCCATCCGGGTGATGTACGGTGACGATGCGTCGAAATACGAACAGGACAACGGGCGCAACCTCTTGATCCGCCGCATTTACAATATGGTTCCGTCTCAGATGGAAAACAGGAAGAAACGTATCGTCGTGAAAGATATCCAAGGCCAAAAGGGGGATCGTTTCAGCCGTTATGAGGAGGAGTTCGAGTATCTTATATCATCCGGCATTACCATCGCCGTGCACGCCATTTCCAATCCACATTACCCCTTGACGGAATCTGTGCGGAAGAATTTGCTGAAACTATACCTGAATGATGTGGGCATGCTTACCTCCCGACTCTTTCATCATAACCTCCGTCCCGTGTTGGACGATGAAAAGAGTATCAATCTGGGAGCAGTGTATGAGAGTGTGGTGGCGCAGGAACTCAAAGCGCATGGCCACAACCTGTTCTATTATGACAACAGGCAAAAGGGAGAGGTGGATTTCTTAGTCGATGACTACGCCAACCTGAGCATCTTGCCCATAGAAGTAAAATCCGGCAAGGATCATACCATCCATAGTGCCTTGAACAACCTCCTATCCGTGGAAGATTATCATGTCCTGACCGGCTTGGTACTCTCCAATAAGAGGGAGGTGACAACCAAAGGCAAGGTAACTTATATGCCCATCTATTATGTGATGTTTCTTGATTCGACAGGCAGGAATGAAGAGGATATTTTCTTTTAATGTTGGTCAATACGTCTTAAAAATGTAGTGTACGTTGTCTTAAAAATGTAGTTTATTTTGTCTAAATTTTGTAGTCTGTAAAACAGTCACTATTTTTGCAAAATAAAATTTGTCGGCATGGTTTATAAAAAACGAATTATAGAACAGGAAATAACGAACAAACTCGCGGCTTCGGGAGCGGTTCTCGTTAAAGGTCCAAAATCATGCGGAAAAACCGAAACGTGCTTACAGTTTGCTAAAAGTGTGTTGCGCCTTGACCAAAACGAGCAGATTGAAGCTTTTATGGCTACTGATCCCAAGCGTTTGTTGCAGGGCGATACACCGCGATTGATTGATGAATGGCAAGAGCAGAAGAAAATCTGGAATTATGTGCGCCACGAAGTGGATGAACGCAAAGCAAAGGGACAATTTCTTCTTACCGGTTCCGCCAATCCGAATGATGATGTGAGGCTGCATAGCGGTGCAGGCAGATTTACCACCGTTGCGATGAATACAATGTCGTGGCAAGAGATGGGCTATTCCACGGGTCAAGTCAGTTTATCTGATTTGTTGAGCGGCAAAGTAGCGTCGGTTTACGATGAGGCGTTAACACTTGATATTATTGCGGAAAGAATGATTAAGGGCGGCTGGCCGGCATTGATAGACGAAAGTGTCGAAAATTCCTTGCTTCTCAATACTTCCTACATTGATTTATTGTGCGAAGTGGATGTGAGCAGGGTTTCGGGCGTAAAACGCGAGCCGCATAAAATCCGTTCGCTGTTGCGTTCCCTGTCTCGTAATGTAGCCACTTTGGTTGCAGACACGACATTAGAAAAGGATTTGAAATTAAATGAAAATCAGAATATTGCACGCTCAACAATCATAGATTATCTTGATGCTTTGGAGCGGTTGATGATTTTGTATGAGCAGCCCGCTTTCAATCCGTATATCCGCTCATCGGCTTCGCTCAGAAAATCGTCTAAAAGGCATTTGTGTGATGTTTCGTTGGCTATTGCGGTACTCGAATTAAACAAAGATGCATTGTTGGAAAACTTGTTGTTGACCGGATTTCTCTTCGAGTCACTCGTAACGCACGATTTGAATATATATGCACAAGCAAACAATGCGAAAGTATATCATTATCAAGATTCTTATGGATTAGAAGTAGATACGATTGTGCAAAAATACGGAGGAAATTATGCCGCTTTTGAAATAAAACTTGGCGTAGGATTTATTGATGAGGCTGCTGAAAATTTGGCTAAATTTGTGAAGAATATAGATACAAATAAAATGCAACTTCCCCAATCGCTCAACATTATCACGGGTACCGGAATGAGCTACCGCCGCCCCGATGGAATAAATGTCATTTCGCTTGCTTCGTTGGGAAAATAGTGGGAGGACGTGAGGCGGTAGCTTTTATACTGCGCACTCATGTCACAAACATATAAAAAGTTTATCAATTGAGCAACTTTCATTATCAAAATGATATACTTACAACGATAAAAAAGACGGGAATGCCTTGTGAAGGGCATTCCCGTTTCCCGGAAAAAGAATATAAATTTATTACTTGGTCTTTCTAAACGATGACTGAGTTATTGTAAAAAATCGTTTTTTCTTTTCCGTTACAAATCCTTTATTTATCGGTTACTTCCACGCGGCGGGCTTTGATAGTAAGTGCTTCCTGTCCCGAAGTCTTGGGATCTTTCCCTTCACCGGAGGTGGAGAGTCTTGCGGCGCTGACGCCTTGTTCCACCAGGTATTTCTTCACGGCCTCGGCCCTTCTGAGCGAGAGTCCGTCGTTATACGCATCGGGACCTCTGTGGTCGGTGTAACCGGTGATCTCTACATCCGTATTGTTGAATTCTTTCAGTACGGAGACGATGGTAGCCAGTTCATCGGCATACTTCTGGGTATCCACCTTGTCGCTGTCGAATGCAAAGTGCACGGCAGGCAGCGCGGGGAATGCCTTCACCACGGGGGCAGGAGCTGGTGCGGGTGCGGGCGTGGGAGCCGGTACCGGTGCCGGCGCGGGGGCCGGTTGCGGTTCATAATAAACCGGTTCGGTCCGTTTGTAGCTCTTGCCTAAGTTGATTTTGAGACCCACAAGCGCGTTGAAGTGCCAGTCGGGATTATCTGCTTTTTTCGAGTTGAAATGGTCGGAAAGCACGTTGGCATTACCTTCAAGGTTCAGTGCCACGGCGTCGCTCAGGCGGAAGTTGAATCCCAGTCCGAAGCGTCCTCCAAAGAAACCCTTGTTATCTTTCCAGAGGTATTCCAAGTCGTAGGTGCCTGTGTTAAGCGCGTTGGCGCCGTCGTTGTCAAACCCATAGGCATAAGCACCCCCACCAAAGAGATAGGGATTGACCGCGCGGTTGGGGTTGAATCCGGCAAACATGGCTGCCAGGTCGAGTACTACATCGATGTTCCCCTGCACAAATTTGAAATCATAGTCTTGTGAAGGAGCTACCCAACCCCCTTTACCCTGCCATCCGCTGGCGCCGAGGCGCATCCCGAAGACGGGGCTGAAGTTGTAACCCAAGTTCAGGGCAGCAGCGGGCGAGACCAGGTCCATAAACTTGGCTTCTCCCAATGTATGGGCTGCACCCCCTTGCAACTGCAGGTAGGCATACGGTTTGAAAACCGTCTTTCCCTCTTCCATGATTTGCCGCTCTTGTGCAAAAGTGGAAAGTGGCAAGAGGGTCACAATGAATAAAAGAATGATTAATTTTTTCATAAGCTATTTATTTTAGTGTAATGGATGAATAGTGGAAAAGAGGACACCCCCAAGGGTATCCTCTTTTAGCATATTCATAGCAAATAATGATATTTGCTTAGTTGCCTGTGCCGGCAGCCGGTTTCACGTTGATGGCCACAGTCTTGGTCGTTACACCCCACTTGTGTGTCACTGACACAGGAATGTAGAGAATCAGATCAGGATCTGTTGCATTCACATTGGCTCCTCCTTGATTTTCGAAAATCAATTCGCCATTGTTATAGCTGAGTGCATAGTTAACAGGCAATGCGCCGTTGGTAACACCTGCGGTGGGAACCAGGTTACCGTCGCTATCCTGCTTGAGGTTGGTCTTCACGTTAGCCGTATTGGTATCCCAAACAGCGGTTTGCACTTCGTAGTAAGCGTATAGTTCAACAGCATATTTCTGTTTTTCTGTAGGAGTAGCGAACGCTGATTCACGAACGACATAACCGTTCCAGTCGGTGAATGTCAAAGCGTCAGCGGTTTTAACCCTTGAGCCGTTGATTACGGCATCGGTGAAGGTACCGCTAAGTTTCGCGTCGATGTTGATCGGTTCAATGAATTTCACTTCAAATGCCTTCACTGACTTAACGATTTCACCTTCGCCACAGAGGTCTGCGGTGATTTTCACCGGCACATTCTTGCCTACCAAAGCTTTCGCCGGGGCCAATGGCAGTGAGTTCGGATTTGCTTCGGCTTCTGTACCGTTTTCGTCGAGTGCGATCACATATTCTTCCAAGGCATTTTTCTGGATTGTGGCAGCCAGCACATCATCACCACCTACAACAAAGTACAATTCAGTCTTGTCAACCGACAGTTTCAGGTTGTTTTTAGCGACCGAGTATTCGGTGGTACCGATGTAGTACTTGTAGTCTTTCAGTTTTTCTTCGTCGAATACGAATGCCACGTTGTTAGGAGCAAAGTCTTTCAGTGATGATTTGATGATCATCGCTTCATTAGAAGTGTATTTACCATCTTTATCCACGAAACCGTTTAACAGGTTGGCACGGATATTGGCGGTTGCGTTAGCCGGGCTGGCCGTTGCAGTTCCTGCGAAGTTGTACACCATCGGGTTCACCTTGAAGAGGTTGTAGCTTGTGCTCTGCCAGTAAGTGGCGTTATGTCCATACACGCTCAGTGTTGGCATGGTCACGGTGCCGGTCACCTTGATCTTCACGGTTACTTCACCATCTTCTCTGTCGCGGTAATATACATAAGCGGTCATCGGTTTGCCGTTTGCTTTAATCACGGCATCCTTGTCAACCACCCATGCGAATGGCAAGGTAACTTGGCCTGTCCAGTAAGGATCAAAGAATTCTTGTGCATAGCCCATATCTTCGAGAGGTTCTCCGTCAGCATCATAGAGTTGTCCGTCTAAGTAATAGTTATTGTGGAATTTCGTGCTTCCTTCAAACTTATTGTAGATATTGACATTCATCCATTCTACTTTCGGGCCGAATGCGGTACCTTCGCAGTTGAAATCAGCAGTCGTTTCGAATGTCAATTCCAACGCATCCTTCACTTCTTTCACGAACCTGATTTTGATATAACCTTCTCCGATTGCGCAACCTTCGGCATCAATCAACTGTACCCTTACGAGGGGCGTACGTCCGATGGCGGCAGTGCCGTCTGTACCGAACACTTTCGATTTGATGGTTCCCTTGTTGGCATCCAATAGGTTGATAAAATCCTGTTGGTTCGTTTCGTTGTTATCTTCTTTCCATACAATCGCTTTTCCGGTCGCGCCATCGATCAAGTCAAATTTGTACTTGAAGCCATAGTCTGCCGGTTCGATTATTTTACCATACCAAGTAACTGTGGACAGATAATCGATAAGATCCACCTGCTTGTCATACTGTACGTCGATCATATAGGGTTTATACTCCGCTTTCGCTAATTCAACCGTACTATAGTCCGGTCGATAGCTCCAATCAGGATCTATCCAAGAATAAGCTTCATAGTCATCTTCGTTACCTTTACGGTCGATTCCTCCAATATAATCACCATCAGCATCTACTCTTGCCCAGTCGGAAGTCACAGTAGCTTCCACACCGCTCACGCCATTCAGCGCCTTGTCGGAAAGCGGCACTTGCAAGGCAAGCATATCCATAAATTCACTCCATTCGTAGTTGCCTGGAGTTTGTTCCCTATCTTCAGGTCTTACTCCAATCATAGTGGGATCATCGAGTTCCAGTTCCACGGTCAAGATACCGTCTTTCAATGATACAAATGTGGCTTTCGGACCAATTTCGGCAGAACGGAGATCGTTAAAACGGTTTTCCTTGCCTTGGTAAGCAAACGTGATCTTCTCGGTGTTGATCATATCCTCGGTCACGCTGGAGGGGTTCATGTGATACTTCACCAACGTTTTGGGTTTTACATATGACCAATCAGCTTCTTCCCCTTCTTCAACTTCCACACAGGGAGACATGTACCACATGGTGGACACGGCGATGGCTTCTACCCCGTTCACGTAGTAGTCGGGAATCAGCACGAGGCTTCTCAATATCCTGTTGTTGTAGATGGTGATGGTGTCCTTATCTTCGCCTGCTTTCACACCTGCGAATATGACATCACCATTGGCTTCCACAACAGCGGTCATTCCACCCTCTTGTTTCCACTGCATGTCGGTCTTGGTCTTCACATCGCCTTCCACTTTATAGAAGTAACCGTCTACATTGGGTTCATAATAGATGCCAATGGTAGTGGAACCGGCTTCGCCGGGAGCACCGGGTTCGCCGGGAGCACCTTGTTCACCCTGTTCACCTTTTTCACCCTGTTCACCTTTATCGCCCTGTTCACCTTTTTCACCTTTCCAGGTATATTCGGTTTTCACGCCGTCGATGTACCAGAAACCGTCTTCATTGGCGGTAACCACCGATCCGGCTTTACCTTCAGCACCGGTAGCTCCGGTATCACCTTTTGCGCCGGCAGCACCATCCTTACCGTTTGTCAGGTTGTAAGTACCCTTATCGGTAACAACTGTCAAACCGTCAGCGGTTGATGTTACGCTTGTGATAACGGCACCGGCATCCACTTTTGACTTGAGGTCGTTCAAAGTGGTGCTAAGCCCAGCAATCTGTTTTTCCAGGTTGCTGATGTCATCATCATAGTCCTTACACGAAGTAACTGTGACAAATGCCGCAATTACCGCGAAGACTAACAACTTAAATAAATAACTTCTTTTCATACAATAAAAATTTAATAATAAAAATGAATTAAAATAATTGGTTTTTATGTTTTACAATCAGACACTGATTTTCTTTTTTTTCTTCCTCTGAAGAAATAATTCCGCTAACGAAGGATGCTGCAGATTCAAGGAATGGCTGCCGTTGAGCAGGCCGGCGATGGGTTCTTCTTTCTGATACGATACTTTCTTAGCCTCCTTTCTTTTGTATTCTGCCTGGGATGTATATTCAGGAATATAGCATACCTCTACCGACCCCAGTTCGATCAGGTCGTCCGTGTTGGCAAAATCCATGCATACCTTCAACAGTATGCTGTTATTCACCACAACATGGCAGGCCGAACCAATGATGCAAGTGGCAGGTATTGTTTTCTTTATCTCTTCGTTATATACCACCGTGGCAGATACCGGTTCGCGCTGCTCTACTAACCGTACGAGCGTCACATGGCTCTGTATGCCGGTCCTGTGGTATGCGATCTGGATATCGGTGATCAGGCTGCCCTTGTCCACGGGTAACATCATGTAGATCCATTTGGAATCGCCCGGTTCGTTCACCCTGACCCTCAACCCCGGATGGCATACATAAGGATAGTCGATCCTGATGCTGGGATCGCCTGTAACAAACCCCAACGCGTGAAGCATCAGCGATTGTTTCCTCGAAAGGAGTTTTTTGGGAATAGGATCGAAACTGTTGTCCATCTGTCTCTATATTTCTGTTGTTGTCATGTGTTATATGAAACTATCTGCAGCTATCGGCGATTATTTTACTTCTTCGAAAGCAATATTCTGTAATGTCTTTTTCAATTCGGGCGAAGGGGTAAACACCACCCGCATGTTCTTGATGTTGCCGGGAGTGAATTCTTCCGGTTGTTCTACTCCTTCGCTCGAGAGCGAGAGGCGCAGCGTGCCGAAATTATTCAGGTTCACACTATACCCTTCTATTAAATAGCGGGGAATTTCATCCACCATATTCTCGATCACATTGATGACCGCGCCCCGGGCGAGAAATGATTTACCGGCAATACCCTTGCTTAGCTGATAATTATTTATCGTGCCTTCTTTTACAGGGCTGGCATACCACTTCCGTTCTGTATCGGGCTCGAGCGGATTGGCTTTTTGCACTAATTTATACTTCATAGACCTCTATTTTATTTGTTTTTTTGAATATGATCATTGCCGGGTATGAAACATGTGAATAGATATATTGCTCGATTGCTCTAAAAGATTGAATATGACTCTATTTTGCCGTTTGTTTCATTTTTGTTACGTTTGGAGCATTTTTTTTGCCCGTATCCTGATTGTCTTCCGACCGTTTGGCGTTTTTTTCCAGTTTTTTCGTTTTTGCTGTCTCTGAACGTTTGTAAAGATTTGGACGTCCTTTGAACCGCCTATATATTTTGATGGCAAACTTACGCTTTTCGCAAACTGTAGGTTAGGATTTATTTTGTTAAATTTAGGATAAAACAGGCTTTAACATTTATGGTCGTTAGTATTATTTACTCATTTAATAAATTTAATATATTGATATATAAAATAATATCTGTGCTAATAATCGATTTTTTGATAGCGGATTTTTTCTGATTTTAGATCAGTGGCTGTCGCTTGAATTGGGTGGGTGTGATCCCGGTATATTTTTTAAATACCCGTGAAAAGTAGTTCACATCGTAGATGCCACATTCCGCGGCTACTTCCCCGATGGTTTTCTCCTGGGTGTTGAATATTTTCTTTGCATGGTTGATCTTCACCTGTAGGATATAGGTGGAGGAGGGATATCCGGTGATGGCATTCAACTTCTTATTCAGTTGGGATACGCTGATTGCCAGTTCCCTGGCCAATTTCCCGGGCGTGAAGTCGGGATTTTTCATTTCACGGTAGATAATATCGGTCGCATGGCGGAGGAATTCACTGTTTATATTGGTTTTATTGTCGGGCTCCGTTTTTTCTTCTTTCAGTACCGATCTGCAGTATTTCTCTTTCAGCAGTTGGCGGGTCTCCAGTAGGTTTTCCACCAGCAGTTGCAGCTCTTCCGGATAAAATGGTTTCCGGACATAACTGTCGGCACCGCTTTTTAGTCCCTCAAGCAAGTCGGATTCGCTGTTCTTTGCAGAGACAATGATCACGGGGATGTGATTGAGCAGGGGAGATGACTTTATTTCCCTGCACAATTCAATCCCACTCTTTTTAGGCATGATTACGTCGGTGATGACGATGTCGGGGATCAATGTATTGGCGATATCCCATGCTTTCTCTCCGTTGCGGGCATGTATGATGTGGTAGTGCTCCTGCGGAAACAGGGAGCGGATATAGATGGCGATGTCCTTATTGTCTTCTGCCAGCAAGATGGCAGTGCGCGGGTCGTTCTCGCTGAGGTCAGAGGAAGGCGGTTCCTGGGCGGTTTCCCCGGGTGTGGACGTTATGAGCGGAAGAAGCGGACTCTTTTCGGGTGTCCAGTGGGCATACAGCTGTTTCTCATTTCTACGGAGAGGCAGTTTAACGGTGAAAGTGGATCCTCTTCCCACTTCGCTTTCCACCCGGATGGTCCCTCCGAGCGCTTCTGTCAGTTGTTTGACAAGCGCAAGCCCTATCCCGTTGCCGGCAGATATTTCCTTCCCGGTTTGCGGATATTTGTAAAACAGGTCGAAGATATGGAGAAGCGTCTCTTTCGGGATGCCTTTTCCTTGATCGATTACTTTGATTACCAGTGTATCCCGTTCTTTTTTGTCTCTCTCCATGATGAGCTGGATGCGGGAGCCTTCGTCGCTGAACTTGATGGCATTGGAAAGGAGATTATAAAGGATTTTTTGGAGCCAATCGGGTACAAAGTCGGTTTCGGTTTCGTTTTCTGTGCAGAAAAAAGAGAGTTCTATCTCTTTTTGCCCGGCATAGATACGGAAGGTTTCCGATATCATTTCTACAAAAGCAACGATATTTCCGGTTTTCCACTCGACGGTTTTGTCGGATGATTGCAAATTAGCGATGTCGAGGAGTTGGTTTACCAGTTCGGAAAGGCTTTTCCCTTGACGTTCTATGGCATTGAGGTAAGTGGACAGGTTTCCATTGGAGAGGTTTTTCTGATCTTTTAATTGTTTACTTAATCCCAGGATGACGGTCAGCGGGGTGCGGATTTCATGGGTGACCTTGGCGAAAATATCGCTAAGGAATTGTTCTTCCTGTTGCAGCATGCGGTTGTTCTTTATCCGTTCAAAAACAGAGAATAATAAGGCCAGTAAAGCCAGGAGAAACAAGCTTGCACCGATGTAAATACCCGCTTTCCCGTAATATAGTACAAGCGGAGGGGTGTGCAATGCAGGTAAAAGAACGGGGGTGACAAGTCCTCCCCATAGCGGAGTTTTATCGGGTACTAAACTGGATAGAAGAAGGTAAAGTGAATCCATGCGATATAATTCGATATAAATTGTGTTCCTACTCTTTATGCTTTATACAAAAGAATAAGAGTTTCTGAACTCTATTTCGGTATTTTATATGACTTTATTGGTGCGCCTCTCTATATATATATTGGGTGCAAGATAGCACCTTTTTTTTATTTACAAATACAGTTTCTTTTATTGAGAATTTCGGACAAATCGCTGACAGGATAAAAGTCGTTTTTTTAATTATATTTAACTAAGTCTTTTTTTTTATCCCGCACGCGTTTATCCTGCTTGACCAGTGCAAATATATTCGGGAAGTGCTAAAATTCACGCGACAATTCGTCTGAAAAACACGACATCTCTCTTTTAGCTGATTATTAGCTATATATAGAGGGTTATTTTTAAAAAATAACACTTTCCCGGACAAAAAATAACAAAATGGATACCCTTCCCATCATGGGCAATGTCACCGGGTACCGTCATTTTATTCAATAATTAGCCAAATCATGTCTATTTCAAGAGAAAATCTTGTAAATTTGCGTATTCGATTGTTATTCGCTTCGCGTTATTCGCTTTGCTGTTATTCGCTTCGCGTTATTCGCTTTGCTGTTATTTCCCGTTTTGCGGGATAACTCAATAACAACTGAATAACAACTGAATAACAACTGAATAACAACTGAATAACAACCGAATAACAATCGAATAACAACCGAATAACAATCGAATAACAACCGAATAACAATCGAATATATATGAAGAAAATATTGAGGGAATTTTTGCCGCTCTTATTGATTGGGATGGTTCTTTTTGCCTGTAAAGAAGGGAAAACGTTTAAAGTAACGGGGAATATCACATCTGCCGAAGGAGATACTTTGTATCTGGAACATCGCGGTCTGGCGGCTGTCAGTGTGCTTGATTCCACTGTGTTGAAAAATGACGGGGCGTTTTCTTTCAGGCAACCGGCGCCTGAGAATCCGGAATTCTATCAATTGCGTATGGGGGGTAAGATAGGTGTTTTTGCCGTGGATTCCACGGAAATACTCCGTATCAGTGCCGATGCTTCAGACTGGTATAATTCGTTTACCGTGGAAGATTCGCCGACCAATAACCAGATGAAAGAAGTGGACGCCCTCACCCGCGTTGCCGCCCGCAGTATTGCCGGCCTGGAGGATCAACACAAAGCCGGATCGATGGACGATATGGCGTTTATTGGGCAACTGGATACCACGTTGCAGCAATATAAAACGGCCGTATCGAAACTGATCTTGGGAAACCCGTCAAGCGCCACGGCCTATTATGCAGTTTTCCAGCGGATAAACGATTGGCTCATTTTTGATCCCTATAACAAGCAGGATTATGCGATGTTCGGTGCTGTAGCCACTTCGTGGAATCGTTATTATCCTGATACGGAAAGGACAAAACATTTGTATGAATTTACCATGAACGCGTTAAAAACCCGGAGGAAACAAGAGCAACAGGCACAACTATTTGAGAATATCCCAGTGGAAGA
Source organism: Proteiniphilum sp. (assembly GCF_040307845.1). Taxonomy (GTDB): domain Bacteria; phylum Bacteroidota; class Bacteroidia; order Bacteroidales; family Dysgonomonadaceae; genus Proteiniphilum. The sequence continues at coordinate 83,439 of NZ_JAWRIS010000018.1, forward strand.
GGGAATGGGGTTACCCGATATTGTCTTGTCGGGTGTGGATGGACGGAAAGTGGCATTGTCCTCCCTGGACGGGAAGGTGATATTGCTCGATTTTGTGGTGTATAGTGCAGATTTTTCACCGAAACACAATATCGATCTGAATAATTTATATGGTCGTTACCATGCGCGTGGTTTTGAAATATACCAGGTGTCATTCGATTCAGATGAACATTTCTGGAAAACAGCGGCTGCCAATCTCCCCTGGATCACCGTCAGGGATCAGCGGTCGGTCAATTCCACCTTATTGGCGACCTATAATGTGAGACAAATACCCACCGCTTTCCTGATCAATCGTGAGGGTGATATCATTGCCCGCATTGAAGACTATGGCCAATTAGCCGGTGAACTGGATAAAGTGTTGTAAAACATGTTCGGAAATTTTGTGTGATTGGAATAAAGTGTTACTTTTGTAAAAGTATAAACATGGAAAAAAGGGGTTCCGGTCTTGTAATAAAGGCCGGAATTCTTTTTCTTTGCGTTGAGTTTAAAGTATAAAAAAAAGAGAACTATGGCCGTAACGTATATGACCGAAGAAGGCCTTCGGAAGTTGAAAGAGGATTTGGTAGAGTTGGAATCTGTGCAGCGCCCCGAGATATCGCGCCAGATTGCAGAAGCAAGGGACAAGGGTGACCTGTCGGAAAATGCGGAATATGATGCGGCAAAAGAGGCGCAGGGGATGCTGGAAGCAAAGATATCCCAGCTGAAGAACCTCATTGCCAATGCCCGTCTGATTGATGAGAGCGCCATTGGTACGGATGAAGTGCAAATTTTGAATAGAGTAACCATCAAGAATTTGAAAACAAATAAGTTGATGACTTACATGCTCGTATCGGAAAGTGAAGCTGATTTGAAAAGCGGTAAAATTGCCGTCAGTACCCCCATTGCCCAGGGTTTGATGGGCAAGAAAGTGGGGGATGTGGCCGAGATAAAAGTGCCGTCGGGCACGATGACGTTTGAGGTCGTTGAGATTGCGATTTAGATAGGATAAAGAGTAAAGAATAAAGACTGTTAGAACCAGGAGCCAAGACTTGGGGTTTGTTCAACAATTCAACAACTAATCGAGCAGCAATGACTATTTTTAGTAGAATAATCGCGGGAGAGATTCCTTCGTACAAGGTTGCAGAAGACGACCGGTTTTATGCTTTTCTTGATATCCGTCCGATGTCAAAAGGGCATACCTTAGTTGTACCTAAGCAGGAGACTGATTATCTCTTCGACCTGGATGATGCACTTTTGGGTGAGATGGCTGTTTTTGCAAAAAAAGTGGCAAAGGCGATTGAGAAGGCCATCCCCTGCAAGAGGGTAGGGATGATGGTTATCGGCCTGGAAGTGCCGCATGCACATATCCACCTGATCCCTATCCAAAAAGAGGGTGACATGAGCCTTGCCAACCCCAAATTGGAACTCTCTCCGTCAGAATTCGAAGAGATCGCGGAAAAAATCCGTACTTCTTTCTAAATTTTCCGGATGCGGACACCCCTGACAAAATGGCATTCTCCTTTCTCGAGGATCAGGTCGGCCCGGAAACGGGTGGGGAGGATATTTTGTTGCAGGTTGGGCAGGTTGATCTCGTCCCATACCTCATTGGCGAATTTCAGCAGTTTTTTCTCCGAGTAGGAGGCGTATCGGTGGAAATAGGAGTCGGGATCCTGAAAAGCCGTTTGTTGCAGTTTCTTAAACCGGTCGATATACCATTCCCGAAGATCTTTCTCGCTCGCGTCCACATAAATAGAGAAGTCAAAGAAATCGGACACAAATACCCTTCGTCGCATCTTCTTCCCCGGCGATACCTGTAATACGTTGATCCCTTCCACGATAAGGATATCCGGCCGCTCGATCGTTTGCATCTCTCCTTTGACCACATCATAATAGAGATGTGAATAGACAGGTATTTCGAACGTGTCGCGTCCCGATTTTACACCAGCAAGGAACGACAACAACTGCCTGGCGTCGTAACTCTCCGGAAATCCTTTTTTGTTGAACAGGTCTCGTTTCTCCAATTCTTCGTTGGAATAGAGGAACCCATCGGTCGTGATCAGTTCCACTTTGGGCTGTCCGGGCGTCATGGAGAGCAGCTTTTGCAGTACCCGCGCGGTGGTGCTCTTGCCGACTGCCACGCTTCCGGCAATGCCGATAATATAGGGAATGGGTTTGCTCGTATTGGCGAAAAACTGGTCCCGTTCGTTATGCAGGTTACGGTAGTGGGTGATGTGGATCTGCAAGAGCCGGATCATGGGTATATAGATCTCTTCCACCTCTTCGAGGGTGAGCGGTTCATTGAGCGCTTGCAATTTGGTGAGATCTATATCGGAAACAGGAAACATAGGATGTTCCTCCAGCTTGCTCCACTCCTCACGGGTGAAAGCACGGAAAGGAGAGAAGGTCACCTCGTAGACTTTGTTCATTACACAACTTTTTGCCGCAAAGATAGTGAAAATCACGTGCAATGCCCTCACTTACTCGCAGATTTCCACTTTTTCACTTTCCATCAAATCATCTCAAAACTTCTTTTCACGAAATTGCTTAGTGCCTCTCCTTTGAGCATCCCGTTAGAAAGAAGGGCGAGGTCTACTAACTGTTTTAACCGGTTGTCTGCCGAGACTTGGGCTATAAGTTCTTCCTTTTCCTTCTCTCCGCTCTCATTGATCAGTTCTTTGACGAACGGATGCTGCACATTCAGTGTGATCTGGTATGTGTCGGGCATTTCTCCGTAGAAAGCCATTTGCTGTTGCATGGCAGCCATCTCTTTCATTCGCCGTGAGAATTCGTTTTGGGTGATTTGAATCGGCCGGGAAGCTTCTCCAAGCGCTTTGAAATCGACATTGAATTCTGTTTTTTCCATTGCTGGGAGTTGTGATTTCACCGCTTCCGACAGATTCTCTTTCTGCTGGTCGGTCAATTCCACTTTTGGGGCCTCCTCTTTTTCGATGATATGTTCGATGGTGTCGCTATCCACCCTCACAAAGCGGATCTTTTCAGATTTTTGTTCCAGGAGTCCCATCCAGTGAGTGTCAAGTTGTCCGTCCATCAGAAGCACGTCGTAACCTTTCTCTTTTGCCGCGTCGATATGGCTGTATTGTTCTTGTTTGTCGCTTGCGTAGAGGTATATAAGGTTCCCGTCCTTGTCGGTCTGGGTGGATTCGGTAAGCGTCTTGTATTCCTCTGAAGTAAAATATTTGGCATCTATATTTCTGAATAAGGCAAATTTGATAGCCCTGTCGCAGAATTTCTCGTCGGATAGCATTCCATATTCAATAAACAGTTTTAAACTGTCCCATTTCTCTTCGTATTGAGTACGCTCTTTCTTGAATAAATCTTCCAGTTTATCAGCCACCTTTTTTGTGATGTGGTTCGATATTTTCTTCACGTTCTGGTCGCTTTGAAGATAAGAGCGGGAGACGTTCAACGGGATGTCGGGCGAATCGATTACACCGTGCAGGAGTGTAAGAAATTCCGGTACAATACCTTCTACCGAATCAGTCACAAAAACCTGATTACTGTAGAGTTGTATCTTATTACGTTGCAGGTCGAGGTTATTCTTTACTTTCGGGAAATAGAGGATACCGGTGAGGTGGAAAGGGTAATCCACGTTCAGGTGGATCCAGAACATCGGTTCGTCGTTAAAAGAAAGAGGATATAGTTCCCGGTAGAATTTCAGGTAATCTTCCTCCTTTAATCCGGCCGGTTTCTGCCTCCATAGCGGATTAGTGTCATTGACGACATTGTCTTCTTCCGTATCCACATATTTTCCATCTTTCCATTCCTGTTTCTTTCCGAAAACGACCGGTATGGCGAGGAATCTGCAATATTTCTTGAGTAGTGACTCAATTTTATCCTTTTCCAAAAACTCCTTGTTGTCATCATCTATATAAAGGATGATGTCAGTACCACGGTCCTCTTTAACGGTCTCTTCCATTGTAAATTCGGGCGATCCGTCGCATGACCATTTCACGGCTTGCGCACCTTCCTTATGGGATTTGGTAATGATCTCCACTTTTCTGGACACCATGAAGGAGGAATAAAAACCCAATCCGAAGTGGCCTATGATGGCATTTGCACTCTCTTTGTATTTATCCAGAAAATCGTTCGCGGAAGAGAGCGCTATCTGGTTAATATATTTGTCTACCTCCTCAGCAGTCATACCTATACCTCGATCGGAAACGGTCAGAGTGCCTTTATCCTTATCAATAGTGACATGTACTGAGAGATCTCCCAAACTACCTTTAAATTCGCCCACATCGGCCAGGGTTTTCATTTTCTGCGTGGCATCCACTGCATTTGATACGATTTCACGGATAAAAATCTCATGATCACTGTAGAGAAACTTTTTGATAATAGGGAAAATATTGTCTGTCGTTACCCCTATCTGTCCTTTTTGTACCATAATTTATTCGATTGTTATTCAATTGTTGTTCAATTGTTATTCAATTGTTGTTCAGTTGTTATTCGATTGTTATTCAGTTGTTATTCGATTGTTATTCAGTTGTTATTCGATTGTTATTCAGTTGTTGTTCGATTGTTATTCAGTTGTTGTTCAGTTGTCCCGCAAAACGGGAAATAACAGCGAAGCGAATAACGGCGAAGCCGAATAACCATTGAATTGGCGAAGCCGAATATCTATTGGATAATGCAAATTGTATGCCATAAAGTTTGATTGTCGGAATAAGATGGCTGGAATTTTTCTTTCTTTCCCGATAATTAACCGGTTATGTTAAATGGCGGGGTTAACATATGGAAATTTACTTATCATTCATGAATTTTTATTTAGAATCGTTCTAAAAAACTTTTCTATTTGAATCTATTATAATCATTTATTCAGTAATTTAGGTTATAAATTATTTTTATCAATTATCGAGGATATCCGGTGTGCTTTTTTGTATGTTTATTGGTCTGTCTATCAGTATGTTTTTGATGACTCTCGATTTGTTAACACTAATTAATCGTTTTTTGGTGTGCAAGAGGATTGTTTTTAAAGATATCTCCCTATATTTGCAAGAACAACGATCATTTAACACAACTAAAGTTCATAGCTTATGAAAACAAAGATGTCTTTCGAGAAACAACTATTGGGGCTGCAGGACAACATGTTCAACTTCGCGTTGACATTGACAGCCGACAGGGAAGAAGCTAAGGATCTGTTGCAGGAAACAACTCTTCGTGTACTGGATAACAAGGAAAAATATTATGAGAATGTAAATTTCAAAGGGTGGGTCTTCACCATCATGCATAATATTTTCGTAAATAATTATCGTAAAATCGTCAGAAGCCAGACTATCATCGACAAGACAGAGAATCTGTATCATCTGAATTTACCGCAGGATTCCGGATTCGATACACCTGACGGGGCTTATACGATCAAAGAGATCAACAAGGCGATCAATAGTTTTACCGATGAATATAAAGTGCCTTTCTCCATGCATGTGTCCGGGTACAAGTATGAAGAGATCGCGAAACATCTGGGATTGCCCATCGGAACTGTAAAGAGTAGGATTTTCTTTGCCAGGAAAAGGCTTCAGGAACTATTGAAGGATTTTAGGTTTTACGCTGAATAATTTTGGAGTAAAGAATAAAGAATAAAGAGCAAAGATAAAAACCCCTTTCATGCAAAGGGGTTTTTTGATGAATAAGATGTGCCTGTTGACTGTTTTCCTGTGAAGGGGGTAGAACAATAGATCGTCTTTGTAGGTTTAATATAAAAATTAGTATATGGAGATTGTTTGGTTATTGGCCTCGCTGGTTATTTTGTATTTTGGCGCGGAAGGATTGGTTTCCGGAGCATCATCATTGGCGAAACGCATCGGTATCAGTCCTTTGGTAATCGGGTTGACGATTGTTTCGATTGGTACCAGTGCGCCGGAGCTGGTGGTAAGTATAAAGGCTGCAATGAACGGGCAAAGTGCCCTTTCTGTCGGCAATGTGCTGGGGTCGAATTTTTTTAATATCGGGATTATTCTTGGACTATCAGCCCTGATCTATCCGCTCGCGGTGAAACGGCAATTATTGAAACTGGATGTGCCGGTGATGTTATTGGCGACGTTGCTGTTTTTTCTGTTTTTTCTTGATTCCCGGATATCGAAGATCGAAGCGCTGGTCTTTATTGTCTTCTTCGTTTCTTATACGGTATATCTCCTTATTTTCTCAAAAAAGAAAAATGCCCCGGAAAACGATCATGGCGACGATGACGGGATACGGTTGAGTAAGCATTGGTTGATAGATGTGTTGTTTATCGGTGCAGGATTGGCCGGCCTGGTGTACGGTTCCGATTTATTGGTGGAGAATGCTGTTGTTCTTGCAGGGCGTTTGGGAATGTCGGAAGCAATGATCGGGCTTACTATTGTGGCCGCCGGGACCAGTATGCCGGAGTTGGCCACTTCGGTGGTGGCCGCCATTAAAAAACGGGCTGACATAGCGATAGGGAACGTGGTGGGATCGAATATCTTCAATATTTTGTTGATCCTGGGTGTGGCGGGACTTATCCAGCCGATCAGCGCGCCGGACATCAATTATGTGGACAGCCTCTTTGTGATCGGGATAAGCCTTTTGTTATGGGTCTTCATGAAAAAGAACACCCGTCTCGGACGGTGGCAGGGAGCCGCTTTTATCTTATTCTACATGGTTTATTTTTCAGTAAAGCTTTCCTCGATGTAAAAGACAGCGTATCCGGAAAGGTAACTATGCTAACCGGATACGCTGATATGATTAAAAAATGAAGTCTTTCGGATGGTCCACTTTCTCGTTCATAAGCGCCAATTGCAAGACTTCCTCTACGTCGCTTACATATTGGAAGACAAGTCCTTCCACATATTGAGGATTGATCTCATCGATATCTTTCTTGTTCTCCTTGCATAGAATGATCTCTTTGATCCCTGCCCGCTTGGCTGCCAGGATTTTTTCACGGATACCACCTACGGGAAGTACTTTGCCGCGCAGGGTGATTTCGCCGGTCATCGCCAGATTGGGACGTACTTTCCGTTGGGTGTAGACCGAAGTCAGGGAAGTGATCATTGTAATACCTGCCGAGGGGCCGTCTTTGGGTATTGCTCCCTCCGGGACATGGATATGGGTATTCCAGTTTTCAAATATTTCCGGATCGATATTCAATTCCTGGGCATGCGAATGGACATATTCCATGGCGAGCATCGCCGATTCTTTCATCACCTCGCCCAGATTTCCGGTGAGGGTAAGTTTCGCACCCTTTCCCCGGCTGAGAGAACTCTCCACGTAAAGAATTTCACCGCCTACGGCAGTCCATGCCAGTCCGGTTACTACTCCGGCGTACCGGTTGCCCTGATAGCTATCCTTGCTATATTCTTCAATTCCCAGGTATTCTTTCAGGTCGGATACTTTGAGTGATTTCGGATAAGTTTCATCTGCAGCTATCTTCCGGGCTACTTTCCGCATGATCTTGGCGATTTTTTTATTCAACTCACGTACGCCCGATTCCCTTGTGTAGTTTTCTATGATCTTCTGGATGGCCGGTTTGGAAATAGAGAAAGCACCTTTACTGATGCCATGGTTCTGAAGTTCCTTGGGGATAAGATGGCGATGGGCGATCTCGATCTTCTCTTCCGTGATATACCCTCCCACGTTGATCAACTCCATACGGTCGAGCAGCGGTTGGGGAATGGAATTCAGGTTGTTTGCCGTGGCAATGAAAAGCACTTTCGACAAATCATAATCGATGGACAAGAAATTATCATGAAACGTAGAGTTCTGTTCCGGATCCAATACTTCGAGCAATGCCGAGGAAGGATCACCCCTGAAGTCATTTCCGATCTTGTCTACTTCGTCCAATATGAAAACGGGGTTTCCGGTGCCGGCCTTCTGTATGTTCTGTATGATCCTGCCGGGGATGGCGCCGATATAAGTACGGCGGTGTCCGCGTATTTCGGCCTCATCATGCAGTCCGCCAAGCGATACCCGTACGTATTTGCGGTTGAGCGCTTCAGCAATGGATTTTCCCAGCGAAGTCTTGCCTACCCCGGGAGGGCCGTAAAGGCAGAGGATAGGGGATTTCAGGTCGCCTTTCAGTTTGAGTACCGCCAGGTGCTCAATGATCCGCTCCTTTACTTTCTCCATGCCGAAGTGGTCTTTGTCGAGTACTTTCTGGGCATTTTTCAGGTTGAAATTGTCCTTGGAGTAAACGCCCCAAGGCAGTTCGAGGATAGTCTGCAGGTATCCGAACTGTACCGAGTAATCGGGTGATTGCGGATTCAGCCGTTCCAGTTTCTGTACCTCTTTCTCGAATGTCTTGGCTACTTCGTCGCTCCATTTTTTATTTTTAGCCTGTTTCCTGAATTCGTCAATCTCGATTTGCTGGGTATTTCCTCCCAATTCTTCCTGGATGGTTTTGATCTGTTGCTGCAAAAAATATTCTTTCTGCTGTTGATTCAGGTCTTCCCGGGTCTTCATCTGGATGTTCATCTTGAGCTCCAGTACCTGGGACTCACGGTTCAATATCATCAGCAGGCGGTAGGCTTGTTCTTTCTCGTCGTTGATACTCAGCAGTTCCTGCTTCTCATGGCCTTCGAGAGGCAGATTGGTCCCACTGTAGCTGATGAGCATATCGGAGAATGACTCACTGCTGAGGGTCTGCACCAACTCCCTGGGTGGTTCACCCAGCATATGAAGCATGTGAAGCAGTGAATCACGGATGGAATCGAGGATGGCCTTGAATTCTTTATCCTCTTTCGATGTTTTGAGGTACTCCCTTATTTTGAAGGTAGCCTTCATATAAGGTTGGGTTTGGGTTATCTGTAGCCATTCGAACCGTTTCCTCGCCTGTACGATGATGCTGAGATTATTGTCTCCCAATTCAATCACACGGATTACTTCGGCAATCACGCCGACCGGATAAAGATCGACCTCTTGCGGGTCGTCTACGGTGGCATCTTTCTGGCATACCAACCCGACATATTTTAGTTTCTTGCCAAGCGATTTGATCAGGTCCAGCGATTTTTTTCGTCCAACCGATATGGGCAAAGTACTTCCCGGGAAAACAATCGTATTGCGTAACGGGAGTATGGGCAGGGTTTCCCCCAACTGCGATTCGTCTATCTCCTGGTTCCCGTCAATGAAATCACTGGTAATAAAGGATATTACATTTGTTTCGGGATACTCTTCAGGACTCATATATTTTTTGAATGGATTCATCATCGTATTTGTGTCTGTTCTCAAAACAGAAAAATGCTTACTTTTGTTTTTGATTTGAATGATATTAATCAAAATCCGTGCCAAAGTTAGGTGGTTAGGTGGTCCAGTGCCTAAGTGGTTAGGTAGAAAGGTTGAAAGGTGGTTCAGTGCCTAAGTGGTTAGGTGGAAAGGTTGAAAGACCTGTGGAGACTGGGGGACTTGGAGACTTGGAGAGAGGAGATCAACAAATCAGTAAATCAACACATCAGCAAATCAACCCTATGAGCAATCCTTATTTCCGGTTCAAGCAATTCACTGTTTTTCATGATAAATGCGCCATGAAAGTGGGAACGGATGGTGTGCTGCTTGGCGCATGGGCCAGCGTGGATAAAGCGGTAGATGTACTGGATGTAGGCACAGGTACCGGCCTTATTGCATTGATGGTGGCGCAACGCAATTCTCGGGCAAGAATGGTTGCCATTGATGTGGATGAATATGCAGTGGCGCAGGCGACGGAAAACGTGGAAAATTCTCCTTTTGCTGACAGAATTGCCGTTGAATTATGGGATTTCCGGCAATTTGTCCAAAACAGGCCGGAATGTTTCGACCTGATTGTTTGCAATCCGCCTTATTTTTCCGATTCTCTTCTCCCGCCGGATAAAGCGCGGGCAACGGCAAGACATTCCGTTTCGCTGACGTTGGACGAATTGTTGTTTTCCGCACGGAGCTGTCTCAGAGACCGGGGGGTGCTTTCCCTTATCCTCCCTTATGACAAGAATGAAGAGTTAGACCGCTTGTGTGAAAAACATGCTTTTTACATGAAAAGAAAAACTATTGTATATCCCTTGCCCGATTCCAACCCAAAACGGCTGTTGATTGAGTTGACGGTGCAACTGCCTGGCCACAGCGAAACAAGTTCGCTGATCATTGAAAATAGCAGACATCGATATACGAAAGATTTTTCCGAAATGGTCAGCAATTTTTATATACACCTCTGACATGAGGGATGATTATCAGTTATCTAATTCCTCGATCAATAGAATGTCCATTATTTGATGCGCTCTTTTTCGAAGTGTCTTGGAACGACGATCCCATTTGTTCACTTTCACTGAATTATTTTTATCTTTGTTTTCCATAATCAATAGAAAAATGAAATCCATTATTTTTTATGACGGAGAATGCGATGTCTGTAATTATTGGGTGAGATGGATTATAGAGAGGGATACCGACCGGATTTTCAGGTTTGCGTCATTGCAATCAGATTTCGCCGGTGATTTATTCTTACATTTTGAGAAGAAAATGGGATATGATTCTATGGTCATCTTTAAGGACGGTACTGATTTTTTAACCAAATCAGAAGCCGTTTCCTTTATTTTGTTTCAATTAAGAGCCGGTTCTGTTCTCTACAAAATATTAAAAACTACGCCCCGATTCCTGTCAGATATAGGTTATAATTGTATTGCGGCAGTTCGCAAAAGAGTCAGAATGCGCACTTGCCGTGTGTGGGACAATGAAGAGAAGAAACTTTTTCTGAACGATATTGATTTTCCGGATTGGTTATCCGAGAATAATCTATGATAAAATGCCGAAAAAGTGATTTTCATTTTCGTAAGATCATAAAAAGTAGTAATTTTGACGCTTTAAAAAAAATCCGGAATAGTGAAAGAAGTCATAACCATTAAGGATAAACAGTTTGAGTTGTTTATCGACCAAGAAATCATTGAACAGGGGATAAAGCGGATTGCCGGACAGATAGATTCAGACCTGCAAGGAAAGGAACCCATCTTCCTGGCTGTGCTCAACGGTGCTTTTATGTTTGCCGGAGAGTTGATGAAAAAGGTTTCCATTCCCAGCGAAATTACATTCGTACGCCTCGCTTCCTATCATGGCACATCTACCACCAACAGGGTGCAGGAAGTGTTGGGCCTGAATGAGAGTATCGAAGGCCGTACCGTGGTGATTGTGGAGGATATTGTGGACAGCGGGAATACTATGGTCGCACTCAAAAAGGAGTTGGAGAAATATAACCCTATGGAGGTGAAGATCGCCACTCTGCTGTTTAAGCCTGCTGCATTACGACAGAAACTCCATATCGATTATGTGGCCCTTGAGATTCCCAATGACTTTATCGTAGGATATGGATTGGATTATGACGGATACGGCAGGAACCTGAAAGATATATATAAGGTGAAATAAATGACTTTCATCAAAAATATTTTCCATCCTTTAAACCACGGCCGATGAAGATTGTCATAGTTTCAGAGAATAAAAAAACGGCAGGGTGAAAAGATCATCACAGGAATGTGAAAAAGTGGATAAACGCAATTAAAGAAATGAAAAAGCGATTTTTTTCGCAAATTTCTTCATAAATTGCGGTAGGGAAAGAAAAAATAGCTATTTTTGCATTTAAACAGAGTGAAAACGAAAAGCAGTAGATAAAAAAAGATTCACAATGAACAGAGATGAAGTAAAAAAATCGCCGAAAGCGAATCTGGAAGGACATCGAGGTACCTATATCCTGATGGGATTGGTGCTGGCTGTTTCTCTCCTTTTCTTCGCTTTTGAATGGTCGACCGAAACTCGAAAACTGGACGAGACTGTTCTTGTGCAGGATGTTTTGGCCGAAGAGGAAATCGAGATCACTCGTCGTGACCCGGCACCTCCACCTCCGCCCCCCCCGCCTGAACCTGAGACACCCGAAATTATCGAGGTGGTAGAGGAGAAGGTGGAAACCAGGATGGAGATAAAGTCCGAAGACGACCAGTCTCAGAGACAAACGGAAGTCTATATTCCGCCTCCACCACCCAAGCCGAAACAGGAAGAGGTTACCGAAGAGATCTTCGTAGTGGTGGAAGAGCAACCGGAATTCCCCGGTGGAAATGTAGCCATGATGAAGTTCCTGAGCGACAATATCCGGTATCCGGTCATTGCACAGGAAAACGGGATTCAGGGTCGTGTAATCTGTAACTTTGTAGTAGAACGGGATGGTAGCATCACTGACGTACAGGTGGTGCGTGGACAAGACCCCTCCCTGGACAGGGAAGCTATCCGTGTAATCCAGCAGATGCCTAAATGGAAACCCGGAAAACAACGCGGGTCTGCGGTACGTGTCCGGTTTACATTGCCGGTAGTATTCCGTTTGCAAAACTAAAATAGTATAAAAATGTAAAAAAGCTGCTTTTGAATCCCAAAAGCAGCTTTTTTACTTGTGTGAATGGTGATGAAGCAGAAAATATCCCTTTTAGAAAAAATCATTGATGATTCCATCAGGAAAGTGTTGAAGGACTACCAGCCACGGACACTGTTTGATCCCGCCCAATATATATTATCATTGGGAGGAAAGCGCCTTAGGCCGCTATTGACATTGATGGCTGCGGATCTCTTCGGTAAAGATCCGGAAGACGTGATAGATGCTGCGTTGGCAGTGGAAATATTCCATAACTTCTCCCTCGTGCATGACGATTTGATGGATAAGGCCGATTTGAGGAGGGGATATCCGACGGTGCATAAAAAATGGACTGAAAATAGCGCGATCCTCTCGGGGGATGCCCTGGTCATTGAAGCATACAGGTATATTGCAAAAGTCCCTGTGGATGTGCTGCCTGATATTTTGGAGTTGTTTACTACTACAGCCATGGAAATATGTAAGGGGCAGCAATACGATATGGATTTTGAGCAGCGTATGGACGTCACCGAAGAAGAATATATCGAAATGATATACCTGAAAACGGCCGTTCTCATTGGTTGTGCATTGAAGATCGGTGCGATCATAGCAGGAGCTGCAACTGAGGATGCTGATTTATTATATAAGTTTGGTATCAATATAGGGCTGGCGTTTCAATTGAAGGATGATTTGTTGGATGTATATGGCAATCCCGAAACATTTGGGAAAAAAATAGGTGGGGATATCTTATGTAACAAAAAAACATTCCTGTTGATCAAGTGTTTAAAGAATGCAAGTGACGAACAGAGAGTGGAATTGAACAAATGGTTGACGGCAACTGCATACGACCCCGAGGAGAAAATCAAGTTCGTTAAAAATATTTATGATGAATTAAATTTGAAATTTATCGTTGAAAATCTTATTGAAAAGTATTACCTTGCGTCGCTTGATTTTCTGTCATCGATCAATATTGCCGATGATCGTAAAAGAAATCTGATCACTTTGGCGGAGAATCTGATGTACAGAGAACGGTAATAATAAAAAAGAAAAAAAGAAAGGCTTGCTGATAAAGGATAGCCGTACGTTACATGCCCTATCGTAGATTACCCAATACAGACAGCGCCCGTATCCGGGCCTTGAGATCGGCAGTGGATAAAGCCGCCAATACCGATTTTCAGGAACTCTCATTCTCCACGGGAATTCTTGATGAGGCCAAGAGTGCTTTGACCCATTTCGAACATTTGTGTGCCCGTTATCAGCAGTTGTATGACACGCAGGTGAAAGCCGGCAAGTCTTTTATCGGAAAAACGAAAAATGCCCGCATGTATATTTCCCATTTTATACAAGTGTTATACATGTGTGTGATGCGTTCCGAGATCAGAGAAGAGCAACTGACCCTTTATGGACTGGAAAAAGCCAATATGGTTGTTCCCGATTTGACCTCTAACGAGCAACTGTTGGAATGGGGCCAGAAAATTATCGATGGAGAGAACCAACGTACCTCACAGGGTGGTGTGCCTATTTATAATCCCTCCATTGCCAAGGTGAAGGTTATGTTTATCCTTTTTAAAGAAGGTTACCAAACCCAGAGGTTGCATCAGAAGGCTACCTCCCGTGTCTTGCAGGAAGTGGCTGCTTACCGGGAAAGAGTGGATGAGATCATCCTTGAGATATGGGAAGAGGTGGAAAAGCACAATAACGGCTTATCTCCCGAAAAACGGCTTGCCCGCAATCGTGAATATGGGATTGTGTATTATTATCGAAAAGGAGAAATTGCGGAATGAACCTTATTGATACGCACGCCCATCTCTTTGTGGAAGAGTTTAAGGATGATCTCCCTGAAGTAGTGGCCCGTGCAAAAGGGGTGGGGGTGGAGAAAGTATTATTGCCCAATATCGACCAGGATTCTGTGAGGTATCTGCAACAGTGTGTACGGGATTATCCCGGTTTTTTTTATCCTATGATGGGCCTTCATCCAACCAGCGTTACGGATGATTTCGAGAATCAGCTGGATATCATTTACCGGGAGTTAAACTCCGGGGATTATATAGCCGTGGGAGAGATAGGGATTGACCTGTACTGGGACACCTCTTTGAAGGAGGCGCAGATAAAAGCTTTTGAGACCCAGTTGAAGTGGAGCATTGAAAAAGATTTACCCGTATCAATCCATTTCAGGAATGCTACAGAAGAAGTGATACAAAGTATTCGAAGGGTAGGAGCCCCATTATTAAGAGGGGTGTTCCATAGTTTTGGGGGTACGAAAGCAGAGTTGGAAGCTATATTGGCACTGGATAATTTTCTGATTGGGATCAACGGGGTAGTGACTTTCAAAAACTCGGGATTATCCGAAACGTTGAAACATTGTCCTTCCAACCGGGTGGTACTTGAAACCGACTCCCCTTACCTGGCGCCGGTACCTTACAGGGGAAAAAGGAACGAGTCGGCCTATCTGTCATATGTGATTGGGCAACTGGCCGGGATATGGAACGAGAGCAGGGAATCAGTGGCACGAATCACCAGCCGGAATGCCGGAAAAGTGTTCAAATGGGAGGATTAAACAGGGTTTCATGTGTCAACCTAAGGCCTGAAATGGTTTTTTATTAAAATTATTGGGATAGAAGTAGCATATATTTGATAAATTCTGTAATTTTGTTTCCTGAATGGAGCGGGAATGAAATATTTTTTGTAATTTGCACCCGTTTTCAAAAAAATCTCTTTCAAAGAGATCTCCATTCTCTTAGGGAGAGATGCTCGAGTGGTTGAAGAGGCACGCCTGGAAAGCGTGTATACGCCAAAAGTGTATCGCGGGTTCGAATCCCGCTCTCTCCGCATTTATATAAAAGAAAAAAGTCACTATAAAGTAAGATATACACAAAAACAGAAATATACATATTAAAAACAAACAATTAAAGATCATTAATCAAAAAAATTGAACACACAATGAAAAAGTTATTTGCAATTTTAGCAATCTTCGGAATGGTGTCCGTAGGATTGTCGTCGGTTCTTTTGGCGCAAGATACAGAACAAGTGGCTACTTCCTCTGTGCAGACAACCCAGGCTGACGTTCAGGAAACATCAGGTGGTTTTCATCAGGCAATAAAGGTGAAATTTATTGAGGGTGGTGCCGGCTTTATGAGCACGATTGCTATCACTCTGATCCTGGGTCTGGCTTTCTGTCTGGAAAGAATTATCTACCTGAGTCTTGCTGATGTGAATCCTGATCCTTTCCTGAATAAGGTAGGCGATGCACTCGACAGAGGTGACGTGGAAGCCGCAAAAGATATCGCACGCAATACCAGAGGACCTGTGGCATCGATTGTATACCAGGGTTTACTTCGCCTCGACCAGGGAGCCGATGCGGTAGAACGGTCCATTGTTTCTTATGGAGGCGTACAGTCGGGACTACTTGAAAGAAACCTTTCATGGATCACCCTCTTTATCGCGATCGCTCCGTCCCTCGGGTTCTTGGGAACAGTAGTAGGTATGGTGCAGGCATTCGATGATATCCAGAGGGCAGGCGATATGAGCCCGACGATTGTGGCCGGTGGTATGAAGGTGGCTTTGATCACTACCGTGGGTGGTTTGATCGTGGCTATTATTCTCCAGATCATCTATAACTATATCCTTTCTAAGATGGAGGGTCTCCTAAATAAGATGGAAGATGCTTCTATTACTTTCCTGGATCAAGTGATCAAATATAACGTTAAATACAAAAACTTGTAATTATTATGGCTGTAACAAAAATACACAGAACTTCCAGATTTACCCTCTACATCAGTGTCTTGATCACTCTTGTAGTATTGGGTTTATTCTATCTTGGAGGTCAGGTGCCGGCACATGAAAAGTTTGTCGCCGATATGAGTCAGCCTAAGTTTACGGATATCATACTGTATTGGGCCTACGTTCTTTTGGCTGTTACCATAGTCGTTCTGATTGGGTTTGCCATCGTAGGTTTCTTGAAAGGGCTGAAAGAGAATCCAAAGAAAGCCTTGACCGGACTTCTGACGCTTGTGGGATTGGCTGTATTGTTGATTGTGACTTATGCCATAGGCGACGGCACAATTTTAAGTATTCCCGGATATGAAGGAAAAGACAATGTCCCTCCGACCTTGAAGATGACCGATATGTGGCTTTATAGCGCATATTTCATGTTTGTGATTACAATGTTGGCGATGATTATCTTGCCGCTGTTTAAAAGAAAAAAATAACCACCCGATTAAAGGTTAATTAAAAGAAAGGTTTTTTTATGGCTAAAACAAAGAGAAAGGTTCCACCGCTTAATGGAAGCTCGATGGCCGATATTTCTTTTCTATTGCTGATCTTCTTCCTGTTGGTTTCGAATATGGACGTCGACTCCGGTCTGGCACGCCGATTACCGCCACCTCCACAAACCGAAGACCAGACTTCGGTGGATGTGCAACGCAGGAATCTGTTTATTGTTCTGGTGAACGCCAGGAACGAGACCATGGCAGCCAATCAGCATGCCACAGAGTGGTATGCCAATGAAGCGGAGTTACGGGGCGAAGTAGGAGGAAAGGTTGCGCTGAAGGATAGGATTAAAGAGTTTGTTTTGAACACATCTAACAGCGCTGATTTGCCCGAATTGGAAGAACAGGATTTCGACGCCCCTATAGGTATTGTTCCTGTTACCGCATCGCATGTGGTCTCTATCCAGAATGATGCCACTACCAGTTATAAAGCATATATAGCTGTGCAAAACGAAGTGGTAAGGGCATACAATGAATTGAGGGAAGAGGGTGCGAAGAAATATTTCAACACCTCTTATGGAGAGTTAACGGAAATGCAACAGAAACAAATCCAGGATCTTTATCCTCAACGTATCTCTGAAGCTGAACCTAAAAATTATGGAGGACAATAATTATGGGAAAATTCAATAAAAGTGGTAAGCGGGAAGTACCGGAAATGAGTACTACATCTATGCCCGATATTGTTTTTGCCATCTTGTTCTTCTTTATGGTTACTACGACCATGCGTTCGGAGACATTGCTGGTAAAAGTGACTGTGCCGCATGCTTCGGAAGTGCAGAAATTAGAGAAGAAATCGCTGGTGACGTATATTAATATTGGTCCTCCTGCTGATGTGAAACTGGGTACCGGAACACAGATGCAGTTGAACGACAGGTTCGCGCAAGTGGGCGAAATCCAGGATTATATCGCACAGGAAAAGGCCAGTATGAATGAAGCGGATCAACCGTTGATGACTGTTTCCATTAAAGCAGACGAAGATACGCGGATGCAGTATATTACAGATGTGAAGCAGGCACTAAGACAGGCTTATGCGTTGAAAATCAGTTATTCTGCCCGGAAGGGGGAGAATTAATAGCTGAAAATAATATCTTAAAAAAACCGGGTTATTTCAATAATCCGGTTTTTTTTTCACCTTTCCACCCTTCCACCTAACCACCTCTTCTCACCCATTCCATCACATTGGCCGGTGGACGTTTTGCCAGTAATTCACCTTTCATGAAATCCATATAAGGTGCCACATGGGAAAAAAACTTATAATATCCTTTACAGAGGTAATTTAATCCTTCGTTACCGTATTTGTCTTTGATAAACCTGTTTTTGGGACATTCCCCATAGCAGGCAAAAAGCATATCGCATTCCCTGCATTGTTGGGGGAGTGTATCAAATTTATCATTGCCGAATTGCATTTGTTCCTCGGAATACATCATTGAGGTGAGTGTCCTGCTGTAAATATTGCCTAACCTGTATTGGGGAAAGACGAAATGGTCGCACGAATAGACATCGCCGTTGAATTCCATTACCCCTGCATGTCCGCAGGTCCTGGCCATGGTACATACCCCGGGTTGTTCACCTACCCAGTTCGCCAGTGTGGAATCAAAGATCTGGATAAATATTTTACCTACATCCTGTTTAACCCATTCGTCAAAAATGGCGCAGAGAAAATCACCCCATTTCCCCGCATCCACAGTGAAAGGAGCCAATTCCACTTCTTCCTCTTTTTCTTGTGCGGTGGCCAGCTTCATCTCCCGGTTGTTCTTGTGTAAACGCTCAACAATAGGGGTGAACTGTATGTATTGGCATCCGATTTCTTTGAAGAACCGGTAGAACTCCAGAGGATAATCCACGTTATAATCATTCACTACTGCCATGCAGTTAAATTCCACGCCATGTTTCTGAAGGAGTTGGATTCCTTTCATGACACGGTGAAAGGATGGCCTTCCCATCTTGTCGCGCCGGTATTCATCGTGGAAATCCTGCGGCCCGTCGATCGATATTCCCACCAGAAAATTGTTCTCCTTAAAGAAAGCGCACCATTCGTCATTAAGGAGTGTGCCGTTGGTTTGGATGGAATTGTCGATCTGCCGGCCTTTCGCATATTTTTTTTGCAATTCCACTGCTTTTTTATAGAACGAGAGAGGACGCATCAGTGTTTCCCCGCCATGCCAGGTGAACATTACCTGGGGCATGGTCTGCGATTCGATATATTGTTGGATAAACCGTTCAAGAAGCTCTTCGCTCATTACCTGGTTCTTCCTGCCATAAAGTATTGCCTTTTCCAGATAGTAACAGTAGTCGCAGTCGAGGTTGCACTTCGATCCTACCGGTTTAAGCATTACGTACATCGGTTTGGCAAAGGGAGCAAAAGTAGACATATCAATTTTATTTATAAAACAAAGATAAACAATTTATATCATTGTGCGGTTTAGTTGGCTGGGAAAATTAGGTGCCTGAGTGGTTAGGAGCCTGAGTGGTTAGGTGCTTGAGTGGTTAAGTGGAAGAGTGGTAGGACACCTATATCCTAAAGTCCTGGTTCTTGGTTCTAAAAGTCTTGGTCCTAAAAATTTTGGTTCTAAATAGAAAAATATGAAGAAAAATAATTTATTACAGTTCGGGTGGTTAATTTTAAGGGTCGGTATAGGAATATCGATTTTTCTCCACGGTTTCCCGAAAATTACCGGTGGAACGGAGATGTGGACGGCCATAGGGGGCAGTATGGGCATATTCGGTATTACTTTTGCTCCTGCGTTCTGGGGATTTCTGGCGGCTGCCGCAGAATCAATTGGAGGGCTTCTTTTTGCACTTGGCCTGTTCTTCCGGCCGGCAGCCATTATGCTTACCGGTACGATGCTCGTTGCCTTGTCGACACACCTTGCCGCGGGGGACAGCTTTATGGTGTTTGGGCATGCACTCGACCTGCTGATCGTCTTTGCCGCATCCATTCTGATTGGTGCCGGTAAATATTCTTTCGATGCTAAATTCCTGCCGAAAATTGCTTAAGACAACGGAATCCCTTCTTTCCAACCGGGAAAGGAGGGATTCTGATCTCAGGCCGATTGGCAATCGGCAATCATGCTTTTTCTTTCTTTGGTGCGCGTTTGTAGCCGATAGGCAAAAATCGTTGCGACAAAGTATACAGCCGCTTGGATCCACAGGGCGATATACTCGAATTGTACCTGGTGTAACCCGGCACCCATTGAATTGATCTTTAGATATCCCTGGATACCGAATGTGCTGGGAAATATCATTCCGAATGCTTTCCAAAGCCAGGGCATGTTGGACTGGGGCCATGAGAACCCGCTCAGGAAGAGCAACACCAGCGAGAAGAACGGGAAAACAATCATGGAGGTTTCCCTGTTACGGATAAATACCGATATCAACATCGAGAAGAATATCACTGCCAGGAGGAACGGGGTGAAAAACCGGACAATATCCAGCGGATCGCCTATGTGGGGAAGCTGGAAAATACGCGGTATGGCCAGCAGTGCGTAGCTGGATATCACTACGTACATGCTGAAATAACACAGGGCCTTGCCGAAGATGATGGGGAAGAACCTGCCTTTCTGGCGCAATTTGGGGTCTACGATGGCCAGCTTTTCTTCACGCAATGTGCCGGTCAGCATGGTAATCCCGAAAAAGAGCGTTTGGTGAATAATCACCACCAGCACCACCGGGAGAAGGAAGCTGCCAAACCCCATCGGCTCGTTGTACAGGATATTCTTTTCGTAGCGGAAAGGGGCGGCGGAGATTTCGGCGGTCCTGCCCGTTATTCCGGCGGCATTCAGCCGTTCCATCTTGATGTCGTTACCCGTTTCCACGATGGCCAGGTTGGCACCCAGCATCATGGTGCGGTAATACATGAAACTGCTCATGTCGCAATAGACCGACACGGTGGCTTGTTCGTTGCGGTGGATTTTCTGACTGTAGTCTTTGGGAATTAAGATGACGCCATGTATCTTATGTTTGAAATAAAGCTCCTTTGCCTCTTCAAGATTGTTGACGTGATAGGCCACGTGCAGATCGGGGGTGGCGTCTAACCGTCTTGCCATGTCGCGTGAGCGTACGCTGTTCGACTCGTCGATCACGGCCACAGGTAGCTCACGCACCGTCTCGTTGCGGTAGATAGAGGGGTAGAGCAACGGATAGATGAGTGTTGCCCCGAAGAAAATAATCACGAGTCCCGAATCCTTCAGGATAATCCGGTATTCATCCAGCGTGATGTAGATAACCCGTCTTATCTCGCGAAAGAGACGGACAAAGAGATTGGATTTATTGGAGTTGTTCATTGAGTTGGCTGTTTTTTATTGCTGACCTTTCATTTTGCAGGATGGCGCTCCTTAATCGCGGATATATCAGGAAAGGCAATAATAGAAATGCGAGCATCCCGGCGAAGTATACCAGCGAATAGCGTATGTCGGTACCGCTCAGCGCTTCATTCACATATATCTTGAAATAGTAGCGTATAGGGAAGAGCCATGAGAATATCTGCACGCCCCGCGGCATCGACTCGATCGGGAAGGTGAAGCCGGCAAAGGAGACACCCAGCAGGCTGTAGAACATGCCGATGCTGACGGCGTTGCGCAAACGCTGCAGAATACCGATGATGAATATGCCGATGGCCTGGTGCGCTATGACGAAGACGAACATGGCCAGTGCCATCCATACGATGCTGCCGTTCATGGGAAATCCCATCACGCCGTAGAGCAGGAACAGTCCCAGCCATCCCAACAGGGTGAAAAGGACGGTATGGGGCAGTATCTTCCCGGTCAGGGCCGAGAGTATGGAGTCGTTGCCTTTGGAAAGCCACTCCCGCGTGGTGTTTTGTTTCATCTCCACTCCGATGGCGTAGATGGTGAACATGATGATCAGCATCTGCAGCACGCCGGGCAGTAGCACATTCGAAAGATAGACGCTGTAATTGGTGAAGGGATTGCCTATCTGATGGGAATCCATGGTGATGGGTTGCAAAATGGGCATCAGGTCGCCCGTGACGCCCTTTGCCTCCAGCGATTGCTGCAGGATAAAGCCGGTCATCAACTCGCTGATATAAGTCAGATCCTTGTAGGCAAGCGTGCCGGCCACCAGATAGACGTCGTTCACATAAAAAGAGAGGGCGGGCTGACGATTGGCAAGCAGGTCGGACTGAAATCCCGGCGCGATATCGATGATACCATAGATGCGTCCCCGCTGCATATCTTTGCGGGCCTCGTTGTAAGAGGCGTATTTGCCCACAATCTCCACCATGGAAGAGGCGTTGATATTCCTCTCCAACGTGCGTGACAGCGATGAATTGTCTCCATCGACAATCCCGATAGGAAGTTGCTGCGGCAGCCCTTCCGACATAAGTGTCAGGAAGAACAGGTAACAGAAAAGCATCGCACCAATCGAAGAGAGAATATAGACCGGTTGCGTCAGCATCCGTTTCCACTCCCTGCGGGCTACATGCCTTATCTGCTGTATAATTGAGTTGGACATTTTTTATAATTAAGAATTAAGAACTAAGAACTGAGAGCCAAGAATCAAGACTAAGTTAGTGAACTAATTGGTCATTGGTAATTAGTAATTGGTAATTAATTCCCTACCACCAACGCTGTCATGCCGGGGCGAAGGTCTTTGATGGGCTCTACCGGTCTGGCGCGGACTTCAAATGTTTTCAAGTCGAAGTCGCCGGTCGTTTTTGTGGCCTTCCAGGTGGCGAAGGATGCCATCGCCTTGATATAGGTGACTTCCAGTTCTGCTTCCTGATTGTTCAACGCCGGAATCCTGACGGTGACCTTTGCTCCTTTCTTCATATCGTTCAGCAGGTCTTCGCGTACGTTGAAAGTGAACCAGATGTCATCGAGATCCACGATATTCATAATGGGTGCGCCGGTTCCGACCAATTCTCCCGGTTTGGGGAAAACTTCGGTCACCTCTCCTGAAATAGGAGCGACGAGGGTGGTCTCTCTCATATAGGCTTCCACTTCCTGAATGGCACCTTGTGCCTGATCGACCAGCGCCAGCGCAGCGGCCTTGTCTTCCGCTTCGGCTCCGTTTTTCGCCATCTCGTATTGTGTCTTGGCTGCCGCGGCCTGAGCAACGGCGGCCTGGTACTGCGCTTCGGCTTCATCCCGTTTCTGGGCGGGAACGACTCCCCTGTCGAAGAGGCGCTGCACGCGGTCATACGACTTCCTGGCGATATCGGTGCCCACTTCCGCTTTCTGCCACATTTCATACGCACCCTGGATCACTTCGTCGCGGGCTCCCTTTTGTGCCTTGCGGTCTTGTGCCTTGGCCGCGTTTTGGGCAGCCGTGGCTTGTGCCAGCTTCGCTTGGATTTCGGGGCTATCGATGAAAACCAGCGTATCACCCTTCTCGACCCATTCTCCCTCTTTGGCCAGCAGTCGCTGGATACGTCCTGCCATCTTGCCCGAGACACGCACCTCGCTGGCTTCGGCTGCCCCCTGGATAACGACCGGTTCCGGTTTATAAATAATCCATCCGATAATAAAGACCACCAGTAACACGGTGATGAGCCCGACCAGTGCAATCCGCAGATTGCGTATGTTCTCTTTTTTTTCTTTTTCCATTTCAGTATGTTGTTTGTTGAATCGTTAAATCGTTTATTTGTTTACTTCACCTTTCCACTTAAAAAAGATTTCCCACTGATTTCTTCAAGTACAAATTATGTAATTTCACATCGACAGTGGCATCGAGGTACTCCGATTCAGCCGATAACCAGGCTGTTTGTGCCATCAGCAGATCGGTAGAGGTAATCACTCCCGCATCGAAACCCTCCTGGGCATAATAGAGATTCTCTTTGGCATTTTCCACATTCTTCCGGGTCATTTCCTGTTTTTTCAGGCTCTCATTGATCCGGTAGCTGTTTTGATGTACCTGCAACTCGATCTTCTCTTTTGCTTCTTCCAGTTCGAGTTTTGATATCACAGCTTGTGTGCGCGCGGCATTCAGGGTGTGGATCTTCTCGCCGAAATGAAACAGGGGAATGGCTGCGGTCACACCGACGGTGAACATACCGTTGAATTTTTTCTCGTATCCCTTGAAAACGCTGGGGTTGGTGGTGGCATATCCTCCGGTGAGGGCGATAGTAGGCATAAAGCGGGAGGCCATGATCTTGCTGTTGGCCTCGGCTATATTGTTTGCCTGCGTCAGCATCTTGATCTCCGGGCGATTTGCCCATGCCTGTTCAATGGAGACAGCGGGTTGTATGTCGATGGTCTCTTTCAAATCGGCATCTTTTAACTCGATCCGTTCTTCCAAAGGCAATCCGCAGAGTTGGTTCAACGCCATCCTTGAAAGATTCAACCCGTTTTCCGCCTTCGTCAGCGAAACATCTGCCTCATTCAGCCTGACTTTTATCTTCAGTACGTCTGCTTTGGTCGCCAATCCCTCTTCCAGAAGCGCCTGCATATTCTTATCAAGTTCGGAAACCAGGTGGTGGAATTCTTTTGCCAGCTGTACCTTATTTTCCAGCGATACCACACGCCAGTATGCTTCATCCACATTCACTATAAGATCTTCGGTTTTCTCCTGCACACGCACTTCGGCTATTGCCTGATTGGATTTCGCAATGTTATTGAGTTGGACGATCTTGCCTCCCATAAAGATGGGTTGCACGAAACTGATTCCCCCCACGAAGATATTGTGCATATCGAACTCCATTGCCTCTTTGGGAAGGAGCGCGTGATTTTTCCATTGCAGGTTCTCCGGATTTATTGCGGGATCGAACGGTTTACCCTGTGCGTCCAGGGGAACCGGTTTACCGTCGACCAAAGTGAATTTATTATTGACGGCCGATTCTTCAAAGGTGAATGTGCCGTCGGCGTTGGGGGTAGGAATGGAGTTCGCACCAATGCCGGTGCCGAAATTGCCGTTCGCGTCCACTATGCCGACCGGTAAATAAGCATCCGCACCCAGGAGGGATATATTTTTTTGATTGTACATATACGTCCCATAAGCCGAAATATTAGGGAAAAACTCTGTAAATGCGGCTTTTGATAAGGATTGGGCGGCACGCACATTCTCCTCGGCAACTTTTAAGCTCTTATTGTTCTCCAGTGCCAATTGCCGGCATTCTTCCAGATCCAGCACCCTTTGCGCTTGCAGGGAATGGATGCAGCATAAGCAACAAGTAATAAATAATAATTTTTTCATAATTTCAATAGTTAGTAAGACAACTAACCGTGGATTGTAGATTGTATCTGTTTTATTGGATTCTCTCAAAAAACTTTTTTTTTAATTTTATCTTCCTTGTGTGATGTTATGAACAGGGGCTTTTTTAATATGCTCTTAAATTGTTCATAATCCGTATCAAAACATCTTTGGCTCCGCTCAGTTCCTCATCCGATATATTTTCCAGTGCGTGATTCACAATATCATGCACCACGTCGGTCGTTTTTTGCCTCATCGCACCACCCCGGGGAGTGAGGAGGATGAGGTTGTTACGCCGATCCGCAGGGTCGGATACCCGCATAACCAGGTTCTTTTTTTCCAGATTATCGATCAACCTTGTTACGCTTGGCTTGTCTTTTTGGGTGAGATCGCAGATGTCCTGCTGTATGATCTTATCTTTGTCCCATAAGCAGGACAATACCGTCCATTGCTCGGTTGTGATGTCAAGTCCTTCCTGTACGAAAGCCTTCAGTACGGTACGGTTGATGAGTCCGGAAATCTTTCCGGAAAGAATTTCAAATATTTCTCGCTCTGTTACTTTTAGCATAGGATTTTTCTTTTATAGTTGCATAAACAACTAATAGGCGGCAAAGATATATTTTTTCCTCGAATAGTTGCACCTGATTTGAATTTATTTATCTTGTTTTAACTTTTTGTAAAAGTGAGAGGGGCCCGAAAGAGGTATTTTTGGCATAAAAAAAGGGTAAGCTTACTATATCGCTCCGCTACAACCAAATACCCTTGCTTCGATCAAGACCTGGGGGATTCAATGGGAGCTGGCCGTATAGGACTTACCCGAATGCAAAGGTAAGACTTTTTTTTGAGTTACAAAATGGTGAAGTTTATTTTTACTATCTTTAGATAAGATAGGATGCGCCTCGGAAAATTGCAAGCAAGCTTGGCTTTTCTCTCGGCTTTCACTATCTTTGTAGGGTGAGTGCGATCAAAGTTATATAAGAATATTCCAAATATAAATAATCATGGATATTATAGATCGGTTTATTAAGTATGCTCGTATCGATACGCAATCGGACGAGAATAATACACAAACCCCCAGTACACAAAAGCAATTCAATTTAGCGAAAGAGGTGGAACAGGAAGCGTTGGAGATGGGGCTGACAGACGTGAGCCTCGATAACAATTGCTATTTGATGGCCACTTTGCCGGCCAATACACCAAAGAAATTACCGGTACTCGGTTTCATTGCCCATTTCGATACCAGTCCCGATATGAGCGGTAAGAATGTGAATCCGAGGATTGTAAAGAATTATGATGGGAAGAAGATCATATTGAATGAGGCGAAAGAGGTGGTGCTTTCTCCGGATGATTTTCCTGAACTCCTCGATCACAAGGGAGAGGATATTATTGTGACAGATGGAACGACCTTGTTGGGTGCAGACGACAAAGCCGGTATAGCAGCGATTATGAACGCCATGCAATACCTGATTGACCATCCCGAAATTGAACATGGCAAGATCCGTATTGGTTTTACACCGGACGAGGAGATTGGCCGGGGAGCCGATAAATTTGACGTGACTAAGTTCGGTGCTGATTGGGCCTATACCATAGACGGAAGTGAAGTGGGAGAATTGGAGTACGAGAACTTCAATGCCGCTTCGGCCAAAATTGAAATACAAGGGAGAAATGTTCACCCCGGATATGCAAAGGGGAAGATGGTCAATGCACTGCATCTGGCCAACGAGTTGATCGCGCTGCTGCCGGAGCAAGAACGGCCTGAACATACCGTAGGCTATGAGGGTTTTTTCCATCTGATCTCCTTGAGTGGGACAGTGGAGGACGCTGATCTGTCGTTTATTATCCGCGATCACGACCATGTGAAATTTGAAGAACGTAAACGGTTAATGGAGGATGCTGTGGCAACACTGAATAAAAAATATGGGGACCGGCTTACGTTACAGATGAAAGACCAGTATTACAATATGCGGGAGAAAGTGGAACCGGTGAAATATATTGTGGATTATGCCTATCAGGCTATGGAGGAAATTGGTGTGAAACCTAACGTCAAACCCATTCGAGGGGGAACCGACGGTGCACGTTTGTCGTTTATGGGGCTTCCTTGTCCCAATATCTTTGCCGGGGGTATGAATTTTCACGGGAAATATGAGTTCCTGCCTGTCCCCTCCATGAAAAAAGCATCGGAGGTAATTGTGAAAATAGCCGAAATAGTAGCTAAAGAGGAAAAAATATAATATGAAGACAACTCCATTTACAGATTTGCATATCGGGCTGGGAGCCAAAATGCATGAGTTTGCAGGATATAATATGCCGATAGAATATTCCGGTATCATAGATGAACACCTGACGGTAGTGAATGCGGTGGGTGTGTTCGATGTGTCGCACATGGGAGAGTTTTGGGCGAAGGGTCCGAAAGCGACGGAATTCCTGCAACGGGTGACCAGTAACGATGTCTCCGGCCTTCAGCAAGGGAAAGCGCAATACACCTGTTTTGTGAATGAAAAGGGTGGGATAGTGGATGATTTTATCGTTTACCACTACGAACCGGAAAAATATCTCCTGGTGGTGAATGCCGCCAATATCGAAAAGGACTGGGCATGGTGTCAACAGTGGAATACCATGGGGGCAGAATTAGAAAATGCCTCCGATCACATGGCACAATTGGCTATTCAGGGCCCCAGGGCAATGGAAACGTTGCAAAAGCTGACGGATCTGGATCTGTCGGCCATCCCCTTTTATGCATTTGAGACCGGTACACTGGCGGGTGTGGAAAACGTGATCATTTCCAATACCGGATATACCGGTGCAGGAGGATTTGAACTCTATTTTTATCCTGAACGGGGTCGGAAAATCTGGGATGCGATTTTTGAAGCAGGTGCAGAGTACGGCATTAAACCCATCGGACTGGGAGCGCGTGATACCTTGCGGTTGGAGATGGGTTATTGCCTGTATGGGAATGATCTGGATGACACTACTACACCATTACAGGCGGGTTTGGGATGGATCACCAGGTTCGCGGAAAACAAACCGTTCGTAGGGCGTGAAGTGCTGGAAAAGGAAAAAGCTGAAGGCGTATCACGTAAACTCTGTTGTTTTGAATTGGTAGACAAAGGTATCCCCCGTCACGGATACGAGATTGTGACTGCGGAGGATGAGATAATCGGAAATGTGACTTCCGGAACCATGTCTCCCGTATTGAAAATCGGTGTTGGCATGGGATATGTGAAACCGGAGTTCGCGAAAGCAGGTACCGACATCTATATAAAGGTGCGTAACAGGAATCTGAAGGCAAACGTGGTAAAAGCCCCTTTTAGGAAGTAGGAGCAGATATTCAATCTATCTAATTTCATTTTATCACGAAAAGTATTCTCCCGTTTTCTTTATGCAGAAAAAAACGAAGATAGTCCGGAATCTCTTCTTTCTCCTCGGTGGAGTGGCGCTGGGTGTATTAATTTACAAGACAGGGTTTAATAATATTTTAGATAATATAAAACAGACCGGTTGGTGGTTTGTACCGATTATCGGGATGTGGGTTATTGTATATCTTGCAAATACATACTCTTTTTATATTATTTTAAATGACGGGAGTGAAGATGCGAAACAGGTGGGATTTCTGCAACTCTTCCAGTTGTTTGTCAGTGGCTTCGCGATCACTTATATCACTCCTCTGGGAATGATTGGCGGGGAGCCTTATAAGGTTCTTGAATTGAGGAAGTTGGTCGGAATACAGAAGGCTACCTCTACCGTGCTTCTCTCCACAATGATGCGTCTTGTTTCACATTTTATCTTTTGGATGGGGTCTATCCCCCTGCTGCTTTTCTTTGTGCCGGTGCTTTCCGGCTTCATGGAATGGCTCATTACCCTGGTCAGTGTCTTCTCGGTGTTATTCCTTTTTTGGGCATTCAGGGTATATTCCAAAGGAGGCGTGGAAAGAACGATAAGAAAGTGTGTCGGTCTCCCTTTTATGGGTCGGCGGGCAAGGGCTTTCTATCGGCATAACCGGGAGAAACTCATCCAGATGGACGGGCTGATTGCCGATCTTTATAAAAACCGTAAAAAAGACTTTGTCTCGTCACTTGGATTGGAGCTTTTCGCCCGTTTTTTTATGTGTGTAGAGGTAATACTGATCATGCAGGCGATCGGATCGCCGGTTTCTTTGGGGCAAGGGGTGCTGATCGAGTCGGTCCAGTCGTTGGTCTCTAACCTGTTTTTCTTCATGCCGATGCAGATGGGTGCCCGTGAAGGTGGATTCGTGCTTGTGTATGGCATCCTCTCGCTTCCGGCCGCCTATGGCGTGTTCGTCAGTCTATGCAAGCGTATCCGTGAATTGTTCTGGACGATGATTGGCCTGCTGTTGATCAAGACAAGGCGGGATTAAAAAATTTCCTTTTTTCCTGCAAGAAGCGTGTTTTTTAACAACGACACAATGGTCATTGGCCCTACACCTCTGGGAACGGGAGTGATATAGGAGCATTTTGGCGCTACCTCATCGAATTGTACATCACCGGTGAGTTTGAAACCCGATTTGGTCTTGCTGCTGGGAACACGGGTAGTACCCACATCAATCACCACGGCGCCTTCTTTTACCATGTCCCCCTTCAGAAATTCAGGTACGCCCAGTGCGGCGATAATGATATCCGCCTGCAAGGTGATCTCCTTGATGTTGGGAGTGCGGCTGTGGCAGACCGTGACGGTGCAGTCTCCGGGATAGGCTTTCTGCAGCATCAGCATAGATACCGGCTTCCCGACGATATTACTGCGGCCCAGCACTACACAATGCTTCCCTTTGGTTTCTATTTCGTATCTTCTGAGCAGTTCCACGATACCGGCAGGTGTGGCGGAAAGGAAACAAGGCATACCAAGTGACATGCGACCCACATTTACGGGATGGAAACCGTCTACATCCTTACGGTAATCGATGGCTTCAGTGACTTTAGTTTCCGAAATATGCTTCGGGAGGGGTAATTGCACAATGAACCCGTCGATATCGGCATCGTTATTCAACCGGTCTACACAGGCAAGCAGCTCTTCTTCGGTGACATCGTCTTCATAACGAACCAGCGTGGAGTTAAACCCCACCTCTTCGCACGATTTTACCTTATTGGCCACATAGGTTTCACTTCCACCGTCGTGACCGACCAATACCGCCGCCAGATGCGGAGTTTTACCACCGGCAGCTTTTATCTTTGCCACCTCTTCGGCTATCTCCTTCTTTATCTGTGCGGCTATCGCTTTTCCATCAATTAATTTCATCTTCTTTTCATATTCCGCATTGCCTGGCGGCCACCGCCGGAAGTCATCATGCGCATCATCTTACGGGTTTCGTCGAACTGCTTGAGGAGCTTGTTCACTTCCTGTACATTGGTGCCGCTCCCCATGGCTATACGGGCACGGCGACTTCCATTCAGTATTTCAGGATTGGTGCGTTCCTGGGGAGTCATCGAACGAATAATGGCTTCAATGCCCTTGAAAGCATCGTCGTCGATATCCAGGTCCTTGATTTGTTTACCCACGCCGGGAATCATCGATGCCAGGTCTTTCAGGTTACCCATCTTTTTGATCTGTTGTATCTGGGCAATGAAATCGTTGAAATCGAACTGGTTCTTGGCGATTTTCTTTTGCAGGCGGCGTGCCTCTTCTTCGTCGTATTGCTCCTGCGCCTTTTCCACCAGTGACACAATATCACCCATGCCGAGGATACGGTCCGCCATACGCTCCGGATGAAACACATCGATGGCATCCAGCTTCTCACCCGTACCTACGAATTTGATCGGTTTATCTACCACCGAACGGATAGACAATGCCGCCCCGCCCCGGGTATCCCCGTCGAGCTTGGTCAGTACCACGCCGTTGAAATCGAGCCGCTGGTTGAATTCCTTGGCTGTGTTGACCGCATCCTGTCCGGTCATAGAGTCTACCACGAAGAGGATTTCCTGCGGATTGACCGCTTTCTTGATCGATTCGATCTCGTTCATCATCTCCTCGTCGATGGCAAGGCGTCCTGCGGTGTCGATGATGATCAGGTCTTTCCCGTGCTGGCGGGCATACTGTATGGCGTTTTGCGCGATCTTGACCGGGTTCTTGTTATCCTCTTCGGCATAAACCGATACGCCGATCTGTTCGCCCAGCACTTTTAACTGTTCGATGGCAGCAGGACGGTAGACGTCGCCGGCAACTAACAACGGGTTTTTACCCCGCTTGCTTTTAAGCATGTTGGCCAGTTTACCGGAGAAAGTGGTTTTCCCCGATCCCTGCAACCCCGACATCAGGATAATGGCGGGATTCCCCTTGATATTGAATTCGGCAGCGCTGCCTCCCATCAGTGCGGCGAGTTCGTCGTGCACGATCTTCACCATCATCTGTTCCGGCTTCACGGCGTTGAGCACGTCCTGCCCCAACGCTTTCTCCTTGACCGTTTCGGTGAATTCCTTCGCGGTTTTATAGTTCACGTCGGCATCCAGCAATGCACGGCGTACATCTTTTAATGTTTCGGCCACGTTGATCTCGGTGATCTTACCCTGACCTTTCAGTATCTTGAACGACCTCTCCAGTCTTTCACTTAAATTTTCAAACATAATATCCTTATACTCTTTTTATTCTGCCCTTGTTGTGGATGATTTCCGTGCTAATTCCCGTGAAACAAATGCTGTTTCTTCTTAGGCGGTACAAATTTACATGAATTTTCGCCTATCTCCAAGTCGTTCTGCTAAATCCACAATATCATCATATCTTGCGATTTGTCGCAGCCATTTTTGGGGGATGCTGTCGAATCCGTAAAGAAGTCCCGCCGGTCCGCCGGTGACGGCAGCCGTGGTATCTGTGTCCTGTCCCAGGTTTACGGCTTTCAGTATCGAGTCTTCGTAGTTGTTTGTTGTCAGCAACCAGATACTTGCTTCGAGCGTGTGCAATACATATTCGAGCGTGTGCAATACATATCCGTTACTGGATTTTTACGAATTGTCTCCCGGCTAAGGAACTCAACGGGAACGTCTAAGGCATCACCGACAGCAACGCCAAAAAGTGCCGATTTTATGTTGCAGGAATAATCAATATCTTGATTTGGAAAAGCAATGATTGTTCTACTCTTCATATTCTCTATATGCCTAAAAATAACATGCAAATGTAAGCAATTTTAGACTATTTGAGTTGCAGGTCACCCGATTTTCAATTTTCATTATGGTTAAGTTCAAATAAATTTATTTTCTGCTTGCATTGCTTAACGAAAATATTTATCTAAAATGACTATTTTTGTTGGCTCATAAGGATCGCTACAATGAAAGGAAATCCGCTTCGTAAATTTATATATCTCTCTATTGCCGCAGCAATAGTCACTATATTCCTGAAATTTTATGCTTATTTTGTGACCGGTTCGATGGGGTTCCTGTCGGATGCGTTGGAATCGTTTGTGAACTTGTTTGCCGCGGTTTTTGCGCTGGTGATGTTCAATATCTCCCTGAAACCGGCGGATAAGGAGCATGAGTTTGGACATAGCAAAGCGGAATATTTCTCCAGTGCGGCGGAAGGGGCGCTTATTCTGGTCGCTGCTTTCACGATTATCTGGTCGGCTGTGCCTCGTCTCATTGATCCACGGCCGATAGAGAATATCCATACCGGTTTGCTCTTTTCGTTGTTGGCGTCATTGGTGAATCTGGGAGTAGGGATTACGCTGATCCTCCAAGGAAAGAAAAGGTGTTCTCTCCTGCTGGAGGCAGATGGCAAACACTTGCTGGTGGATGTGTGGACTTCACTCGGGGTAATTGTGGCTATCGTCATTGTCAAGTTTACCGGATGGATGATTGTCGACCCTATCATCGCCATCTTAGTGGCACTCAATATTATCTATACGGGATACCGGCTGATAAAACGCTCTGCCAGTGGATTGATGGATGCCTCCCTTCCCGAAGAGGATATGGAAAAGATTACTGCTTATCTGAACTCATTGAAAAGCCAGCAGATTGAATACCATTCGCTGTTGACCCGTGCTGCCGGTCGCCGCAAATTTATTACCATGCATGTGCTGGTTCCGGGCAAGTGGACGGTAAAACAGGCGCATGACCATGCGGATAGGATCGAGGAGACTATCGTGAATATGTTCGATGAACCGGTGACGGTACAAACCCATCTGGAGCCGGTGGAGGATCCTGCCTCGATGAAAGATATCGGTATCGACCGGCAGGAAGTCGATTAGCTAAAGCAGCCGCAAGATATACAATAACCCCCAAAAGTCAGACAAAAATCTTTCGGGGGTTATCGGGATTCAATACGTTGCGACAGCATTTCCGCCAGCTTTATTTTTCCTGACCGATTGTCCGGTTTTTATTAAGCTACAGCTGAACCGATAAGGAATACACCGGCCAATGCCACAATAGCATACAACTCGGGGAATACGGCAAGGATAAGGGTGTTCCCGAATACGTCATTTCCCTGACCGATGGAGGCGATACCATTCGCACAAACCTGTCCCTGACGGATAGCGGAAAGCAATCCTACCAGCCCCATTGAGAGACCTGCTGCAAAAACAGCGGCAGACTGAATCGCCGTGATCTCAGGAGTCAGAATGTTGAAGATACTCTGGAACATAAAATATCCGGCGAAGCCATACAATCCCTGTGTGCCGGGCAGCGCAGTCAATACAAGGAAATTCCCGAATTTGCTGCTGTCTTTCTTCAATGCCCCGATAGCCGCATTGCCGGCAATGGTAACCCCATAAGAGCTGCCGATACCCGAAAGTGCGATCATAAGTCCGATGCCTAAGTAGGCGATTAATAAGTTGGTGTCCATAATGTTTTATTGTTTGTGATTGATTTGAATTTTTTATTTTTTACTTCGAAGATTTTCTGTCGTCACTCGGCATACTATAAACAAGTTTACTTCTGCCCTCATTCCTAAGAAAATTCACTCTTCACTCTTCACTCTTCACTCTTCACTCTTCATTCTTCACTCTTCACTCTTCACTCTTCACTCTTCACTCTTCACTCTTCACTATTTCCTAAAAGGATTATATTTTTTGCCTCCTCCTTCAAATTCCGCATTTTTATAAAACTCCACAAAGGTAAGACGCAACGGATGCACAAAGGCGCCAAGTACGTTCATAAACATGTTGATGGAGTGCCCGAAGAGGAAAATCAGCAGGAAGACGATTGATCCTCCGATCAGGTTGTCCGGCTTCAGTCCCAATGCCAGGCTGTTGAACACGCTTGCCAGGATACCACCGGAGAGCCCTAATGCGAAGAGGCGCACATATGATAATACGTCACCAAGCAGTCCGGTCGCCATATTATAGGTATCCCACAATCCGAGCCCGAAATTCATGAACGGATTCTTCCCCGGAGAGTTGAAGAAGAAGATCAGTATGGCTGAAAGTCCCATTATGATAAGGTGCAGGGTGCCTCCCATCGGCATAATAGCCGGGAAAAGGACAGCCACGATCACGCTCATGAGCAGGACGAACCAGCCAATGGTAGAGAGTGCCTGGGTCCATCCGAACTGCTTGATGCGGTTCACGATCTTCAGGAACATGGCGAACATGATCTGCACGACTCCTAATATAAGGGATAGTGTGAACATCTGTGAGTTATCAAAATAGACCTGATTCTTCATGTTCTGGAAGAAAGGGATATTGGTCTCGTAGATATTGAACCCGAAAAATCCTCCTGTGAGCAGCCCGCACACCATGGTGGAGAGCCCCAGTATCTGTACCAATGCCAGCATACCCCGCATCGTACGGGAGATTTTCTCTTTTCCGAAAGTCCTTGCCGCCGTGGCGCCTAAAAACAAGAGCGTTCCATAACCGATGTCTCCCAGTGACAATCCGAAAAAGATCATATAGAAAGGTGCAAAGAATGGTGTGAGGTCGATCTCGTTATACTTGGGTAACATATAGAGTTCGGCGATCGGTTCGAAGAGCCGCATGAAACGGTTGTTCTTGAACTTGATCGGCACGTCGTCTTCAGGTTCGGGATCGGATACCCGGAAATAGACATCCTGCGATTCCAGATATTGTGTGATTTCCGCCACATTCTCTTCCGGCGCCCATCCCTGTAGGAGCAGCAGTTTGTCTTCTGCCGCGGGTGTCGCACTGCGGGCTACCTTCGTGAAGAAGATATCCGATTCAATGGCTTTCAGGGCTGCCTCAGCCGATGGAATCTCGGCGGAAAGCGCTTTCAACGCTTTATCTTCTTTTTTTATCTTTTCCTGCAGCGAGTCGATGAGTTTATTAAGGGCTTCTAATGAAACCTCAGGAACTTTCATCTCCTCGAGTTGTAATTCATCTGCCGGCTGTGTGCCTTTTGTGATCGTGATAAAATAGGTCTTGGACCCTTCCTTTTGAATAACCACGGCATTGTATTGTGTTTCCCATTCGGGATCATATTCTTTGCCGGGAACGATAAAGAAACGGACATGGTATCCCTCTTCTTTCAGGCGGTAGATATTCTCCGGGTCGAAGTTCCCCCAGGGACGCAGGTTGTCACGCTCTTTGAGGCTGACCTGCAACTGCTGGTAAAGTGCGGATTTTTTATTTTCTATCTGCTCTATTTCCGCGGGGATTTCCATCCCTCGTCCAGTATCGGCATCGAGATATGGGGCCGGTGCTTTTTTATCGCGCAGCTGCTTTAGTTTTTTAATCGATTCATTTAACCGTTTCGATGTAGAAAGATAGTCCTGCAATTTCTCTTCATCCACCTTCATACTGTCCTGCTCCGCCACATGTATCATTCCCATGTCGCGCAGTGCATGCAGGAACCGGTCATAGTCCTTATGGAAAGAGATAAACACAAATTTCTTCATTGTCGCTACCATACGCTTCCCTCCTGTTCTCTACGTTGTTCCTGGTGTGCCCGCATGATTTTCTGCGATGATTTGGAGAGGTTCTCCTCGTCTTCCAAATAGCGTTTTATCTTCAGGATGGCTTCCTGATAGCCCGGTATCTGCACTTTTTCGAAGAGGTTGACCTTTTGGGTGGTCTTTTTCCTCGCATATTCGAGCCGGGAGAGCTTTATCTCCTGGAAATCGCGCCGGATCCCTATCTCTGCCAGTCCTTCGAGGGTATTTACCCCGTCGAGGAACCACTTGGGGCGGTTGAAAAGGCTAAACGGACGGATTTCGAAATCGACTTTGTCGAGGATCGGGAGAAGTACGCCTGCAATTTTCCTTTTTGAGAGATGGACATCCCTTACGCGCAGCAGGGTAGGGTCGAACTCCGTCCACATGCTGACCATCTTGTCGTATGATTGGATTTTTTCTTCGAGTTCCCTGTCGAGTTGTGCTATCTCCTCTTTGGTCTTTTTCACTTCCACCCGTAATGCCGATTCCTTGTTTTGCAGCGTGGGAAGCGCCCGTTCACGGACAGACAGTTGTTTTTCCAACTGCTGACGCGACGTTTTATTATATTGAAATCGAATAGCCATTATTGTTGCCAGTAAGTATCTATCAATTCCTGTTTCATATTTACCTCGGCCGGCCTGAAATGCTGCGATAACAGTTTCCATGTATTGTCGAGCATCTCGGTGGTATCGAGGTTCACATCAATGGCGAGTATCTTTTCAGCGTAGTCTTTGGCAAACGAGAGCGCCCGCGTGTCGTAATCGGTCAGGTCGAACCCGTTTTCCAGTTTGGTCTTCGCATTAGCCGCATCGGCATAGAGACGTACGGCTGCATTCATCACCTGCGGATGGTCTTCGCGGGTTTTCTTTCCCTGTACCAGTTGTTTCAGACGGGAGAGAGAACGGAACGGGTCCACAACCACTTTCCCCACGTCGCTGTCACGCCGCAGGAAGAGCTGACCTTCGGTAATATATCCGGTGTTGTCTGGTACGGCATGGGTAATGTCACCCCCTGAAAGAGTGGTTACCGCTACAATAGTGATGGACCCTCCAGCCGGGAACTGCGCAGCTTTCTCGTAGATTTTTGCCAAATCGGAATAGAGAGAGCCCGGCATTGAATCTTTCGACGGGATCTGGTCCATACGGTTCGATACGATCGAGAGCGCATCGGCATAAGAGGTCATATCGGTAAGCAGTACCAGTACTTTTTCATTTTTGTCCACGGCGAAATATTCAGCGGCGGTCAGCGCCATGTCGGGAATCAGCAGCCGTTCTACCGCCGGATCTTCAGTGGTGTTCATAAAGCTGATGATCCTGTCCAGCGCCCCCGCATTGCTGAACACGTTCTTGAAGTAGAGGTAATCGTCGTTGGTCATCCCCATACCGCCCAGGATGATCTTATCGGTCTGCGCGCGGAGCGCCACCGTGGCCATCACCTGGTTAAAGGGCTGGTCGGGATCGGCAAAGAACGGGATCTTTTGTCCCGACACCAGTGTATTGTTCAGGTCGATCCCCGCAATACCGGTAGCAATCAATTCCGAGGGTTGCTTGCGCCGTACCGGATTCACGGAAGGCCCGCCGATGGGGCGTTCTTCTCCTTCGGGTACGGGGCCTCCGTCGATCGGATCACCGTAGGCGTTGAAAAAGCGGCCTGCCAGCTGTTCACTTACCTTCAACGAAGGAGATTTTCCCATAAAGATCACTTCGGCATTGGTAGGGATACCTTCGGTCCCTTCAAAGATCTGAAGGGTCACTTCGTCGCCGATGATTTTTACCACCTGTGCCAGACGGCCTTCCACCGTGGCCAGTTCATCGTAACCCACATTGGTAGCCTTGACCGAACAGGTGGCTTTGGTGATCTGGGTGATTTTCGTATATATTTTTTGAAATGCTTTTGCCATAATGCTCTTTTATTTATTGTTATTCGGCTTCGCCGATTCTATTGTTATTCACTTCGCGTTATTCGGCTTCGCCGTTATTTCCCGTTTTGCGGGATAATTCAATTACCACTGCATTACAACCGAATAACCATTGAATAACCATTGAATAACTACTGAATAACTTTTTTCCGGTCTATCAATTCATCCAACTGTTTCCGGTATTCATTGAACTTGTCCGATCGGAACTCTGAATAATTCATCTGTCTTCCGATATTGATCAGTTCTTTGAAGAAATCGGCCACTTTGTCGAAATGGTCAAACTCGAAATCGGTACGGCAAATATCTGTTACCAGATCCAGGATATATTTCTGCCGTTCTATGGGGGTTACCGAGTCGATATCATCGAAAGCATCCTGTTGTAATACGATAAAATCAATCAGTTCCGATTTCCAGAAGGTGATGTGATACGCTGTCGGTACGCCGTCATCACCCAGGATATTGATCTGCTCTGCAATCTCTTTCCCGCGCAATAAGCGGGTCTTGGCTTCATTTACCTTCTCTGTCCAGTCGGCCGAGATATGTTCCGAGATATATTCTTCAAATTCGGGATACTCGATATATTTGGAATAAGAGTCGATCGGGTTGATGGCCGGATAGCGTTTCTTGTCGGCTCGGTCCTGTTCGAGCGCGTAGAAGCAGCGGGCCACCTTTTTTGTGTTCTCGGTCACCGGCTCCTTGAGGTTACCTCCGGCAGGTGATACCGTACCGATAAAGGTGATGGAGCCTTCCTTGCCGTTGTTCAGGACCACGTGTCCTGCACGGCCGTAGAAGTTGGAGATGATCGCCGACAAGTCCATCGGGAACGCATCGGGTCCGGGAAGTTCTTCCAGGCGGTTACTCATCTCGCGGAGCGCCTGTGCCCATCGTGAGGTGGAGTCAGCCATCAGCAATACTTTCAGTCCCATGGAACGGTAATACTCTCCGATGGTCATGGCGGTATATACCGATGCCTCACGGGCGGCTACCGGCATGTTGGAAGTATTGGCCACTATGATGGTGCGTTCCATCAGCTTGCGGCCGGTATGGGGGTCGATCAGTTCCGGAAATTCGGTAAAGATTTCTACTACTTCATTGGCACGCTCACCGCAGGCGGCGATGATCACGATATCGGCTTCTGCCTGTTTGGAAATGGCGTGTTGCAAGACTGTCTTGCCGGTACCGAATGCGCCCGGGATAAATCCGGTTCCTCCTTCCACAATGGGGTTGAGGGTATCGATGGAGCGGACTCCCGTTTCCAGCAGTTTAGAAGGACGGGGCTTTTCCTTGTAAGCCGTGAGAGGCATCTTTACCGGCCAGCGCTGGATCATGTTCAGCTCGGTTGACTGGCCGTTGCTGTCTTCCACCACGGCGATGGTCTTATAAATAGTATATTCACCCTCTTGGGTGATACTTTTTACGGTGTATTCCCCTTTCATGGTGAAAGGCACCATGATCTTATGGGGTTGGAAATTCTCGTCCACCTCACCTAACCATGATCCGGCGGTCACTTTGTCACCGGGTTGGGCGATCGGTTGAAAATGCCATAACTTCTCTTCATCGAGCGGGAAGGTGTAATCCCCCCGTTTCAGGAAGATACCATCCATCTTGTCGAGGTCATTCTCTAACCCGTCAAGATTGCGTTGCAGCAGTCCCGGCCCCAGTACCACTTCGAGCATGTGTCCCTGGAATTCCACCTCAGTGCCTACGGTCAACCCGCGCGTGCTTTCAAACACCTGCACGTAAGCATTATTCCCGACCACCTTGATCACCTCCGACATCAAACGGGTGCCATTGAGGTCGATGTAGGCGATCTCATTCTGGGATACCGCACCGTCTGCTTCCACAATAACGAGATTGGATATGATTCCTTTAACTGTTCCTTTTGTTAGCATATATGATTCAATTTCATTAGGCGTTTTCTCTCAACGGCATAATCCAAACAAGTTTGTCTTCTGCTCGTATTGCTTAACGAAAACGTTATTTGTATTTTTTCTTTCTTCGTAAGTCGTACCAGTGCAACTAAAGCCTTCGTCTGATGATATTTTGCGACCTATTACAGATCTTCCGGTTTCTGTATTTCGTTTTTCAATTGTGCGATCAGTTCCCGGAAGACGCGTTCCCCCTCTTCCGCGTTGAGGCTTACCCACCGCTCCAATATCCTGAGCTTGCACAGATAGGCGAAAATATATTCGATATCGAAATAATCGAACAGGGTGTTGTCATCCAGCCAATTCCAGCGAAATTTGTCGATCTTGCGCTCCCGCTCGTAGATATCCGGTTCTTCGGCGATCCGAATGATATCATCATAATAGTCGAGTTCGCGGCTGATGCCGAAGTCTCGTGCGTTGGCATTTTCCCTTATCAATTGGGCGATTTCGTTATTGCCGACCACTACCTGGCTGATATCCATGCCGTATTTCCTTGCGAAGAGAGCCGAGAGGATATTGCCGATGTTGAGGTTCATTTCGAACCATCCGGCGATCAGGCTGTTCTTTACTCCCATGCCGTAGTCCGCGTACAACGAACTGATCAGGTCTTCCAGCGTTTTCAGGTGTCCTGGTATCTCTTCATCGAGCCATGCCCTGACCGCCTTTTCAAAATAGGGTGGCACCCGTTTGTTTTCTATGGTGTCTCCCTCTCTTACCTGCCGGATTACCTCTTCCAGGTCGGCGCGCGTGAGAATTCCCCGACTCTGCAATTCTTCCTCCTCTTTCTTTTCCAGTAACCGGAAAAGATTGTCGTTATCATAGGAGAGAAAATAGCTGTCCAGAAGCTTCTTGTTTTCCGGGGTAACGGCTTCGTCGAGCATCTCCCTGAACTCCTCTACGGAGAAGGGCAGTTTCATACTGTCGAAAGAGAAATCGGGCAGTCCGGATATAAAGTAGTAATATTGATTCTTGAAAATCATAGGCAAAGCCAATCCCTTGAAAGAGATTGATGAAAATTTTCAGTTTCTAAAAAAGGAGTTGTTGTATCTGGGGACGTAAAAATTCCCTGAAGTAGTTGACAAACTCTTCTTCCCCGAATTTTACTTTATAGGAACCATCTTCGGGAGCGAGGGTGAACCCGGTCTTGATGCCGTTTACCGACTCAATCTTCAATCCTTTGTCCAACAGGTCTTTGGAGTGAGAGGCGATATAGGATTTGAGCTCTTCCGGATTTTCCACGCCGACGGTCAGTGCGTCGTTTTTAGACCAGTTCCGAACCAACTCCAGGATTAATTTTTGCATGAACGATTTGTCTTCCACGGCAGCTTTTACCTGCGTGGCGGACAACTTGTCGGTCACCAGGTTGATGATCTCCGTTTTCAGTGCCTCTGAAGATTGGGCTGCATAGAGTTTTAACTCTGCCTCGGTGTTTTTTTTCAGTTCAACGCTCTCCTTTTCCGCAGAAGAGAGCAATTCTTTGGCCTTAATACGCGCAGCATCCAATATCTGTTGCTCCTGTGCCTGTGCTTCCGCAATAATCCTGTCGGCTTCCTCTTTGCCTTTTTCCACGCCTTCCACGTAAAGTTTTGACGTAAGTTCCTGAATTTTGTCCATATAATAGTATGTAATGAGTTTTTCTACTTCCTAAAGTTGACACTCTTCCCTTGTTGTGGGTTGATTGCCAGGCTATTTGGAAAATGTGAAAAGTGAAATCGCAAATTTACAAAAAAGAATGTATAATAGTTGTTTAATCATTTCAAAAAAACAGAATAGTTTTTTATAAATTTCAGGTTGCCTCTTTTCCGGCTGAACGGTTATTTTTTATAACCATTTCTTTTGGGAGCGTTTTCCCAATCATACAAAGTTATGGCATAGTGCTGTATCGTGTTTATACTAACTTGCCGAAATGAAAGTTTTAGGTTCCCAACCTTACAAAGTCAATACCCAAAAGTTGTTCATCATGATACGGTATTTATTTACTTTCCGGTTCCCTTTTCATTTCTCCGGCAATGAAACACCCCAGCAGTCCTCCGTACAGGGTGCCATAGACACAGTTTACCCACCATTCGCAGGAGAGAGGGTATGTGCCCCAGTATATTCCGAAATAGAACCAATAAACGGAGGCAATCAAAGCTCCGACGATCATGCTTAACAGGATTCTCCTGTTTTTACGGATAAATAACGGTGGGTTCATGCGATTATTCTATTTGTTATCAATATGGATGAAACTTGCGGTAATGGTATTCTTGGGGGAGACTGTTTACCGGGTTGTCCTTGCATATATGATCTCCAGATTACGTTGGGAAACAACCCCCATAATCCGGGCGACCTCCTTGCCATCGTGCAGGATCAGCGTGGTGGGTACTCCGGAGATCGTATACTTCTGTCCATATTCCGGGTAGTTGTCCGGATTCAGTTTGAAAAAACCTGTACGGTGTCGGTTATTCTTTGCCAGGAGATGGAGGGCGCCCTCCATCTTGTCGCAATGTTCCGAATTTTCCTGATAGAACAGCACAAAGCACCAGCGGGAGGAGAGACTGTCGGCAACGGACGTCCCATCCAGTTCGGTCAGGTATCCGGATGTTTGATCGGGTGACCTTCTTCTCAGATCCCGGATCCCCAGCCAACGGGTCAGCCCCGAGAACAGGATAATAGCTACAACAAAATGCCACGCTTTTAATTTCATATATTTCATTCTCTCTACTTGTCCTTTCTGTCCATTACAACTTACCTGCCGCTTTCAGATAATAAGTCTGGTTCAGCCATGAACGGGTCACAGCGTCAACATGATCCTTCCATGCACGTTGCCAGGTGGTTTGCGCTTCCAGGTAATCGGCAAGCGTTTCCATGCCGGTCTTATAGCGGTCTTCGCTTACCCGCATGTTTTCTTTTGCCTGGTCCAGAGAGCGACTGGTGAGTTGTACTTCGAGAATGGATTCATCCCATTTATCGAAAGCCTGTGTCAGTTCAAGTTCCATCTGTTGGGCAATGTCGTCCCGTTGTAATTGGACGATAGCCCGCTCAGTTTCGGCAGCACGGATCTTATTACGCCCTTCACCCCACTGGAATAGGGGAATATTGACGGAAACCATGGCTGAGAAAGACGCCCCGTCAAGGAGTTTATTACCGTTCAATTCCATCCCGTTGATATATCCGTAATTAGCTGCAACGCCTACCTGGGGAAGAAAATCACTGCGGGTAAGGTTGATTTCCTGTTCTTTCAGCTGCATCTGTTGCTCAAGCATGGCATATTCGGGGCGGGAAGTGTAATCGGACAGATACCTGTTTTCTAAGGCGATAGATTCGTCGAATGATTCAGGTAGGGATATTTCACTGTCGAGTGGAAAACCGATTACATAACAGAGATTTTTACGTGCCAGCCTGTGTCCGTTTTCAGCCTGCCGCAGCTGTAATTCGGCTTCATTGACCTTTACCTGCACTTTTAGCACATCATTCTGATGCTTCATCCCGACTTCCTGTGCATTCTGTACATCCCGCATAAGTTCTTTGACCACGCGTTGGTAAGACTCCGCCAGGTTGACCAGTTCCCTCGTCTTTGCATAAGTCCAGTAGGCTTCATCAGCTTTTACAATGATTTCCGCACGGGAGAGTTGCTCATTCAGTCCGGCAATTTTATTTCCTATCTGTGCCATCCGGTAGGCAGACGTTATTTTACCACCCATGTAAATAGGTTGTTCAGCGCGCAATCCGGCCATCCACGTATTTTTCAGTTTCATTAAAATGTCCAGGCCGGGAAAAAGGGCATATTGGTTGAAGATGGGATTCCCATCAGATCCCATGACAGGGTTCCCGTCCGGACCATGAAGGATGTTCGGTACCAGCTGACCCGTTGCCGGATCGGGAACATAAGTAGGAAGATAACCCCCTTCAAAGCGGGTGTTCAACTTCGTATTGGAATAAAGATAGTTCCCCGAGGCAGAGATTTTGGGGAAGTAATTGGCCTTGTATGCTTTTAAGGTGTATTCGGCCTTTGCTTTGTTACGGGATGCTATGGATATCGCCTTATTGTTCTCCAGTGCCAGCTCCCGGCATTGGTCGAGGGTCATTTCCCGAACTGACAGGGAAGCTTTTTCCGGTTTATCGGCGGCTTTTCTCCCTTGTTCTTCCGCGGCACTCATTTCCTGCGCCCATGAAAGAGTAGGGACAAATAA
The DNA here is from genome assembly GCF_040307845.1 of Proteiniphilum sp. GTDB lineage: Bacteria > Bacteroidota > Bacteroidia > Bacteroidales > Dysgonomonadaceae > Proteiniphilum. The sequence continues at coordinate 127,028 of NZ_JAWRIS010000018.1, forward strand.
TGAGCAGAAAATCAATATTATTATTTTGTTTAGTTGCATATTTTTTTAAGTGAAAACTAAAAGTGAAAAACTAAAAGTGAAAAATTAAATCACCCAATCATCTCTATTTCCCGAAGGTCGGGACAAGTTGTCAAGATTTATCGGGATTGGCACATTAATCAATCTTAATCTTAAAGAACAGCGCATATAACACCGGGATAAAAAGCAGTGTGATCAGCGTGCCGACCAGCAATCCTCCCATGATTACCACGGCGGCGGGACCGAATAGCGAATCGCCCAATAGTGGGATCATCCCCAGGATGGTTGTCAGCGAAGCCAGCATCACCGGGCGAAAACGGCTTTCAGAACTGTCCATCAGTGCTTTTATCGGTTCCACTCCGTTTGATATCTGTAAAGTGATCTCGTCCATCAGCACAATACCGTTCTTGATGAGCATGCCTACTAATCCCAGTGCTGCTACTATGGCGACGAACCCGAATGTTTTACCGGACAGGAGCATCGAGGCGATGATGCCGATAAAGAGCAGCGGCAGACAAAGGATGATGATGAGAGGTTTCTTATAATCTTTGAAAAGCATGATCAGGATGCCAATCATCAGGATAACCGCAAAGGGATAATATTTGAAGAGGTATTTCATTGACTCGTCGCTCGCACTCCGTTCCCCTTCCCATTTCATGCTGTAGCCCGCGGGCAGGTCGATACTTTCTATCTGCTGTGCGATGGTCTGGCGGGTATTTTCTACCGCCTCTCCCGATATGGGATAGCATTGCACGCGCATGGCACGTTCGCCATTGCTGCGGATAACTACAGGTTCTTCCCAGTCGATATAGACTCCGTTGGACGTCTGGCTAAGGGGGACGGTTTCCAGTATCGATGCCAGCACATCTTCTTCCGAGATAGCCCCGGTCATTAATCCCTGCAAGGTTTGACGGTCTAAGCCGGTCAACGAAGGCAGCATGTTGAAGACAGGCGTATGCTCGATCGACTCTATGGCGTTGCCGTCTTTATCGACACATTTCACGGTAATGGTCTTGCTGTCGATGCCGTCATAGAAAACGCCGGTGGGTATTCCGTCCGTCGCGCTCATGATCGACAAGCCGACATCCTGGCGGGTTAAGCCTATGTTCCGTGCCACCGGTTGGTTGTAATCCACCATCAATACCGGCACTTTGGGTTCCCAGTCGGTGGTGGGCATATATATCACAGGGCTGGCGTTGATGATTTCCGTTGCCTGTGCCGACAAACTCCTGAGCACTTCGGGATCGGGACCGCGGAATTCAATCTCGATAGGGAATTTCTTGTACATCAGGTTATAGCGTTTTACCCGGATATAGGCGTCGGGGAAATGCATGTTGAGATAATCCTGTATTTCATCGATAGAAGCGACGAGGGCTTTGGGTGAAGTGTAATCCACGATCAACTCACCATAAGAGAGCGACGGGTCGGCAATGCTTCTGACCAGGTTGTAACGGCTGGGTGTACCGCCGATGGATGTGGTGACATGGGTGACATCTTCACGGGCGAGCAAGTAGTCTTCTATTTCGCTCAGGTCGGCTTTTGTCTTTGTACTGTTGAGTCCTTCCTGCAATTTATATTCTATATAGAGCTGGTCGTAATCCATGTCGGGGAAAAATCCTTGTGGAAGGAGACGGAAGAATAATAGGCTGACGAGTACCAGCGCGACTCCCGTACCCAATGTAATGAGGCGATGCGACAACGTCCAGTTCAGTACTCTCCGTAAGGCCCGGTAATATTTGTTGTCGTAAGGATCTTTCTGTTCTTTGCCTTCTTTTACTTTTAACGATCTGTCCGCCATAATAGGAACCATCGTCAATGCGATCACCCAACTCAACAGAAGTGAAACCGCCAGCACGATAAACAGGTCACGTACATAAATTCCGGCCGTGTCGGGCGACAGGAAGATGGGCCAGAATGCCAGCACTGCGATCAATGTGGCTCCCAGTAACGGCATTGCCGTTTTTTTGCCGATGGAGGTCAACGCTGTTTTTCGTTCCACTCCCCGCTCCAGGTCAATCTGGATACCGTCGAGTATTACAATGGCATTATCCACCAGCATCCCCATTGCCAGTATGAATGAGGCCAGCGAAACCCGTTGCAGGGTGCCGTCGAACATTTGCAGTATCATCAGCGAACCGAATACAGTAACAACCAGGCTTAAGCCTAAGATGAGTCCGCTCCTGAACCCCATTGAGAAGATAAGTAAAAGCACCACGATAAGTACCGATTCAATCAGGTTGACCATAAAGGAATTCAATGCCGTGTTGACCCTTTCGGGTTGGAAGAATACCTTGTTCACTTCCATGCCGGCAGGCAGCCGCTCGTCCACCAGTTTTTCCACCACTTCATTTACCTTTTTGCCTATTTTTGTGATATCAGTTTCACTTAAAGCGGAGATGGAGATACCCAGCGCTTGCTTTTTGTCGTACCTCAGTTCATTGCGGACGGGACTTGTATTTTCTTCAGTGATGCGGGCAATGTCGCGCAGCCGTAACTGGTCGTTTTCATGCCCCTGCAGCAAGAGGTCTCCGATATCATCCACCGTCCTGTACCTGTCATTGACCGATACCCGTATGCGTGCGTCGCCGCTTTCGTAGTAGCCGGAATAGATGGTGCGGTTCTGGCCGTTCAGGGTGGAGAGCACTTCTGCGGGATGTACACCCAGGTTGGCGAGTTTATCTTCATAGAGTTCTATGTTGATGGATGTTTCCTGTTTCCCGTAGAGGGTTACATTGGATATCCCCTCTGTTTTCAGGATTTCCTTTTTGATCAGTTCCGCGTATTTCCCCGCCTCTTCATGGGTATATCCCTCAAAGGTGAGGGCATAAACCATACCGTAGACATCGCCAAAATCATCCATTACAACGGAAGGGGAGGCTCCCTCGGGCAGATTGGCCTGCACATCGCTTACTTTTCGGCGAAGAAGATCCCAGTACTGCTCCACCTCGTTGTTCTGCACCAGTGTGGTCAATTCGACCGTGATCATGGATACGTCATTCATCGAGCGGCTATACACATCGCCGATCCCTTTCATGGAACGGATGCTCTTTTCCAGCATATCGGTCACTTCGAGTTCCACCTGGTGGGCCGAGGCGCCGGGATAGAGCGTGACGACGGTTGCTGTCTTGACCTTCAGTTCCGGATCCTCCAGCTTACTCATATTATAGTAAGCAGCCATGCCGCCGACTACCAGTACGACGAGCAGGAAATAAATCAGTTTCCGGTTACCCAATGCCCAGTTTCCTACGTCATTCATAACAAGCCTCCTACGTTGGTTTCAGTCGTTTGGGGTAACAGTTCGACTTTTTCCCCGTCCGACAGATGGTGGACTCCTGCTGAAACAACTTTTTCGCCGGCACGCAATCCTTCCGAGACGGTCAGGGTACCGTCGGTCATTATTTCGGAGATGCGGATAGCGCGGGCATTAACCCTTTGTTGCGTTGAATCATACACCCATACCGTGGGGCTGTTATTGATTTCAAACACGGCGTTAAGAGGGATGGAAACCATGGTGGCGTTCTCCGGCTTGTATTGGATTGTCACCATAGTGGACATGCCGGGTGAAGGTAATGGCGAATCAGGTTCTTTATTGAACCGGAGACGAACGGTATAAAGCTGGTTCAGGTTTGCTTTCCGGTTGATGGCGATGAGTTCCAGCGGGAAAGTGCGGTTGGGGTAGAGTTCAAAATAGCAGCTGTAAGAGTCGAATTGGTCGCGTTGGATAAACTCACCTGCGGGAATATAGATCTCTACTTCCGGTGTTCCGGCACTGATCATTGAAAAGACAGGCATCCCGGCGCTGATTGTTTCGTTGCTGTCAAAATAGCGCTTTTGGATGTACCCGTCGAAGGGCGCTTTCAGCTTCGTATCCGATAAAGCGTTTTTGTGGGCGTCATATTTGGCGGTGATTTGCTGTAATCCCGATACGGCTTTGTCGTAATCGTTTTCCGATACACTTTGTCTTTCATGGAGTTGGATTATCCGTTCCGCTTCCGCCTTTATCTGTTTATATTCTGCTTCTGTAGCCGACAGTTGTACCGCGTAATCGCGCGAATCCATTTCGGCTATCACCTGCCCTTTTCGAACAAATTGTCCTTCCGTTACATTGATCTTTGTGATCGGTCCGCTTATACGGAAAGCCAGATTCACCTCTGATGCTGCTTTTACCTTACCCGGGAAGGAAACGGTTTTTTTTTCGCCATAGGTTATGGCGGAATCTACTTTTATCGTTTTAATCACTTCTTTCTGTCCCTTATGCTGCTTGCATCCGGTAAAAACCAGAAGCGATGCGCACAGACAGATAAATACAATCTTCTTCATATGACTAAAGTTAATATATTTCTCTTATTGATCCGTGGATTACCCAATCGCTGAAATTTCAAATCATTTCTGATTTTTTGGTGAATCGATTTTGTTTTAAGCGCAAAGGTATGGGTAACGTTTTGTATAAATATGTCCGTTCTTTCAATAAAAATGTTCAAATACGGAAATAGATATTTAATAACAACGTTTTTTATCTAAATAATGTTTATTTTTGGAATATAAATAATAGTAAAATGAAACGAACGACTTCGGGACAACATACTTTTAAACGTCTTTCTTTTAACAAGGAGGGCAATATTTATTTTGAGAGTTTCGTATTGAAAGGAAGTGAGAAGGATATGCTTGGAGTGGAACAGTTTCCCCGGGTTGTCGATGCGGCAGGTTTATGTATTTGCCTGGAAGGGAAAGGAGAGGTGGGTATCGGTGCGCAGAGTTATCAGATGAAAAAAGGGGATATGAGTGTGATTCTTCCCAATGATATCCTGTTTATAAATAAGATAAGTCCCGATTTCAAGGGCTATACGCTGGCTTGCACCCCCGATTTCTTAAGCAATGCCGAAATTCCCATACCTTCCAGGACACCCATCTACCTTTTTATCAAAGACAATCCGTGTGTCTCATTGGAAAAGAATGAGCAGGACGACCTGGTAAAACTGTGTGAATTTCTGGATGAATATGATTCCAGGAAAGACCATCCCTGTCGGCAAGAAATCTCAAGGAACCTGGGTTATGCCATTATTTATGAGGTAATCGGCATCTACAAAAATAAACAACCGTTACGTCAACAACCTTATTCCCGGAAGCAGGCATTGTACTTTGAGTTTGCTCAATTGATCACAAAACACTACAAGGAACAGAAAGATATTGAATTTTACGCTGAACAACTATGTATCACTTCCCGCTATTTATCGGTCGTATGTAAAGATATCAGAGGAACGACGGCCAAAGAATGTATCGATTTGCACATCATGGTGAACGCGCGTATTTTGCTTACCACTACAACTATGACCATTCTCCAGATATCGGATGAACTGAATTTTGCCAATCCCTCATTCTTCACCCAGTATTTTAAAAAACGAACCGGGGTAACTCCTAAAAAATACAGAATTGTAAATAGGCCGACATAATGGATGGTCCGATGGATACCATTCTGATAACAAGTGGATTGATGAAATTGTCAAAAAGATAGTGACCGGTAAATTTCGGGAATATCGCTTTTTTAAAGTAATTTTGCGCCAATGGACAAAAGGATTTTTAAGCTTGCCCTTCCCAATATCATCACCAATATCACTGTTCCCCTGCTGGGAATGATTGATATTGCCATTGTCGGGCGTCTGGGTTCGGCCGTTTATATCGGAGCCATTGCGCTGGGTGCCAACATTTTTAATATGATCTACTGGAATTTTGGATTTTTGCGGATGAGTTCCAGTGGTTTTGCCTCCCAGGCATTGGGTGCCCGGAATTTTCCGGAGGTGATGAACGCTTTTATCCGTTCGTTGGCGATTGGTGTGGGTGCAGGATTTTTAATTATACTGCTGCAGTATCCAATCGGTCTGTTGGCCTCCAGTCTTATACAGTCGGGGCCGGAATCAATCGAATATGTGATGACCTATTTCCGTATTGTAGTGTGGGGAGCACCGGCAGTATTGGGTATGTATGCATTCAAGGGATGGTTTATTGGTATGCAGAATGCGAGGATTCCGATGTTCATCGCTATCCTTAATAATCTGCTGAATATTGTGTTGAGTATCCTTTTTGTGTTTGGCTTCGGGATGAAGATCGAAGGGATTGCGCTGGGAACCACCCTTTCACAAGTCATCTCATTGATGGTTGCCGCCGGTTTCTGGTGGAAATACTATCGCCGGTTGCGGAAATATATACGCAAAGAAACGATTTGGGACAGACAGGCCATACGGGAGTATTTCAGGGTGAACGGCGATATTTTTGTCCGCACTTTCTTATTGACCCTGGTAACCACCTTCTTTACTTTTGCCTCTTCCGGGATGGGAGAGACTATATTGGCGGTAAATGCTTTGTTGATGCAGTTCTTTATGCTTTTCTCCTATTTCATGGATGGTTTTGCCTATGCTGCCGAAGCGTTGACCGGCCGGTTCTATGGGGCAAAGAACCGGGAGTACCTGCAATGGATGATCCGCAGGGTTTTTTTCTGGGGATTGATGGTGAGCCTGGTGGCGGTAGTCGTCTATATGCTCTTTCCCGATCCTATATTGCGTATCATGACCAATGACCTTGCTATTATCGGGCATACCAAAGATTTTATGTTCTGGACAATACTCATCCCGATTGTCGGTTTTGCCGCTTTCCTGTGGGATGGCATCTTTATCGGTGCCACCGCCTCCGCCGAGATGCGCAATGCGATGATCGTTTCATCTATTGTCTTTTTCGCCTGCTATTTTATCATGACGCCACTGTGGGGAAACAACGGCCTCTGGTTGGCTTTTATCCTTTATCTTTTTGTGCGGGGAGCAACGCAGACCCTCTGGGCGAAGAAAGCACTCCGGTTCCCAACCCACGTTATATAACGTTCGCTTAACGTTGTTTTGCCTGCTTGATAGGTAACTTTGCCGTGAAACTTTATATTAAACGGAAAAATATGAAAAGAGTATTTTTATTATCGCTTCTGCTGGTGATCCTCTCTTCGGGGAGCTATGCCCAGCAGATACCGCCTGTTCCCGTCGATGACCAGGTGAGGACCGGCCAATTGGATAACGGATTGACTTACTACATCCGTGAGAACAAACTACCCGAAAACAGGGCTGACTTCTACATTGTGCAGAAGGTGGGCTCTATCCTGGAGGAGGAAAACCAGCGCGGACTGGCGCATTTCCTGGAACACATGGCATTCAACGGTACCAAAAATTTCCCGGGAGGGGAGGAGGGAAGAAGCATCATCTCCTACCTCGAAACCATCGGCGTGAAATTCGGTACCAACCTCAATGCCGGCACGGGGATGGATGAAACCATCTATAACATCAACGACGTGCCCGTTACCACATCCGGCGCGGTGGAGTCGTGCCTGCTGATCCTGCACGACTGGTCGAATGCGCTGCTGCTCCGGGAGAACGACATCGACAAGGAGCGTAAGGTGATCCATGAGGAGTGGCGTACCCATAGTGATGCTTCGCAGCGTATCATCGAGTCGGTGGCGCCGTCAATTTTCAAGGACAGCAAGTATGCCCACCGGATGCCTATCGGACTGATGAGCGTGGTGGACAATTTTGAGCCGCAATTGTTGCGGGATTATTACCACAAATGGTACCGTCCCGATCTGCAAGGAATTATCGTGGTGGGTGATATCGATGCCGGTGAGATTGAAAAACAGATCATCGAAATTTTTTCACCGGTTGCATTGCCCGAAAATGTGGCAGAGCGTGTGTACGAGCAGATTCCCGATAACGATGAACCCATTGTCGCCCTCGCTGTCGATAAGGAACTGCCGATGAATAACATCATGGTCGCCTATAAAAGAGACCAGGTACCCAACGAACACAAAACCGGGATAGACTACCTGGTGACAGATTATGTCACGGAGATGATCGGACAGATGTTGAACGAGCGCCTGCAGGAGATGCTACAGAAGAGTGAAACGCCGTTTGCCTTCGCCATCGTCAGGAACGGTGCCTATTTCGGTGTCGGGACCAAAGACGCCCTGCAACTGATCGGAGTTGCCAAGCCCGGGCTGGCCGACACTACCATCGCCACCCTGATGCGTGAAGTAAAAAGGGCGAGTGATTTCGGGTTTACCGCAGGTGAATATGAGCGCGCCAAAGCCAACTACTTGAGCGGCCTTGAAAAACTGTATAACGAGCGAGGCAAACAGTTGAATAACTTCTATGTGCAGCAATATGTAGCACACTTCCTGAAAAACGAGCCGATCCCCTCTATCGAAGACCGTTATAACATGATGAACCAGTTGGTACCGCATATCCCATTGGAAGCGGTGAACCAAACCATGCAACAACTGCTTACCGAAAAAAACCGGGTGGTAGTGCTGATGGGAAGTGAGAAGGAGAAAGATACCTATCCCTCGGAGGATACGATCCGTGGCATTATCGGGCAGGTCGATCACGAAGTGCTCGCCGCCTATGAGGACGACACGGTGGCCGAACCGTTGATGGCAACCCTGCCCGCGAAAGGCAGCGTGATAAAAGAGGAAGCGGATGCCGGTAAAGGCACGACTGTATGGACTTTGTCCAACGGGGCAAAAGTGATAGTGAAGCCGACCGGTTTCAAGCAGGACGAGATACTGCTGCATGGGTTTGCCACGGGTGGCACGTCGGTGCTGGATGACCAATATATCGCCGAGATCAAGTTGATGGACGATGCCGCTTCGGTTGGAGGTCTGGGCAATTTCAGCGCCACTGCCCTGAAACGGAACCTTGCCGGCAAGAATGCGGAAGTGAGCTTCAAGGCAGATACGTTCAACGAACAGGTCAACGGAAAGAGCAGTGTAAAAGATCTGGAGACGATGATGCAACTTCTTTGGCTGAACTTCACTGATGTGAGGAATGATGATGAGGCGTGGCAATCCCTCGCCGGAAGGCTAAAAGGCATATTGCCCACGTTGCTCAATAATCCCGATTTCGTGTTTGCCGATTCGCTGATGAATACCATATACATGCGCAATCCCCGCTTTTCATTGCCTACCCTGCAGGAGATTGAAACGGCGGATTACGGGACATTGCTCGACCTGTACCGATCACGGTTCGAGAATACGGGTAACTTTACCTTCACTTTTGTGGGAAATATCTCTCCCGAAGAGTTAAAGCCGTTGGTAGAGCAATATATCGCCTCCCTGCCCGGCACCACTTCCGGAAGTCAACCACCCAGGGAGATAGCCACCAGACAAGGTGCCTGCCGCAATCATTTCTCCCTGCCGATGGAGACGCCCAAAGCGTCTACGGCTATCATCTATACGGGGGAGATGGCGTATACCCCGGAGAATATCATCAAATTGGATGCGCTCGGACAGCTTTTCCGGATGGAATTTACCGAGAAGATCCGTGAAGAGGAGGGTGGAACTTATGGCGTACGGGTACATCAGGAAGCCGAGAAATTGCCCAGGGAAGGATTTACTTTGCAGTTCCAGTTCGATACCGATCCCGCTCGTCGCGACGGATTGGTGGAGGCGATGGACAATATCACGGCCGGTATCCGGCAAAAAGGCCCCGATGCCGGAATGGTACAGAAAGTGAAAGAGTATATGTTAAAACAACATGCCGACGACCTGAAAAAGAACGAATACGCGTTGCGCAATACATGGCAGTACTATGTGCATGGAATTGATCTGGAAACGGATTGGGTGAAACAGGTGAACGACTTGTCGAGCGACACACTACGGCAATTTGCCGAACAACTGTTTGGACAGGACAACCGTATAGAGGTCTCCATGACTCCCCGGTAAAGAACTAAGAACTAAGAGCTAAGAGTGGCGGGCGATACAGTGCTTGTCACTCTTTTTCCAGTTTCAGCCCTTTCGCCCGTTCATTCACGATTTTAACGGACTTGTCTTCCGAGAGGTATTTACGCAGTTTGGATATGAACACATCGAGGCTGCGTGAGGCGAATACCGGATCATTGTCCGGCCAGAACCGTTCCAGGATTTCCGGACGAGGTACCAGCCGGTTACGGTTTTCATGAAAGAGCAGGAGCAGTTGCGCTTCACGGGATGTGAGTCTCTGCGTTATCCTGTTATTGAACGACAGCGTTTCATTTTCCGGGTCAAAAACGTATCGGCCTATGTGTATGTGCCGGTTGTTCCCGGTTATGCCACTGTTCTCACCATCAGATTGTAATACTGTTTCACTCTCTTTTTGTGTGCGTTTCATGATGGACTGAATGCGATAGTGAAGCTCTTCTGCAATATAGGGTTTCTTTACATACTCGTCGATACCCGCATGATAGCCCTCACGCAGGTCTTTGGGCGAAGTGAGGCCGGTAGCGAGCAGGATAATCACCTTTTTGTCTTTTTCACGGACAGCACGTGCCAGTGCAAAACCATTCATCTCCGGCATCTGTACATCGGAAACAATGACATCAGGACGAAACCACTCATAGAGGGGTAGGGCCTCCTTTCCGTTAGCAGCCCATCGCACCTCGTACAGGTCGAGCAGTTCCAATCCTCCCTGCACAGCATAAGCACATGCCTCGTCATCTTCTACCAGCAGCAGTTTTATCATCATTGGTCATCTATGGGTTTGTTGAATTGTATCTCCTCGAACGGGAGAAATAACTCGAAGAGCGTGCCCTCTCCCTTTTTGCTGTATAGATTCACTGTTCCGTGATGCGCCTCCGCCACACTCTTCACATAGCTGAGTCCCAGCCCGAAGCCGGTCGCTTCTTTTCTTTTCACAGCTTCCCCACGTTCAAATTTATTGAAGATGGTCTGCAGGTTGGCAGAGGAGATACCATAACCATTGTCTTTTACCCCGATATGCAGGCCGTTTTCCTTTAGCCGGCAGTCAATTTCAATTTCAACCGTTTCTCCCGAATACTTGACGGCATTGTCTATCAGATTGCTGACCGCGTTATGGAGCATTGTTTCATCTGCGTTGAAAAGGATATTGTCAGGTTGGAAACAGGTAGAGAACCGTACCTCTTTTTTAGCCTGCATAGTGAACTTTTCCACCAATTGCCGGATAATTTGTACCACATCGGTTGGTTTAATAGTCGGAGAGAGAGGCGATTGTTCAGCCCGTGCCACCGCAAGGATACGGTCTGTGAGGGCTTGCAGGTTTACGATCTGCAGTTGTGCAAGGTCGATGTATTTATTTCGTTTTTCCGTGTCCGCGACCACTTTGTCATCCTTCATCAAGGCGTTCATCTGGTAGATGGTTTGCAACGGCGAGGCCATATTGTGTATGAGGGCGTTCGAAAAGTCGGTTTGTACTTGCCGCAGGTGCCGTTCGTTAGTAAAGGAGCGCATCACGAAGAAAAGTGTATAACCGACGAAAAGAATCAACAGCAATGAAAGGATGAGGGCGAACAGCATCTGCCTGAAGATGGCGCGGTAGGGAGATACAAGCAATACCTGCACTCCTTCACTTCCATCCATCCGTATGGGGATGATCTCCGAAGCCATGGCTCCCTGTAATTTCCCCTCTCCTTTTGGATGGGTACTTTCCAGCACTTCTCCCGTCTTAGGATTGAGGCGGTTGATAATAAATTTACCGTGAAGTTTTTGCTTGGCAATTTCTGTATGGAAAATAGTATCAAGTATATGGAGTGAAATAAAATGATTTTTTCTTGCAAAAAGGTCCTGCAATAAAAGCTGGGGAGTTCCAAAAGATCCTGTTTCGTAATCTTGTTCTACAGTACCAAGCTCTTCGTTTGCTATAAAATTCGCATTTGCTCTGATAATTAGTTCTTTATTAACAGAAGTGTTGAATATATCGCTAATTTGAGCATGTAATTGCTTTTGCGTTAACTGGTATGCATTTGCCATCCATAACCCTTGTAATAGCAGGACCACAGCTATTGCACCATAAGTAAGCACCCGTATATATTTTACAGATTTCATAGCTATCGGAAAACTGTTGTCGAACAAAGATATTATTTTTTTATTAATGTTAGGCAAGAAATTTAAAAAAATATACTCATTTCACTTCGAAACCTAAAGTGATAATGAATTATTTAAAAAGAATAGAGGTTTGTAATATTAACGTGGTATAGTTTTTTCTTTCAAGATCAGTGTTATAGCATGCTTAACGTTATTAACCTAAGTTATATAAGATATTGTTAACCTGCTGTGCAAATCACGCTTTGTAATTTTGAGGTGTAGTAGTGAAACAAATTATTATAACATTTAAAAAATGAAAGAAATGAAAGAAATGAAACAATCAGAAAACACATCTTTTTATGTACTTGAGAAAAATGAATTAGAAAATATTTATGGAGGAGGAGTTACAATCACTTATTATATTGATGAGCATGGTAATATAAAGGCTAAAGCAGTAGTAAATTAAAAATCCACTCACGGTGAGTAGATAATAACCAATTAAAATTTTGAACAATGAACAAAAAGGTAACAATGAAAAGGATGTTGGCTTTAACTAACGAAGAAGTGATGAGTACATTGGGTGGTTATGCACCACCTGAAGGATGGTGGGATGATGTATTGAATCCTCCGAGTGAACCAAAGCCGATAGATCCAAAGGATTTAATATACTGGTAATTTCTATTGTTGGAAATTTAAAAATGAAAAATTTAGAATCAGAAACAATTATTAAAACAAAAAACAATGAAAAGAATAAATTATTTAATTATCTTCGTGGGTATAGCTGTAATAGTGTTTTCGGCGTGTAATGAAAAATTAGATTCAACCTTTGAGTCTGACGTATATGAAGAGCAGGTCGAAATGCCTGTGATATCTGATAATTCAATTGAATTGTATAAAAATTTTAAACAGTTTATAGCTGATAGAGATGCAGGATCTCTTCAACAGATAATCACTTATTTAAATGAGAAAGATGATAATCAATTATTAACAACAAGAAGTTTTGCAAATAAAATAGATGTTTTTAATAATTATCTCTTAGAGAATGGAATAATAGAAGAGCAACTGTCTGATTTTTTAGAAGAGAATCCCGATGAAATGACTAAAGTTGTTGAACTTGTATGTTCTTCTGAATTTAGTGATTTCTATAATAAATTAAAAAACATATCTTTAACTGAAGAAAATGTTTTTTCGAGTCAAATTTATGATGAAGTACAGTTGACACATTTGGAGAAAACAATGTTATTATTGCTCCTTTCTTCGGATATGGATATTGATTCTCAGACCCGCTCTTTTAAGAGTTGTGTGAAAAGATATGCAAAACTCACAGGCATAGCTTTGAAAGCCATAGCGATATCAACAGTTGATCCGGTAGCTGGAGCTGAATATGCATCAGGAGAGTTGGGGAATATGGGATCTGAATATGACTGCTGAAAATTTTAAAAATAAATGACTTATGAATAAAATGCGGAGTAAAATAATAGATTATTTTTATTATCTTGCGACAATTATCATTCTAATATTCGCTGTGATGTTTTTTTTTAAGGGAAAAGATGTCATAATTGAGAATGCATTATTTTTAATATCGGCTTTTGTCGTGTGGATGATTCTACTCAATATCAAGATATATAGGGAAAATAGAGGTAGAATCGAGAGGAGAAAAAGATTCTTTACGACCAATGATAATGATAAATTAATTTAATACTTAATTTCTTTCTGAAAATGGTTACAGTGCATAAGCACGATATAAATACATTTTCAGTAATCTTCTTTCAATGGGCAATCTCAGAGTTAAATTCATTCAGGAGATTGGAATTTGGTGCGCTATAGTTTTTGTAGATTGGGGAAGTATGGCCTATTAAGTGGGGGATATTTGCTATTTGGGAGAAGATTTAATAACCACTTTATTAGCCAAATGAAAACATTACCACAAAACTTGATGCAGGATTGCCTGGAGTCATATATCTACAAGCATACCACAAAATCGCAGACCATATATATAACGGTATTGCTGGCAATAATTGTCTGTCTTGTATTACTCCCGTTGATATATGTGGATGTGACTGTGCAAAATGCAGGTATGGTGCGGCCTGTGAATGAACGAACCGAAGTAAAAGCCTCCGTTTCGGAATGGGTGGACAGCGTGTATGTACGCGAAGGCAGCCGTTTACAGCAAGGAGATACTATTTTACGCTTGCGTGCTGATAACCTGTTGGCGCGTAAATTGCTCCTTCAGCAAAAAATGGGCGATTTAAACCGGCAACTGGCCGATTTGGGACAACTGGCACAGGGGAATGCCCCGCAACATTTTGCTTCGGGCGTGCGTATGCAGGAAAACGTGTATTACATGAAACGAAAGAATGAATTGGAAACATTGCAGGAGAAAGCCCGGAATGAACATGCACGGAACAAGCAACTGTTCGATAAAGAAGTTATCTCACCTGATGAATACGAACAGTATATGTTTGCCCTTCGAAAAGCTGAAAATGAATATTCATCCCTCGTCAATAACCAGTTGAGCGTGTGGCAGACCGACAAAAACAGCCTTACTATGAACCGTGCGGAATTACAGAGTTCGTTGGATCAACTGCAGAAAGAGCACGAAATGCATTACGTCACCAGTCCCGTAAGCGGGACGCTTGAACAATTCTCCGGCATATATAAAGGTAACAGCATCTCGGCCGGCCAGACATTGGGTGTGGTGAGCCCCGATTCGACCCTCTATGCCGAGGTATATGTCTCTCCCCGGAATATCGGGTACCTGCATGAAGGCATGCCGGTGAACGTGCAGGTAGAATCATTTAACTACAACGAATGGGGTACAATTAGTGGAACGGTACGTGAGATATCGAGCGATTTTTATTATGATAGCAACGCACAAACCAGTTATTACAAAGTGAAATGTGAACTGGGCCGTGATTATCTTACGTTGAAAAACGGACGCAAAGGACAGCTTAAAAAAGGGATGACCGTGTATGCCCATTTTATACTCACACGCCGTAGCCTGTTCGACTTGCTCTACCAGAAGATAGACCACTGGATCAATCCCACACAGTACAATTCCTGATCAATTTTCTTCAATCTCTCCATAAATGAAACGAGGAACCAAAATAAAACAACACGACATTACCGATTGCGGCCCTGCTTGCCTGGCATCTATATGTGCCTACCATGGTTTACGGTATCCCATCGCGAAAATCCGGCAGTATGCCTTTACCGATCAGAAAGGTACGAACCTGCTCGGCCTGATTGAAGTAAGCAAGCGTCTCGGTCTGGAAGCGCGGGGGGTAAGGGGTGATTACGATACGCTGATACAGCACGGTGTATATCCTGCCATTGCCCATATCGTGGTGAAAAACGCCCTGCACCATTTTGTGGTGATCTACAAGGCGGATCCTAAGCATATCCATGTGATGGACCCGGCGGATGGCAAGATGCATAAACTGACCCGTGAAGAGTTTGAAAAGGAGTGGTCGGGCATCCTGTTACTTATAAAAAAGGATGAATCGTTTCAGGGAGGGAAACAGACCCAGAGCGTGATGCGCCGTTTCTTGGGACTTTTGTTGCCTCATAAGGCATTGATGTTCCAAGCATTGTTTGGCGCCATCATATTCAGCATATTGGGTTTGTCCACATCGGTATATGTGGGCAAGATCACCGACTATGTGCTGATAGATAAGAACTACAATTTGCTGCACCTGATGGGAATCATTATGATTTTGATCATTTTGTTACGGACATTTATCGGCTCCATGAAAAGCATACTGGCACTGCGTACCGGGCAGCATATCGACGCGGTGCTGATTTTAGGGTATTATAAACATCTTCTTACACTTCCACAGCAGTTTTTCGACACGATGCGCGTGGGAGAAATTATTTCGCGTGTGGGCGATGCCGTCAAGATCAGGAATTTTATCAACAATGTCTCCATCGACCTTGTCGTGAACGTGATGATCCTTTTCTTCTCTCTTTGCGTGATGTTCGTTTACTCATGGCAACTGGCGTTGATCACCCTTGCTTCGGCGCCATTGTTCCTTATTATCTATGTTGGTTTTAACCGCTTAAACAGAAAATACCAGCGCCGGATAATGGAATCGAATGCCGAGCTTGAAAGCCAGCTGGTAGAATCCATCAACTCCATCAATACCATCAAACGGTTCGGCGTGGAAGATTTTGCCAACGTGAAAACCGAAAACCGTTTCGTACGCTTGTTGCGGAATACATTCCGCAGTATTTACGGGGCTATTATTGCACAGGGCGGTATCCAGTTTGTCTCTTCGGGTATAACCGTAGCGGTACTTTGGGTGGGTAGCACGCTTGTTATTAAACAACAGATTACCCCGGGAACGTTGATGCTGTTTTATTCGCTGGTGGGTTATGTGATTGGCCCTGTAGGATCGCTTATCACGGCGAACCAGACCGTGCAGGATGCCGTGATTGCGGCAGACCGCCTGTTCCAGATCATGGACCTGGAACGTGAGGAGCAAGCGGGAGAACACAAACAAAATCTTTGGCGGAGCAGTATCGGTGATATCACATTGGATCATGTGTCGTTCCGGTATGGATCGAGAAAGCAGGTGTTTACCGACCTGTCGCTGGTGATTCCGAAAGGAAAGACAACTGCCATTGTGGGAGAAAGCGGTTCGGGAAAAACCACGCTCATCTCGCTGTTACAGCATATCTATCCGATTCAGGGCGGAAGTATCCGGATCGGGAAATACGACATAAAGCAAATCACCAATGAAAGCCTGCGTGAACTTGTGGGTACGGTGCCGCAGCAAATTGAACTGTTCGCGGGAACTATCCTCGAAAATATCGCTTTGGGAGATTTCCAGCCGGACGTGAAGCGGGTTTCAGAAATTACGGAGCAACTGGGCTTGGGTGATTTTATCAGAAGTTTACCGAACGGATTTGCCACCTATATCGGCGAGCACGGGGCTTCCCTTTCGGGCGGCGAAAAACAACGCATTGCCATTGCCCGTGCCCTGTATAAAGACCCGGAGGTGCTGATCTTTGACGAAGCCACCTCCTCGCTTGACTCCATCTCCGAGAAATATGTAAAAGAGACATTGAATGACCTGGCCGCGAAAGGAAAAACCATCATTGTGATTGCCCACCGGTTGAGCACGGTGCGCGATGCCGACAATATCGTGGTATTGGAAGAGGGCAGGCTTGCCGAACAGGGTTCTCATGATAGCCTGTTACAAAATAGAGGTGTCTATGCCAAATTGTGGAATGAACAATTTAACGTTATCCGATGAACAGGGAAAGGCTACATATTTTGTTTCTCATTGTTGTTACAGGGTGCATGACGTTGAATGCACAGGAGAAATGGACACTGGAGCAATGTGTGCAATATGGTCTGGAGAATAATCTTACTCTTATGCAAATGCAGGGAGAGAAAGATCAACTGCTGGTCAGACAGGGCGCCATAAGGAACAATCGTTTGCCGGGTGTGGAAATGAATGCTTCCCAGCGATTTAATTTCGGGCGTTCGCTAAACCGCGAAAATGTTTATGAGGACATAAATTCCTATACCACGGTAATGGAACTGAATGTGGAACTACCGCTGTTCGACGGCTTCCAGACCCGGAATGCCATCCGTGAGAATAAAATGGAGGTCCGCGTATCGGAAGAGGATATGGCTGCCCAAAAAGATGAATTGGCGCTTAATATCACCAATCTGTTCTACCGGGCGGCAATCTATAAGGAGGTGTATAAGATCGCGCTTGAACAGAAAAAACTTACTGGAGACCAGCTTCAACAGAGCAAGAGCAGGGTTGAAGCCGGAATGGCTCCCAAGGGATTGTTACTGGATATGGAAGCCCAGTATGCGGAGGATGAATTGACCATAGTGGAGGCAAAGGGAAATCTGGACAGGGCATTGATTGAATTAGCCCAGTGGATGAATATGACGGAGAGTGTGGAAACATTTGACGTGGCTATCCCTTCCGTGCCGGATAACCGTATTGCACTATCTGCCGGTAATGAAATTCATACAGACCGTTTTCCGCAATTACGTTCCGCGCAGTTCCTTTTGGAAGGGATGGGATGGGCATACCGCAAAACCCGGTCAGGGTATTTCCCGATAGTATCCTTGGGAGGGAGTATTGGAAGCAGTTACTATAATCAATCGGATATGCAGAATTCCCCATTTTCACGGCAGTTGAAAAATAACCGACAGTCGTACATTTATATAGCCTTGCGGGTTCCTTTATTCGACAAATTTGTCACCAGAAGCAATTTACGCATAGTGAAGGCGGAGATGGGGAACCAATCCTTCAAGATAAAGGAAATAGAGAACACGTTGCATTCGGAAGCACTGAAAATAAAGGCAGACCTGATAAATTCACAACAGAAAGTGGTTACGGCAAACCAGTCGGTTGCAGCCCATAGTGAGGCTTTTCGTTTTGCGACCGAGAAGTTCAGTGCCGGAAAGATATCGGTTTATGAACATCTCCAGGCAAAACAAAAGCTTGCGAATAGCCAATCACAGGCAGTTCAGGCAAAGTATGAACTGGCATATAAACTGGCAGTGTATGATTATTACTATAATCGTTGATCGAATAGAAGACTAGATTATTACAGGAGGTATATTATGACACTTTTCCAACAAATTGACCGGATGAAGTATATCCATCATCTTATCAGTAAGGAACGAACCGGAAACCCGGAGTATTTTGCTTGTAAGTTGCAACTCAGTAAAAGGCAACTTTTTAATATTTTAGAAGAAATGCGCATTTTAGGGTTGGATATCCGTTACAGTAAAATGAGAGAAACGTATTATTATAATGGGGATAAATACCTCGATATTTCCTATTCTTTGAAAGAATTATCAGAAGAGGAAGTAGAAAATATCTATGCAGGCATGATATTTTTCCCAAAGTGCAATTTTATTTCACTCTACCCCGCTAATTTTACTTCCGTAATTTAGAGGCGCGCAAATAAATTACAAGAACAACTTTATTATTAACAATTTAAATGTAATTTTGTATGAAGAATTTAGAATTTATGGAGCTGAATGCTCAGGAGTTGGAAGAAGTGAATGGGGGAATAATTGGTTGGGTGATTGCAACTTTAGTAACATATGTTGTTATGGACGTAGTAATGAACCCTAAAAGTGCATGGGCAGAAATAGAAGCAGGTTATAACAGTTATTAAAAAGAAGACAATATGAAAAAAGAAATTCTAGAATTCGAAGAAATAACCATCAAGGAAATGTTAAACACGAATGGTGGTTCCGTGAGTGAAGGTACTGGAGGTTTTTTAAGATGGTTGGGATGGTTATTTGCATATCACAATGATCCATATAATAAAGCAGCTTGGGAGATGACGCATAAAATATAATACTAAAAATTCAACAGTAGGTAATTTATTACCTACTGTTGGTAATAAATAATTATGAAGAAAGTACTACTAGGAATTACGCTTGGAATAGTAATTTGGATCTCAATAAATTGTATGTTATATTATAATAGAATGGGAATAATAACACTTGATGCACTTTGGATACAATCAAGATCAGCCTTAGCTGGTGGATTTTTTTTGTTTGTATTATATTTACTAGTACGCAAAATCAAAAAATGAATTCTGTTCACTAGTGTCCCGTTAAGGTGAATTAGTTTGGGTTGTACTAATTTCTCTTATCAAGAATTGTATTTGAATATGAAATGTGGCGCACTCTATTACTCTTATAATCAAACGAATGCATGTTACACCTAAAATGCTTGTCGTTCCAACTGAAGACAGCTTTGATCCATCTTATGGCAGAACGGAAAGGCGGCAAAGAAAGACAGACCGCTTAGTAAGGGCATATAATAACGAGGGGTAATAATCTAAATGGATTTTGTCAACATGCATTGGTAACAGAATCAATAATGAGTCCCCTTTAAAAAGTAGTAAAAATTAGTATTCGTTCTCTTCGGGATGATTTTTTCATTCCGAAGAAGTCGATAAAAATAGAAAGTCGGTTTGAAAAACGGGATATTATCTTTTCGATATAGCCGTTGAACAACCGC